>JAFTDF010000042.1 GCA_017454295.1 Bacilli bacterium
AAATAAACGGGCTCGCCAGTTTGGCGGCATTCCTCAATGACCGCGTTGTAGTTGGTTCTTATTTCAGCAGAAGCGATGATTGTCATTTCCTCTCCTCCGTTTATGACTAAATTATAACTATATTTAGTAATTATTCAATAATACAGAGCCCAATTCATTTAGAAAACCGTCCACGTGGGACGGTCTTGTCTGTTGGCAAATTCTTATTGAAGGTTTTTGTTAACGGTAATTTTGTTGCAGAACTTGCATCGATACCATGCGTCGGACACTTTTTCCATGCAGTGTCTATTAAGACATTCCGGACATTGCATATCGTCAATTTCGTACCATTCTTTTGACTTGCCGCACCCACCGTTAACGGCTTCTAACTGTTCGTCGTTGAGTTCGATCCCTTCTTCTTTCGCGAAAGCTAATAATTCTTCGCTGTTTTTGCACGCTTTGACTTTGGCGATTTGCTCTTCGCTTAAGCCTTTTAATAATTCGTTGTTCATCGTTAGGCTCTCCTTTGATGCATATATGATAACAAAACCGTGTCACAAAAACGCCACACAAAAGCCGCCCACGTGGGACGGTCTTGCTGGTTTGTTGCTTCGTGCTTCGGGGAGAACGGTCTTCGTATTATTTCGGAGAATCGATCTCGTCCTGACACACATCAAGTGTCTACCGACAGGCTCACATATCCCGCTTGGGGCAAGGATTCGCATCCTCCCTCCAAAGCCGTTCCATCCCCTGCCACCACGTCATCGGCATCGGGTCCGAGGACTGTCTTTGTTTATAAAACAAAAGACGCCTCTTTCGAGACGCCTGATGTATCTTTGTTTGCCAGTGTGCCCAGGTTGCGAATCCTTCACCCATCCGGGATGAGGACGAGAGCCTGAGAACAACATGTCCCATGACGACGCCAATTCTCCGAAAAAGAACGAAATCGACTCTCTCCGTCGAAGCCCATATTCGACCCGTGGGACGCGATTCCGACGACGCCTAACAATTTGCCAGCCACAAGGACGATCGTGTGACGTGGACCGACCGGGGTTAGTTAGAATGAGTTATATATGAAATATATAAGGTCGCTTCGACGTCGATGGATTCAAATAGATCCAGGACGAGGGTCGGACAGGCATGAAAAAACCGCCCACGTGGGACGGTCCTGTTGATTTGTTGCTTCTTGCCTATAAAAGAGTCGAAGGAACTACGCCTCCCTCTTAAGCAATTTGTTTTTCAGGTTATCCATCAATATCGCACCCAATGGAGCGGTTATCAATATTGCCACCACCGCAGCGGTCAGCACCAACGTGCCGCAAGCAAGGCCTTCGGACAAAGCAATCGCCCCAATCGATGCTTGAACGGTCGCCTTAGGGAGATAAGAAATGACGATATATAGTTTTTCTTTCCAAGTGAATTTCGTTGCAATTATGCTGCAAAACACTCCTAAACTTCTAAATACCAACGCAATGAAAACCAGCCCAATGATGATTGCCCCTTCTTTTGAAAAAGCGTAACGAACATCGACCGCAATGCCAACGAGAGCGAACAATAGGATTTCAAAACCTTGCCATAAGCCGTTATAGGATTTCTGCATCTCCTTCGCTTCCTCTTTTTTAAAGACGCCCACCACAAATGCCATGACGATGATGGCTAATAGAGACGAAACGCTGAAATACGGTTTCAAGGCATTCTCGAGGGCGAGCATCCCGAAGGAGAGACCGAGCATCAAAATGACATGGACGATTCTATTTAGTTTCATGTATCGAATGGCTAAAACCATCAAGAAGCCTACTCCGATGCCCAAAATGACACCGGAGACGATCGAAATGGGGATTTGCCCGACGCTCCAAGCGTCAAAGGTGGACGTTGCGACCAGATTCTTGAACGAATAGAAAAGGACGATTACAAAGATGTCGTCACAAGATGCCCCCGCCATCACAAGTTCGGGCACGCAGTGTTCTTTTCCATATCCTTCTTCCATTAGGCGAATCATTCTCGGAACCACTACTGCCGGCGAAACGGCCGCCAAGACCGAGCCAAGAAGCAAGGCTTCGAAATAGGATATCCCGAGGAGCATTGGGCCAAATATCGTGATGCCCGCAATTTCAAAACAAGCGGGTAAAAAGCACATCAATATCGCAGGTCGCCCTATTATCTTTAGGCTCTTAATGTCCAAAGATAGGCCTGACCTGGTCAATATGATGACCAAAGCGATTTGCCTTAGATGAGACGAAACCGACAGCAACGTATCATCAACGATATTGAACAAAGATGGTCCAATAAGAATCCCGAGAATGATATACCACACCAGTTTGGGGAGTTTGATCTTCTCAAATAAAAACCCACCGAGGATCCCACCACCAAAAATAATAAACAAAGACAGAAATATATTCATCGATACCTCCCATCTGCCATAGAAACAAAAGCGCTGATTTCTATGACAAAACAAGTCATAGACGTCATCAGCACTTCATTGCGGTTCTCTATTTCTAGATGGGAGACATCATTCCCAAGCCAATTATACTACTAGCAAGAGGAGAAACATAAGAAAACCGCCCAGCGATGGACGGTCTTATTGGTTTGTTGCTTCGTCGTCGAGGTGATTCCGGTTTGTCCTAAATTGGAGAATTGGGTTCGTCCTACGACACATCAAGCTAGCTTACTTAACTTCGGGAAGCAAACCCATGTAACGGGCGTTTTTGATCGCCACGGCGAGCTGACGCTGATACTTGGCGCTGGTGCCGGTGACGGAACGCGGGGTGATTTTGCCATCCGGGGAGATGAAGCGCTGGAGGAGTTCCACATCCTTGTAGTCGATGTATTTGATGTGGTTCTTCTTGAAGTAGCAGGCTTTTCTCCGGGAATGCATCTTTTTGAATGCCATTGTTGAGAATTCCTTTCTTAGAACGGGAGATCGTCGTCGGTGACGTCGATGGCGTCCACGTTCTTGCTTTGCGCGACGGGGGTCACTTGGCTGACGGGTTCATCGCTCGGATAATCCGGGGTGAATCCGGCACCATCACGTTCCTTGGCCGGTTCGACGAATTCGATCCGGTCGACGTTGATTTCGGTGCGGGTGACTTGGATATTGTCGCGGTTGGTGAACTTGCGCTGAGTCAGGCGGCCGGTGAGCCCGATGAGGTTCCCCTTCTTGAAGAACTTCGTGAGGGTCTCGGCCTGTTTGCCGAACAAAGTGCAATCGATAAATACGGTTTGACGTTCTCCGTTAGGACCTTTGCGGCCATCGTCGCAGGCGATGGTGAAGGCGCCAACCTGCGTGCCGGAATTGGTCATACGGAGTTCGGGGTCACGGGTTAAGCGACCCACCATTGTGATGACATTAAGCATCGTTTCTTACCTCCTGTGGTCTTATTGATGATCGACGGTGATGAGGAAACGGATGACGTTGTTGTCGAGCTTGGCCAAACGATTGAATTCCTTCAAGCCTTCGGGTTCCGCCGACACTTTGATGACGACGTAATACCCTTTGGTGAGTTTCTTCATCGGATAGGCAAAATCGCGGAGTCCCATTTCTTTGACGTCCTTCACTTGGGCCTTTTGGGCGGTAAGGATGCCGTGGAGCTTCTCGATCTCATTCTTTCTCGCTTCATCGTTAAGATCGGCGGAAAGGATGTACATGATCTCGTACTTTCCCATGATTGTTACACCTCCTAATTTCGGACTTAGGATCGCCTTGGGTGGCCCCATGCGACCATAAGAGTGTGTGCCTTGCCTTCGTCAAGGCTCGATAATTATACCGA
Organism: Bacilli bacterium; assembly: GCA_017454295.1. GTDB lineage: Bacteria > Bacillota_I > Bacilli_A > RFN20 > CAG-826 > Alloenteromonas. The sequence continues at coordinate 3,747 of JAFTDF010000042.1, forward strand.
AATCATTTGGATTTACAACTAGAGACTATGTCTCCTCCTTCCTCAAAGGTGGAAGACCCATTCCGTGGCATTCGGCGAAACGGCCTCCCCTTTCTTATACGGGGGATTGTTATCGTTTTGAGAATCCATTTTCAAAACCGCAATCCCGCGATATGCTTTGGCCATGATCGAAATCCTCTCTTCCCTTCCCGAAACCATCGCCGCCTTAGAAGATGGCGATCCCGATTTGAAACGGGCGCATCTAGGGAATGCCTTATCCGTGATCAAAGGAAGCCTGCCCGAAAACAGTTGGGTCGGCATCTACTACGATAACGGGCGTCAACTCATTCTCGACGCGTTCCAAGGCACCCCCGCTTGCGAAACCATCGCCTACGGGAAAGGCGTCGTGGGCCAATGCTTCTCCACTGGCCAAGCCATCGCCGTGGAAGACGTCACCGCTTTCCCAGGCTATATTTGTTGCGATGCCGCGGCCAAATCCGAACTATGCGTCCCCATCATCAAAGGCAATAAAATCCAAGCCATCCTCGATATCGATCGACCCGACCATCACCGCTTCGAAACGGAAATCAAAACCTACGAAGAAATCGCGAAAATCCTTGCAAATTGGCTATGAAATCCCACAAAAGGCGGGTTTTCTTTTCAAATCTACCAAACATAGACGCGTTCTGCAGGGGAAACATACATCGCGTCTTTTTCGCCGATTCCGAAGGTGGAATAGAATTCGTCCAACACTTTGAACGATTGGTTCACCCGCACCCGGCCAAAGGGGTGTTCGTCTCCCGCCAAATCGCTTCCGTAAACGGCTTGGGAGGCATAGGCGGCAAAGTTCTTCGCCGCGGATTCAAAGTATTTGGCGTAATCGAAATTCGGAATGGATTTGGCCATACCCATGTTGATGCGTAACCCGGTGACGTCGGCAATCGCTTCGTCGCGGACGATGGAACCATCGCTCTCCCAGCCCGGCATGACCTCGACCCCAGAATAGAGGAATTCGAATGCGCGGGCCCTGGTGTTATAGGCCAGCAAATCATCGATACCCAAATACCCGGTGCTCTTTCGGGTGCCGCTATCATCGTAATAGATCCCCGTGGCGTCGAAGCCATGGGAAATCTCGTGCCCGACCACCCAGCCATAGGCGGCAAGGAATTCCTCTTTGCTCATCTTCGCGGGATGGGGATAGGCGGCGAGATAGCCTAAAGTGATCACGATGCTATTGGTCCAAGGCACATAGAAGGCGTTGGCATAGAGGGCATCATAATCCCGAGCCAAGGCTTCGGTTTGGCCGCTGCGCGAACTTGCGGGGGCGCTTCCCGCGCCATCCATGGCCCGGTCTAAGACGGCTTTTTGGTAGAGACCCATGTTTCCATATAAGGTGCCGCCTTCCTCTTTGCTTAAGTAGGCGGGGGCAAGCCGCAAATAGGGCGAGCCGGAATCGGGAGCGCCGCCAATGACGGAAATCATGTTGCCAAGTTTTGTCCGGACTTTGGTTTTGGCGTCTTCGCTGGCCCAGCTCGATTGCCCTAAAAGGGAAACGGAGAACGTGCTCTTGATATCACTCACTAATGTGCGAATGGCGCTGAGGTCTTCGGCAAACTCCGCGGTGCCGACATAGTAATTGGACAGATTCCCCGAGACATAAGGAATCACATAAGATCCATAGACGCTGTCTTTGGTCAAACCGGCCTCGTCATGGCGGCCACCGGAACTGTGGGCCCATTGCATGACGGCGTCGCCATCGGGCAAGCAAGGGATATAGTGCTCGCACATCTGCCACACGAACATCCCTTTGAGGTAATCGAGATGATCCGGGGTGGCGAAATCCAAAATCGAAGCGAGGTCGCAGGCATCATCGAAGAAGAAATAGTTGGGATAGGACACCCCACCGTTTTTCAGCAGGTCATAGACATTCACCGATGCCCCGATGGTAGAAGCGATGCTTGGCTGGTAAGCCTGGCCTTTAAGGGCCGCGTTTTCTTGGCGGGCAACGGCGAAATAGTATTTGAAATAAGTGTAATTGGTGGCCCATTTCCTGGCAGTTGCTTCGTCCCAGCCCATGACTTCGGAAAAGATGGGGGTGAAGCGCTCCACGGATTCGTTAAACGCGCTCGACCCAGGCAAGATTTCGGAGGGGCGGGCGGAATTGCTATAGACGGTGGTCAAGACGCATTGCTGGCTATAGGTGCGGCCGTTGATGGCGGGCGTGGCTTTTTCTTGCTTGGAGGAAGACCACAAGGGGCAATAGCCCGTGGTGGCGATCATCGTCTCCATGGTGGCTTTCAATTCGGCCCAGGTGGTATCGTCTAAAAACGCATTGATCGCTTCGCATAAGCCGGAACTATCCCCTTGCTTGCGGCGATCAAAATCCAAATAGGTGGCGTCGAAATTCTTGGCGGCCCCCACTTCATCGTAGAGCCCTTTGGCCCAGGTATTGATCGCGGATTGGGGAATTAAGTTCGTTTTATAAACCGAATCGGTCGCATCCTTCCCCTCATCGGGGCAATTGTCGTAAAGGAAATCCCGATTCACGGTGGTATAGAAATCGTCTTTCTTCGAATTCCCGATATAGGCATGAATCCGGTTTAAGTAGGTGTTGACCGTATCCTCCTTCACCACCATGGAGGCGTAGAAGGTGGAGTTGCGATTGGGCACATAAAGGCCTTTGTCCACAAGCCACGATAAGGCCAGATAGGTTTGCGAAGAGGAAGTAACGCCGGAAAGGCGGATGCTATCGATGGAGGCGGGATAACCTTGGAAAGAGCGTGCCCCGGTTTTCTCGGGCATCACGGGGGCAAACCCTTGATGGAGGAGCAACACCAAATCGCCCAAACTCGCGGCGATCTTTTTGGAAGACTCCGTGCTGGTGAGTTCGCTCTGTACCGGCTCAATCAAAGAAGAAGCCGTCACATCGCTACGATAAGCGGACGTTCCATTGGCAACCAATTCGGCCACGGCAAAGGCATTGAATTCGCTCTCAATCGGCGAATCCGAGCCTCCTGGAACAAAGGGAAAGGCGCAGCCGCAAGCGGTCAATACGCTCGTTCCTAGCAAAGCTAATACAAGGGTGGGAATCTTTTTCTTCATGTCGATATTCTACGCAAAAAGGGAACCAAAGTTTAGAAAAAGCCGGCGAACCGGCTTTTGCATTACTTTTCTTCCGCAGGGGCTTCTTCGGCAGAGGCTTCCGCCACGGCCGGACGTTTGGCCTTCGCCTTCAACTTCTTGAGGAAGGCGATATTCTCCTTGACGACGAAGATGTCGATGGGGATCAAACCCAGCAAGCAGATGATGGAAATCACCCAAGCATAGGTCGCAGGTTTTCCTTGTTGGGTCAAGATGATCTCCGCGATGAAGGCGACGATCACCAAGACGGTGTTGATGGCGTGTCCTGCGAAGGAAACGGGCACATAGGCTTGCTTTGTCGTCGAATAGAAGACATGGCTGCTAATCAAGGCGGCCACGCCGACGAAAGCGACGATGATGGCAATGATCGAGGGCGCGGCACCCCAGGCATTGAGGACCAGCGAGGCGAGGACCGCCCCGAACGTCCACACGAAGTAGGCGCCGATGTAGCTACGGGATAAGGCACGATTCTTTTTCATGGTGTGACTCCTTAGATGGTTTCGATTTGATAACTGGGCGCGGCTACCAGGACATCGGGAGAAGTGAAGCTTCCTTTGACGTAAGCCTTCTTCTCATCATTATGGAGGAGATAGAGGCTTTGCGTGGGGAGTTTCGCTTGTAAGCTTTCGACATCGAGGCAGGCGTTTAAGGCGTTATTCAGGTAACGGGTCTCGAGGATTGAGTTCGACCCTTTCTTCGTCACCACCGAAGCGGTGAAGAAGTCGTTGGGAACGCCATTACCGAGGTTGAGGAAGGTGCTGCGGAACACCGTCTTCCCACCTTCGTGATAGAAGTAGGAAGGGTTGTAGGTGCGCCCGGAGACTTTGAAGTGGGAGATCAGCGAGACGGCGGTCGTGCCGTTGCAAGTCAAGGTCGCGGCATCGACTTGTTTCCCCTGCACATAGTCATAGAGGAAGAAGGTCGCGCCGAGATCATCTTCGAGCAAGGCATAATCGCCCATGTCGTTATAGATGAGGCCCCGCTTGTACTCGCCTTGGACGAAGTCGTTGACCACTTCTTGCGTCTTGTAGGCGTCTTTGAGGATGTTGAGGGAGAGGATGGGGGCGGTCACCTCATATTCTTCCCGGAATGCTTTATAAGCATCGGAGATATGGAGGCGCACGACGCCATTCCCTTTGAACGTGAGCTCGAAGTTGGAGAGGTCGCTCACCATTTCCCGCGCCTTCTCAAGGTATCCCTTGAGGGCGGGGACGCGTTCAGGATCGTTAGCTTCGGCATTTCCCTGATCCATGAGGCAGAGCCGTTCCCATTCCTCATAGAGGGGCCCGGCGAAAAGGGAGAAGTTGTTGTTCTCCAAAGTCTTCGCATAGGCGTCTTGCAGGATGGCATAGACCCGCTCATCGACGGTCACGTCTTGATCGAGGGCCGCATTGACGACCCCGATCGAAGAAGACTCGGTATAGGTCTTGGATTCGTCGGTCCGGAGATAGGCTTTGCGTAGCGAAGTGCTAAGCAGCACCGTGGCCCCGCGGATTTTGGCTTTGATTTCGGTGCCCGAGCCATCGAAGTAGAACTGGCCATGGACCCCCGTGTTATAGGGAAGGTCACGGTCGGCTTGGGCATCGATGGTATAGACGCCGGGATCTTGGTGAACCAGGGAATAGATCCCATAGCCCACCGCGCCTAAGCCTAAGGTCAAGGCGAGGATGAAGAGGATGACCCGAAGGGTGAAATGCTTCCGGCTAACGACGATCTCTCCGGGATCGCGTTCTTCGTCGGCCATCGTTTATTCCCCTTCCCGCTGTTTCTTATACGAGGCGATTTCCGAAGGGGAACCGTAGACAAGGTGGCCATTACCGATATCCACCAAAGAGGGGGTTTCCTCTTCGTAGTTGTGGACGCTCGGATCATAGACGAAGAGTTCCTTTTCCTTCTCCAAGATGGGGTCGGGAATCGGAATGGCCGACATTAACGACTTGGTATAGGGGTGGAGCGGATGGGCGAAGAGTTCTTCGGTCTCCGCGATCTCCACGATTTTCCCAAGGTGGATGACGACGATGCGGTCCGAGATGAAGCGGACGATCGAGAGGTCGTGGGCGATGAAGAGATAGGTGAGTCCCCGTTCCTTTTGGAATTTCTTCAAGAGGTTGAGGACTTGGGCACGGATGGAGACGTCGAGGGCCGAGATCGGTTCGTCGGCGACGATGAATTCCGGTTCCATGACGACGGAACGGGCGATGCCGACACGTTGGCGTTGGCCCCCGGAGAATTCGTGGGGGTAACGGGTTAAGTGTTCCGGCAATAAGCCGACGTCGGTGATGGCCTTTTCGACCTTCTCGACGCGTTCCTTCTCATCTTTATAGAGCTTGAAGTTGATCAAACCTTCGGAGATGATGTATTCGATGGTCGCACGTTCGTTGAGCGAGGCGGCCGGGTCTTGGAAGATCATCTGCAATTTGCGGACGAGTTCGCGGGATTCCTTATGGGGAAGCTTCCCGGAGATCTTCTCACCCTTATAGTAGATGGCCCCGGCGGAGCAGGGGTTGATCCGCACGATGGCACGGCCAATCGTGGTTTTACCCGAGCCGGATTCGCCGACGAGGGAGACGGTTTCCCCTTTGTAGATGTCGAAGCTGGCATCGGAGACGGCCTTGAAGGCCTTTCGCCCGCTGCCGAAGGTGATATCGATATGTCGAATCGATAAGACGGGGTCGCCTTCTTGATAAGGAATCTTGGCGGGGAATTTCTTCGCCTGCTCTTCCTTGAAGGCTTTGCGTTCTTTCGCGGCATCAAGAAGGGACTTCTTGGCGGCTTTTTCTTTTGCTTTGTCTGCCATATTCGGTTCCTCCTTAAATCTTGTCCTTATAGACCTTCACCATCTTTTCATGGAGGTCTTGGATGGCTTTGGGCTTTTCGACCTTCGGAGCCCGAGGATCGAGGAGCCACGTTTTGGCCCAATGGTGGGAATTGACTTCCATCATCGGGGGTTCCTTGACGAAGTCGATGGCCATCGCGTAATGCGAACGAGGCGCGAAGGCGTCCCCGACAATTTTGTTATAAAGGGACGGGGGCGTGCCCGCGATGGAGAAGAGTTCGCTGCCACGCTGGGCAAGCTGAGGCAAGGAGCTAAGCAAGGCCCAGGTATAGGGATGGCGCGGATCATAGAAGATATCCTCGACGGTGCCAAGTTCGACGATCTGCCCGCCGTATAAGACGGCGACACGTTCGGCGACGTTGGCGACGACGCCAAGGTCGTGGGTGATGTAGACGGTGGTGAAGCCAAGGTCTTTGGAAAGTTTCTTGATGAGGCGGATGATCTGGGCTTGGATGGTGACGTCGAGGGCGGTCGTCGGCTCGTCGCAAATCAAGATCTTGGGTTGGCAAGACAAGGCGATGGCGATGACGATACGCTGACGCATACCACCGGAATACTGGAATGGATAGTCGTCGAAGCGCTTCGCCGGATCGGGGATGCCGACCTTCTCCATGATGGCGAGGGCGCGGCGCTTGGCCTCGAAGGCGGTGCAGTTTTGATGCTTCTGGATGACGATCATGATCTGCTTGCCGATGGTTAAGATCGGGTTGAGCGAGGTCATGGGGTCTTGGAAGACGGTGGCGATACGGCGACCACGGATTTGCTGCCAGTCCTTGGTGTAACGGACTTTGGCGCAGTCGATATGGGCGTAACCGTTGAGGACGTCCATCGGTTTGGACTTCAATTTGCATTCGACGTCTTTCTTGCCGGAAGCATAGAAGTCGCAGAGGAACTTCAAGGCCTTATTGGCGAAGTTCCAAGTAACGATGGAAGAGTTGAAGTCGGCGACCCGCATCAAGATGAGGTCGGCGAGTTTTTCGTTGTTGGCTTGGACCGTTTCATTGAGGAGTCCGGCATTCGCAGCCGCGGCATTGGCCTTTTTGATGAGGTGTTTGCGTAAGTGCGGACGGAGGGCTCTGGCCTGTTCGAGAAGGGTGTCATTAGACAGGAGTTCGTGCTCCACCACTTCTTGGGTGACATTGGTCACGAATTCTTCCTCGATCCACTTCTTGCAGGCGTTGGTCTCGGTCGGGGTGACCCCGCGATATTCCACGCGGAAGACGATCGGTTCGAAGACACGGTTGTTTTGTTTTTCGGTGAAGAGGTCTTTGCCCCGGTTCATGGCCAAGTGATAGCCTCTCATCAATTCGAAGGCATAGCGGACCATGAGGCGGAGGGGGTAACGACCGACCGAAAGGATGATTTCGTCGGCGATCTTTTGATTGCGTTTGACGATTTCCTCGGGCAACCCCTTGGCCTTGTAGGCGGCGATTTTCTCGTCGCGGGCGGCGTTGAGGGCAGCGAGTTGGTCTTTCACCGCTTGACGGGCAGCGACGTCGGCTTTGAAGGCGGCAAGGTGGGCTTTGTGCTTTTCCTTGCGTTCTTGGGTGACGGCCTTGCGCTGCTTGCGGAGTTCGATGATCTTGAGATGGGTCTCTTCGAAGGTCTTCTTTTCCTCGGGGTCTTTCTTGTTGAGGGTCCCGATGAGGTTGAAGGCATCGGTGATGTCATCATTAAGATGTTTGAGGCGTTCCTCGAAGTCTTCGTAAAGCTCGGCAGGTAAGTCGGAATCTTTCTTTTCCTGAGCGGTGATCTTCTCGATTTGGAGGAATTCTTCCGCGGCAACTTCGCCATAGGAATATTCGTTCAATCTCTCAAAAATCCGTTTCCGCCAACGAAGGTTACGGCCGGTGAGCAAGACGTCGGTCTTCGAGATTTCGTCATCGTAGAAATAGACGTTGCCATGGCTGATGTAACCATTGCTATCGAGCATGCCGGCGAAGGTTTTGGTCAAGACCGATTTGCCCGAGCCCGACTCACCGACGATGGCGATGGATTCGCCGTCGAAGATTTCAAGATTGACGTCACGGATGGCGTTTAAGGTACGGCCACGGACGTTGAACTTGACGTCGATGTGCTTCAGTTTCAACAAGACTTTCCGCTTTTTCGCTTCTTCACGTTCGGCGGATTCGTCCACCCCTTCTTCGGCAGGAGCGGCATTCGCGAGGACTTCTTCCTCAACGACTTTTTTGGTTTTCTTTTCAGTTGCCATTGTCGTTCCTCCTTATTGCATGTGGGATCTCGGGTCGGAGGCGTCGGCCAGGTTCTGACCCAAGATATAGAGAATGATGGTGATGGCGGAGGCGATGCCGACCGGTGCCCAGAAGGCCCAGGGGTAGGTCGTCCAGCCGATTTGCCCTTCGTTGATCATCAAACCAAGCGAAGCGACGTCGGACTTCAAGCCGATGCCGATGTAGGAGAGGAAGACTTCCATGGAGATGTAGGAAGGAACTTCCGTGGCGAGCATCGTGACGATGACCGAGATCATGTAAGGCAAGATGTTTTTGCCAACCACGCGCATGATGGGGGTACCCAAGCAGCGGGAGGCTAAGTTGTATTCGCGGTCGCGGATGATCAAGACCTGCGTACGGATGAAGTAGGCGATGCCAAGCCACCCGGTGATGGTCAAGGCCAAGACGAATTGGGCAAAGCCCGCGCCGAGGATATAAACCAAGACCGAGATCATCAAGACGTAAGGCACGTTGGCGATGATGTTATAGATGACCGTGGCCACCATATCGAAGGTCTTGTTGTAGCCCCAGACGGCGCCGATGACGATCCCGAGGGTCATGTTGATGGCGGCGCAGATGATGGCCAGGAGCAAGGAGGTCCGAGCCGAAGCCCAGATCCCGTAGAAGATGGAGTTCCCGTATTGCCCGGTGCCGAGGATCCACTTTAAGGAGAATCCCTTTTTGGCAATCGCGGCGGCGGGAGAGAGGTTTTGCATGGTCGCGTCGGTGACGTATTCCATACGGTTATACGGGGCGATGAAGGGGAAGACGAAGGTCATCACGAGGATGACGGCCAGCAACGCCAAGATCACCCAGTTGGATTTCTTCTTGAAGAAGATGCGGAGCACCGATTTCCAATAGGAGTAACGCGGTGCGGTGATCCGTTCGGAGGTAACGGTATTGTTATCCACGAAGTAGAAGAGGTCATTCTCTTCGGAGGATTTGAATTTGACCATATCGAACGGTTGTTTCGTAAGTTCAGCCATCGTTATTTCCTCCCTGAAGTGAACGACACACGCGGGTCGTATTTGGCAAGCAACAAGTCACCGGCGATCATGGCGACGATCGAGAGGAAGGTGTAGAACACCGTCCCGGCGACGATGACGCCGTTATCGTTGCTGGTAATGGCGTTGGTTAACAAGCCACCAACACCAGGCACTTGGTAGACACGCTCGGTGATAAGGGCGCCGACCAAGCAGGTGAGGATATCGAAGGGAATGCTGTGAACGAAGTAGATGAAGGCGTTCCTGGAGATGTGCTTGGAGAAGATTTCGCCTTCGGAGAGCCCTTGCGACCTGGCGAACTTGACGTAATCGGAGTTCTTCTGGTCAATCATGTAGCGGCGCATCCACTTCATGATGCCGCCGATGGAAGGCAAGGCCAAGGAGATAATCGGTAAGGCCGCGGCCAGGATCCATGGGGCATTCTCATTCATCGCGAGGTTGAAGTTATAAGGCAACCCGAACGCGTTGGTACCGATGGCCGCGAAGATGTAGATGTAGGCCAAGGAAGGAACCGCCATGATGAAGATGATGTAGGCGTTGCCGAGCTTGTCCACGAGCTTGTCTTTCTTTTGGGCCATCAAGATCCCCAAGGGGAAGCCGATGATGTAGGCCGCCACGGTGGCGATGATACCGATGAGGAAGGAGTTCACGATACGGGTGAGACCGGATTTGGTCTGGGTTCCACCGATATAGTGTTCGCCTTCTCCGTAAATGGTGGCGTCGTATTCGGCCGGACGTTCGGAATAGGTCACGGTGTGGAAGTCAACCGAGGTCAAGTGGGTGACGCCAGTACCGAGGTCCACGGGGTATTCCTGCTCCGTTTGCTTAATCGGGCCGGTCCCTTGCATCAAGACGTCGTAGGTGTCGATGCCTTGGAAGGTTTTATTGGACACGCCGAGATTGAGCTGGAGGATGTTCTGATGGACGAAGGGGAAGCGATCGTCGAAGTAGATGAGGTACTTATGGGTGGTACCCGAGCCGACTAAGGCCGGCATATTGCTTCGTTGATCCCATTCCCAGCGGATGTAGCGATCCGTGAGGTTCTTATCTTGGACATCATTGACGGTTTCGATGTGGAAGAAGTTGGCGATGTATTCTCCCAGACGGACGAATACGTTCTTTTCGCGCTTGGCGACCAACATGGCCGGGTCAATGGCGCCTCTACGGGATTCGGTACGGGGCAAATATTGGATTTCATAACCCATGCTGGTGTATTGGGTTGTGAATTCGACGACATCGGGATGGCTGGCGTATTTTTCACCGTCTTGCAAGATGGCGATGGCGTTTTGGTAATCCTCGTGTTCCGGGTAATCGTCGCCATATTTTTCCTGATACTTGGCGGCCACGAAGCTTCCGTAGTTGGTGAAGTTCATGTACCCATATTCTTCGTAGAGACCATAGTCGTGAACGACGAGGGAGTTACCCGTATATTTGTTCCGGTTGGGGTCGGTGGCAAGAATTGCCGAACGATCCATCAGGTTATAAACCAAAAGCATTACGGTACCCGTTACGACGAGCAACGAGAACAATGAGAACAGGATCCGTTTGAGCAGATATCGTTTCATGCTTTTTTCCTCCTTACGTGTGTGCGTGCGTTTAGACACGAACAAGGTAGCCACCAAAACGGCGGCTACCTTGAAAGTTGTGGTGTTTTATACCCTAAAGGGTAAGCGGATTACAGATTGAGACCGCAGATACGGACCATGTAACCACCTTCGGCAAAGGTGTCGAGGTAGGTGGAGGGGTCAGCATAGTCGGGGCCCCAGCCGGAACCGTAGAAGATATCCTGGCCGATCTGGTCGCCGGAAGCGGCACGATAGCCGACGGCGTAGAAGTCGGAGGAGGTGGTGGCTTCGATCAAATTGATGTGGACGCCGAGGTCACCGAGGGTCTTTTCAATCAGTTCCTTGAAGCCGTTGGCATTGGCAACCTGCGAAGCAGAAGCGCCATAGTAAACGACGTCGAGTTTGACACCGCCAGAAGGCCACTTGTCACCAAGTTCTTCCTTGGCTTTCTTGAGGCATTCCTGAGCGTATTCGGCATTGAACCAACCGTCTTGGCCGTCAGCGGCTTTGACCTTGGTGCCCTTCTTGTCGAGGAAGTGTTGGACGAGATCGCCGTAGGGAGTGCCTTTCGGGAAGACCTTGCCGTCAACCGTCTGTTCTTCGGTGAGGGAGACGAATTCCGGAGCGGTGTAGATGTTACGGATGTTGGTGGCCGCGAGGTCTTCGCCACGGGTGATGGCGTTCCAGGCTTTGCGGTCGATACCATGGAGAAGAGCTTTACGGAAGTTCTTGTTCTGCATGGCGTTCCAGATGGCAGTGGCATCGTTCTCGGATTGGGGAGAAGGAACACCGCCATTGGCGAGGGACCAGGTACCACGGTTGGCGTTGAGGGCCATCATGTAAGAGGTCGCGGTGGTGTCAGAGACATAGGCGCTGGCATCGAAGAAGCCATCGTCTTTGGCCCATTTGAGGGTACCGGTGGAGGCGGAGAGGCCGAGGCCAGCATACTTGGCGTCTTTGACATCCTTGTAGAGTTGTTCCATGTTCTCACCGTTGTTGTAGATCCAGGTGAGGGAGTTCATGGTGACGTTGGCGGCATCATGGTATTTCGGGTTCTTCTCGAGCTTGATGGTGCCGGAGGTTTCGGTGACGTCCCACTGCTTGGGGAGGTAAGCGGAGTTGTAGACCATGTCGCCCATGGAGCCAGACTTACCATAGGTGTAGGTGGCTTCGGCTTTGGCGGCCTTGAATTCTTCAACACCGAACTTGCCGCCCTTGGATTCGAAGAACTTACGGTTCATCGGGCTGGAGCAGCTGTAGGCGAGACGGGTAACGAAGAAGTTTTCGGGTTTGACGAGGGTGAAGGAGACCTTGTTGCCATCGGCTTTGACACCGACGTTGTTGAAGGATCCGCCTTCGTAGAGGTATTCGCTGACACCTTCGACGACGTCTTCGAACAAGAATTCGAGACCGGCGCCGGCGTCGAGCATGTGCTGGAAGCCAGCGACGAAGTCGTCACCAGTAACAGGGGCGTATTCGGCACCTTCGTTGGTGAACCACTTGGCACCATCGATGATTTCGAAGGTGTAGGTCTTGCCATCCTCAGAGAGGACGTAGGGCTTGCCATCGATTTCTTTGGCAAGGCGGCCATGGAGCACGCCGAGGTTGTCGTATTCGACAAGGGACTCGATCATGTTGACCAAGACTTCGGAGTCGGATTGCTGCGAGGTGTTGAGCAAGTCCATGGTTTCCGGAGCGGTGGAGAAGGTGGTCGTGTAGTCAGTGGCGATCTTGTAGCCTTTGCCTTCAAGATAGGCCTTGGGGTCGTAGGACGCGCCGCCTTCACGGGCAGCTTGCCACTTTTCGAGCAATTCCGCGCGTTCTTCTTTCTTGATGAACTTACCGGCATCGGCAATGGCGACCATGTTTTTCAAACGGTCTTCGTCGTTACCATAGAGAACGTAAGGGATGGTTCTGGGGGCAACACGGGAGATGGTGTAGGCACCACCTTGGGTGGAATAGGGAGCCATGATGGCGGTATCAAGCAATTCGGCTTCGGCTTCGGCGTACTTGACGTATCGGGCGGAGTCATTGGCGATCTTGGCAGCTTCATCATGGAGTTTCTGGAAATTCCCGAGGATGTTGTCGAAGATCTCTTCGTTCTTATGGCGCTGGCCATTCGCGATGGGGCCGCCGCAAGCGGACAAGGCGAGGATAGCGGAAGCACCGAGGACGAGAGTCTTTGCATTCTTCAAAGCTTTCATTAGATTTTCCTCCTTAAGCTTCAACAATTAGGCCTTTTCACAAGGGGGTCTGACCCGGACCCGCCTTACAAAAAGTGCCATTATTAAAACATCCGTAGCATTCTTGACAAGATTTTTTTCACGAAAATTTTTTCATATCGAATTTTCATAAACGCCGATTTTGGCGAAATTGAAACTGAAAATTCCGATGGCATCGCTGAAATTTGTAAAAAGCAATAGTAAAAATAAGGATATAAAAAGAATAAGAAAAAGCGGAAAAGTGGCATTTTCGTTCGGTTGCGAACTAATTTTTTGACCTTTTTGTGAAACCTTGTGAAATCCCTTTTCCACCCCTCTGCTTTTTCGCTTGTTTTTGGAAAAGAAAAAAGCGCATTACATCGGGTAAATTCCAAAATGTAAGCGCTTTCAATACCCTCTACTTTTTGGTTTTTTCAGCTTCTTTTTGCAAGGGACGTAATTGGCTCTCCAAAGCGTTCGAATCAAGCTTTAACGCTTTGCGTTCCTCTCCGGAAAGCTTCTTCCAGAGATCCAATTGGGCTTGAATGTCTTTGATTTTATTTTCAGGCGCGTATTTGGGGTTGGGGAGCACCGCTTGGAGACGGATATCGGCCGCTTTGGCCTTTTCCAAAAGTTTTGGATGCTTGGGTGCCTCTTTGGGCTTGGCCACAGGTTGGTCCACCGCTTTCGCTTTGGGGGCGCTAGGCTTAACCGCTTCTTTTTTCGGAGCGGGCTTTTCGCCCTTCTTGGCATTCGCCTGTTTGGGCTGAACCGCCGGCTTAGCCGGTTGCTTGGCCGCTTTTTGCGGGGCGGGTTTGGCGGGTTGCTTTTGCACCTTGGTTTCCGCCTTTTTGGCCTCTTTTTTGACTTTGGGGGCTTGCGGTTTTTCGTGGGCGACCTTTTGCTCGATTTTCTCCGCTTTCTTGGGATCGTCGGGGATCGCCACGATTAAGGTCGGGGTCGGTTTGGCCGGCTCGGCTTTGGGAGCATCCACCTTTTTCGCAGGTTGTTGGGGCGTTTGCTTTTTGGCTTTGGGGGTTACCTTAGGTGCCGGCTTTTCTTCCAATTTCACCTCGGGGGCAATTTTGGCGATGTTTTTCTTATCTTTTTCAATCAAAGAGAAGTCGGATTGGAATTCGTTCCCCTCTTTGCGGAAGCGGATATGGAGCCCTTTGTAATCCAGGGAGCCCCCACTTTTCTTGGCTTTGGCCACTAAGTCGGCGACGTCTTTGGTCGTGAGATCGGCTTGGCCATGGACCACCGGCAGATAAGGAACGCCGGGATCGCGGATGATGATGCCGGCCCGTAATGCGGCGGAACGGAACGCGGCGACCTCGTCCTTCCCCGTACCTTCAAAGGTTTTCCCTTGGGGTTTGGCCTCGGGGACGGGGGCGGGCTTCGGGGCGGGTTTGGATTCGACCTTGGCCGGGAGGTTGGCTTTATGGGCGCTAAGCCAGGCTTGGAGCCGCTCTTCGGAGTAATTTAAAGAGAGGTTCTTCTTGGACGCGGCGTCCATTTTCGAAAGGGAAGCGAGTTGGGCTTTGACGTCGCTTCGCTTCTTCTCCTCGGGGTAATTGGGGTTGCCGATGACCGCGCTTAAACGGCGGTCGGAGACCACGAGGGGATGTTCTTTCTTTTGGGGTTGGGGTTGGATGGGATTGGGATTGGTCACTTTTCCACGATTGGACGCGGTTTCTCCCTTGTTGGGGACGAGTTCCGCATTGGCGTTGATTCGATATACCGAAACCGGCTTCCCGATTTGGGAAGACATATTGTTCAGGTATAAGACATCGGTCGTCAGCCCTTTATCCTGGGTGATCAGCAAGATCTTCTGAGAAAGATGATCGTAATCGATTTTGGCGTAGATGGCGTGATCGGCAAAATTCTCGTCTTTTTTCGAAAAATGGGTTTTCCTGCGTTTATCCTTAACGATCATGACGGTCTTATTTTTCTTGGCCGCCTTGAGAATTTGTAACGCGATCTTGGCAAGCACCGCTTTTTCCTTGATTTTGCTATGCGAATGTTTCTTCAGTTCTTGGGTACATTCGTGCAAAACGACAAGGGGGTGGAACGCCGTTGAATACGTTTTCGTCTTTTCGAAGATATCGAGCCACCCGGGGAAGGATGTTTCCATCATGGAGCAAGTGTCGATCATCGCATAGTCGAAGCCATCCATGAACTTCGCTAGGGATGAGGCGATTTGCTCGTCTCGATACATTCTAATTTGTATCCTCCTTTCGGGGAGGATTATAGAAGGGAAGAAAGAAAAACGCAAAGAAAGGGGCAGGGTATTAGAAAAACGCTACCCCTTGCCCCCTTTAAAAAGCGGACACAATCCTTATTTCATCTCTTCGACGCGAGCGTCAAAGACATTCTCGGCGGCAAAGGGATAGAGCAATTCGCTACGGTCACGCGGCTCTTTGGCTTTGACGATGAACCAGCGATGGCCTCTGTCGTATTTGCCCTTCATTTTGCCCAGCTTAATCGCCAAAAGAATCGATTTCGCCTTGGCTTTGTCGAGGTCTTGTCCAACGTGGATGATGTAGGTAGGCATGGGTTTTCCCTCCTATTGTTTTTATTGTGAGGGAAGGAAAGAAAATGTCTATACTATTGTCGACATGACACCGATTAAGCTCATCGTTGCCCATAATCTCGCCACCCTTCGGAAGAAAGAGGGCCTGACGCAAAGCGAACTTGCCGCGAAATTCAATTATTCGGACAAGGCCGTTTCGAAATGGGAACACGCCGAAACCATGCCCGATCTCGATACGTTAGATCGGCTTTGCCAATTCTATGGCGTCTCTTTGGCTGATCTTGTCACGGAAGGCGGGATCGAAGATAGCGACGAAAGCCGGCGGAAAACCCGCTTATCCAACGGTACGAAAATCGCCATTGCCGCCTTGTCCTCCATGGTGGTTTGGCTACTTGCGGTGCTCGTGTTCTATGTGCTGAATCTCATCAACGCCGAAAACGCCTCCAATTACCATAACTGGATGGTCTTCCTTTGGGCGGTGCCCGCCACCTCCATCGTCTTATTAATCTTTAATGGCATTTGGGGTCGCGCGTTATGGCGGACCATTTTGATTTTTATCTTGATTTGGTCCGGATGCGCCTGCGTCTATTTGCAACTCGGACAACTGATGCCCGGAGGTCGGGGTTGGGAACTTTGGGCCGTCTTCTTAATCGGCATCCCACCCAGCATCGCCTCGGTGCTCTGGTTTATCCTTTCTACCCGCGTCGAACGACGGAATCAAAAGCAAATCGGTGGGCGGTAGGAAGCGCTAGTTCATTCCGGATCTCCTCGCAAGAATAAAAGCGATAGAGATCCGTTTTCTTTTTCAGCTGGATTTGATACGCCACCATGTCCCAGGTCCGATGGGTGAAATGGAAACGTGATTCCCCTAGAGGAAGGATGTCGACTACCTCGAAATCCGAAAGCGCACTTCTAAGTTGTTCCTTTTGGAGATGGCCCTCTTTCATTGGGAAAGCGTAAAGCCCCGAAAGCAAGCCTTTATCGGGACGCTTCTCCAGCGCAATCTCACCTTGATAAGAGAATACCAGGACCGTGTATTTTTCCGTTTGGACCTTGGCCTTTTTCTTCGGAAGAGGGATTGCTGTTTCATTCCCTTCTTGATGGGCTTTGCAATCAAGGGCGAAGGGGCAAGCATCACAATTTGGCATCCCACTTGGAAGGCAAATCGTTTCCCCTAACTCCATGGTCGCTTCATTCAGCAACCCCGGGTCTCCTTCTTCCATCAGGGAGCGCAAGAAGAGGTCCGCTTCTTTGCGTAAACGGGTGTCATCATAAGATAAGGAATGGCCCTGGTAACGAGCGCAAACGCGAAGCACATTGCCATCGATAGAAGGCGTTTTTTCGCCAAAGCAAAGGGATGCAATCGCCGCGGAAGTATAAGGCCCAAAGCCAGGTAATTTCGAAATTTCGGAGGCTTTTTGCGGCATTTTGCCTTCTTTTTCATGCACGATGATTTGGGCTGCTTTTTGCAGGTTTCTCGCTCGCGAATAATAGCCTAAACCCTCCCAAAGCTTGGCGACTTCCTCGGGGCTAGCCGAAGCCAAATCCTGCCAAGAAGGGAAGCGTTTCATGAAGGCATCGTAACGGGGAATCACCGTGGAGATTCGGGTTTGCTGCAACATGATTTCGCTGACGGCGACCTTATAGGGGGAGCGGTCTTCGCGCCACGAAAAAACCCGTCGCTTAGAGGCATACCAAGCCAATAATCTTACGGCGGGTGAATCCATCTTATTTCAAATCCACTTTCTCGAAATGGGCGCGCCCCACGAAGAAGAGGAGGCAACCGTAACCGATGTCGATCAAGATGGAGAGAGTGACATGCCAAGGGAAGAACGCCAAAGCCTCTTTGGTCTGACTAGACGCCACGCTAATGGAGTTATAAGCCCCGCCCACATGGCCGACGGGAAGAACAAGCGCGACGATTCGGGTAAACCACAGTAGACCGTCGCCACTGACATTCGGATTGATTTGCATCACAATGAGAGGAATGAGCCCAACCAACAACCCATAGAAAAGGCAAAGGCCGAGAATGATGAAGATCGGAACCGATCCCGCGGCCGAATGGCCCTTAAACAGATAAACCGTGAAGTGGATAAAGGTGTAAACGAGGATCAAGTTCACCAGCGCCACGGCCACAGTGGCCATGAACCGACCGGCATCGGCCGAGCCCCAGCCCACACCTGAAGGCAAGAAGCCTAAGGTCGTGCCAATGACCCATGCCACATACATCAGCCCGGCCACCAGCAGTCCACCGAAATAATGGACGGTGTAGATTTGCTTACGGGTATAGCCGCCGGCGATTTGTTGAGAGAGCAATCCCGCCCGGAATTCCACGGACAGGAAGCTACCGATAATCGCCACCCAGACAATGCCCAGCATCGAAGCGCCGCAGCCGCCGATATCAAAGGAAAGCCCAGAGAGGGCCGTCCACATTGTGGAGGACCATTCCGTCAGCACTGGTTGGCTGGAATGGGCCATCACAATCCAATTGATGACGCAAGTTAAGAAAGAAGCAAGGAAAGAGATGGATACCAAAATGATCAAAGTGATGCGGATGGACAAGCTATGCTTCAAACGACATAGGAATAAGGACCAGAGGTTTTTCATTTGTTTTCCTCCTGCAATAACGAGAGGAAGAAATCTTCCAGTCCGTGGCTCACTTCGTGGAAATGGGTGACATCCACACCATTGGATAGCAGCAGCTTCACCACATCCGCGGATTCTTGGTGTCCTGAGACCACAAGTTCATCCCCGACGATTTCGGAGGTAAAGCCTTCTTTTCCCAAAAGGGCTTGGGCCGCAGCCGAATCGCTGACTTTTAGGTGGAGGGTTTTCGAGGTACCTCTTTCTAGTTCAGAAGCCGACACGTTCCCGACCACTTTTCCGTTATCCATGAACACGTATTCGGTGGCAAGCAAAGAAAGCTCGCTCAAGATATGACTCGAGATGAGGATCGTGATTCCTTTTTCTTGATTGAGTTTGATCAGCAAGTCGCGGATTTGCTTAATGCCTTCCGGGTCGAGGCCGTTGGTAGGTTCATCAAGAAGCAAAAGTTCCGGCTCTTTGACGAGAGCCATCGCAATGCCAAGGCGTTGCCGCATCCCTAATGAGAAATTGGAAACGTTCTTTTTGGTACCGATGACTTCGTCTAAACCGACGAAGCGGAGTTGCTCTTCCGCCATCGCTTTTAGATCGCCCGTGTATCCGTTTAAGATCAGCTGCGTTTTCAAATTAAACTCGGCGGAACAGCCTCCATAAAAAGCCGGCTTCTCGATCATGGAAGCGACTTTCCTTCTTAAAGCTGGAAATTTAGAAGCGTCTTTTTCCCCGAATAGGGAGTAAGAACCGCCCGTGGGCTTAGCGACATCGGTTAAAACGCGGATCAAGGTCGTTTTGCCTGCTCCGTTTTTGCCGACCAACCCCAGGATGGCTCCCTTCCGGACGGAAAGGGATACTTCGTTTAATGCCAGTTTTCCTTTATACGACTTAGAAAGGCCATAGGTTTCGATGATGTTTTCCATGCATCCTCCTATTTTTTCGTGTCGTTATTATCGATGGCATTGAATTTGGCTGCAATAGAAGGTGCGTTGGCGGTTAAGGCTTTGATGGTGAGGTTTTGGGTCTTATCGTTAGCCAGACGGAGGTGGTCTTCGGACTTGAGTAAGGCGTCTTTGACTTTGGTTAAGGCAGCGATGGATTTGTCGAGTTCCTTAATCGCGTCTTGGAAGCGATCCGAGGCATATTCGTATTTATTGGAAATATAGGTTTTGAACGTGTCGAGTTCGTTTTCGAAATTGGTCACGTCCACGCTTTGGCGTTGGGCGATCATCAATTGGTCTTTATAATCCGCGGCGCTCAAAGCGGCATTCTTAAGAAGGGAGATGATCGCGAGGAAACATTGGGGCCGGACTACGAACATCTTAGGGTATTTGTAAACCTGAACGATGCCCGCGTTGTAATAATCGCTATCGGCTTCGAGCATCGACACCAAGACCGCATACTCGCAACCTTTTTCGTTCCGGTCCTTATCAAGTTCTTTGAAGAAGTCTTCGTTCTTATGCTTAGTGGAAGTGGTATCGGCCTCGTTTTTCATCTCGAACATGATGGAGAGGAGTTCCGCTCCTTCTTTTGTTTTCTCGCGGAAGATGAAGTCGCCCTTGGATCCGCTGCCGCTGACTTGATTGTCCTTTTCAAAATAGGCATCCGGGTAGGCGGCCATACGGATGGAATTGAACTGTTCGAAACAATATTGCTCTAAACTCTCACCGATGTTTTTTGTGGAAAGCTTGGCCTTGAAGTCTCTTAAGAAAGCGATCTGGTCATCCTTGTCTTTCAGTTCTTCTTGATGCTTGGCCTGAAGGTCCTTCATTTTGTTGGCATCGGATTCTTTAACGAGTTGAAGTTCGCTCTTGAGTTGGGCGATGGAAAGCTCTTGTTCCTGCAATTTATCGCGCTGCTTTTCAAGGGCTTGGGTCACCTCGTTTTTGGTGGATTCCTGCGAGATGCGGATATCGGCCTGAAGCTTCGCGATTTCAAGGTTTTTGGCCGCAATTTCCTCGTCTTTTTTCGCATTTAACGCATCCAATGCGGCTTTTTCTTTGGCTTCGGCTTGATCGATTTTGGCTTGCATGGCAGCTTTTTCGGCTTCCATTTTAGCGCGAGCGGTCTCCTGATTTGCCGCGGCTAAATCCTCTTGTTGCTGGAGACGGATATGCAATTCTTTTTCGAATTCGACCGTGTGGATTTGTTTGGCGATCGCGTCGTAATCGCTCTCTTCTAAATTGAACTCTTTACCGCAATGGGGACATTTGATTTTATTCATGGGGAAACCCTCCTGATCAGCTGGAAAACATTGTAACGCAGCCTCGCGCTGGAACAAGTCGGCAACGGCCGTTTTCGGACTTTTGTCCGTATTTTGGGACAACTGGGTTTCGCCGATATCGACTTCCCCCAAGACGGGGAAAATCTTTTTTTATAAAAAGAATATGGTATGCTTTGCCCTGGAGGACCTGCGCATGAAAGGTATCATCCTTGCCGGTGGCTCGGGCACCAGGCTCTACCCCCTGACCCTCGTCACCTCGAAACAACTGCTCCCAATCTACGACAAACCCATGATCTACTACCCGTTGAGCGTTTTGATGCTCGCCGGGATCAGGGACATCCTGGTCATCTCAACCCCGTCCGACCTGCCCCGCTTCGAGGAACTGCTCGGCGACGGCTCGTCCTTCGGCATCCGCCTCTCCTACATGGAGCAGCCCTCCCCCGACGGCTTGGCCCAGGCCTTCGTGCTGGGCGAGGAATTCATCGGGGACGAGGCCTGCGTCATGGTCTTGGGCGACAACATCTTCTACGGCGACGGGCTCGAACGCCACCTCCGCAACTCCGTCCGCAGGGCCGAGGAGGAAGGCAAGGCCACCATCTACGGCTACTACGTCAACGACCCGGAACGCTTCGGCGTCGTGGAGTTCGACGACGTCGACCACCCCATCCGCATCGTCGAGAAGGACCCCAACCCCAAATCCAACTACGCCGTCACGGGCCTCTACTTCTACCCCAAGGGCGTCTCGGAGAAGGCCAAGTCCATCCGCAAATCCGACCGTGGGGAATACGAGATCACCGACCTGAACAACCTCTACCTCGCCGAGGACGCCATCCACATCACCCTCCTGGGCCGCGGCTACGCCTGGCTCGACACGGGCACCCACCAGTCCATGATGGACGCCTCCGCCTTCGTGCAGTCCATCGAGGAGCACCAGGGGCTGAAGATCTGCTGCCCCGAGGAGATCGCCTACCGCAACGGATGGATCAGCAAACAGCAACTCATTGAGAAGGGCGAGCTCATGTCCAAGAACGGATATGGCAAGCACCTGCTCAACGTCGCATATGGAAAGGTGAAAGTCTTATGATCGAAGTAAAGAAAACCGCCATCGAAGGCGTCTTAATCATCGAGCCCAAAGTCTTCGGGGATGATCGTGGCTACTTCATGGAAACCTATAACGCTCCCGAATTCAAAGAAAAGGGAATCCCCTATGATTTCGTCCAAGATAACCAATCGAAATCCAAAAAGGGTGTCTTAAGGGGGCTCCATTACCAAATCAACCATCCTCAGGCCAAACTGGTCCGTGTGTTAGAAGGCGAGGTCTATGATGTCGCCGTCGACCTTCGTAAGAACTCGCCCACCTATGGCAAATACGTCGGCGTTTTGCTCACCGGCGAAAACAAAAAGATGTTCATGATTCCCCGGGGCTTTGCCCACGGCTTTGTCGTCTTATCCGAAAATGCGACCTTCGCCTATAAATGCGATGACGTTTATCATCCTGGCGACGAAGGCGGACTTCCCTATAACGACCCCTCCATCGGGGTGGAATGGCCTTATGAAGGGGAACCGCTCCTTTCGGAAAAAGACCAGCATCATACTCCTCTGGCGGAGAGCAAGGTGGCCTTCGATTTATGAGATTCCTCGTCACCGGCGTCAAAGGTCAATTAGGCAGCGCCTTACTTCGTGAACTTGCCCGTCGCGGCTTTACCGATGTCATCGGCATCGACGTCGAAGATTTAGATCTCACCAATGAGGAAGCGGTCTATTCCTTCATCCGTGAGAAGCACCCCGATGTCGTCTTCAATCCCGCCGCTTGGACGGCTGTCGATAAAGCCGAACTATTCCCCGAAAAAGTCCGTCAAATCAACGCTTTCGGGCCGGGGTATATCGCCAAGGTTTGCAAGGAAATCGGGGCGAAAACCGTGCAAATCTCCACCGATTATGTATTTCCTGGAACCGGCAATACCCCTTATGAAACCGATGATCCCATCGGCCCTTCCTCGGTGTATGGTTCCACCAAAGCCGAAGGAGAGGAAAACGTCCGCCAAGCCAATACCCGCCACTTCATCGTCCGCATTTCCTGGGCCTTTGGCGCGGGTCCGAACTTCGTCCGCACGATGCTTCGTTTAGCCGAGACTCACGACAAATTGACCGTCGTTGGTGACCAAATCGGTTCTCCCACTTATATGGAAGATTTGGCTCGCTTATTGGTGGATATGTCTTTGACCGAGGAATACGGCACCTACCACGCCACCAATGAAGGCTTCTGCTCCTGGGCCGAATTCGCCAAGGAGATTTTCCGTCAAGCGGGGAAGCAAGTCGAAGTCGAAGCGGTCACCACGGAAGAATATCTCCGTCGCAATCCCAACCAAGCCAAACGTCCGTTAAATTCGCGGCTCTCCAAAGCCAAGCTAATTGAACATGGCTTCCAGCCTTTGCCTACCTGGCAAGACGCCTTGAGCCGTTATCTAAAATTCCTCAAGGAGGAACAAGTATGAACATTCTCGTCACCGGAGGGGCCGGTTTCATCGGCGGCAATTTCCTCCACATCATGGTGAAGCAGCATCCCGACGACCGGTATATCTGTCTGGACGCCCTCACCTACGCAGGAAACATGGAAACCTTGGCGCCGATTATGGATTGCCCCAATTTCCGATTCGTCAAAGCCGATATCCGCGATAAAGAAGCGGTTGAGAAACTTTTTCAAGAGGAGAAGCTTGACGCCGTTATCAACTTCGCGGCCGAATCCCACGTGGACCGTTCCATCGAAAACCCCCAAATCTTTTTGGAGACCAATATCGTTGGCACGTCCGTGTTAATGGACGCTTGCAGGAGACACGGCAATATCCGTTTCCACCAAGTCTCCACCGATGAGGTTTATGGCGATCTTCCCTTAGATCGTCCCGACCTTCTCTTCCACGAAGATACCCCGCTTCATACTTCGAGTCCCTATAGCTCTTCGAAAGCCGCCGCGGACCTTTTGGTGCTCGCCTACCACCGCACCTATGGATTGCCCGTGACCATCTCGCGTTGTTCCAACAACTATGGGCCCTACCAATTCCCCGAGAAACTCATCCCCTTGATGATCCAAAAAGCCCAAAGAGGCGAAAAACTCCCCGTCTATGGGGATGGGGCGAATGTGCGCGACTGGCTCCATGTTTCCGACCATTGTCAAGCCATCGATTTGATTTTGCGCAAAGGACGTATCGGCGAAGTCTATAACGTCGGTGGTCACAACGAACGCAGCAACCTTCAAGTGGTGAGAGTCATCCTCAAAGCCTTGGGCAAAGACGAATCCCTCATCGAATATGTCAAAGATCGTTTGGGCCATGACCGACGTTACGCGATCGATCCCACCAAGATCGAAACCGAGCTTGGTTGGAAACCGCAATACGTCTTCGAAACCGGTATCGCGGAAACGATCCGTTGGAACCAGCAACATCAAGACTGGCTTGCCCACGTCGAATCCGGTGAATATCTTCGCTGGATGGAACGTTACGAAAAGTAATTCCCAATAACGGGTGGCGGAAGTCGCCCGTTTTTTCATATATAAAAACCGTTTTGTTTCTCAAAAAGCCATTCATCTTTCGTGCATGAAAGTAGAGGATTATAAACGAACCAAGCGTCCCTTCCTTTTGACGAAAGAACCATCCAACCCCTTATTCGCTACGTTCGCGGACAAAAAGTCATGATGAATTTTGATTTGGCGGAAATCTACGGCTATGAAACGAGATATTTGAATCTTCAAGTTAGAAGAAATGCCGAGAAATTCCCGGAAGACTTCATGTTTCAATTAAGAAAAGACGAAATGGATCAAATCTTGATGTTGCAAAATGTCACATCAAGTTGGGGCGGGACAAGGAAAATGCCTCGGGTGGCGGAGGCCATCCGTTTTTAAATTCTCAAAACCCGCCCTTCGTTTCGTATAAGTAAGTGAAGGACTTTTTATATGAACCAATTGACAGCCCCTTTAGACGAAAAAACAATCCAAACTCTTATTCACGAGATCCGTGGCCAAAAGGTTATGCTGGATTTTGACTTGGCAAGAATTTATGGTTACTCAACCAAAGCTTTTAACCAACAAGTTAAAAACAATGCGGATAAATTTGAACTTGATTTCATGTTTCGTCTGACTTCGCAAGAGTGGGACGACATTTTGAGGTCAAAAAAATTGACCGCAAATGCATTCATCGTGAATGAAGACAGGCCGGAAAGTGGTTTGCGGTCGAAAAAATCCACCGCAAACGCAAATTCCAAGCGCAGATATCTACCGTTTGCTTTCACTGAGCAAGGCATCTACATGCTCATGACTGTGTTGCGTGGAGATCTTGCCGTCAGGCAGAGCAAGACGCTTATCCGCCTGTTTAAATCCATGAAAGACTATATCGTGGAAACGCAGTCGTTGGGTTCGACCAACGAGGTCCTCGCCCTGGCTAACCAAGTACGGAAAAACACGGAAGCGATTTCAAAAATAGAAGGAAAAATAGATATGGTGATGGATAACTTCATCGATCCGTCCACCTATAAATCCTTCTTAATCATGGATGGCGAGAAAGTGGAATCCTCCCTCGTATATCGTTCTATATTCAGTCTGGCCAAAACCTCGATTCTTCTTATCGACGATTACATTGGATTAAAGACGTTGGGCTTGCTGAAGAGCTGCGCAAACAACGTTGAAATAACGATCGTCTCCGACAACAAAGCAAGAGACGGCCTTTCCCCACAAGACTTGCAAGACTTTACCGCAGATACCGATAATGGAATATCGCTGGCCCCAAACAATGGGCGGGTACACGATCGTTACGTCGTCCTCGATTACGGAACAAAAGAAGAGATCATCTATCACTGTGGTGCATCCAGTAAAGACGGCGGTAAAAAGGTCTCGACCATGATGAGAGTTGAAAATCCGCAAGATTATCATCGGTTTATCGACAGTTTGTTCTCCTGATCCCGCGGTTCCTCGGCATGAACGCTTTTTAAAAGCGAGGCGCTCCCAAAAAGCGTAATTCGCGTTGGACTAGGAGAATTGTGGAAAGATAGAAAGGAAAGGCGGTTCCAATCAGCGCCTAATCATAGGATTAGTAAATGTGACCTCCGCGCATATTCGCTCTTTCGCAAAGCGAAATTCCCCTTTATTATTGTGGGGATATGGGACTCTCTTATAACGTCTCCTACGCTATCGCTTCCTTTGTGATCTGCGCGATCTTGCTTTTGATCGTGTCGTTAAACTATTCGTCCACGAACATCGTAAGCCGCCGCTACCGGTTCTTCCTCTACGCGGCGATGGCGATGTTCGCCCTCGACGTCGTCACCGTCGCCACCAACGACCACGCCAGTGAGATTCCCCTTTGGGTGAATCAACTCCTTAACGGCTTATACTTCTTCTCCAGTGGCCTCACGGCGATTCTCTTCCTTTATTATTGCCTCTCCGTGGCCTTGGCCCACCATAGCCTTCGCACACGAAGAATCTTCTACATCATCAACCTCTCCATTTTGGGGATTTATTCCATCACGCTTATCGCCAACGCCTTCACGGGGTTCTATTTCTATTTCGATCCCGTCAAAGGCTATAGCCATGGCGATGCTTATTTGCTGGTCAACGCCGCCTCATTGTTATTCACCATCGAAAGCATCGTGGTCTTCGCCGTCGAGCATAAACAGTTCCAAAAGCGGCAACTCGTCTGCACCACTTTGTTCTTTGTTTCCTTCTTTGTCACCTTTGGACTTCAACTCTTTGTCTTTCCCAAAGTGTTACTCTCCGATTTCGGCACCGCGATCGGGGCCCTCATCACTTTCTTCTCCATCGAGACCCCCGACTATGCCAAACTCATGTTCACGCTCAACGAATTAAATGAGTTGCGGGCCTCTTTAGAAACCCAGATTGAGCATCGTACCGAAGAACTCGCCCAAGAACGGGAATCCTATGAATCCCTGACCGTTGAGACCTTGGCCTCCTTAGCCCGCGTCATCGACGCCAAAGACCATTACACCAACGGCCACTCCTTCCGCGTGGCCGCCTATGCCCGTGCATTAGCCCAACAGCTTGGCAAAGACAGCCGTTATTGCAAACACATCTATTTGGCAGGCCTCGCCCATGACGTTGGCAAAATCGGGATTTCCGAAGCGATTCTTGCCAAGCCCGGAAAATTAACGCCTGAGGAATTTAAAGTCATCCAATCGCATCCCGCTTTGGGTGGGAATATCCTCAAAGGCATCCACCAATTCAAGATGTTCGAGGAAGTCGCTCGTCATCACCACGAACGTTATGATGGCCACGGCTATCCCGATAAGCTCGCCGGGGAAGAAATCCCCTATGCCGCGCGCATTGTGACCATCGCCGATACCTTCGATGCGATGACCAGCAATCGTAGCTACCGCAAAGCCCTCAGCGACGATCAAGCCTTCACGGAACTCGAGCTCCATAGCGATAAACAATTCGATGGGAAGATGGTCGATGCCTTCTTCAAGCTCTGCGAACGTTATCCCGATTCCATAAGGAACCACATCGAAGACTTCGAACTTGAAGACTAATGATTAACGGCCTTCAATCGGAGGCCGTTTTATTTGTTTGGATAGGGCGTCGATTGTTTCTCAAAAGGGACCCTTTCGTACGTATAAGAAAATGGAGGCGTGTTTAAGCACGGTTCTTGCTTTATGAAAGGAGTAATTATATTATAGGTATGAAAGAATTATCTTTCGAATGGGATCCGCGTAAAGCCGATAGCAATATCGTCAAACACGGAATCGGGTTTATGGAAGCCGTAACGGTGTTTCGAGACCCGCTTGCCATCATTATCGCAGACCCCGACTCATCTCCAAACGAAGAAAGGTTTCTCATCCTCGGGCTAAACAGCGCGGCCAAAATGCTCGTTGTCTGCTATTGCTTAAGAGAAAACGAGACCGTCATTCGGATCATCTCGGCCAGGAAAGCCACCACCAACGAAGAAAGACACTATTCTAGGAGGAAGAACGCAGCATGAGAAAAGAATATGACTTCAGCAATGGCAAGCCCAACCCCTATGCCAGGCAATTAAAACGGCAAATCACTATCAACCTCTCTGAAGAAGCTTTGAAATATTTCAAAGAGCAAGCGGCTGAGTTAGGAATCCCCTATCAAACGTTAATTAACCTCTATCTCACCGACTGCGCCCGTACCAAACGAAAATTAAAGCTTACGTGGGAAGAAAAATAGCCCCTAAGCAAAAACCTCCGATTTTGTTTCGGAGGTTTTAGGAATTCGGAGTCGTCACATTGATGGTGACCGTTGATCCAGTGGTCACCTCGCCATCGTTGATGTAATACTTGAACGACGTGTAGGTCTTAGGATTCCCACCAATGGTGACTGAGATCGTCGAATTGGCTTTATCGACAGTAACCACATAATTCTCACCCGTCCTGGTCATCTTAAATCTATAGGAAGTGAGATTTTGGTAATTGGCTTCGTCGCCGCTAGTAATGATCTCTCCAATCAATTCCCAGTCCAAATTGGCGATAACCGTATCTTGCGATGCGGTGTAGCTGTATTCGAAGCACGTGGTGTTTTGAGTGCCAACGGTGTTAAGAGTCTGTAATTCAGTATCCGTAAAGAGGCGGCCTTTGTTTTCGCCATAGCTCGTGCCTTTATAAACGTTGATATATTCTGGGGTCTCCCCATCTTTGGTTTGGACCCAAGTGTTATTGGCTGCGTTATTGACGTTGGAAATCACCGTTTTCGTCACCGATCCGGTAGAACTGTTCGTGTCGAAATAAGTAACCCGGGTTTCGGTGTAATTTGTCGTGCTGTCAGGTGTCAAAGTGACAGGATTATTGTTTTCCTGGGTGGTGATATCTTCCCCTTGGTAGCGCAACGTGACGCTCGGAGGGCCGGAGCGCGATAGCGTAACGATATTGGAGTTACGAATCAATTGAATGGAAGCGGCTGTTTCCGCGGAGGTGGAGATGGAAATAGCAATGGTATCAGCGTTGTCTAGGTCGGTCTTGGCGACGCGTTTTCCGTCGACCGTCTTTATAATCGCGGAGATCGCCGTGGCGGCATCCGCTACGAGAACCACGCCCTTTGGATACTTCATCATTTGGGTCACGAGTGCGAATTTCTCATAGACCTCGGTGCGGTTGTCTTTCATGGCGTTGGCTCCGATATCGAGGTAAATCAAATATGCACCGACTTCCCCATTGTCTACGGATCCTAAGCAATATTCACCATCGTTGATTGGGATTTCGAAATAATACGCTTTGTTTTGGTTGTTCGTAAGCGTGCCAGGGGTCTTGATTCTGCCCATATCAAACTTCAGTTCGTATCTTGTTTTGAAATCGTTGTAGTAAGCCGTCGCGTTCGACCCGTATTGATTATTGAATTCGGTTTCGGTCAATGGGCTTTCCGAGTACGGAACGTCGGCTCCCGCAACCTGGTAAATCTCATATTTATTTTGCGTCGCATCGAGTCGGAATGGACTGGTAAAGCGAATTCCGTTTGCCGTTTGGAGTTTATAGATATAAGAATGATTCTCAATTCCGTCTCCATAGACGCCCAGGATTTCTTCGATGGAAGTGATATTGAGCTTATTTGCAGTTCGATTAACGCGATGCAAGGAGAAGAACGAATCGACGGTACCACCACCCATATAAGCACCGGCGAAAAAGTTCACATAACCCCGTTCTTTCAAGTTGAAGTCAATTGAATTGGCCGGCAATTCGTAATTCTGGTTGTCGTAAGTATGTTCTAGCACCCGAACAAACTCGGCTTGAACTTTATTCTTGGCGTCAATTGATGCCTGCATGAAATGAAGTCCATAGACATTGGTTCCGTCATCGCTAAGGGTTTTCTCGATTTCCCCTTTAGATTTTAGGTATTTGTTACTAAAGCCCGCGAGATCCGAAGCACCAATCGTATGATCGGAGAAAGAGCTCCCGGATCCGGTGATTGTTCGGACGTCTGAAAACTCTCCGGAGGATTGATCGAAATTGGTTAAATTTCCGCTAATGGGATATTCGGAGACGCGGATGGTTGAATCTCTACCGGCGCGTCCGCCGCCCCAGTCATAATAATAATAGGTTGTCCAACCATCACTATAGGAACCGTTGGAGTAATTTGACCCGCCAACGACATAACCGGTGTTATTCAAAATAGGTTCGTATTTGTTAACAACGGTCGTCTTGTCACTATCAATAAATCCATCTTTACTCGATACGGAAAGAGGGAAATAGGAAACGTCCTTTCCATGATAGCAGGATTCATAGGTTTGAATCGTGTCCGTCCCTGTCCTGTCAGTCACTTCTTGGGTTTTGTCTAAGGGGCTATCATAAAGCCAATATTCTATGGTCGGAACGATGGCGCCACTGGTGCCATACGAAAAAGCTCCGTTGGAAAAAGTCAAATAATCTGTTTCGCCGGTGACGGCTGCGCTGATTGTGCCGTTGTTGTTGTTAAGCTCATATTTGGCATATCCCGTTGAGGTGCCGCTGGTGACGCCGGCAACGAAGGTGGTGGGCGTTAAATAATAGCGCTTGTTATTGAATTGGGTATAGATGTTGGTTCCATCCATCTGCCATTCCGTAGCTTCATCCGGATCCGTTGTGGTAACCCAAGGATACGCGTCAGCACTAGCGTGTTTTTGATCGCTTACGCCCAAATAATAGGTCTGGTTGCCAGAAGTATAGGAAATATAGAAAGTCTGAGCAGCCAAAGCCCACCCAGAGTTGTAATAGAGTTGATAATTCCCCGATGTGTAATAGCGTCCGTCTTCGTCTTCGTAACAAGTCCAGGAACCTTGTGTGTTTCCAACTCTAAGAGTGCCGTTGTTGTTATACAAATAATAAGTGGTACCGTTGTAAATTGTAGAAATCGTACCTGACTGGCCAGCCTCCGGAACCGTCCATAAAGAAGCGGCAGACGATCCCGAAGTTTTATCGCTCCATTTATTGGTGGTGCTTGGATCATACGATAAAGCGTGGGTCCCCGATTTAATTTCATATCCGTCGTGGCGACGGTATTTGGTCTTTCTCGCTAAATGCCCGCCAGACACATATATATACGCACTGCTCTCAGAGCCGTTTTGTTTAAATAGGCGGAAGGCACCGATTTTTCTGTTATACGAATTGCCTGATCTGGCCGAATTGTAAGTTTTTAAATATGAACCATTGTTGCTAGTGGTTATGGTGGATTGGTTGGTTGAACTCGAAAGTTCGTCATTCGCATCATATGTTTCATAAATGTAGGTCGGAACGCCATTGACGTGAGTGGCATAACTTCCGCTTGAATAAATATCGTTCAAACGAGTGTACATGGACTTCATTTCAACAGAACCGCCCCACTGCGGTTCGCCAATGCCTTGTTCTTGGACGACAAAAGTTTCGTGATTTACATTGAAATTATAGACAGACCCTTTAGCTCTTTGGATGCTCTCTTCGTAATTCGATGCGGCCTGACCGACCAGACCATAATCAGAAGAAGCCCCGCTTCCGGCGATTTGGATTTTCGGGGAGTCAACGGCGATGTTTTGGACTTCGGCGTTTGCTTTTGCTACTGCGGCGCCAACAACGGAATTGTTTTGAGCTGTGTCGACCGTATTTCCTGATAAACCGATGTTTTTAATCACCGTATTCGCCCCACTGATAACGCCAAAAACACCAACGTCTGTCATCGGAGTATAAGAAGTGACGCGCTTCGGATAGTAGCCAAATTTGGATTGATCGTTGGTAAATGTATAACCAGAAATGGTGTAACCCTGGCCATCAAAAACACCTTGGAACGGATGGGCTGCAGTGCCAATAGGAGGAATGGCTTTGATCGCGGAAGAGCTGTTATAGGTGAGATTCCCCGCCAATTCAAAATGCGGCGGGTTTTCTGGCGTAAACCCAGCCCGTTCATAGAAATAGTTCATGTATTGGAGCCAGGCGAGGTTATATAAGTGACGGGTTTCACGGATGCCATAGGGATGCTCCAGGCTTCCATCGCCATAGGCAAAATAAGCACCGACGGCGCTGCCGGCGACATCGGGGTCGCCGATCGTGACGGCATTGGTAAACCACGCCACGGAGCCGGCAAAGGCACCGAAGCTGGTGGTAGCCATTAAGGCGATGATGGATCCGATCTTTACTGCCTTCTTCATCTTACACCACCGTCACCCAATCACAGGCAAAGTGCATTTCCTCTAAGCCGAGGAAGTTATTAAAAACGTAATCGATCGCATTGGCGTAGTAGTCGAGGACGACGGCAATCGAACGCACCGTTCCCGAAGTCGCTTTGAAAACAGAGATGCTTGAATTGAAATGAGGTCCCTCAACCTTCCCTGCCGACTCTGTATCGAAATAGACAAAGCTGGTCTTTGTGTAATCCGCATCGCGGTCCTCATACGTCAGCGTCCAGGTATGATCGTAGTCCGTGGTGACCCCCTCAATGGTCACGCTATAGGTGGCGGTAGGAAGCGACGAACTTGGGGTGGTAAAGGATTTGGCATAGCAAGCCACGACCGAACTCATCGGGTATTTGCCCTTCACGTCGTCTTTGCCTTCGATGGAATCTACCGACCCCAAATAATAGTCCTTCGAAGAATTGGCTTTGATGTGAATCGGCTCCGCAGCGGTTGGGGATACGTCTTTGTCGAAATCAAAAACTAGCAGCAACGGCTGTGAGGGTTCGAGCAAATCGTATTCACCCATCGTGATCGTGGGAGGGGTGAGTGGATTGGAAGTCACGGTAATCGGATTCCAATTGGTCACTGTCAAGGTTTGCAAAGGGTTGCCCAAATCAAAATGCATCTCGGTGCGGGAGGTATCGATGCTGGGGTAAATCGTCAAGGATTTGAAATCTCCGCTGATGGGAGAAACAGGGAAAGAATTGGCGTTTTCTTTCACCATGGAAACGGAATCAAACCAGGCATAGGCCCCAGAGAAGGCGGCGGCAAGGGAAAAGATCACCATTGAGGTGGCGGCGATGATCTTGAGCTTTGGATTCCCGCTACGTTTCATAAAAAGCCAGTTGCCTCATTTCCGGCAGCTGGCTGTCTAGAATCGTAGACCCTTTAGCTTTGCGTCGCCAGATCACTCTGGTTTTGCTTTTGTCGGCTCTATTATATAGAGGCCGTTTCAAAAGGGAAACCTTTTTTCTCTCTTCCGTTTCGAAAAGGAAGCGTTCATCGAAAAAAACCATTGCTTTTTTGAAAGCAAAACCGCCCGTATGTGAAGGGCGGTTTGATTTATTTCCCGACGTTATTGTTGCTGCGGATCGCCTCGATGAGGGCGGGGCGTTCTAACGGCATGTAGAAGTAGTAACCTTGGAGTTCCAAATTGGGATTAATCTTGTAGAGAAGGTCGCTTTGGTCGCGGTTTTCAACACCGACGACGGCGATGTCGATATTCTTCTCCTTGGCCTCAGTTAGCAAGGACGTGATGGCTTTTAGACGGCTTTGGTCAGTATCGATATTGTGGACGACATTACGGCCTACCTTGATCTTTTCGAAGCCCAGTTTTGCCACGTCATCGAGGGAAATGAAGCGGCCCGAATATTGATCGATAACCATGTGGACCTTGTGCTTCTTTAGCATCGGCGCGGCTGCTTCAAAGGCTTCCAAATGTTTGGAGACGTCGCCTTCTGCGATTTCGAAAGCAAGGAAGCCTTCGGGCAGTTTGCTCTTCTTGAGGAATTCGTCGAAGTCGGCGTCGAAGGATTGGTCGGCAAACAAAGAGACATCGGTATTCAAAGCCAGCTGCTTGAAGCCAAACATCTTTAAGGTCGCCGGACCAACGGCCTGGTAGAAGGAATCAACGTAACGGAGCAAAGCACGGGTAATGAGCGGGATCTTGCCGTTTTCCTCAGCCACGCGGATGAGTTCTTCCGGGTTGAAGACGATATGACGATATTCGTCTTGGATACGGAGCAAGATTTCGGCGCCGAAGATGCGATGCTCGCGACCTTGCACCATCGGTTGAAGCGAGACGCGGAAGGTCTCTTTCCCGAACTGCTCCTCGATGACTTGGAGGATGAATTCGCGACGGGATGCCGGACGGACGTAGTCGGTATCGTCGAAATAGATGTAGTCGCTGCCTTTATCGCGTTTACGGGTATTCAAATCGCGGGCCACGTGACGGAAGAAATCGTTGGCCCCGGCATAACCCTGCGGATAGTTCATCGGCATGTAGGAGATGTTCAAATCGTAGGTATCTCCGCCTTCATAGGTAAGGCCCTTGGTGAAACGGAAAATCTCTTCGCACCGGTTGATCAAATCGACTTGGCCAACCGCGGGGAACAAGATCCCGAGGGTCTTCTCGTCATAACGGAAGAAGCCATCGTATTGGGGACCGAGCTTCTTCAAGGCATCGATGAAGGCTCGCTGAATCAATAGGAACCCTTCCGAGCCGAAGCGGCGGATGAGCTGGTCGTGATTGTCTAAGCGCAGCATCAAGACATAGCCGTTATCGCCCACGAGGTAATGGTTGCTGACTTCTTCGAATAAGGTTGGGAAGGAGGCAATGAGCAATTCGGGATCGTAACGGTTGGCGTAATCCTCTTCGGTACGGACGCGGCGTAAGAGCATCGTCTGACGCTGACCGCGTTGGACGTCGATCGTTAAAGAAGTCACGAATTGATGCTTCCCCACCTGCGAGGGTTTCTTGTTGCCCGTTTTTAACGGACAATCGGCGCAGGGGCTGTTTAAACCATAAAGGCATTGGTAACAGGCCTTGCCTTCCTCCAAACCACGGAAGATGCGCTTCATACCCTTGGAGTAGGAAAGGATACGATACGTGCCTTTTTCGATTTGGTAGGACACCGAATCGGTCGCGGCGAGCAAGGCATCGTAACGGCGATGGGCTTCAAGCATATCCTCGATGAGCACGCCTTGGACGTAAGAGGAGGAAATGTGATAGCAAGCCGCGGACAGCGATTCTTGGAGATAACTGTCCAAGGAAGCGTTCTTGAAACGGTTGATGAAATAGACGGCCCCATAGGTCTTGCCATCTTTCTTTAATGCGTAGAAGAAGCCGGATTGGATGTTTAATTTATCCAAGACCTTCCCCAGTTGCGGCCCCACATGGTTCCGCGAGGAGAAATAGAAGGAATGATCGGGGTCATGGGAAGCGTCAAGCGCGGGGATGAAATCGGGGTCGACCAATTGGCCTACTTGGATCGTTTCCTCAGGACCCACATGGTCTTTGAAGATATAACCGCCGCGTTCTTGGTCATAGGCGATGATGCCCGCCATTTCGAAATTGAGCTCGCTGCAAAGGGCTTGTAACACGCGGGCCATGCCGGCACGGACATCTTGTTTGTTATCGTTGGTGGACTCAATCGAAGAGAGGTTGAACAGAATCTTCGACATTTGATTCAGGTGCATCGCGTTTTTGCCGATATTGGCATCGCCGAGGTTATGGAGGCGGTTAGGCAAATACATCTGGGCGATCTTGCCTTGGCGGCGCGCATAACGAAGGTCGGGGAACATCTCGTGGACGGCGGAGAAGGGATAGGCGACGATGGCGTAATGGGGCACCAGTGGCACATAGCCTTCCACGTTGTGTTTGGAGATGGCCATCTTGCTGAGCAGACCATCGAAGCAATGCCGTAAGGCGGCGAAGGAATCGACGCGAGGCAAATAGATGTAGAACGAATTCCCGTCCTCCGGCAACAAGACGAGGAAATTCTCATAATGACGGAATTGCTCCACGATCATTTGGTGGATGGCGTGACGTTCGGCATCGCTTAGGCCATTGTTGCCCAAATCGTAATAGATATTGGCCAAAGCATTCCGGAAGTTCATCGAGGAGGCGAT
Organism: Bacilli bacterium; assembly: GCA_017454295.1. Taxonomy (GTDB): domain Bacteria; phylum Bacillota_I; class Bacilli_A; order RFN20; family CAG-826; genus Alloenteromonas. Next base: position 38,818 of record JAFTDF010000042.1, read on the forward strand.
GATGTTGCTTAATTGCTTCTCAAAGCTCTCCAACGTCGCGACATGGTCAAAGCCTTCCACCCATTCGAGGAAGAAGGAATCGTAATTCAAATCGCCGAAAACCAAGGTGGCGTTATTCAAAGAGGATTTCACGGCATGGACGGCATCGTTTAACCGGGCGAATTCCACCACTTTGTCGCCGCCGGGATAATCTTCGAGCCCGGCTTCGCCCGCGTTGATATGGGCGAGGTTGCGCTCCGTGACGCCAAACAAGGAATCGATATAACGCTTCCGCAAGCCGCGGACGCTTAAAACCCCGATGATGAAGAAAGCGGCGATAAAGACGATGACGAAGATGATCATGGAAATCAAAACCGCCAAGTTCTGCGTCTTGCCATAGACCGTCCCCATCCCGACGATTAACGCCCCTAAGGCGATAAAGGCGGAAAGATAGGCGAGGATGGTGACGATGAACATCCGATGGAGGGTCTTTTTCTTTCGTGGTTTGGCCATGGTTATTTCCCTCCTAGTAAGTCGGCGCGGCCGATGTCGCCGATGGTGGTGACGATGCCTTTGCCCAAATCGATATAATGCCGCAAGGTGGTGGCATAATCTTCCACCGTATAGGCCTTATCCAAGAAACGGGAGACCGTTTTCACGCCCACAAAGGGCACATGTCCCAAATAGCAGGCCGTGGCGATGCCACCCATATTGGTTTCCAAGACCACACGTTCCTTCGCCCCATAGAGGAATTCGCCCGAGGTCATTTCCTTGAGCTGTTCCATTTTGGTGAAGGCGACGTTGGTGGAAACGTAATTGCATACCGCATAATGGCCGATGCCCCGCTTCTCAAAGGAATCGGAGAGATAGCCCACGATATCCTCTTGGCAGAGGAAGTAAGGCGGGAAGCCCGGGATTTGGCCCATTCTCGTGCCGGCTTCGGCGGAAAGATCGACGTCGCCACTAAAGACACGGCCGGAAATGGCGATATCCCCGGCTTTGAAGTCTTTGGAGAAAGCCGTGCAACGGCCCACCCCGATGACGAGGATCGCCAAATACTTCTGGATTAAACCCAGCATGATGGCGGAGGAAAGATAATTGGTGAACATCCCTTCGACGAGGCAGACTTCCTGATTGAAGATGTTCCCAAGGGTCAACTTGTAACGGTCTAAATAGGTTTCGGTGTGCTTCCCGGTCATGATGGAGTCGAAATAGAGGACGTCATCATGGGTGGCGCCGACGATCATAATCATCGCTTGGTTCCTCCTTCAAACGGGTTGTCTCTTAAGAAGGCCTCATATTCCTCTTTGGGGAGGGCCTTCGAATAATAGAAGCCTTGGATGGTGTCGCATTTGGCGCGGCGGAGGAATTCAACTTCCTCCTTGCTATCGACGCCTTCGGCGATGACTTCACGGTCGGAAGCATGGCAAAGGCCGATGATCAATTTGACGATGTCTTTGGCACGGGGGTCCTCACGCATGGCATCGATGAAGGATTTATCGACTTTCACCGCGTCGAAGGGGATTTTGCGGAGATTGATGATGTTGGAATAGCCGATGCCGAAGTCATCCATCAAGACACGCATCCCCCGTTCCCGGAGCTTCTTGATAATGGACACGGACAGGAACTGATTGGCTTGGGAGGTGGTTTCGGTGATTTCGATTTCGATGAGCGAAGGATCGATGCCATAGGAATCGATGGTGTTCACGATCATCGAAAGGAAGTCCATGGAGTAGAACTCATAGAGGGAGAAGTTGACCGATACCGGCAATAAACGGCGCCCTTTACGTTTGGCTTCGGCCAAATCCTCGCAGGTCTTTTTGAAGACGTAGATATCGAGCTCATGGAGCAATCCGGCGGCATCCATGCGCTCGATGAAACGCGCCGGTGGGACGATACCATATTTGGGCGAATGCCAACGGATCAAGGCTTCGGCGGAAATGAATTCTTTCTTCTCCAAGGAGAACTTAGGTTGGTAATAGACAACGAATTCCTTGTCATCGAAGGCTTTGACGATTTCGGCGATATCGTCGCTGGAAGCGGCGGAGCGAAGTTTCTCGTCATAGTAAGAGAAGGTTTCGAAATTGCGCTCGGCATTCTCTTTGGCCAGCATCGCATCGTCGATCATCGGCATCAGCGATTCGGTGGGTCCGGCGTGGCGAATCCCAAAGAAAGGCTGGACATAGATGTGATAATGGCGTTGATCCAAGATCGCATAGATGCGGTCGCGAATGGTGACGACGAGGTCTTCGACTTGGCCTTGGTCGCGGTCAAAGGCATAGACGACGAAATTGCCACGGTCGAAGCAGAATAAGTGGCGACGGCGGTCATAGAGCCCGCTTTTGGCGGAGAATAAATCCGACAAGGCGAAAGCGATGCGGGAGTTTAAATCGTTGATTTCCTCGTTGGAGGTGGCGGCGCGGGAAGAAGAGAAGGAAGAAGCCGAGAAGACAATCAGGAATTGACTCTTCCCTGCGAAGCGGAAGCTCCGCCGCCAAAGATTGGCGTGCTGCTCAAAGGCATAAAGGTTATAGAACGCGGTCTTTTGCCCCAAGGAATAGAGGTTTTCCGTCTGTAACGAAGAAACGACGGTACGTTGATTGAAATAGATGGTGATGCAGCGTAAGAAGAGCCCGGCAAAGAAGGTCAGGTAGAAAATCGCCCCGATCATCAAACCGTGGTTGCCATCCATCACGCCGGTGGCAATCAAAATGATCGATACGACGATGGCCGCGACATAAAGACCACCGGTAATGATGGAGTAGAGGAAATAACGGCGTTTGGATTTCATTGCTTCTCCTCCGGTTGTTCTTCGGGTTTCGGCGCGGCTTTCTTGCTGAGCATCTCTTGGAGCATCTCGTCTTTCAGGCGTTTTAATTCGGCCTCGGAAAGCCCTTCTAAAGAGACGTCTTTCTTTGGGGCTTCCGCCGTGACTTCTTCCGCGGGCTCTTTCATGGCTTTAAAGATATCCATGACGGAAACGATGACCAAATAGAAGGCGGGGATCAAAAGCAAGACGAATAAGCCCCAAGGCGAGGCGACAAAGCCAAAGACGGCGCCTAAGAAATCGCTATGGAGCACCACTTTACCCAAGATAAAGCGTTCCGTGAAGGCCTGATATTGGCCCGGGTGGGCCGCTTTGCCTTCGGGGTTAATCCCAGCCACGATAAAGGTATAACGCCCTTGGCCGGAAGCTTTGCTTTGGTCGATATGGATTTCCTGGACGCGGTGGGTCATCGGATAACCGGTGGGAATGGTCCGGTCATAAAGGCTCTTGTCTTCGGGGACGGTATATTCGGTGGTATCGGTGCAGCGGTCCATGAAGGTGATGTCGATGGTTTCGCCCCGGAGAAAGGCCTGATAGAGCTTCTCCGGATCCTCGCGATAGGTGATGATGGCGGAGTTGACTTTGTATTCGGGTTCCATGGAGTTGGTCCGAACCACGAAATTGCCCACACCGAAGCGAATCGGCTGACTGAAATATTCGTCCTTATGGACCATGGATTCGATCTGCCCTGCCCCCACGGCGAGGAAAAGGACGCCGACGATGCCGACGAGGACCCATTCGATAATGCGACGGGCTTTAGATTTCTCTTTCTTCACCCGTTTCATAATTTGACGACCTTCCCGCCGAGTTTGGCTTTGATGTCATGGGCTAAGTTGTAGTCATCGAAGACCTTGGCATCGTCTTTGTCTTCGCTATAGGTGCCTTCTTCGACGTAATAGCCCATTAAGGTTTTCACGATAAAGGTGCCGGGGATGGGTTCCCGTTCCATTTTCGGTTTACGTTGTTTCACCGGCACGAATTCTTCTTCGTCCTCATCATCGTATTTGGGAGATTCGTAGTTCTCAGCCTCCGCATCCGTTTGATGGTCAAAGACCGGCACGAAAGCGGGCGAAGCTTCTTCCTTCTCCTCCACGGCGGCTTCTTCGATAGGTTCCTCGGGAAGAGCTTCTTCGATCAAAGGCTCGGAGATTTCCGGTTCGGGGGTCTCGGGTTCAGCCAAGACTGCAGGAGTTTCGTCGATCTCGGGCTCTTTCGATTTCCGTTTCCTACCTTTTTTCGCGGCAGGTTTGGAGGCTTTTGGCTTTTCTACGGGTGCGATGGGCACTTCTTCTTGGGCGACGGGTCCTTGCTCCTGAGGAACCACTTCTTCAGAGGCCCTTGCTTCAGGAGCCGAATCTTTGGGAGCCGAATCTTTGGGAGCGACTTCTTCCGGAACGAAAGCTTCGGATTCAGAAACCTCGGGGGCTTCTTCTGCCGTTTCTACAGAGGCGGGAATATATTCCTCGGGTTCAGGCTGCTGTTCTTCGAGAATCGGTTCTTCTTGTTTTTGCTTTTTGCCCTTTTTCGAAACGGGTTGTTCTTCGTCCCAAGACTGGTTCCAAGTGGCTTTGGCCGCGGCGACGAGTTCGGCACGGACGCGGTTGAGCAAATCGGTTTCCTCTTGTTGGATGACCTTGGCTTCTTTGGCGGCAAGACGTTTCCGTTCGAATTCGCGTTTTTCCAAAATGGCTTCGGCTTGCTTTTCGAATTGCCGTTCCATCTTGGCGTTGCGGTGACGGAGTTGCTCGAGTTCTTTCTCGAATTCACGCAGATCACGCTTCTCTTCGTATTCTTCCGCGTAATATTCCTTCTCTTTCCGCGTGGGGTGTAAGGGCAAATCCTTGTTGAGGAGGCGATTGAGGTATTCCATATACCCTTCGTCGGCGCGGACGAAATGGATGGGGCCTTTCAAATAAGGCCCATAGATAAAGGCCTCGTCCTCGGCATGGGTGAGGATCTTGGGTTTATATTCCTTGACGGCTCCTTTGGTCACCGTCGATTTATCCTTGCCTTGCAAAGCAAGATAAGAACCAAGCAGCGAGAAATTGAGCTCCGCGAGTTCTTTATCCGTGAAAACGGAATAATCCTCGTTCATTCGGTAAGTGATACCCAACGTGGAATAGGTCTCCAAATAGCGATAGACCTCATAGCAATGATGGTATTTGGGGTTCTTACGGATGATGTTGGTTTGGAGAATGGGGTTGCGGACGTTGTTCTCGGTTTTGAATTTCCGCATAAACGGCGAGTTGTAGTAATACAAAATGTAATTACGGATCTCGGCGATACGTTGGAAATAGGTGGAGTTGAGTTGGCTCACCTCGGTGTGGGAAACGGATTTGACTTTGACTTTGGTTTCGATGGAAATCTCGGAATCCCCGATTTGGGAATGGTTTTTCAAATAGAGGACTTCCTCATCGTGGAGTTTGGCGAACTTCAACGCGAATTCATAACGTTTCTCGACGAAGAGCATCAATTTACGAATGAAGGTCGCGATAAAACGGTTCTCGTAGGTGAAGAGGTTATCCTCGTTGGAGAAATTTAAGATCTTCGAAGGGATGACGTTGCCGTATTCATCGACTTCTTTGATGTATTGGGTATGGGAGGCCAGATGTTGAACGGATTCCCCCGTGATTTTTTTCGCCAATTCGATCGGGGTGATGTCGGAGACCGCATGCGTGACCGAACGGGGCGCTTTGATGATATCGCCTAAATCGAAGATGACGCCTTCGATTTTATCGATCCAACGGGCATCGAAGGAGGAAGTCTCAACACGGTCGAGGCGCAAATACGAGTTTTTGCCGCGAGAAAGCCCCGCGTAGAGTTCCGCTTCATCCTCATCTTTGATGATGGAGCGCATCTTCGCGGTATATTTGGCGTAGAGTTTTTTATCGCGGCTTTCTTCCATTAGTTGTTCTTAATCAAGTTTTCGATATAGGCGTGGGACATGGGGAAGGTGCCTTTGCCATAGAGTTTATCCAAATAAGCATCGAGTTGCTTCAACTCGTCTTTTAAGAAGGCGATGTTGAGGGATTCGAACTTCTTCAAGATCTTGCTGGCAAAGATGAAATCGAAGCCATCGACTTCCTTGCCGCCACAGGCGACGAAGGTCGGGATGAAGGATTCGAGCTGCTTCAAGATACGGTTACCGAAGGCGAGTTTGAATTTCTTGATGACGAAGTTATCGAGGTCTTCGAATTTCTGGGTCATATTCTCGGAAATCGGGAAGTTGCGGATGGCATCGTCATAGAGACTGCGGAGTTGGAAATAGGGAATCGGCATCGGCTCTTGCTGGGCGGCCTGGAACGGGCGGCCCTTATCGTCGAAGAAGAGGGAGATGGCACGGTCATAGACCTTATCGGAGATGGTGAAGGTGGAGTCGTCGTTGTTGGCGGTGCCGAAGAAGACGACGTTTTGGGGAATGGCGAGTTTGCCTTCTTTGAGGTTGGCGGGGTCGCTTGGTAAGGTGTTGGGGATCAAGTCGATCTGCCAGGCGGATGGATCGCGCATTTCCATGATGGATAGGAATTCGGCGAAATAGTATTCGATACGGGCCAAGTTCATTTCATCGAGGGTGATGATGTCGAGGTCTTGGCGGTAGCCGCAGGTATAGAGGGCTTTCAAGAATTCGGATTCGTTGAATTTCTTGGTGAATTCGTTGTAGTAACCTAACAATTCGGAACGGTCTTTCCAAGAGGGCTGGACCGGGATGATGGCGGAGTCGAATCCGAAGAACTTACCAAGGGCATAGGCAAGCGAGGTTTTACCGGTACCGGAGATCCCTTCGAGGATGATTAATTTCGAAGTGGCCATACCGGCGAACAATTGACGGATGGTTTCGATCTTGTAATACAAGCCCAATTGGCTGGCGGCATAGTTGCGGAAGGAGTTGCAGAGTTCTTCTAGGGACAAGCCCTGATGCATGGGGATATCCATGTTGACGCCGCGATAAGCGTTATCGACGGAAATCAGCTTGGGGAAGCGGGTACCACTGGTATCGGCGGCCTCTTCAGCAGCCGCGGCTTCTTCGCCCGGCTTTAAGCCCATATAGCCGACTTTGAGGTTGAGGATCTTGTCGCGTTCACGGGTTGCTTCATAGAGTTCGTAGTTGAGGCGTTCGACCTGGCGGCGAAGTTCGTCTTTGTCGAGCTCGCGGCGGACGAAACGGATATATTTCCGAAGCAGGATGAAGAGCAAGAATCCCAGTCCGCCGATGAGGGCGATGAAGAGAATCAAGAACAACACCCAGAAGAACCAGCCCCAAAAGCCGAAGTCTTTGGAAGCGACGGAAAGGTAAGAGCCATAGTCATTGAAGTTCTGGGGCACATCGGACCAAGGGGAGGCGAAAGCCTTCTGGAACCATCTCCCGATATCGGAGAAGACCCGGATGAGCAATTGACGTAGATATTCGAAGTAAGCGGTCATATTTCCATCTCCCTTAAGATCTTGAATTGCAGATTGGCTTGGAAGGAGCCACCCATATTGGCATTGACGCAGTCGTGGTCCCAGCCCTCTAAGTAGATGCTGATTTGCAGCGGCTTCGGTTGGTTCCGGTGGCAGGCGACGTAGAAGGGGTTCACCTGGATGTCGTTGCTGCCTAGTTCGTCGAAGGTATAGGCGGTTTCTTGTTTGATCACGAGTCCCTTCTTAGTGGAAGCCTCTAAGTCAAAGGGGTGCGTCCCATAGGAATGCCCGGCATTGAAGGAGGTGAGTTCGCCATCGGCTTCGGTGGCCACCTCGAGGCGTTCCCCATGGACGATGGCGTCGTAATCGTTATATTCGCCATAGAGGATTTCCTTTTGGAATCCCGTTCCGCCTTCCATGTAGATGTCATAGAAGCCATCGCGGTCGTTATCGAGGACCCCGCCATAATAGGTGATGCCCTCGCGATGGGGATCGATGATGACATAATTGTCATCCTCAAAGTCATAAATGGAAACCCGAATCGCCTTCTCCAAGGTGTTAAGCCGTTCGACCCGTTCCTCATAGGTGTAGGTCGATAGCATGTTCCTCGCGGTGATCATGTTCGCTTCCACGTAGGCGCGCACGAAACAAAAAGCGGGATCGATGCCAACGTAAACGTTGTCGTCGGCGCAAAGCCATAACGTCTGCGAGTAATGGCCATAGCTGACGGCATCGGGTCCGAAGGGGATACCCTTGTCGGAAGTGATCAAATTGGCGTATTCGTAAAACTTCGGCGCGGTCTTGCCATCCCTCCAGCGGGATTCGAACATGGTCGAGACCGGGGCGAAGCGCACCACTTGATCGAGTTCTTCGGCGGCGAGTTTGTCCTTCATCTTCGCCACGTCCTCGGTGGTGCCGATTTTCAAGCCTTTTTCGCCCGCCATCTCGATTTCGAGGGTGCGGACGGCCAGATTGGTCGCGTTGTTATACCAGGCCAAAGACGAGGCAAAGGATGCCCCGGATAAGGCCGTAAGGCCGATAAGGGAAGCAAGTAGCAAACGCGATCGTTTCATACTAGAGGGCACGGTTGATCTGGAATTGGAGCCCTAGATTGAATTGGTGGCTGATCTCGTCATCGATGACGGCATGGTCCCAACCTTCGAGATAAACGGACATCGTCAGGTGGGCCAAAGCGGCATCGTCGTTAGCGGTCACGCATAAAGGCGTACCACCGGTGAGGTAGCCGGCCCCGTTATCGGTCGGGGCAATGGATTTGAGCGTCTCGTAATGGGCCAGTTCAGGCGTGACAAACGAGGCAAAATCGGACGTGGTATAACCATCGACGCCTTCTTTGTGTTTGCCATAGAAGGTGGAGGCGTTGGTGCGTCCGGGGTTGACGTAATAATCATTGACGTCATCTAGTCCGGTATCGGCGCCGAAATGCGTCAAATGATTGGCGGGGTTATTATCGGGGTGAGCCGCCGTCTTGGCATAACGGCCATAGACGATCTCTTCGGAGGCATCGTAGTCATAGAACCCGTCGTTATTCAAATCGAGCAGGCCCGCGACCTTGGTGTCGCCGGCGAGGGCTTCTTTCCCGACCCCGGGATTGAGGATTAATTTGGTGGCCCCATCGAAATGGAGGCGTAAGGCCCGATAGATTTGGTGGGAGGCATCCCCGCCGGTGGTGGCGAGGGCGTCGGTGATCCAGATGTTCTCGTTCTTGGCGTAGATGTTGCCCGTGGCACCGGTATGGATGACGCGGAAGACGAAGTCGATTTTGCAATAGGCCGTCTTGCCGGCATCGTAGATTTCGGTGCTATAAGCCATCGGGGCTTTCTTTAACGCGAGGTTATCCCCATTGGCATAGCCATAGGAAGACACCGGCGTTAATTCATTGGTCGCATACCCTTGCCGCGCTAAATAGGCTTGGATGGCGACCGAGTTGAGGCCGGAACCGGCCTTCGCCCAATAGATATCTTCTCCATTGATCTCTTCGTGGGTCAGCCCGAGGTTGACGACATGGTGTTGGGCGTCGATCACGTCTTGGGTGAAGTCCACATCGGAAACGAGTCCGATCTGAAGCTGTTCCGACTGCGCGACAGAGGTGCCTTGATAAGACATCGTGACACGGGTGGACGAGGCATACCACGCGACCGTACCGGAGATGGCTCCGGCGAAAGAGGCAGTCAACGCTAAAACCATCGCAGCTGAGAAGATATGAGCTTTTCTTAGTTTCATAGGATGACCCCCTTTCTTCTAATTAAATTTCGTCGCCATCAGGGTGCGGGCAAAGTCGCATGAGTCGGTACGGCTTTGCCCGATCCAATGGTTAGAAATAAACGTGTTTTGTGGTTGTTTTGGAGATAAACGAGAGATTATTCAGCGTCGGTATGGGCTTCAGCGGTGAAGCGGATACCAACGTTGAACTTGGCACCAACGGTCTTGGTTTCGTCCCAAATGGACTTAACATCAACGGTGTCGGAACCAGAAGTCGCAGTTTTGGTGCTGAGTTCGGTCCAGCCTTCAAGATAAATCTTGAGGTTCACATAGAGGTTCTTGGTGGCGGAAGTGGAACCGATTTCCTTGCCCACGATAGCGGTCGCGGTGGAATCGTCGGCGACACCGACGACGTTGCTGGTGACTTTGGTGTTGGCAGTCGCAACAGCGGTCTTCTCGTTGACGCCATAGAGCACATCGGCACGGCCAGTGCTAAAGTCATAACCTTCAGTTTGATCGATGATACCGTCGTTGTTGAGGTCGAGCTTGCCATACACCTTGACGGGGTCGGCGCTCTTGGCAAAAGTGGCGTAGTCGGCAAAGACGGGATTGCCGGAATCGGGGGCCGTAACGGCGGAAACGCCAACTCGAAGAGCGGAGGAGACATCAATTTTGCCAGAGGGGTTGTCGGTGGCGGCCTGAAGCGTCACGTCAGAGACGTAGATCTTCTTCGCAAGATAAGAATCGGTGTCCGCACCAGTCACGTCTTTTACACGAATTTCAAGAGGAATCACAATGTAATCGACTTCGGCGCTAGCTTCTCCCCAAGAAGTCATCTCGGCGTATTGATAAATCGGGTTCTTGTAGAGCGTAGCGGCAACTGCACCAGCGGCAAGTTCGCCGGAGGTAACCGGGCGAAGTTCGTTGGTAGCAGCGGTACGGTTGGCGCCGCCATTAGCGGTGGTCGCGGCCAAATAAGTGGCAATGTCGGTAGAGGTTAAATCCTGCTTCCATTCGCCAAAGCCATCGGTTTTGGTGGAGCGGATACGGATTTGGATGCTTTCAGAGCAGTGAGCAGAGGCACCAGAATAGGCGACGGTGCTACGGGTGGAGTATTGATACCAAGCAACGGTACCGGAGATGGAACCAGCGATGGCGGCACCCATGGCGATGGCCATAGAAGCGATCGTGGCTTTCTTTAAGGTGTTAGTTTTCATAAGCGTTTATTTCAACTCCTAATTTGATTGTGGCTCCAACAGGAGGAGTCATGTCGTCTCTGGATTGACGGTCTTCACCTTCAAGCCAGGCGACGAGGGTGTACCTGCGGATGTCGTCTGCGCGGAACCCGGGCACAGTGTAACGGGCTACGGTCTCGCCGGAGAGGAAGAGCTCCGCTAAAGGGTGGTCCTCGTCTTCGGTCCGATCATAAGAAGCCTCGGCAATGAACTCGCGACGGGTTCTGGTCCCGTCGGGGAGGTAATTGTATTCGGCGGCTTCTTTGGCGTAGACCTTGTAATTGTGCTCGGTACTGTTGGCCTCGTTATCGAAGATCATGACCCTGAGGGTGTCATCGAGCTTCCGCTCGGTGCCATCATCGGTGGGTTTGCTCTCCGTGATGTTAAACGAGATGTCGTACTTCGCGGTCTTCTTACCGACGTTTTTCACGTAGAACGTATATTTGAAATAATTCAAAGTCGTCCAGGCGTTCTTATCGTCGTAATTGGCCCCGAGGGTATAAGGGGAATCCTCGTTATCCAAAACCTCTCCAGAGGGAAGGGCATGGAACGTGGTCTCCTCATACGGTCGTAAATCGTCGATACGAAGGAGCGACTCTGGTTTTTCAAACGAAGCCTTTTCGCTTAGCGACAACCCCACTTCACCGTTATTGACGGAGACCGTGAATGTCCCAACGAATCGGCCAAGGAAAGCAATGATGCTTAAAGACACCAGCCCCGACGTGGAGGCACCCACGACGATCCAGGCGGCGATCTTCCTTTTCCGTTTTCTCACTAAGTCAAGTTCGTACATAAACGATCGTGCTTCGGTACAGAAAGCACTATGTGTCCCAATGGGAGAAATAAATACCAGTTGCCTATCATCCAGTGTGATCTGGTGGGTATTTCTCCCTAAGGCAACTGGCTATCTAGTGAACTAGACCCTGTAGTTTTGCGTCACCGCATCGCTGCGGTTTTGCTTTTGACTCGCCCGTAATATAGCGAATTGAAAAATATTTTGCAACACTGAAACTCCCCCCATAGTTTCTATGCAAAAATGAAAACACCCCACTAGGGGGTGCTTCCAATTGGTTTGTTCTTCTACTTGTTATCGGAGTTCAGATCCTCGAGAAGTTGCTTCCGGAGGGCTTCCTTCTGCTCATCCGAGAGATCGTTGACTTTGATCGGCTCTTTCTTCGTGGATTTCCGCACATAGATGACTAAGCCGATGATATTGCCGGCCAGCAACACAAATAGCGGAATGACATAGGAGACGAGATAGACCGTGGGGTTATTTTGGAGATAACCGATATAGCCTTCGGCGGTAATGATCTCGGCCGCGGTTTTACCAACGGTGTTGGCCAACATAATAATGTTGAATACGGCCAGCCCCAAAGTCGCGATGATATCGATGACAAGAAGGGTAATGAGCAATGGTTTTTTAGCTTTGTTCATACGGGAAACTACCGATTTTTCGGCTTTCATAAGTTTATAACCGAATAACGAGAATTACAAAACGATATTTTTGATGAGGATTAGGACGCCTTGTATTCACGAGTATAGAACTTCATAGTCGCAGCGACTTTGTTGAAGTGCTCGGCCGTCGAAACAATGGAAGGATCGGTGCCTTCAAACCAAACCACAACAGTGAAGGTGAGCGCAGTTTGAGTGGCATCTTCAGTGGCTTTCCCAAATTTACCTAAGCAAGTGTATTCCGCAGAATCTCCAGTAGAATAATCTGTGGTAAGCGCGGTTCCTTCGCCATGCTTCGCTTCCATAGTATTTGAAGCCATGATGGTCTTCCCGGTATAGGTTTTCCCGCCGGTATAATTGGTAGCGATAGTGTACGCTGTGGCATCGTCAACATAATGAGGCTGGTTTGCGGGGGTTGCGTCATTGGTCGCGCGTTTAGGAGCCCAAACGCGCTTGTTTGCGACGCTGTTGGCAGTGGGTGTCGCACCAACAAACGCCACGCGGAAACCTTTAATAGTGTCCTCTACGGCAGACTCTTCCTGGGCAGCAACCGCGCTGTTGGGATCGAAGAACAGCAGAGCTGCGCCTTCGGTGTTGAATTTATAGGTAAAGGTCATTTGCCAAGAAACGGCCCACCACATATCTTTGCCGGTTTCAAAGTCATCTTTCGCCTTCCAAGCGCTGGCGGCATCTCCAGAAGCCACAACTCGACGAACGCCAGAATTGTTTTCACTAGAGGCGGTATAAATTGTGCCGGCCTCATGGTCATAAGAAGCGTGAGTAAGAACATCTCCTGTGGCCATGACAAAGGTGTGACTGTCTCCGTTGTCAGTGGTGGTTCCGCCAATTGCGTTGCTCATGGTAACGGACAAGTCGCCACCCATTGGTTTGACTTCGAAAACGCTTCCCTCAACGGTTGCGGAAGTCACGGACGAGAACCAAGCAACGGTTCCACCGACGGATCCAGCAGCGGCAAGCAATAAGACGCCAAGAGCAGGGACAACGAGTAATGATTTTTTCTTCATAAATGTTTATCTCCTTAGTAGTGAGGTCCTATATAACGACAAAAGCCATTCATGAGGGCCTCACTGAATGGATGATAGGCGATAGAGCTTGCATTGCGCGTCGCCAGCGGGGTTTGGGACGTCCTCGCCGCTTATGCTTTGCGTATATAGTTTAGGCAAGATATTCGGTTTCGTCAAATGGAAAATATACAGAAAAAGAGCCGATGGCACGGCCATTTTTCATCATTTTGCGTTTATTTTTCCTTTGAGAGATCCGCGTGATTTATGCGCTAATCGCGGTGATCAAAGCGGCCTTTTGTTCAGAGGTTTTACCAACCCAAGCATCAGCGTCGGCTTTGCTGTTGCACAACAAGAACCACTTGTCAGATGCAGATCCCGTATCGAGCGTCGTCCAATAACGGGTAGAGGTGCTTCCCTTCAAAAGATCCTCGGAAACGCTGAAGGGGAAATAGGCCGTGTTCTGATCGATGAATGCTCCATTGGGATAGCGTTTGACGTTGTCGCCGGTCCGAGACCCGTTTTCGCAAGCAATATCGGCCTTTTGGCCCACCAAAATCGCAGAGCCGTTATTCAAGCCGGTGAACGGGCTGGTGACTTTTGGTTTCTTATTACTTTCGGTAACGCCCTGCATATCGTCTTTAATGCCTGACTCCGGCAGCAAATCGGGGTCACACCCAACATAAAGGGAATCCGAGTTCGGAAGGTGAATGTATTGAATCGCTTTGCAATTCTTAAAAGCGGATTGACCGATGGAACGAAGCGAGGTGCAGCCGGACAAATCCAAGATCCCCGTTGTCTTTTCACGAGCATTCGCATCAAAAGGCACCAAGGCCGTTTTGTCGCCGTTCCACTTGAAATAAGAGTACGCGGCCCCGCCGGTCAAATTGGCGAGCTTCGGACATTCCTCAAAGGCCCCAAATCCTATTTTTTCAATATGCGTCATACGCGTGAAGTCGACGGTAGTGAGATTCGGGTTTTTGCGAACCGCACCAAGGGAAGTTCCATAATTCGCATATTTCTCCCAATTGTCCTTTCCGGTGTTGCCGGCGCGTTGAATCACATCAAAGCGGCTCGACTCAATCAATCCGCTATAGTCGCTTGCATACCCAGAGCCAATAAATCGAATTTGGGAATTGACCGGGATCTCGATTTCGGTAAGCGCAGCATTGTGGCTCATCGCAGACCCATAAATGGTGCTGACGGTGGCTGGGATACTGATTTTCGTATAAGCGGTATTCGCCAAAGCGTGAGGGGCAATCGCTGCCGTTCCGGAAGTCACTGCACAAGTACCGGTGGAATTCGCCGTTTGGGAAAGCAAGGTTTCTTTTCCGGAACCAGTGTAATAAATGCCGTCGTCTTGCAAAGCAAAGGAATTGGTATTGGTGGCTAGAGAAACGTCGTCAATCAGGGCAGAGGCATTGGGCATGACGGAAAAGGCACCGGTTCCTAAGAACGCCACGTCGCCTTCAATATCCAAGGCGGCGAAACGGTTGTTAAAGAACGCCAGGGCCTCAATCCTCGTCACGGAGTTTGGCAAAACGCAATACCCGCTCTTGCCCGCTACGCTGACTGGAGTGTCATTATTGTCTTTGTAGGTGACGAATTGTACGCCGCTTGTGTTCGTCGTTCCGGTGTTATGGCGGAAGAAAGCCCGTTCGCCGATGGTGGTCACCGACGTCGGCAAAATCACGGTATTGCCAGGAATTGGCTCGCCCGCAGCCTGTCCAAAGCATCCGGAACCGATTTCGATGATTTTCGGGTTTAACGTGGTATTTAACGTCAGATCAACGATGCTTTGGTCCGACACGCAATAGCATCTGGTCGCGATGTAGTTATTGCCGCTTTTCACAAACGCCACCGTATTATGAGAGTCGTTGATTGAGGTGTTAAGGGAATTGTCCGTCAAATCAAGATATTCCACTCCATTGGTCCAAGTAATCACGTCGCCGGTGTCATCGCACGACACCCCATAATAAGTAGGGATGGTCCGCCGCAAAGAGGCAAGGGAGGCACTCGAAGTAGAACCAAATTGATCCCGATAGCATTCCGAAGGATCGGCGTTCCACCAACGGCCCACCCCGGTCTCTTGGTTGCTAGAGTGAATGCTGCTTTGGGCTTTATCGACATAGATAACCGCGTCAGGGTATGAGAACTGCTCCGCCGCGTTTGTGGAATAATTCCCGAAAATCGGAGCCCCAAAAGTTCCACTGCCGTTATTGTTGCCCCATAGGGTGTATTTTTGGTCGACTCCGCTGACCAAAGAAGATACATAGAAGAACAGTTCTCGGATTGCCACGCATCCCTTGAAACAATTTTGCCCGACATAGCAGAAGTTTTTGTTCGAGACGAAGCGAAGCAAAGACTTGCAGTTTTCGAACGTCGACATGCCGAAGGAGGAACGGGGCTTTGTGCCGGTGGAAACGTTTTTATTCCAAACTTGAACGGATCTTAAGCAATTCGCTCCTTTGAAGGCATAAGGCAAAACCGGGCTGGTCCAGGTCTCATAAGTCTCTTCCGGGCGTTTGTTTCCATCGAGGTTCGTCGGCTTCATGTTACCGCAAGTGTTTTCATGAAGACGGGGGGAAATATATAAATCAACCTCACCCGTTCCTTTGCCGGTTCCATCGCCGTTTTCGGTGCAGTTATAACCCAAATTCGCAAAGGCATAGCGGCCGATAAAAACGGTTTGCAGGTCACCCGGGCTATCGGAATCGTTGGCCATAAAAGAAAACTCGCTGACCGCCCGGAAATCGTAGAAAGAGTAGGCGCCGATATATTTCAGACATTTCGGGAGCCGCAATGAGGTCAAAAGGGTATTGGGGACCGACCCCGTTTTCCCTTGGAACACTTCATAACTGACTTCGAGCAAACTCGTGCAACTAGAGAAATTCAATGCAGAGATGTTTAGGCAATTATAAAAGGCACGGTTCCTGATTTGGACGAGTCCGGAATTAAAAGTGACGCTTCGAATATCCTCGTTGGCGGCAAAAGAGTTGGAGTCTAAAACCTTGACGGTCCGATTCGTTCCGTTCGAATCTTTGAGTTGGTTGGGAATCGTTAGGGCGCCGCTTGCCACATCATAATATCCGGGAATTGTGCGGTTCGGTGTTTCGAACTTAAAGATTTTGGCATACGTTCCAGGGTTGTTTTGTATGGTTTTGGAACCAGCCGCAGTGCCTGTCGTCGCTTGGTCGAATGGAATGTTCGCGGTTTCGATGGTGTAATACAAGCCTGGGTAATCGTCTGGCATTTCGGTAATTTGACCGGACTCAATTTCGATTGGCACGTAATCCAGTTTTTCATCGGTCCGCCCTGTGGCAACATGGCGTTTACGCCAATTCACGTCAAAACCGGGATTGGTGCTATGGGTCGGTTCGGTGTCACCGGTGTAATAGAGGGTAAGCTTCTCGCATTCGGCAAACGCGAATTCCCCTACTTCATTCATATTTTCCTCGAAGTAGCCAAGGGTCATGCTGGTGCAATCGGCAAAGGCGTATCGCCCAATCGTGATATTGTTAGTCCAAGCCGAAGCCGCGTTCTTCGAGGGGAAGAAGAAACTCATCATCTTCGAGCATTTCTGGAAGGCGCTTTCGCCGATGTTGACTAAAGAAGAGGGGCACGGGAACGATAAAAGGCTCTCGCAGTTGGTAAAGGCATGATCTCCCACTATGGTGATTTTCGAATTGGAGGTCGTCGTCCCACCAGAGCCGTTGCTGTAATTAACCCGTTCCAAAGCGCGGTCATCTAAGAATGTGGACGGGGCGATTTCCGTCACCTTCGTGGGGAAGGTAAACGACTGAAGATTCAAACAATAAGCAAAAGCTTCCGGTCGAATCTCCTCAACAGTGTTGGGAACGGTGACCGTTTCGAAATCGCAGCCACGGAATCCGCCTTCTACGATGGCTTTAACGGTATAAGGGGTACCGCTAACCGTAATGGTTTGAGGGATCGAGTGATTGGTATCCGTGTCCGCGGACCCCTTGTTCCATCCAACGGCAATCCCGCTGGCATCGCCGGTGATGCGGTAACACTTATATTTGTCATCTGGCGAAGTGAAAGAACCGGTGGTGTCGATAATCAACTCCGTCGCAATCACGCCGAGCGAAGCGGCGCCAAAAGAAATCACCGATAAAATTAGAACGAGCCATGGAACGACTCGCTTGGATAGCTTTTTGCCAAAAATCCTCATCCTCCGCCACCTCCTGCTTCAGGCCATGACTTCGTTGTTGCGGTGTAATGTTTCGAGTTCAAGTAATATGAAGGCGAAGATGCTCGGCAATAAGCGAGGACGCTCGTGGTGCAGGCATTGCCTTCAGTATGGTTGAAAAGCAGTTGAATATCCCCAGAAGCATGGGTCGTCACTTCCATCTTCCCAGGAGTGTTATCGAAATAAGCCCGGAACGAGAATTCCGCCTTATTCAAATTCTCTTGGATGATTGGATCGGCATCTAAGCCGGTGTTGGATCGCAAGAAATCGATGGGCTTGGCCGTTCCGCCGATGGAAATGATGTCGGCAGCCCCAAGTTCGGCGGTGCTTTGGCCTTGGACGGCAAGGAAATAAAGATTCGCGGAATTGCCGCCTTGATTGGATTTGCCGGAAGCGCCAATGATATAGTCGCCATGCGGCAAGGTGAAAATATGGGCATATAGAACCCCAGAATCGGTCATGTTGCCTTCTACCGTATTATCGATAGCGGTCGCCGTCGTTCCTTCTTCGAAATCGTATTTGAAGTAACGATGGGAATCCATGGCACCCGTGTTTCTGGATTTCATCGTATAGCATTCTTTGATGTCGTTGGTGGATTTGGTGGGATCAAAACTATAGATGCCGATGTCGTTGCCATTACCGACCACAGAGACGTTGGCAAAGGCGCTTTCGATGCGGAAGACAATGGAGTTGGCCGGATAGTAACGGGTTCCCTCCGAGGTTTCAAAGCGAGCCTTCCCTTGATCCGGCTTTTTAATCGGCATGTAAGAGGAGAGTGCATTAATCGGCTCATTCAAAGAGGAACGGAACATAAACCCGAAGCGGGAAGACCCGATTTCGACCGGTTGGTTTTCTTGGTCTCTGAGCTTCGAATAAAGGTAGGTTTGCAAGAACGGGCTGTCGGTATTGAACATGTAGTTTTTGCCGACCGGTTTGTTTTCTTCGGCAAGATCCAATTCGAACACATAGTTAAAGTCCCGAGAGAATGGGTAATCGAAGGAATGGATATCGGGGTATTCAAAATTCGGATAAGAAGGCAAAGTCGTGGCTTTTTGCGGGTAATTCGAGCCCGTCCATCCAGCGAAACCGGTTCTGGTCCAATCGCATTCCGCGGTGGAGAAATATACTTTGGTTTTCGGGGTTGAGCCGTTGATGATTTGACATTGCCCCATATTGTCACGCCAATAGGTGCCATAGGCGCCAGAGGCGGCGGCATCGTTTTTGGTGGTCACCAATTTAAAGACCCCCATGCCGCGGTCAATCCCGTTCTCTTTGTCGTCTTGGATGATCTTATTCCAAAGGAAGTCGACAGATTGGAATTTGCTGAGTTGATTTTCCGGTATCGTATAATTGCTGCCAAACCCAGGGGGAATATCCGCTCTTTCCTCAGAGGTGAAATCCGAAATATCAAATGAGGTGACGTAATGGACCGGATCGGCCTCGTCGTGGCGAAGGAATTCTTTGTAACGGTCAAAGGTTAAGCTCTCCGCCAAATGGTCTCCCGTCGCGGATCCACCTTCTTGCCCATAGGAAACGAAGTACTTGGTGTTGGACGAGGAATCGGTCGGGGAGCCGGCGAACGCGGCGTCTCCAGCATTAAAATCCGAACGAATCATAGAATAGATACGGGTAAAGTTCATAACACCGGTGTCACCATGATCGGTCAAACCAAAATCAGGATTGATTTCGTTGATTAAGCTCGAATCCATTTCCCCAACCAAGCCGGTGTCGGTTTCGGTGGGGGTTTTCACATTGTCGGTTTGGTTGAATTTGAGTGTTCCGCCAAAGACGTAGCAATAGGTCATTTGCCCGTCGAGGTGGCCGGCCAAAAAGCCGATGTTGTTACCATGATGGTAATTGGGGGCACCTTCCCCGTGGAGATAATCGCAATAAATGTCGAGCGAGTATTTTCCTTCTTCCCAAGTTGTGCCGTTGGAAAGGAAAGAGAGCGTGTAACTTTGAATCACTCGGGAGAACGTCACACCCAAGCTCACCGGACGCACCGAGGCCACCAAATAAATGCGGGTCCGGACTTCTTTTAGAGCCCCGGAGTTGAAATCTTTGGAATCCTTCAAAGGCCCAAGATCAATCCCCATGACTTCATCAAGTTTGCCGTCGCCATCGACGTCACGCTGTTCTTTCTTCAGGAAGCCAATGGAAGAACGCCACTCATAGGTGAAGGGATCATCAGGGTGGGCCGTTTTGCTTGGGAACACGGGCTTAAACCAGCCTTTGGCGTATTTGGTATAGTCCGCGGCCGTGGTTTGACTTTCCCCGGCGCTTTCTAAATTGCTGGGATTATTGATGTAACTGCGGTGGGTCATGCCGTCTCGCTTTTTTAGCGAAACGCTACCCCGGGTATCGTCATATAAGAGCAAATCCGCTTCCGAAGCGAAATAGTCGGCATCGTCATAAAGGGGATTCACCGCCGTGGCAAAATCGTCGACGTCCGCGGAGAACAAAACATTGTCATCGTCCCCTTCCGTGGGGTTATAACCGGTCGACTCGATGGTGATATCCTGCGTGATGACGTTATGGACGTATCCCTCCTGGGAAATGTAGCCAAACATGCCGATATCTTCCGGATTGCCGGCGATATGCAGGTTTTTGATAACGATATCGTTGCCGCGGAATTCGCCGCAAAACGGGGTCCCTTCGCTGCCGATCGGCAATAACGTCCCTTCCCAAGCGCTCATATCCAAGTATTTGACCGGACGGTTATCCTCGAGGCAATAGAACCCGGGGACGAAATCGTCGATCCCCTCAAACTCCGTGAAATAGTGACCCATCTGCCATACGCTGGGGGTTCCATACATGCCAAGGCTTTGCAACCGGGTGAGGTTATATAAGTGATTCGGGCTGGTGATTTCATAAGGGTGGGCTGGGGTGCCGTCTCCGGTGTAGTAATAACTGCGAAGCCCAATCTCCCCGTCGACGACATTGGTTTGGCCCCCGGGAAGCAAGAACCAAGCCATGCTAACGGTCAATGCGAAAACCGGTACCAAGATGGCAACAAGCGATGCAAGAATGCCCCTGATTGCGTATTTGTTCATACCGGTATTCGTTTAACCTCCCTTCGTGCCTTAAGAAATCGTGAATGAGAAAAAATAATCGTAGATCGCCCGAATCCGATGGTCGCTGGTCACGGCTTCGCGGAATTGTTTCAGCTCTTCCGGGGCATAATTGACGTTGATATAAGCCACCGCTTCATAGGGTTCTTCTTCCGCGGGCTCAACGAAATCGATCCCCACTTGATCCCCAATCACGGCGACACGGGAGACATCGTCTTCATAGAAGTTCACGTGGCTAGCTTCTAAGGACGATAAATACGAAATCTTATAATAAACTTTCTCCAGCTCAGTCAGCTCCCGAGTCAAATAAGAGGGGATGTATTTGGTATAGGTTTCGGTATCCTCGTCATAAAGCGGGTTTTCCGTTTCTCCCGTTTCCGCCAAATCTTCCGGAGTGTAAATATCGAAGTCGACGCAGGTAGAAAGCAAGGTTTCGTCTTCTTCGGGCGATCGATCGGGCAGTTTCACAGCAGCGGCCCTTAAGTCCGCTAGCGACGTAAACTCGTTGGAGGAGAACGTCACTTCGAAAATCGCATTGGAATTGAAATCGATTAACGGGGTCCCTTGGATGAATGTTTCCAATGGATCATAGAGATTCATCACATCCACCTTCACCCATTCGTCGTCAACGGTTTCCCCAAAGGAAGGCGGCTCGCCTTCAAAATCGTAATAGAAGCCCTTGACGTAATAATGGTTATCCCCGGATTTATTGGGGCGGGTATAGTCGATGCCGCCGATACCATCATCGGGGAACACGAATTTAATCAAGCGAACGCTTTTAATGCTGGCATTGCGGTTCATGACTTGGAACTGCGATGCCTGGGCAGCGGCGTCGGTTTGGGACATAAACCAAGCGAAAGTTCCACCGAAAGCAGAGAGTAACGATAAAACCAGCGTCGTCGTGGCTGCGACGATGGTCCGGATTCCTTTTCTTGACCCTTTGTTCTCTTTCATGAAAAACCAGTCTGCAATGAATCAACTTAGGTTTCCCCAAGCTTTCTTTGGCAGCTGGCTGTCTTATTCAAGACCCTTTAGCATTGCGTCGCCAGATTACTCTGGTTTTGCTTTTGACGATTCCTATTTTAGGAAACTCGATTTCCATGTAAAGCGCTTTCTTTACAAGAAAATAGATTTTTTCATGGCCGCTTTTTTTAGTCCAGGTCAGCAAAAAACGTCTTCTTTCTAAAGAAAGACTCTCTAAAACTACATGGATATTTGTAGTTTCCAAAAAGGAAACCGTAACAACTGTCTATTTTTTGATTCCCGCCGCGTCTTTGCCGCTGCGCTTGATGATGTAAACCTCTTTATCGGCTTCGCGAATAAAGGCGTCGAGATCCTCGGGAGAACGGAGATGGCCACAATAGGCACCGACGGAGCAACTCATTTTTAAGTCGGGAGCGTCTTCTAAGTGAATCGCTTTGACTGCGGCCACCATTTGGTTGCCGATTTCCAGCAAATCATGAGCCGAGGTGTTTTCTTGGATGATCAAGAATTCATCGCCCCCGAAACGGATCACCTCGCTGGCGTTGGAAGTGGCTAAGGCCTGCCCCACTGCCATTAAGGCAAGGTTGCCAATCGGATGGCCATAGGTATCGTTGATGTGCTTTAAATCATCGACGTCGATAAAGAGGACGCCAAGTTGTTCCTTCTCGTCGATATGGAGGGTTTTCTTATATTCCACCAAGAACGAATGATTATGCAGTCCCGTCAAGGAATCGGTAAAGGCGAGCTCCCGGAAGCGGCGTTGGTTTTCTAGCAAGGTGGCGTTGATATGGGAAGTCGCTAACGCGGAGATGACACCGAGGATAAAACCGGTGAGGAACACCATAAAAAAGACAAGCTTAAACGGCCCATCGAGCATGGTGTTGTTTTGCTGGGTTTGGGGAAGTAGCAAGAACACCGAAGTCTCGATGAAATAAACGATGGCCGCGGTAAACCCAGGCAAGAAATCCAAGAAGAGCATCGCCGAGACCCCGGCAATCGGGGCCCAGAACAAAATCGAGGGTACGTATTTAGCGGCAAATAAGAAGCACGTGCATACCCCAATGCTTAAGACCGTGGAGACCCAAGAAATGATATACGTGACCCGTTCGCTGCCTTGATAGGCGACGTGGAATATCGTGACGGGCAAGGAGAGTCCCGCGAGGGTTAAAAGGGCGGGGACTAGTGCCCAGTCTTTATACTGCACCATCAATATTCCCGCGACTAAGGCGGAGACGGTCAAAAGCACGAGCAACATCCCCACGCAAGCATGGAGACGTTTCCGGTGATCGGCGAAATACGTGCCGAAACGTTCTTTGAACGAAGTTGGTTTTCTTTTCATGGGGTATGGCTCCGATAGAAATGGGTTTCGAATAATCCATTGTAATCTCCCGAGGCGTTTTTGTGAAACGAAACTCGCCCGCCGGGTTTCGGGTTCAACGCTTCGATTTGCTTTGTCGCTTAACGCGTTCTTATCGTTCAAAAGCGAGGCGGGGAGAGCCGTCGTGCCCCACCTTGATCGTGCCACGACACACAAACCCTTCTTTTCTCAGCAGGTTTTGCATCACCCGGTTTTCCTCATGGGTATCGATACGGAGATGCTCCACAAAAGAGGATGCATAGGCGATCGCCAAGGAGCCAATTCCCTTCATTTTTCCGGAAGAGGCGATTCGGTGAATCACCCCATAAGGACCTTGGTAAGCCCAAGCTCCCGTCACCATATGGACATAGGTGGGTTCCACCTCAACCCCGTAATCGAAAAAGAACGTTCCCACGATTTGACCCGCTTCTTCCACCACATAGTTTTTCCCTTGGGTGATGTCCTCACGGATGAGTGTTTCCGGGGGCCAGGCGTGGTCGCCCCATTGATGGGGATTCCCCATGGACGCCATGAAATCGCGGGCCCGAACGAAGATGGCCATTAAGGCCGGCAAATCAGCAAGCGTTCCTTTGCGAATGGTCATGTCCACATCATAGAAGAAGATTTGTTTTTTCCTAGCAAAAATGCGCAAAAACGAATTCTTTTCGCAAAAACAACCCGCGTTTGCGGCCTTTTCTTTCTTATAGGCGCACGACCGCAAAAAAGAAAAGATTGAAAAGAAGCCCTGCGCCCGACACAATATGTGCGCAAATTAGGCACCACACATTACTAAGGAGGTTTGCCATGTTTCCAATTTTCGCTTCGCTGGGCGATGACCTACTGAAGGCGATGTCCAATCAAACCCTATGGACCAACATCGTCAAGACGGTCGTTTTCATCGCCCTCGGCTTCATCTTCACCAAGAAGAAGCTGCTTCCCGATTCCACCGGGAAAGTCCTCACCCGCTTCGTCATGGGGGTCTGTCTCCCTTGCTTAGCCTTCTGCTCATTCATGAAGGACTTCACCGTCACCGAAGGGGTCGGTGCCATCGTCAACTTCGTCCTTGGCTTCGTCTTCTACATCCTCTTCATCTTCATCGGTAAGCTCGTCTTCCTCTGGGTCAAAGACAAAGACAAACGAGAAGTCTTAGCCGTTTTATTCGCCTTTGGTTCCACCACCTTCTTCGCCTATCCGCTCATCAGCTCCATCTATGGTTCCACCGCGGGCAACTACTTCAACATCATGAACGTGGCCTACCGCGTCTTCCTCTATAGCTACGCCTATGTCGTCGTCTCCGGCATCAAACTGGGCAAAAAGAAAGAACCCTTGCAGGAAGGAGAACCTTCCATCTCCACCAAAGAGATCTTGAAGAAAGTCTTCCTCAACCCCATTCTTCTTGCCACTTTCGCCGGTTTGCTCCTTTGGGTCCTCCAAGCCATCCCCGGCGTCAACTTCATCACCGCCGATCCCTATTCCGGGAAAGAAATCGCCAATGGCGTCGCCTTCTGGCGTTTCGATGTGACCTTGCCTTGGTTCTATCAAGCCGCCAATACCTTGGGCGGCCTCTCCTCCACCATCATCTTATTCGCCATCGGGTGCACCCTCGGTGCCGGCTCCATTAAGGAAGCCGCGGGCGATAAATACGCTTGGATCTGGACCGCGATAAAGGTCTTCCTCGCTCCCGCCATCGTCTTGGGCATCCTCTTCGCCGTCGAAGGCATTGCCAAAGCCGCCGGCTACGCACAACTCATCACCATCGAAACCGTCCAATCCTCGGTCCTCACCTGGCTCGTACCGCCTGCCACCGTGGCCGTTGGCTATTGCATCAACTTCGATCGCCAGAAAGAAATGGCGTCCCATATCTCGCTGATCTCCACTTTTGGTGCCGTCGTCGGCGTCGTCATCTGGGTCATCTTGCTCGTCGTGGTCGAATCCCTTGGGTTCTTCCCCGCGATCGTGGCTGCTTAATAAGGGGTAATTAATTATGGAAAAGAAAATCATTTGCTTTGGGTGCCGTGACTACGAGAAGCCCTATTTTGAGAAACTCGGTCAGCAATATGGCTATGAGTTGATTCTCCGCCCGGAATATCTCAATTCCGCCAACTGGGAACTCGCCAAAGGTTATGAGATCGTCATGGTCCGCGGTGGCTGCGCCGTCGATCACGACCACATGAAACTATTGGCCGAAAACGGCTTGAAATATTACCTCACCCGGACCGCCGGCTATAACCATGTCGACGTCGCCGCTTGCAAGGAATTTGGCATCGAAACCGCCTTCGTCCCCGGCTATTCCCCCAACGCCATATCCGAACTCGCCTTAACCTTAGGCATGATG
Source organism: Bacilli bacterium (assembly GCA_017454295.1). Taxonomy (GTDB): domain Bacteria; phylum Bacillota_I; class Bacilli_A; order RFN20; family CAG-826; genus Alloenteromonas. The sequence goes on from JAFTDF010000042.1 coordinate 63,911, forward strand.
CTCGTCCGCAACGCCGCCTATGCCACCTATGAGGCCAAGGAAGGCCGCTTCCAAGTCACCAATCAAATGTTCTCTCGGGAAATCCGGGGTTGCACCGTGGGGATCTTGGGGTGCGGCAGAATCGGTTGCACCACCGCTTCCTTATTCAAAGGTTTAGGCGCCCATATGATCGGTTACGATCCCTTCCCTAGCGATTACGCTAAGGGACTGATGGAAATGAAGGAAGCCGACGAAGTCTTCGAACAAGCCGACCTCCTCATCATCCATATGGCCTATTTCAAAGGCAAGAACGATAACTTTGTTTCCGCCGAACGCATCGCCAAAATGAAGCCGGGCTCCATCATCGTCAACGTCGCCCGTGGCGAAGTCATGGATACCGAAGCCGCCGTCGCCGCCATCAAATCCGGCCACTTGGGCGGGCTTGGGCTCGACGTCATCTCCAACGAAGGCGCCCTCTTCTTCAAATCCTTCGATCCGAAGAAGATGCCGACTCCCTTGTTCCAAGATCTCGTCGATCTCTATCCGAAGGTCTTGGTGACGCCCCACATCGGCTCCGCCACCGACTTAGCCCTGGTCGATATGATCGAGGTCTCCTTGAAGAACATGGATGAATACCTGGCGACCGGGAAGTGCAAAAATTCCTTAATCAAATAACCAAATCTTCGCAAAAGCCGGGCAAAAGCTCGGCTTTTTACGTGTTTTGACGGAATCCAACGAGGGCGAGAGAAACTTTGGTTCGTTGCATTTTCTCCTTCCCTTTTTAGGATATGGGTAGATAAAACCACGCACGCTTAGCCCAATCATCAAAGGAGGGAACGACGATGTTGGATGAAGCGCCTATCTCATGCATGCAGTGGTCAAAACAGCTTTCTGCTCAAGGGGATATGTCGCGTCGCACGTCTTTCTTTCCTAGGACAACGAATGTGTAACCATCAGCGAAAAGTATCCATTTGGAGGAAATTTGCTAATGGTTATTCATCGCGAACGGTATCTTAACGATCTCAACGCGAGACGTAATGATGGCTTGATTAAAGTCGTGACCGGAATCCGTAGGTGTGGTAAGTCCTTTCTTTTGTTTCGCCTCTTCCGAGATTATTTGCTAAAAGAAGGCGTGGACGGGTAAAGAAACGAGGGGTGTATGGAGCATTTCCTTTAAAAGGAAAAAAGGATATAATGCTGCGGCTAAGGAACCACGAGAATGAAATTCGTTTTGATTTTGATATTTGGTTTGATCATCGCCATTGGGGCTCCCGTATTGGTGATCTTACTCATCAACCGAAAACACAAGGTCAAGAATTACGTGAAAGCCATTGTCATTCCCGTATCTTCTTTGGCCTTGCTCGTTTCCTTTGTCCTGATTTACTTTGCCATTAACTATAAGGCGAGCGATGAAGCCAAATCCTATTTAAATGGGGATGCCGCCGTTTCCGTGACCTATGAAAAGAGCTGGTATCGTTTCGATCATCAAAGCAGCGACGAAAATGCCATCGTCTTTTATACAGGCGCGAAAGTCGACCCAGTGTCCTATTCGCCTTTATGCAGCCAAATCGCCCATCAGGGGATCGACGTCTATTTAGTTAAGTCGCCTTTGTATTTCCCGCTTCTAAGTATCAACACCGCAAGCGAGGTGGCGGGGTTAAAAAGGCATACCAATCTCTACATGATGGGACATTCCCTCGGCGGGACCTCCGCGGCGCTTTTCTTATCCGGTAACAAGGATGAGACGTTCAAGGGGATCATCTTTCTGGCGAGTTATCCGAATAGAGAGTTAAACGATTCCTATCGTTGCCTATCCATCTATGGGTCCAATGATACGGTACTAGACAAAGCCGAATACGAAAAGAACCGAAGCAACTTCCCCGCGAAAACAACGGAAATCGTGATTGATGGCGGCAATCATGCCAATTTCGGCGATTATGGGTTTCAGCGAGGGGACGGGGCCGCTTCCATCAGTAGAGACGAGCAGACGCGCCAAACGAAAAACGCGGTCATCGATTTCATCGTAAACGCATCGTAATGAGCGCTTTTTAATCGTTAGCAAATGTCACGAATTGCCGCTACAACAAGAGGCGCCGCCAGTTGAAATGCCCCGATGGTCCCGATAGAATGTCCGCCATGGACCTTAAGGAACTAGAGACCTATCCCTTTCATGAGCTGGTATACGAACGCCGCCTTCTTTATTCTTCTACGAACGTCGCACCCCACGCGATGCGATTCGAGATTACCCTCCATGGCGAAATCGATCCGAAGAAGCTGCAAGAGGCGGTGAACATCACGCGCTCTAGATATCCTTATTTCGACGTTTCGTTGCAGCGGGTCGAAAGGGAATATTATTTCGTTTCCAACGATAGGCCTTTGTTGGTTATGCCTTATGAAAAGAAGGCGCCGCTAGGATCGAAGGCGAACCATTTCCATCAGATCGCGCTCGATTATCGGGAAAAGACCATCGGCGTCGACATCGCCCATTATCTCTCCGATGGGGCGGGGGCGTATGAGTGGATGAAGACCCTTCTTTACTATTACCTTTCCCTCAAGACGGGACGGAAGTTCGACGCTACAGGGATAAGGCTGGCAGGGGAGGATATCCCCGAAGAAGAGCTATCCCCCATCCCTAGCGACATCCCTTTGCCTAGCCCGAAACGGAACCAAATGCCCGAAGTGCTTACCATTTTGGGGAGCGAATATAAGCCCGTGCGGTACCACTTCGTTCTGGAAGAAGAGCCCTTCATCGCCTTGGTGAAATCTTTGGGTGCGACGCCTAACACCTTCTTCGCCGTGGCTTTGACGAGGATGTTGCGGAAGGCGAATCCCGAAGATAAGCGCTTGGTTCGCATCGCGGTGTGCGTCAATGAGCGCAGGGCCCTCGGATTGGAATTGGCCCATCAACCGCTCGTAGGGGGAGCGATGCTCGCTTTTGAAGAATCGCTAGAATCCTTGCCGCTTCGAGAGCGGTTTGCCCGCGTCAAAACGATGTTCAAGGAACAGATTTCCTCCGAGAATATCTTAGATTCGTTCTCCGCCTTGCGCGCATTGACCGACCTCATTGTAGCCAAGGAAACCGATACGGAGCGGTGCGCGTTTTCCCAATATATAAGGAAGTTTGCGAATAATTCCGTTTCATCGACGGTTAGTTATGTCGGAAAGGCCAATTTCGGCGAAATGGAAGAATACATCGAGGACTTCGCGACCATCGCCTTGCCCACCACCGGCATGCTGGCCGAGCTATCCGCGATTGGCGGGAAGGTCTACGTCGACCTCATCATGGCCGAAGCGGATGAGCGCTATCCCGAAGAACTCTTGCGCATCCTCGACGAGTTCGCCCTTCCGCATCGAGGCTTCGCTGCTCTTGATTTGGACGCCCCGAACATGGAATTGCCCTGGAAGGACTAGATCCTATTGGCCCAGTTCAAAAGCATATAGACGCAGGCCCCGCAGAGGAAGAGTAAGCCAAAGGCAAAGCAGAAAAACCACCAATCCGAAGATTCTCCAGAATCGATTGGTCTTCTCTTCTTTGTTTGTTTGGGTTTGGGGACTCTTTTCTTCTTCCGTGCAGGGAATTGTGCCCGTTTCCCTTAAACAGGGAAAGGAAAGCTTTCTAGATGATGGTCTGGATATTCAACCACCACTTTCCGATAAGGAATCTCCATCCCTTGATGGATTGGGGTGATATCGAATTTCCCATCGTCTTCCATTTCAATCTGCAGCAAGAGATATTTCCCTTCTCGATTAGCAAGGCCGTCTCCCTCATCTTCATAATGGAAGCAATGCGCTTTGCCTCCGCTCCAATAAAGGTGCAAGGTTTCAGGAATCTTCGGGGAAAGGTTCTCTTTCTCCAGCATCGGGATCAAGGAGTTTTTCTTGACATAGAGGTTTGCTTTCCCCAATTGGCAGTCGATGATGTGATCGCCCGCTTTCAAAAGCTTTCCGGTTTGGTATTCGATGAATTCATCCGGCAGATAAAGCAAACGCTTGGATTGGCCTGGCTTTAAAGCGGGGGCCAACAGCAAGGAATCGCCTAACATGAGTTCGCTATCTTCTTGATAGGTTCTGGGATCGCTTGGATAGCCATAGACCAAAGGACGTAACAAAGGCGCCCCGCTTTCCTGATGGAGATAGAAACAATCATAGAAATAGGGGATCAATTGATGGTGGAGGTTTACCGCGTTTCGATAGGCTTCCAGATATTTGCCTTTTAAGCGATAACCTTCTTGGTTTCTTCCGTGATCGGTGTGGTTGCGATAAAACGGATTGAGGATCGCCGCTTCCGCCCACCGCGCTACTAGTTCGTCGGTAGGGCTATATTTGAAGCCTCCGATATCCACCCCGCAATAGCTATAGCCCGATAAGGCCATATTGCATAATTGAGGAATCATCATATTGAGATGGGTCCAACTCGAAGTGTTATCGCCCGTCCAGCATCCAGCATAGGCCGCGCTTCCCGCGAAAGCGGCGCGGGTAAGGATAAACGGACGCTTTCCGATTTCTAGCAAAGCCTCATAGGTCGCTTTGTTCTCAAAATGAGCGTAGAC
>JAFTDF010000043.1 GCA_017454295.1 Bacilli bacterium
CGATGGCGGCGACGATGGCGGCGGCCCGAAGTTCTTTCCAAAGGACCTTACCCAGTTCACGGGGTCCGAATTCGTCTAAGGCCAAGGCGCGGATCATCAAACCGGTGGTCTGTCCCCCCGCGTTGCCTCCGGTATCCATTAAGGCGGGGACGAAGGCGATGAGGATGCCCATCGTGGCGAAAATGCGTTGGCTTTCCAGACGATTGAGGATCATCGTGGTGAAGGTGCCAAGCACCAACAAGGCGATGAGCCAGGGGAAGGATTTCTTGGCATTCTCCCAAGCGGTGGTTTCCATATAGGGTTTGGAAGAAGGGGCCATGTGGGTGACGATGGCTAAGTCTTCCTGGGCTTCTTCGGTCATGACGTCGACGGCGTCGTCGACGGTGATGATACCGACGAGGCGTTGGTCTTCGTTTAATACGGCCATGGCATTCAGGTCATAACGGCGGAACATCTGGGCGACCTCTTCCTGGTCGGTGGAAGTTTGGCAATAGACGATGTCCTGGTTCATGATGTCCTCAAGGGTTTCGTCGTCTTTGGCGAAGATCAAATCGTCTAAGTCGACGGTGCCGAGGAATTTTCGGGATTTCGAACGCACGAAAATCGTGTAGATGGTTTCGGCGTCTTTCCCTTTTTGGCGGATGCTTTCGATGGTGTCTTTGACGGTCGCGGTGGAGAGGAATTCCAGTGCCTCGGTGGTCATCAAGGCCCCGGCGGTCCCTTCTTTGTAGTTTAGAAGGGCGTTGATATCCTTCCGCATTTCCTTGTCGGCCGCTTTGAGAACGCGGGAAGCGAGGTTAGCGGGCATTTCGGAGACGGTATCGGCGATATCGTCGGCGGCTTGGGAATTAATCAAAGGAACCAATTCCTTATCGGTCATGGCCTTGATGAGGTTCTCTTTGGTGTCTTGGGATAAGCCATCGAAGAAATCGGCGGTGTATTCGGATTTGACCAACCGGAAAATCGTGATCAAATCACTGGGCTCGAAGCCATCCGCGGCTTCGGCGATATCGATGGTCGGGACCTTCTCGAACACATCGAGTAAGCCGGCTTTGTCTTTCTTCCGGACCAGGTCGAGTAGGTCGTCTTCGCCAATCTCGGCAACGACGATTTCATCGTTTTCTTTTTCCATATGGTCGCTCCTTTCGGGCAAAGGATAGCCCCTCTTTTCGCGTTTGCCTAGCAAAAAAGACAAAAACGGAACGGAAAACGAAAAACGGCTTCTTGCTTTCCTTTTAGCAAGGCGAAAAGCAAAACCAATGAAATTGCGGAAAAAGGCTCCTATAATGAATCCGTTTAGGAGACCACCAAACCATGGAAAAGAAAATTTTAGTCGAAACCTCCGCCCGTCACATTCACCTCACCCAAGAAGCTTTGGATGCGCTGATGGGCAAAGAACACGCGGAACTCGAGATCAAGAAGATGCTCAGCCAGCCGGGTCAATATGTGTCCAATACCCGTCTGAACCTCGTCGGGCCCGTCAATCCCAAAACCGGCAAACCCCGCATGATCGCCGGGGTGTCCGTCCTTGGACCCCTTCGGAAAGAAAACCAAGTCGAACTTTCCGCGACCGATTGCCGCACCCTCGGCGTCAATGCCCCGATCCGCCAATCCGGTGACGTCAAAGGCAGCGCCCCCTGCATCATCGTCAACCCCGAAAACGGCAACCAAATCGAACTCCAAGAAGGCGTCATCATCGCCAAGCGTCATATTCATATGACCCCGGCCGACGCGGAAGAATTCGGCGTCTCCGACAACGAAATCGTCTATGTCCGCGTCCTCACCCAGGAACGTGAAACCATCTTCGGCGACGTCGTGGTCCGGGTGAACCCCAATTTCGCCCTTGCCATGCACATCGATACCGATGAAAGCAACGCCGCCAACGCCGGTGGGGAAGTCTATGGCGAACTCCTCGACGTTTGCGATGACGATTGCGAGTGCGAAGAAGGCCAGTGCTGCTGCTGCGAAGGTAAGTAATGGAACAAACCCTCGAATTCACGCCACGGGGTGTATGTTCTAGGAAAATCACCGTCGTCTATGAAGGCGATATCGTGAAGAAAATCATCTTCACCGGCGGTTGTCCTGGAAATACCCAAGGCGTGGCCAAATTAGCCCAGGGTCGCAAGATCGATGAGCTCATCGAACTCCTCGATGGCACCTTATGTGGCAGCAAGGGAACCAGCTGCCCCGATCAACTGGCCCAAGCGTTAAAACAAATCAAAGCCTAGCGAAGAAGGAGGGAGCCCCTCCTTTTTTCGTGCGTGTTACTTGATTTCGATCCTAACCCTTGAAAAGGGAAAGGGAAAAGCCTAGACTATCGCCACAGCCCGAAATGCTGACATCCAGAAGCGTCCTCTTACGGCAATGGGACGCTAGCAACTCCGGAATACCGGTAAGTGCTTGCCGCAGCCTCCACGTGAGGAACGATGCCAGGGAAAAACTTGTCGTTTTGCCCTCATCGTGTATGAGGGCTTTTCTTCGAGGAGGTTTCTTATGGAAAAGAAATTATTCACCAGCGAATCCGTCGCGGAAGGCCATCCCGACAAAGTCGCCGATCAAATCGCCGATGCCATTTTGGATGCGGCCTTGGCCCAAGATCGCAAAGCCCACGTGGCGTGCGAAGTCTTCACGACGAAGGAATTCGTCTTAATCGGCGGGGAATTGACGACCACCGCCAAACTCGATTACGAAGGGATTGCCCGCAAGGTCCTTCGCGATATCGGGTATACCTCTCCCGAACTCGGAATCGGGGCGGATAGCTGCAAGGTGCAAGTGGTGGTCAACACCCAATCCCCCGACATCGCTATGGGCGTGGATAAAGAAGATCCCTTACAGCAAGGGGCGGGGGACCAAGGTATCATGTTTGGCTATGCCACCGATGAAACCGAAGGCTATATGCCTTTGCCGATTTCGATTGCCCATAAGCTGGTTCGGACCGCTTCGGAAATGCGCAAAAGCGGCCGCTTCCCCCATGCCCGTCCGGACATGAAATCCCAGGTCACGATGGACTATTCCATCCCGGGAAAGCCGCAAATCCACACGATTTTGATGTCGGTCCAGCATGATCCCGATATCGATAAAGAAGCATTCCGCAAGTTCATCCACGACCAAATCATGGTGCCCGTCGCCGCTAGCTTTGGTTTCAATACCGATTTCGATTATTTGGTCAATCCCACCGGTTCCTTCGTCATCGGAGGTCCTTTGGGCGATACGGGTTTGACGGGGCGTAAGCTTATCGTCGACACCTATGGCGGGGCCGCGCGCCATGGCGGGGGTGCCTTCTCGGGCAAAGATCCCTCCAAAGTCGATCGCAGCGCTTCCTATTACGCTCGCTACATGGCGAAGAACATCGTGGCTTCTGGGGCCGCCAAGCGGGCGGAAATCCAGCTGAGCTATGCCATTGGGGTCGCTGAGCCTTTATCCATCGGCATCGAAACTTTTGGCACGGAAACGGTGCCCGTCGAAGATATCCTTCGCGCCTGCCGCGAAGTCTTCGATGCCCGCCCGGGGGCGATCATCGCCAAATTCAAACTCACGCAACCCGAATTCTCCTATGCGGATACTTGCATTTACGGGGCCTTTGGCCGTCCGGATTTACATCTGCCCTGGGAAAAATTGGATATGGTCGCCGAATTAAAAGCCAAACTTGGACTATAATGAATCCGTTAGGGGTGGGGCCGTCTGAGGAAACTCGGGCGGTTTTTATTTGCCAAAAATCGTGGCCTACCCCTTTTAAAAAACGCGGATTTCGTTACAATAATGGTGTAAGCCCTAAGGAGGGGCAAAATAGACATATGAAATACCAAGTCATCGGAAAGAACATCGAGGTCACCGATTCTATTCGTGCTGAAATCGAACGCAAGCTCTCCCGCATGGACAAGTTCTTCTTCATCGACGACGACGTCCTCTGCCGTGCCGTGGTCCGCTCCTATAAAGTCGGCGCCAAAGTCGAAATCACCATCTTCACCAAGGAAATGGATCTCCGCGCCGAAGTCAAAAACGACGACCTCTATGCCGCCTTTGATTTGGCCATCGACAAACTCGAAGGGCAGATGCGGAAACTCAAGACCCGCATGGATCGTTCCAAAGCCGCTGCGTCCCTAGGCAAATCCTTCGCCTTCGAAAACGTGGAGGAATTCGAACCCGAAAACGACGAGATCGTCCGTACCAAATCCATCTACCTCAACCCCATGACCATCGACGAAGCCATCACCCGCATGGAAGCCCTTGGCCATTCCTTCTTCGTCTATCTCGATAGCGACGACGACCGCATCTCCGTGGCCTATAAGCGCTTCGACGGCGGCTATGGCGTCATCCAAGCCGAGAATCAACTCAAATAAGCGTTAAGGAAACCTGAGCCCGAATCCACCTCCCCGTTACCCGATGGATTCGGGTTTTTCTTTGGAACCGATGGATTCTCTTAAGCGCGATCGTTGGCATTTCTTCTAGGAAGAAGGTATATTTATCGCCATGGAATACGTTTTGGCCACCGATCTCGACGGAACCTTGTTTTATCCGAAAAAGAAAATCCACATGGTTTCGAAGAAAAACATCGCTTTCCTTCGCCGCGTCAAAGCGGAAGGGGGACGGGTGGTTTTGGTCTCCTCGCGCGGTGATAAGTTCCTCGCGAAAGTGGGGAAGCGCCTCGGCATCGATTGCGATTACATCGGCACCGACGGCACCCAAATCGTCGTCGATGGGAAGATGGTGAAGGACGAATACTTCGATCCTGCCAAATTACGGCATCTCGTCGACGATTTACGTGCTTCCTACGATCCGCCGCTGTTTTTGCTTTCCTCCACCGGGAAGCCTTTGATCATGACGCGGACCCAGGTCAGCCACATGACCAACATCATGTATTTCCTCTACCAACTCTTCCAGGGCGTCTATCGGGAGCCTTGGGTGCGTAATGACCATGTTTTCTTCCGGGAAATCGATAATGGAACGGTCAATAAAATGATGGTCCTCATCGGCTTAACGAAGAAGAAGCGGCAGCGCTCCTTGGAAATCACCAAGCACCTGCAAGAAAAATACCCCGAATTCGAGTTTATGTGGCTCGACCAATTCATCGAAATCACCCCTCAGGGGTGCTCGAAGGCCTCCGGGGTGGCGTTTTATCTTGATTATCTCGGCCTAAATCACGATAATGTTGTGGTTGTCGGCGATTCTGGCAACGACATTCCGATGTTCCAAGCCTTCCCGAAGCACAGCTTCGCCATGAAGCATGCCCCCTTGGAAGTGCAAAAACACGCATCGGGCGTCGTCTCCCGCGTCTACGAACTCGAAAAAGCGTTATACCCATCGGCGGATAACGAATAATGCCGAGAAAAGGAATACCAAAATGAATCAGATCAGCGAAGTGGTTACCACCCTCATCCATTACAACGTCGCCGTGCGCGATACGTTGGAATATTGCCTCCGCAAGGAAGCTTTCGACGTGAACCTCTATAACGAAAAGAAGCGTTCCGTCATCATCGAAGTCGACCAGCACACCCCCTTGAAAGACATCATCGACCATTCCGGTGAGAATGGCGAAAAGCTCGAAAAGGCCATCCGTGATTTCTATGACGAAGTCTATGGGGAGGAATCCACCATCCTCAAACTCGCCAACGACGGCCTCCGCGTCGACCACGCCCAGCACCTTGCCATCTACCGTCACGTCCTTCCCATCCACGAAAACGTCAACAACATGATCCTTGGCGTCCTCAACGATGGCCATAAGAACAACCTCGACGTTGCCGAAGTCGAAAAGCTCGCCAACGCCGAAGAGGCGATGTATCGCGGCGTGGCCTATTTGACCTTGGTCAATGACCTCAACCTTCTCTTCAACGACTACAACAAGGCCATGAACGAATCCAAGGGTCAAGCCACCCCGGCCACCAATTTCATCGGCCAGGATATCTCCACCCTCATCCAAAACATCAATTTCGTCCGTGCCAATGCCAAGATGACCAACGCCATCTACAAGAACATGGAAGATAAGATCTCCAACCTCATCGAATACATGACCGGCCGTCGTGATCTTCCCACCGGGAAGCGTTTCCCCGATGTCATGGGCGAAACCGTGGAGACCATCAACCTCTACCTCCGCGATGCCGAAGCCGAATTCCGCTCCCTCTACGCCCCGATCATCAATGCCTTGATCGAGCAGGTCCGCGCCGATGACGAAGCCCGTGCCCGTGGCGAAGCCCCCGTGGCCGCCGGCAGCGCCGTCGATGCCCCCAAAGCCGAGGACAATAAAGCCTAAGGAACCCGATTATGGCGAACCAAAAGAAGCTCAATCTCTCCAAAAAGGAATGGTTCTGGTATATCCTGACCCTCTTCCTTGCCTTCGTGGGCTTGGTTTTCGCTATCATCGGCATCATCGGCGATCACCTTCCCGTCAAAGCCAGTGAGAACTGGGTCCGCGTTTCCGAAAAGGCATGGCTCACCAATTGGTCTCCGTTAGGATACCGCTATTGGGGCATTGTCTTGCTCGCCGGCGGACTCATCATCTTCGCCCTTGCCTTGACCCTCTTCTCCCGCGAATCCGACCGCGATAACGAACGCGCCATCCGCCGTGCCCAACGCTTAGCCGCGATGAGCGAAGCCGAAAACGTGGTGGAAGCCGAAGAAGCCAAACAGGCCTAATCCCAATTCCAGCAAAGGGCAGGAAAACGCTTCCTGTCCTTTTTTTGCATTCATATCGTTTTGCCTATGAAAGGAAAGCATTTAAAATAAGGCCGTTCCAAGGAGGAAACACATTTATGGTCAATATGAGAAAAGCGGCAATCATCGGCTGCGGCTTCGTCGGAAGCGCGTCGGCGTTTGCCTTAATGGATAAAAAGCTCTTCAGCGAATTGGTCCTCATCGACGCCAATCGCGAAAAAGCCGAAGGCGAGGCGATGGACTTATCCCATGGCCTTCCCTATCTTTACCCGATGAAGGTCTATGCCGGGGGCTATGAGGATCTCAAAGACGCCGCGGTCATCGTCATCACCGCCGGGGCCAGCCAAAAGCCGGGTGAAACCCGCTTGGATTTGATCCACAAAAACGTGGGCATCATGAAATCCATCATCGGTGAAATCAAGAAAGTGGGGGTGGAAGGCATCTTGCTCATCGTGGCCAATCCCGTCGATATCCTCACCCACGTCGCTTTAAAAGAATCCGGACTACCCACCAACCGCGTCTTTGGCTCGGGGACGGTTTTGGATACCGCGCGCTTTAAATATCTATTGTCCGAGCGCCTGAACGTGGACGCACGCAACGTGCACGCGGTTGTGATCGGCGAACATGGCGATTCCGAACTCTGCGTGTGGTCGGTCGCCAATATCTCGGGGATCCCCCTCTCCGATTTTGCCGAGTTACGCGGCATCACCCATCATGAGGTGGAGATGGAACGCATCTATACCGAGGTGCGCGATTCCGCCTATGAGATCATCGCTCGCAAAGGCGCGACCTATTATGGCATCGCCCGTGCGGTGGCCCGGATCTGCTCTTGCATCGTCAACAACGAGAATACGATGCTCCCCGTCTCCGTGGAACTGAATGGCACCTATGGGCTATCGGGCTTGGCCTTATCGATTCCTTCCTTAGTGGGGATCAATGGGGTGGAGAAGGTGTTGGAGCTTCCTTTGAATGTCAGGGAGAAACGGCAACTCAAAGAATCCGCGGATGCATTGACCAAGGTCATCCAGGAAATCGGTTATTGATCTTCGATCCTTGCGCAGGCGCCCACGCGGGCGCCTTTTCTATTTAAGGAGATGCATGGGAGGCAACGGAGATGATTGAAAGCCCCAAAAGGTAGGAACGGACATTTGTAAAGGCCGATATTTAGAGGGGTGGGTTCTCCTAAGGAGAGGGGCGAATAACCACATTATTTATTTTATAAATAAAATAATAATACCTATTTCCTTTGGTGATATTCCCAAAAGAGCCAAAAAACGACCTGAAACCAATGGTTTCCCCTTTATTGGCTCAAAACCACTTTGTGACACATTTGTGACGCGTTTGGGATTAAACTTTTGCCGAATCTATAAAATAGGATTCGACTCGAAACACAGGACTTAGAGATGAAACGAAAGGCCGTACTTCCAGCTTTGACCTTCCTCGCCTTCGGCTCGCTCTCTTTTTTGGCGTCTTGCAGCCCCTTCAGCGATATCGTCGGCATCCATATGACGAGTTCCGAGCGAATCCCGGTGTATTACGGAAACTTCTCCTATGAAGGGATCGGCGTCACCATCGAATACCAAGGCGGCTCAACCCAAGAGATTCCTCTCACCGAGGACATGGTCTCCGAAGTGGAACGGATGAAGTTCTTTAAGATGGGCCAACAAAGCGTTGAGGTCGTCTATCGCAATCGTTTCAAAACCACCATGCCGATCGAGGTGGTCTTTAACCAGTTCAACGAATCCTACGCGCTCAACGGGTATGAATGCGTTTTTGACGGGCAGCCCCATGTGGTCACCCTCAACCACGAATTGCCCGAAGGCGCCACGATCACCTATCCCTATGGCAATATTTTCACCAATGCCGGCAGTTATGAAGTGGTGGGCGTCCTTTCCAAAAACGGCTATGCCTCGAAAACCTTATCCACGACCTTGACCATCACTCCCGCCCAGCGGCCCGTCGACCAAATCCTCTTCCAAGATGCCCACGTCATCTACAATGGGGAAATTCAAGAGCTCAAAGCCCAAAACGTCCCCGAGGAAATCGAAGTCCGTTATTCCGCCTATGATGCCAAGACCGGAAAACCCGCCAAAGTCATCAATGCCGGGGAATATAAAATCGTCGCCCAGTTCGTCGACACCAACACCAATTATCAGAAAATCGATCCCAAAGAGGCCGTTTTGACCGTCAAGAAGGCCAAATATGACGTTACCGGCGTCACCTTCGAAGATGCTTCCAAAGCTTATGATGGGGCTGGCTATGAACCCAAGATCAAGGGCAAAGAGAATCTCCCCGACGGCATTAATCCAGTCTTCCATTTCGAAGATGACGAAGGCCATGTGATTACCGATGTCTCCAATGTCGGCACCTATACGATGGTGGCCGAATTCGAAGGTGGGGATTGGGCCAACTATGAGCGGATCGAACCCATGAAAGCCAAGCTCACCGTTACCAAACGGGAAATCAAAATCAGCGATAAGGTCTTCCTAAAAGACAAGACCGTCAATTTCGACGAAACCCAGGTCCGTTCCCTTGAACTGACCGGGAATCTTCCCGAAACGGTGAACGTCGAATTCATCAACAATGAGCAAGTCTATGCCGGCGAGTATAAAGTCACCGCCAAGTTCAGTGCCAAGAGCCCCAATGAAACCGTCGATATCTCCGAACTTTCCGCTTATTTGATCATCAACCGGGTCCGCCGCTCGGTGCGGGTCTACAACAGCGCAACCGAAGCCTATGATTTGCCCTTTACCGCGGATAACCTCGTCGTCGAAGGAACCGGCAAAGACCGCATTGTGATGGTCAAAGGCTTGGACGAGACCGTCTTTAAGGTAACTTCGATTGGCCTTTATTCTTTGTTGACCAACGAACTCGTCAAACCGGCCGATCTCGTCGCTGGCGTCACTTATAAATACGTCGTCGAATTCGAATACGTCGATCCCAATGTCAATGCGAGCGTGATTTTGTCCCAGGAAAGCGACAATTTCACCTATGTGGAGGCTTAAACGATGAAGAAACGGCATGTGCTCTACATCGTTCTCGGCGCCTCCGCGGGACTCTCTGCGATCCTGACGACGGTTTTGGCATTCCTTGGCGTCTTCCATCATTACACCGATCAATTGGATTGGGGGAATCTGATCGGCTTTGCCGTGTTCTTCATCGTCCTCTTCTTCATGGTGTTCGCGGTGACGATGTCTTCCCGCTTCTCTTCGGGCACCTTCCAAGAGGTGCTCTTCATCGTGGCCTCGCTGCTGCTCATCGCTTCCATTTTGGGTTATCTATTGTTTGCCTTAATCGACTGCGGTTTCGAATTTGCCTTGGTCGACTGGATCGGTGCCTTAGGGCGGATGCCGGTCAGCTGGCCTTATTATCTTTGCCTCGCCGGTTTCTTCCTGCTACTGCTCTTCCTTTACATCCTTTTGATCAACAGGGATTTCGTGGGTCTTCTCTTTGGCAAATCCAAAGACCTTAAGCCCGCGAAAGGGTCCAATTTGGAGAATTCCCGTTGGATGAACGATAAGGAAAAGAAGAAACTCTTCAAATTCTATTCCTATAGCGCCCTTTCCGAAGTCACCAAAGACGGGATTCCCGTGGCCGCCAAACTCGATCGCAAGGGCACGGACATGCAAGTCGGTTTCAATTCGCCTTGCCATTCGATCATCATCGGTTCTACCGGATCTGGCAAAACCACGACCTTCGTTTCCCCGATGATCCAACTTTTGGCCGCCACCAAAGCCGGCTCTTCGATGGTCATCACCGACCCCAAAGGCGAGCTATTCATGCTCCATTCCAAATACCTGCATGAGCGGGGCTATGACGTCAAAGTCATCGATTTGCGCGACACGTATGCTTCCTATCGTTGGAATCCGCTCGACACGATTTGGGACAATTTCCAACTCTATAAGAACGCCCACACGCTCGCCTTTAAGCGGGATGACGACATCAAAGCCTCGGGCTTAAAGATCGAAAAAGCGGCAGGGGATGTTTCCCGCGTCCGCGAGTGGTATGAATTCGACGGCCGTGCCTTCACCGATTACCAACGTTTGATCGCCGCGGTGAAAGTCTTCAAAAAGAAGATCTACGACGAAGTCTATGAAGACCTCAACGACTTGGTCACCGTCCTCATCCCCGTCGAAAACGAAAAAGACCCCTTGTGGGAAAAAGGCGCCCGTTCCATCACCCTCGCCGTCTTACTCGCCATGCTCGAAGACTCCCTTCAGGAAGGCTCAACGATGACCAAGGAGAAATTCAATTTCTTCAACTTGGCCAAGATTTTGCAGAATTCCAACGAGGATTACAAAGCCCTGCGCGATTATTTCAAAGGCCGCAGTCCTTTGTCTCGGGCCTATGCCCTTTCCAAACAGGTTTGCGATGCCGCTAGCAGCACCCGGGCTTCCTATATGTCCATCGTCTACGACAAGATGACCTTGTTCAATGACGCCGGGATTTGCGCCCTTACCAGCTCCAGCGATTTCACCGCCTCCGCTTTGTCCGATCATCCGACGGCCCTCTTCTTGAAGATCCCCGACGAAAAGGATACCCGTCATAACCTCGCCGCCATCTTCATTTTGAACATCTATAAGACCTTGATTAAGGTCGCTTCGGCCACGCCCGAATTGGCCTTGCCGCGCAACGTCTACTTCATCATGGATGAATTCGGCAACATGCCCAAAATCAGCAAGTTCGACAAATTCATCACCGTCGGACGTTCCCGCAAGATTTGGTTCACCATGATCGTCCAATCCTATGCCCAGCTCAATAACGTCTATGGCGATAACGTCGCCGACATCATCAAGGGCAACTGTGGCATTAAGATGTTCATCGGTTCCAACGATATGCAGACCTGTAAGGAATACAGCGAACTCTGCGGCAATATCACCATCGCCCAAACCTCCACCTCTGGCACCGCCCATAGCGAGACCAACTTTTCCACCTCGTACCAAGTCCGTCCCTTGATTTATCCCTCCGAACTGCAACGTTTGAACCACCCTGGGGATATCGGACACGGCATCATCGTGACCTTCGGCAATTATCCTTTGAAGACATATTTCACGCCCTCGTTTAAGGTGCCTTTATATCAAATCGGGGAAATGGATAACTCCGAGCTCGATGACCGTGGCTTCGACGAACGGGAAGTCTTCTACGACATCCGCGAACGCAACAAGCGCGTGCTCGAATCGAAGAAGCCCGCCAAGGAAGCCGAAGCGGAAAAGGCCGAAGAGAAAAAAAGCGAGCTCGACAACCTCACGCAGGCCGAAATCCTGCAATACTTCATGGAATACCAAGCCTCCCACGCCGGCATCACCCTCAAGGATTTCATTGAGATGGTGACCGATGGCAAGATCACACTCGGAAAGGACAACAAGCAATGAAAGGCAAATGGAGAAAACGCATCTTCGTCTTCGCTGCCGCTTTCATGGCCGGGCTTTTCATCGCCCAAGGCATGCCCCAACTGGCCAAAGATCTCAACCAGGCGACGATGGTCGTGGCCGAAACGGGCAACGTCGTGAAGTTTGGGTCGGTGACCGCCGAAGCCAACACCTCCAGCATCGTCTATGTGGATATCGTCGTCACCGGGACGGAGGGGGAGACGGTCAAAGTCACCTACGAAACCTTCAGCGGCACCGCCATCGAAGACATCGATTACGAAGGCGTTTCCAATTCCATCGCCTTGAAAATCGATGGATCGCGTCGGGCGACCTACCGTGTGGCCGTCAAATGCAAAAACGACTCCAGCACCCGCGAGAAACTCCGCGTCGTTTCCGGCAATAACAATTACGGCCGTTATTTCAACTTGAAGATCGTCGCCGCCGATAACGCCAACATCGGCACCGAAAATAGCTGTAAATGCTATTTGCCTTATAACTACCAAGTCGAAGCGACCGTCGGTATCGTCGATCCAATCTTAGGCAAAGAAAGCGCCTATCTCAACGACTATAAAAACATGATCGCCAAATACCATAAAGGCGATAACGATATCTCCGGCAAAGAGCATTGGCGCACCTGGAATGAGGGCATTTCGTTTAATAACGACACCACGAAGCGTTGGGTCAACACCTTCATCAATAATGGCTTCGCCAGCGCCTACGGGTCTTATATTTTGAAGTCCATCGATGACGATAAACTCCATTCCACCAGCAACATCTACATGCTTTCCGGCAATAAGCAGTTCATGGATGGCTATATCAAAGATTCCGACGATTTCGGTAAGATCCCCGGCAAATCTTTGTATTACGAAATCGAGCCATGCAAGAAGGGTGGCTATCGCATCGACGGCAAAGCCATGTATTACATTTCCGAGGGTATCAACCCCTATAAGAAAAAAAGCGAGTTGGTCGATATGGTATCGTTTCACCTCGCCGGCCCCAAATTGCACCGTTACTGGATTCAGGAAAGCGACACCTGGTATTCCTCCAAGAACTCCGTCTATGACACCGTCTTCTATAAGACCGATCCCTATAACGGCGTACTCGATTATGGCCTTTCCATTTTCAACAACAATAAATCCTGGGACCGTGAAGTCCACAACATCTGGCTTTTCTTGGCTTTGTGCGATACCACCTGCCCGACCATTACCCAGCAGTATTGCGAATTCAATAAAGAAAATGGTGCCATCCGCGTCTTCTTGCGTTTCAACGAGCCCGTCTTTGCCTGCAAACGCCAGGCTTTGACGCTACAAATCAACAATTACAGCACCAACTATTACGCCAATTACGTCGGCGGCAACTATAGCGACACCTTGATTTACGAACTCCCCGCCGGGGAAGTGCCGACCACCAACATCACCTCGATTAAGTATCAAATGCCAAGCGAAGACATCGGGGATATGGCCTATAACCTCGATGCGTGGAAGCAAATCAAGAACAACCTCGTCCAGAACACGGATATGAACCGTTCCTTGACCTTGCCGGGACAAGGCTTGGATTTATCGCGTCCGCATCTTAGCATCGACGTCGCCTCCTCGGTCGCACCCCATAACGTCTATAACTTGGAGCTCTCCGCCAATAACGGCGGTACCGGCAGCTTCGAAACCGGCGTCGCCTATTATTCTTGGGACAAAAACGAAGAGATTTCCGATAAAGAAAACCCCGCCTCTTATGCCAATACCCGCCGCATGACCAGCGATATGCACGGGTCCCTCTCTTTGACCTTCGCCAAAAACGAGGCCCAAGGCATCGATAGCGGCACCTATTATCTCCACGCCCTCGTCGTTTCTCCCTATGGGTTTACCGATACCGCCACCTATGGTCCTTACCTCCTCGATGGCGATAGCCCCGAAATCGTCCAAAAGGATCCCGAGCTCGATGAGTTGAAGAAAAAGACCCTGGTACTCACTATCGAAGATAAAGCGGTGGGCACCGATATCGAAACCGTCTCCATGTGCTTCCATTATCTGGATGCCGAAGGCAAGGATCAGACCCGTAAACTCGATTTGGTCAGCGAAGGCGATCTCCTCCCGGCGATCTCTTCGATCGTGGAATATAAACACGAGGGAACCACCGGCACCTATCGCTACCATTCGAACATCAATCCCAAAGATACCTCCGTTTCGCTGGACCAATTCGTCATCGGCATCATGAATGGGCAGGAACGGATTAGCGGGGAATTCTACTTCGAAGTCTCCGATGCCGCCGGCAACAAGTCCCGTTCCAACATCCTGCGCACGATTTACGATACCCGCGAGAACTTCGAGCTCATCCCGACTTTTGGGACCGGCTATGAGGAAATCACCGATATCGTCTTACCGGCGAAGGCCTATGACATCGCCGGCCGTACCGACGCCGACCCGATCAATTTCCGGGTGGATGACGAAGATGTGAAGGCCTTGATTGACCAAGGCGCCGCTTTCTCCATCGAAATCCTGGGGGATTCTTCCTTCTTAGTGGGCGCCCCTTATTCCATCGACATCCACAGTTTGAAGCCCGGCTATTATGAAGCGGTGGGACACGTCATCGGCATGGCAAGCGGCACCCAAGTGAATTTGATCTCGCAGGTCATCCCCTTCTATTTGAGCGAAGGCATGGAGGATATCACCACCAACAAGGCCATCGCCAACGGGAACCTCGTTTTAAGCAACCGCGTCTATCAATTCGAAGATCTCACTTACTACTATTACAAATCCTCCAATTCCAGCGTCGGCACCCAACTTTATGGCGACGTCTATAACGAGGAGACCGGCAAATGGGAAGGCGGTTCCTCCTCCCCGACCTTCTCCAATTCGATCGAGGCGAAAAAATACATCAAATTCATGGAATATCAGGATTTGGAACTCATTTCCATTTCCGATGCCATCGCCCGCGTCTTGAATAGCGGCTCGGGTTCCACCCAATACGTCAAAGCCGCCAAAGAAACCAAAAACGCTCAGGCGGGGCAACTTTGGGTCCGTTATAAACGCAACTCCTGGACGCCCACGAGCGGCACCGGCGGATGGGCCTTCTACTATTATGGCGAAGGCTCGGTTTCTAACGGCCTCAACGTCAATGGCCTTTCCGAGAATTTGAACGACGCCATCGAAGAAGTCACCAACCGCATCGTCGGCTATGGTAAGGATACTTACCTGATTGGCGAGGACTATACCGATTCCCGCACCGGCGCCCCGACCCTTTCCAAGACGCAGATGCACGTGGAAAAAGAAACCGCCACCGCCACCAGGAGCGGGAACACCTATGTGTCCAACCCGGTCTACCAAGGCGATGCCGCCTTATATCAAAACACCGTGATCGTGGATGCGGAAGCCTATCCTTTGGCCACCAATATGGCCCTTTCGATCAACGAAGCGTCCACCCTCTTCTTCAAAGCCTATGGCGCCTCGACTTGGAATCCGCTCATCGCCGAAAACGGAACGCTCCTTCGCAATGCCCTCGCCGATTCCGGCAGCGGCCTTTACACCATCCGCGAATATGGCGATACCGGCATTTCCGAATTCACCGTCTTCCTCGATAAAACGCTACCTACCCTCAACGTCACCCTCAACAAAGGGTTGCCCGAGGAAACCACGATCACCCTCGATGGCGAACTCACCGACCTTACCTGTAAGAACCTCTCGCTGAATGCGATGCTTGGCGAATCCGATTCGCAGGCCTATGTCGCGGTGTATTCCTATCCGAGTCGGAACTTCGTGACCGCCCTTTATGGCGACGCCATTACCAACTATTCCCTGTCCGAGGGGAACTATTACCTCCTCGTCGGCGATCGTTCCGGCAACGCCGTCACCTACCGCGTCTTGACCTCCGATACCCGCATCGACATGAGCGTCGAAGTCAACGATGCCAAGACCGGCGTCGTCGTGCGTACCAATAACCGCAGCGAAAGCGAAATCTACTCCTTTGAGGTTTACCTCAACGAGCAGATCATCGACAATGAATTCGCCGATTACAAGTTCTATCGCGGCCCTGGTATTTATCGCATTGAAATCGTCGATATCTACGGCAACAGTGAAACCATCGTCAAGACCTTCGAGGCCCCGACCCCCGACCTCACCTGGTACTATGTCAACGATAGCGGTGGATATTCCCCCTACGATCCCGAGAACCCCGTTCGCATGATTTTGGAAGACGATCCCTATAGTCCGCGGACCACCAACGTCTATGCTTCCTCTGCCGTGCGTATCGTCTTTAATAACGCCGCCGATACCAACAACGTCGAATTCGAGATGCTCGACCTCGATCCCACCGGTTACGGCTATAACGACCTCACCGGGACCCTCGTCATCAACAGCCTCTCTTCCTGGCGGTTACGCGTTTGGTATAAGAACCAACCCGAAAACGACCGCACCTATGTCTTCAACCTCGATACCAACGCCCCCGAAATCAGCGCCTCGTTGATGGGCACGAGCTATCGCCCCTATGTCCTTACCGATGAAGACGGCAATGTGCTAGAGACCGCTTCCTTCGACCTCATAAATTTCGATCAATATCAAGTGGGCGACTATGTCAGTTTGGATAACCTCGCTTACGTTTCCAATGGCGAGGCCAACCTCACCTTCCATTCGGGCGATGTGATCTCGGGTACCCGTGTCGTCTTGACCTTGACTGATCCTTCCGGCATCCGTTCCGTCTCCGTCACCCGCGACGGCCAACCTTTGGAAATTGAACTCTCTCCGGACAATGAGCTGATCCTCAATAGCTTTGGTTCCTATGTGGTCACCGTGACCGACAAGCTCTCCAATTCGAGCGTCTTTACCTTCGTCAACGTCGACCAATCGATGTCCGAGGCCACTCTCGACGGCACGGCCATCAAAGAGAACACCCTCTCCTATGGCCACGAAGGCCTCGAACTGAAGACCCTCTTCCCCGGCACGACCACCGTGTTGGTGCGGACCACCGACCCCGAAACCGGCCTCGTAAGTGGCAGCTATGCCTATGAATTCCGCTTCGTCAACGGCATCCTCACCTATGGTTACTACCAGGTCTTCGAAGAGGAAATCGAAGGCGAATCCGGCCCCGAAAAACGCAAATACAGCGAATTCCAAGAAGTCGCCAACTATTCCTTGAACTTAGATAGCGACCTCACCAAGCGCGATACTTGGTATGCCGCGGTGCGCAGCCCCTATTTCATCATCTCGGCAATGCTGGATGCCGATGGCTTGGCCCATTATAAAGTCGAGGTCGTCGGCCCGGAAATCCAGACCGAAATCTCCTATTCGGTCGGCAGCTCCCATCTGCCCAATGCCTACCAAGCCGTCTTATCCAAAGAAGCCCCGACCTTGGTCTTACTCACCGATGGCGAACCCGTCGAAATCGTCGCTTCCCTCGATTGCATCTACATCTCGGGCGACCTCACCATCGACACCGCCAAGATCCCCGCGACCATCTCGACCATCGAGATCGCCTATGCCAAGGGTTCCGTCTTCCCTGAACCCGAACTCTATTACAAAGACGGCGTTTGGTATAAAGACCTCCTCGGTCAGGAATATGGCTATTACCGCATCGTCGTCACCAACAAATACAATAACCAAACCGTTTATCTTGTCGACAAGATCGAAGCCTTCGCCTCCGTCGTCACGATCCATTGCCTCGATGGCAGCAGCGTGACCTACCACAATAACCAAGGCACCTTCTACGCCAATGAGAGCTTGGACCTTATCGTGATGTCCACCGAGGTGATGTTCTTAGATAACGACACGCCCATCCGCTTCGAAATCGAAGGCAGCACCAGCCGTCTTACCATCAACCGCGATGGCATCCATAACGTTCGCGTCTTGGGCAACAACGGCGTCTTCGAGGATTTCGTCTTCGAGATCAAGCACGATGCCGACTTCGTCTTCGAGGATAGTTGGATCGTCGGCTATAACGAAAAAGCCTTGCTCCGCGACCAGGGTTATACCAACACCCCGTGCTCCATCGTTTTGGGGAAAGACGTGGTGTTCGTCGACATGGTGGTCAATGACCAAGACCACATCGTCTTATGGGACAACATCACCGACGATCACCGCACCTCGCCGGAGGCCCTCGTCGATGCCATCGGACGTTATGGCGTGGGCAAATACATGGTCGGCTTCCGTAACAAATACGGCGACTTGGTCCAGAAAGCGGTCTATTTCAACAACGTCCCCGCGTTGAAACTCACCCGCACCATCGTCTCCGATCCTTCCACCTTCCAGGAATACGACCTCGCCTTCGCGTTGCAAAAAGGCTTCTATTCCAACTACATCCTGCGCTTCTCCACCGATTCGCAGACCTATGTCTTCACCATCAATGACGAGGAATACCGCTTGGACGAACCCAAGACCCTCGAATTCTCCAACCTCAGCGGCAAAGGCTCGTTCTCCTATCACGTGGCCTATCGCGACGAATATGGCAACGAAGTCGAGTTCGAAGCCGTCCTCTTCCGCGAAGACGTCGAATTCGATGCGACCAAGATGACCACCATCGCCGTCAACAACACCCTCTACACCAAGAACGATGTCGTGATCACCTTCGAGGAAGGCTTGAAGGCGACCCTTAGTATCGATGGGCAAGAGGCCAAGGACTATGTCTCTGGCGAAGTCCATTATGCCGATGGCGAATATCGTTTCGTCGTCCGCGACATCGCCGGCAACAACGTCACCTACGTCATCGTCCATAAATCCATGAATCATTACACCTTGACCAACACGGGCAATGGTCAGGAGGTCATGGAAGCCGGCGTCATCAACAACGCCACCGTCTCTTTCGCCGCTAGTGACGGCTCATTGGTCAAATACGTCGTCCGCAACGGCGAATTGCTCGCCGATTATACCGGTACCACCTTCACTGCGACCGGCCATTACGAGCTCTTGATCGAAGATGCCATTGGCAACCAAGCCTATGAAGAGTTCTATATCCTCAACAACGAGCTCGCCGTCTTCGAATATCAAGCCCCCTTCGAATATCAAGTCACCGAAGTCTGGCGCATCAAACCTGATGGCACCCGCGAAATGCTCAATTACCGCGGTCCGAGCATCCGCCTCGACGTCAATGGCGATTACGTCGTCGTCGTCACCAGCGATAACACGCCTTCTTCCTTCAACTTCACCGTCGCCATCAATAACACCCCGCCGACGGCCACCCTTGTGGGTGCCGAAAACGGTGGCGTCACGGCTCGCGAAGTCACGTTGAAGGGCTTAAAGACCGGCGACGTCGTCAAAGTTTATAAAAACGGTGAGTTGATCTCGACCACCAATATCTCGCTTTCGACGGAGGGCCCCAAGATCGACAGCGGTGGCAAATATGTCATCACGATCACCAATCTCCAGGGGGTCACCATCGAATATAACTTCACCCGCAAAGCGATTACCAACGTCGCGGGTAGCATCTTCATTATCGTCTTTAGTGTCTTGGTCGTCGTGGGGGTCGGTATTGGCCTTACCTACCACACGAAATTGAAGACCGACGACTAAAGGAAATTCAGGATAACAAAAAGGAGGACATCATCATGTTCAATCCCATCATCCTCGCCATGAGCGAGAAGGAACTCAACTCGATCGTCAAGCCCTTGCTCGAGGTGCTCAACGTCGTCGTTCCGGTCCTACTAGGCGTCGTGGGCGCCGTCGGTGCCATC
>JAFTDF010000006.1 GCA_017454295.1 Bacilli bacterium
CATGAGAAGCAGACGGTCGAACCGTAAAATTATTAAAAGGGTTCCGCGGCATACGGATATGATACCCGTCCAGACGAGAGTTCGCGGCAGCCGGCCGGCTGCCCTCCTATCGGAAGGGTACGGCTATATTGTTAATAAGATGCCTTTATTTTACCCTTCCACGGGCAAGAGAAAAGACACCCAAGGTGTCAATTCTTCGTTTTCTCGATTTCCGATAATGCTTTTTCGAAGGCCGCGAACGTCGTTTCGGAGAGGTCGTGTTCCATTAAGCAGCAATCTTTTTCCGCCGTTTCCTCGTCCACGCCTAGGGCCAGTAGATACCGTTTTAAGATCTTGTGGCGATGGAGGGTCGCCTTGGCAATTTCCCGTCCAGCATCGGTTAACGACATATCCCCATAATCGATGCGGGTGATATAACCCCGGTTGATTAATTCATGGCCCATTTGGTGGACCGCCGGTTTGGAGATGCCCAAAATGGCTGCCACCTTCGTGGTCTGCAGGGGCTTTCCTTCCTCTTCAAGCATCAATAACGCTTCGAGGAAATCTTCCATGGAGCGGGTCGTGGTTTTCATGGGTATGATTCTATTTCTTTTCCCTCTTTTTGAAAAGGAATGCGCTCGAACGTTTGACAAGTGGAATTCACGCGCCTATGATAAGCACGCTGAGGTTGAACCATATGCCCCGTAAGAAAGTTTTTTTAGTTTGCGAAGAATGCCTCTCGCGGAATTACACCTTCGAGAAGCGGACCGACGATCCGGTTCGGATGGAACTAAAGAAGTTCTGCCCTCGCTGTGGCAAACATACCTTGCATAAAGAAAGCAAATAAGGAGAAGCAGATGACCACCCCTAAGAAATACATGAAGGAAGTCATTAAAGAAGGCAAGCGCGTCCGCTGGCCCAAACGTGACATCCTCGTCTCCACCATCATCGTCGTCGTCCTAATCGCCGGTTTTACCGCCCTCTTCCTATCCTTGGAAGACTTGACCGCCGGCTCGCTCATCAATCAATTACGTAATGCCTTTGGAGGAAACAAATAATGGCTGCCCAACTCGGTGAAAAACAATGGTATATCATCAATACCTATTCCCAACACGAAACCAAAACCGCTGACAATCTCAAAAAGCGTATCCAATCGATGAACATGCAGGATTACATCCTCCGCGTCATCGTCGCCGAACAAGAAGTGCCCCAACTCAAGGACGGCCTTCCCACCGGCAAGACCAAGATGGTCAACCTCTATCCCGGTTACATCTTCGTCGAAATGATCATGACCGATCAATCCTGGTACATCGTCCGTAACACTCCGGGCGTCACCGGTATCGTCGGTTCTTCCGGCGGCGGACAAAAACCCACCCCCGTGCGTCGCGAGGAAATCGAACCCGTCTTAAAGCGGATGGGCATGGTCGACGAATACATGTATGACCGTTATGCCATCGGCGATAACGTCAAGGTCATCCATGGTCCCCTCGAAGGAACCGAAGGGAAGATCATCTCCATCGACAAAGACACCGGCGCCTGCCGTGTCGAGACCGTCTTCTTCGGACGCTCCACCCCGGTTGATGTCGACTTCTCCGAAATCGAAAAGATCTAAGATTCAAGGCCCTGGGCATCCCCGGGGCTTTTTTCTTCCTCCTCCCGTTGGTGGAGGACTTTCCGGGCCCATGCCTGGTAACGATGGACCAAATACGAAGCCCTTGTGCGTTTCATCCTTAGCTTTTTCGCCGCGTCGGTCACGGAATAGCCTTGTAGAATCACAAGCTTGGCTAGACGTAACGCCGTTGGGGTAATATCCCCTGGTAGTTTCTCTAGTTCCTCGAGCATTTCGGCATATTCGAAGAAGGCACGAGGATCGTCATAGACTTCGCGCGAAGGGATGACGTCGTGCAGACAAAGGGTTTCTTCATAACTCTCGGCAATAACTTCCTCCATGTTGGCGGCATAAAAGAGGATCAACGCCGATTTGCTTTTACGGATTTGAGAGGCAATCGTATTGGCAAAGCATTTCATGAAGAAGGTCCGAAAGGCCGATTTCTTCCGAGAATAATGATGGAGTACTTTGATGAAGGCTTCTTCAAACGCATCAAAGGCATCGCTATCATCCAAAGCGGCATAGCAAGAAGGGGAAGCGAGCATTCCTAGTTGCTTCCGGATTTGGTAATAACGGTTATAGAGGGTGGAGATGGCGAATTGGTCACCTTTGCGACCACGGGAAAAGAGTTGTTCGTCGGTAACGAAAAGATTGGTTTTTCTAGTGTTCATAAACGTCGGCGAAACGTTTAACGAGCCTGGGAAATATAAGCAAGGAGAACGCCGGTTGCGACCGAGGCGTTCAAAGAATTGACATGTCCGACCATGGGGATCTTCACGATGAAGTCGCTATGGGAAAGGACGTTTTTGGAAATGCCGAAGCCCTCACTCCCCACGACGAGGACGATGGGGCCGTGATAGTCGACTTCGGTATGGGCCATCTTGGCTTCGCCGTCGCTGGAGACCACCCAGAACCCCGCGTCCTTACATTCGGAAATCGCTTGGGAAAGGTTGGAGACAATGGCGACGTCGACATAGGCAATCGCGCCGGTGGAAACGCGAGCCACGGTTTCATTGAGTGGAACTTCGCCCCGCTTGCGCATGATAATGCCATCGACGCCAAAGGCATCGGCACTACGCAAAATGGCACCTAAATTATTGGGATCTTCAATGCCATCTAGCATCAAAAGAAGAGGGTTTTGCTTACTTTTTACTCGATTTAGAAGGGTTTTGAGAGAAATGCCTTCGAAGGGTTCGACAACCGCGGCAAAACCTTGGTGGGAAGAGGTCTTTGCCATCCGCGAGAGCCCCGCTTCGTCTAGCAGGGTCACTGGGATGGAGAGGGTTTTGGCTTCGGCGGCGACCGAATCCTCGGATAAGCGGGATAAAACATATAGATGTTTCGCCCGCTTGCTGCGGATCATTTCCCGGCAGGCGTTTCGCCCAGTTACAACATAGTCTTTCATAATCCGAATTGGAAGGGGTCCCCCTAAATTTATAAGATATTCTTTGCGAGTAATTTGGCGCGGATTTCGTCGCTGCGCGCAAAATCTTTGGCTGCCTTGGCTTCTTGGTATTGGCCAAGAAGGTCCAAGTCCTCTTTGGAAAGCATAGGAACCTCGACGCGGATGCCAAGCATATCGAGCTCGGCCTGGATGGTGCCATAGACCTTCGATAATGCAGGCACATCGATTTCTCGCACACGCAACAAACCATTGAGGTCTTTGATTTGGGCATAGATCTCGGTAATGGCATTGGGCGTATTCAAGTCGTGGCACATCGCATCCAAGAAGGCTTCCCCGCAAGGTTCGTTTAACGCGGAAAGGTCCACGCCGAGCGTTTGGAGTTTGACGCCGGCCTGCTTCATGGCCATGGAGATACGCTGATAGGCTTTGGTGGCTTCGGCAATGGTTTCTTCGGTGAATGATAGCGGTGCCCGATAATGGGTGTTGAGAACCATCAAGCGGAAGGGCATACCGCCGAACTTGGCGACGACATCCTTGGCAAGCAATACATTGCCCAAAGACTTCGACATCTTTTCGTTGTCGATATTGATAAAGCCGTTATGGAGCCAATAATGAGCCAACTTATGGTGATCATGGGCTTCGGCTTGGGCGATTTCGTTTTCGTGATGGGGGAATTTCAAATCGAATCCACCACCGTGGATATCGATGATCCCGCCTTGGTCTTTGAAAATGGAATGGATCATGACGCAGCATTCGGTATGCCAACCCGGACGGCCTTCCGACCAGGGGGTATTCCACTTCACGCCTTCGCTGGTTTTCTTCCATAAGGCGAAATCCAAAGGCGAGCGTTTGCCATCGTTGACTTCGATGCGGGCCCCGGCGTTAAGACTCTCTGGGGTATTCCCGGATAGGGCTCCATAATCGGCCACGGATTCCACGGAGAAATAGACGTCCCCATTGCCCGCGACATAGGCGCTACCGTTATTCACCAGCTCATCGATGTATTGGATCATTTGCCCCATGTAGACGGTGGGACGCGGGGTTTCATCTGGTTGAAGCGCCCCGACCTCGTCGACGAGTCGGCGGAATTCGCCAATGATCGATTCGGTCAATTCGCTTTCTTTGATGCCAAGTTCTTTCGCGCGGTTGATGATTTTATCATCGACATCCGTGTAATTGCTGACGAAAGTCACCTCATATCCGAGTCCTTTGAATAAGCGCCGCCAAGCATCGAAAACGATGACGGGACGCATATTCCCAATATGGGGATCGTTATAGACGGTCGGCCCGCAGACATAGATGGAAACCTTTCCCTCCACTAACGGGTGGAATTCTTCGTAACGGTTCCCTAAGGAATTAAATAAAGTAACGTTTCTCATAAAGTGGTCCTATTCTATCACAATATTCTCTTTTACAGGCGCGTATCCGTGAGCAGCTCAGAGGGTTCCTTTATGGAAGCCTCGGCTTGGCTGATATAAGTGGGATAATCCAATTCGTACCCCCACTGCACCAACAAGCAAGGCAAGCCGGCGTTATGGGCGGTGGCGATATCGACATGGCTATCGCCGATGAAACATGCTTCTTCCGCAGGGATTCCATTCCGTTCCATCAAGCGTAAGGTGCCGGAAGGATCGGGCTTCACGGGCAAGTCATCCTGCGCCCCTAAAATATCATCAAAGAAGCCTTTGCCGTAATTCAGGGCAAGTACTTCTTCCGCCAAAGCGTGCGGCTTGTTGGTGAGGCAATAAAGCTTCACGCCTTTCCTTTTTAAGGCAGAAAGGGCATCCACAAGGCCCGGATAAGGTTTGGCATGGGCGGTTTGGTATTGGGCGTAGCGACGTAAGTAAACCGGGCGTAAACGGGCGAAGTCTTCTTCGTTATTTCCCCGTTCCTGCAAAGCCCGACGGACCGCGTTATCGGCCCCGTCTCCAATTAAGGCACGCGTCGAGTTTCGGTCATAACGATAAGGGTAGCCCGTTTCTTCCAGAGCCTTGTTCATGGCAAAGCAAATGTCTTCGATGGTGTCGAGCAAGGTCCCATCCAAATCGCAGATCAGATAACGGTATTTTGATAAATCAAACGCTTGTTTCATGGCCCCACCATTTTAAAAGGTCTTGGGCATAAAGAAAACCCTCCCAAACTGGGAGGGTGTCTATGGATTGGATTAGTCGTCGTAGCAAGGACGATCGTCCACGTAAGAGGTGTGGAGGAGTTCCTCGGAGAGGTGACCGCACGGCTTGCCCAAGTATTCATCGTAGAGTTTGATGATATCGGGGTTGTTGTGAGACTGGCGGAGGGTCATCTTCTCGTCGATACCATAGAGGATATCGGCACGTTTTTGACGATACGTGTCAAGGATATCCGCACCTTCCTGCGGGAGGAGGTTGGGTTTGACGAAGGGTTGTCCACCACCGTTGATACAACCGCCGGGGCAGCACATGATTTCGATGAAGGCGTAATCGGCTTTGCCTGCGCGGATTTGATCGAGGAGGATCTTCCCGTTCTTCATACCGGAAGTAACGGCCACTTTGACCTTGGTGCCCTCGATATCGATTTCGGCTTCCCTGATGTCCTTGAAACCACGGACTTCATGGAATTCGATGGGACCATATTCCTTACCGGTTAAGGTGTGGTAAGCGGTACGGAGGGCCGCTTCCATGACGCCACCGGTCACGCCGAAGATGGCACCGGCGCCGGAGTATTGGCCAAGGAGGTCTTGGTCGAATTCTTCTTCGGGGAGTTCATCCCAAAGGATCCCAGCGCGCTTGATCATGTCGGCGAGTTCGCGGGTCGTGATGACCGCGTCGACATCGGGGAGCCCGTTGACGGCCGCGTTTTGCGGACGCTTGGCTTCATACTTTTTCGCGGTGCAAGGCATGACCGAGACGACATAGACGTCTTCCGGCTTCAGGTCGTGGGCCTTGGCGAAGTAGGACTTCAAGATGGCCCCTTCCATTTCATGCGGGGATTTGCAGGTCGAGACGTTGGGGATCAGATCGGGATAGAAGAATTCCATGTAATTGATCCAGCCCGGCGAGCAAGAGGTGATTTGGGGAAGGACGCCTTTGTTGGTGATGCGGTTGATGAGTTCCTGGGCTTCTTCCATGATGGTGAGGTCGGCACCGAAGTTGGTGTCGAAGACACGGAAGAATCCAAGGCGGTGAAGGGCGGCGACCATACGACCGGTGCCGTTTTGTTCGCCGATGCGATGGCCGAATTCCTCGGCAATGGCGGCGCGGACGGCCGGAGCGGTTTGGACCACCACTTTCTTACCGGCAGCCATCGCGGCGTCGATCTTGTCGATTTCGCGGTGTTCGGAAAGAGCGCCGGTGGGGCAAACTTCGATACATTGACCGCATTGTAAGCAGGGAACGTTAGCGAAGGATTTGTTCTGGGCAGGGGCGACGATGGTGTTGAAGCCACGCTTCTCGAACCCGAGAATGCCAATGCCCTGGGCTTCTTTGCACTTTTCGATGCAGCGGCCGCAGAGGATGCACTTGGAGGTGTCGCGGACGATGCCAGGGGCGCATTCGTCTAAGGTCGTCGGGGTCTTTTCCCCTTCGAAGCGATTGTCGCGGGCGCCGGTGATATTGGCGACGTGGAGAAGCTCGCATTTCCCGTTCTTGACGCAGCTTTGGCAATCCTTGGAATGGTTGGAAAGCAAGAGCTCGACGGAAGCGCGACGCGCCGCAACGGCAGCGGGCGAAGAAACGCGGATCACAAAGCCTTTTTCGGCGGGGCAATCGGCGACGGGGTAGACGCAGGAAGCGACGAGACGGCCACGGCCGTTGAGTTCGACTTCGACCAAGCAAACACGGCAAGAGGCGAGGGAGTTATGACCTTTGTTCCAATAACAAAGGGTGGGGATGTTGTAGCCAACCTTACGGGCGGCTTCGAGGATCGTCATATCCTTGGGAACGGAATAGGTGCGACCTTCGATGTTGATATTGATCATTTCTTGGTTTTCCATGGTAGGTCCTCCTTATTCCTTGATAATGGCCCCGAAGCGGCAACCGGACATACAAGAGCCGCACTTGATGCACTTGCTCTGGTCGATTTCGTGGGCGAACTTACCAGGAATGACTTTGCCCGGAACCATCGGTTTGGCCGGGATTTGGGTCATGTGAATACAAGACACCGGGCAGTTACGGGCGCACAAGGTGCAACCGACGCACCTATCGGGTTGAATCTTATAGGACATCAACTTCTTGCAGACGTGGGCAGGGCACTTCTTGTCCACGACGTGGGCTTCGTATTCTTCGGGGAAGTTGTTCATCGTGGAGAGAATCGGGTTCGCCGCGGTCTGACCAAGGGCGCAGAGGGCGCCGGATTTAATGACGGTAGCGAGTTCTTTCATTTGGGCAAGGGTGTCCAAGGTGCCACGGCCTTCGGTGACTTGAGTGAGCATCTCGAACAAACGCTTGGTGCCGATACGGCAAGGCGTGCACTTCCCACAGGATTCGTCGCAGATGAATTCCATATAGAAATGGGCGACGTCGACGGCGCAGTTATCTTCGTCCATGACGATGGCACCGCCGGAACCCATCATCGAGCCACGGGCCACGAGGGTGTCGTAGTCGATCGGGGTATCGAGATCTTTTTCGGTCAAGCAGCCGCCGGAAGGACCTCCGGTCTGGATGGCTTTGAATTTCTTATTGTTGGGGATACCACCACCGATTTCATAGATGAGGGTACGGAGGGTGGTGCCCATCGGAACCTCGACCAAACCAACGTTGTTGATTTTGCCGCCGAGGGCGAAGACCTTGGTGCCTTTGCTGCCTTCAGTGCCATAAGAGGCAAACTTGGCAGCGCCTTCGCGAAGGATGAAGGGCACTTGGGAAAGGGTTTCGACGTTATTGACGCAGGTCGGCTTACCCCAGAGACCACGGATGGCGGGGAAAGGAGGACGGGGACGCGGCATACCACGCTTCCCTTCGATGGAGTTGAGCAAGGCGGTTTCTTCGCCGCAGACGAAGGCGCCTGCACCCAAACGAAGGTGGGCACGGAAAGAGAAATCAGTACCAAGAATGTTGTCGCCAAGGAGGCCGACTTGTTCCATGGCTTGGATCGCCAACTGGAGACGGTGGACGGCAACGGGGTATTCGGCACGAACGTAGAAGTATCCTTCGCTAGCGCCAAAGGCATAACCGGCAATCATCATACCTTCGATGACTTCGAAGGGGTTTCCTTCCAAAATGGAACGGTCCATGAAGGCACCGGGGTCGCCTTCGTCGCCGTTGCAGACGATGTATTTCTGATCGGCTTTGACGTTGGCGGCGAATTGCCATTTGCGGCCGGTGGGGAATCCACCACCGCCACAACCGCGGAGGCCAGAGGCGAGGACTTCGTCGATGACCTGTTGCGGGGTCATGGTGGTCAAGACTTTCTTCAACGCCTTGAAGCCATCATAACCAAGGGCTTCTTCGATGTCTTCGGGGTTGATCAAAGAGCAACCGTGAAGCGCGATACGAACTTGTTTCTTATAGAAGTTAATATCATCCTGACGGGCGACCTTTTCATGGGTAACGGGGTCGACGTAGAGGAGATTTTCACAGATTTTGCCACCGATGAGGTCATCCTCGACGATCTGTTTGATGTCTTTGAGGGTAACGGCACGGTAGAGGGTATCTTCGGGGAAGATTTTGACGAAGGGGCCCTGAGAGCAGAAACCGAAGCAACCGACGTGGTTGACGGAGATTTTGTCTTGAAGGCCGGCTTCTTTGATGGCTTTGATGAGTTCTTCCTCAATGGCGAGGGAATCATTGGCTAAGCAGCCGGTGCCACCGCAGACGACGACGGCACGTTTGCCACCGACGCCTTGGATTTTGTCGGAGAAGACTTTGGACTTCTCGGCGATGATGGACTCAAGCTGAGTGGCGGATTGAATGCGTTCCATGATTATTGCGCCTCCTTCGCCCGGTATTCGTCGATGATCTTACCGACTTGATCCGGGGTGACTTTGGGCAAGACTTTCCCGTTGATGGACATGGCGGGGGCAAGCGCGCAAGCACCGATGCAGCGGACGGCTTCGATGGTGAAGAGACCATCTTCGGTGGTTTCGCCCGGCCCGATCCCGAGCATCTGGGAGAACTTGTCGATCACTTGCTGCGAGTTCTTGACGTAGCAAGCGGTACCCAAGCAAATCCCCAACACGTATTTTCCTTTGGGGTTGAGCGAGAAGAAGGAGTAGAACGTGACGACTCCATAAATCTCGGCGACGGGAATGCCCGTCTTTTCAGAAATGATCTTCTGCACTTCCAGAGGGATGTACCCATATTCCTTCTGGACGGCGGAAAGGATCATCATCAAAGGAGAGGGCTCGTTTGCGTATTGGTCGCAAATGCGCTTGACTCCTTCGACTACTTCGTTTCGAATGGCCATATTGGTCCTCCTAACCTAATTGGTTGATTGGAATAATTTTAGATTTGCAAAAGGCGCGATTCAATGGCGAGTGCGCGTATATAGGAGGAGGGTTTTGCGATGGGTGCGAATGTTAATTTCACTTAATTTTCTTTGCAAAGACGTGCTCTTTTCCTTAAAAACGGCACAAAAACAAGAAAATCCACCGCAAAAGTCCCGTTTTTGACCAGATTTTTATAGAATCGATGGATTGGGAGAAAGAAAAACCTTGCCTAAAAAGGGGGATTCTAAAATTCGGTAATTCGGTAAAAGATTATTGAATCAGGAAACGTATTTGCCGACCAAACATTTCACTTCCGTTACGGCGCCGGTTAAGGAATAGGTCCGTCCGCTGGCAAAGGAAGACAAGGCTAAATCCACCGTTTGGGCACCGGTTTTGGATTCGGCGAATACCACGGTGTCATACTTGCTGAGATCGGCTTCGATGGCATAGGTACCGTTTTTTAGCGAGAGCATTTTGCCTGGCCACGCGGCGGGTTCTTTGTTCTTCCCCGTGGAGTCAAAAAGATAGGCATAACAGGACTTCCAACTCGTTTTGACTTTCGCATTTACCGTGGTTTCTTTGAGGCTCACTTTTAATAGTTTGGCAACGTCAGGGCGGCCTTTGCCCATCTTCCCTTGCATACCGGGATTATAGGAATCCACTTTGGTACAGCTGGCATAGAGATCTTTTTCGAAATCGTCCACCGATTTGCCCGGGTTCTTTTGGAAATAAAGGGCGGCCATCCCGGCCACTTGGGGCGCGGCAAAGGAGGTGCCGTTCCATCCGCCGTCATAGGTTTTTCCGCCGTAATGGCAGCAACCATACATCATATCGGCATTGACAAAGACATCGCAGAAACTAGATTCGCTATTGTAGTTATAAGACGAGCCCGACCAAATCAATTGGGAAGAATTCGCCGCGAGTCCCCCGACGCCGATCACTCCATCGACGCAGCCGGGAAACGTATATTCGGTCGGCATCCCATCGAGCCCGCCATTGCCAGCGGCGGAAATCACCGGCACGCCTTTAGAACGGCAATAAGCTACCGGCTCATCGAAAACGGTTCCCAAATCGGAGCCATCGTCTTTGAGGTCGCCTTTGTAGTCGTAATAGGAACCGATGGAAATTGAAATCGCCGTCGCTTGATGATCGGCGGCATAATGCATCGCCTTGGCAATGGCTTTGGGTTTGGCATCCGTCCGCAAAAGCAATAACGAAGCCTCTGGAGCCACCCCGACGACGCCTTTGCCGTTGACCGCGGCAGCGGCCACACCGGCGCAAAACGTGCCATGGCTTTCCCCCAAATCCGTGATGGCGGCCAAGCCAACGGTGGTCTTAACCTGATTCCCCTCCACCTGAAACGCGGCGGATTGGTTGCTGACTTTGCTCGTCCCATCTTTGAAATAGAAGTCTTCGTGTTCGGGATTAAACCCCACGTCAATGACGGCGATGGTCGTTCCTTCGCCTCGATATTGTTGCCACGTGCTGCAAATATCACCGATATGGTTCAAATAATATTGCCGTCCGAAATGGGGTTCGGCACAGGGATCATCCTTGGCTGCCGGGGATTCGGAAGAGGTTTTTGTTTGGGAAGAAGAGGCCTCTGAATCGCTGGAGGATGTTCCTTCTGAGGCATCAGGAGCATTGGCACAGGAAACGAGAAGCAACGGCAATAAGAAAGCAAAACGTGGTTTCATGGTTTCAATGGTAGCACAACGAGATTCCGAAAGGGGCAAATCGCTGTTTCGGAAAGTTGGCTTCTTGCATTAAGCAAGCAAATCGATAAAATTACCGCCATGGTATTTCCCTTCCGCAAAGAAATCCAAAGGATCCTCTTCGGGGTCGGACTTTTGTTTTTGATTGCCACGGGATTTTACGTCGCCGAAATCTTCTATCCGGGCTTTGACCGAAATAGCGTCCCCTATATCGGGTTTGCCCTTTTTGCCTTCGTGGAAGGCGTCTTCCTTATCGCGCTAGCACCTCGCTTGGCGAAAACGAATCCGCGGTGGTTCTGCGACCGGATTGCCAAATACGAAATCGCGGTGAATCCCTTCTTCTCGGTGTTTGCCGTCTTCTTATCTTTAACCTTGCCTTTAGGGGAACACAATTGGCTTTATTTCGTGAATCTGGGCCTCACGGTCCTCTTATTTGCATCGCGCATGTTCATCGTAATCCGCCTCAACAAATTGCTCAAAAACGGGGAAAACGGCTATATCGGATTACGTAACCACAGTTGGATCGCCGCCTCCTTCCTGGCGGTGGCCTTTAACTATTACGTGCTCTCTGCCATTAAGATGCATGGCATCGACGTCACCGAAATCGCCACTAAAGGGGCGGCCGCGGTCTTAACCGATTTATACGCTTGGCTAACGGTAATCGAAACCATCGTGGTCATCATCGTGCTGATGCAATCCATGCTCATGACCATCTCCACTTACTATTCCGCCAAAGAAGATACGGCCTTCGACTTTAAAACCAATTTGGGCATGACGGCACATCTATTTGTCAAATACGAAGTCAGCTTTTGGTTAGGCATTTTTGCCACTTCGATCCTGCTGGTATTATCCATCATCTCCACCACGCGCTTGTTCAATGCCTATATTTCCTTAGTCTTCCTTTATGCCTCTATTTTGATTATTCGAATCCCCACCTTCTTCCAAAAGAAGCACCTAGATAAGGTTTATGGCGAGAAAACCTATCCTTCGTTTTTGAAGAAGCATGGCATCTTAATCTATGCCTCGGTTTTGTTAATCGCCTATTCCGTGGTGTGCTTTATCTTCGCCAACGAAACCTTCTCCCATACCGCCGAGGAGGTCGCGGGCAGGACGGAGTTCATCACGCTTGGGATTTTCGTTCCTTGGGCTTTGGTGAAAGCCTTCTTGGGCGTGAAATCCTATCAAATCGCCAGAAAAAGCCAGGATCCCACGCGCTTGCTCAATGCCTATCTCGATATCTTGGTGGCCATCTATACCATTGCCAAAGTCTTCTTTATCGTCGCCGGCTATACCCATATCGAATGGGTGAAGGTCGCGGGTACCGTCGTAGGGGCCATCATCACGGTCTATTGTGTTGTCGTCTCCATCCGTTTGCTCATCGTCGGAATCCTTGGTTTAACGGGGAAACGAAAAACCTTCTTTGACAAAATCTATCCCTTGTTCGATCCGTTGGATCCGATCTTCGAACAACTAGAAAAGCGTCAGAAAAAGAAAGCGGCCACTCAAAATGCATCGATTGAAATAGAACCGTCTCTTCCCCAAGACCGAAACGAATAGGCGCATCAAAATGGCCTCCGGGCACCGCTTAGGAGGTTTTCTTTTTCTCATAAGAAAATAGGATAAGTCTAGTCAACTGGTTTTTTCTCTTTTCGCGCTTTCTCTTTTCTTCGCATACTGAAAACGAGGTGTTCGAAAACGCCTTCCATAAATCCGAGGTTTTGCTACACTATCTATCGAAGAACGTCC
>JAFTDF010000044.1 GCA_017454295.1 Bacilli bacterium
ATACCCTGGCGGCGTTGGTGCCCCCGGAATTCTTCGAACCGTAATCGCGAAGGTCTTTATGGTAAAAAATCTTGCTGACGATGACGCCCGTGGGCAAAGACCCGAGCAAGTAAGAAAGAATCGCCACGGCGATGGCGACGGTTATATTTACATTGTAAATATTCATTTTTGTTGCCTCGTTTTCTAGCGATATTATGACTTTTTAGGCGTGATTTTCAATTGTTTCGTAAGTTATAATACGTGCCAGTTTAATAAACTGCATCGACATATATATGGACGACATCGAATTAAAAGCGAAAAACTATACCGCCGACGACATTGAGTTGCTCTCGGAAATGGAAGGCGTCAGGAAGCGTCCTGGCATGTATATCGGTTCCACCAACGGCACCGGTTTGCACCATCTGATCTGGGAAATCGTCGATAATGGCGTCGACGAAGCCAGCAACGGTTACGGCTCGAATATCCGCGTCATTTTGCATAAAGACGGCTCGGTTTCGGTCGAAGACGAAGGCCGTGGTATCCCGGTCGATATTCACAAGAAAACCGGTATTCCCGCCGTCCAGCTCATTTTCACCACTCTTCATTCGGGTGGCAAATTCAACACCAAAGCCTATAACACCTCCGCCGGTCTCCATGGGGTCGGCGCCACCGTCACCAACGCTTTGTCCGAATGGATCGATATCACCATCTACCGTGATCAAAAGATTTATCATCTTCGTTTCGAAGATGGCGGCCATCTCGTTACCCCTTTAGAGGTGCTTGGCCCCACCAGAAAACACGGTACCCTAATCCGCTTCAAGCCCGATAAGCGAATCTTCTCCACCGTCGATTTCAAGTGGGATACCGTCTATTCCCATCTTCGCGAAGAAGCCTTCTTGCTCCGCGGCATCCGTTTCACTTTGTCGGATGAGCGGACCAAAGAAAACGCTGAGCTCTATTTCGAAAACGGCCTCGCCCAATATGTGGAAGTCCTCACCGAAAACAAAGAACGGATCGGGGAAAACCTCCATTTCATCGACGATACGTCCAAGGTGAAAATGGAAATCTCCATGCAGTGGTGCCTCAAGGATTATGGCGAAAACATCTATTCCTACGCCAACTCCGTTCGCACCCATGACGGCGGTACCCATGAAACCGGGTTGAAACTCGGCATCACCAAAGCCGTCAACGAATGGGCGATCACCAATAACGTCATCAAAGAATCGCAAAAGCTCGATGGCGTCGATATCCGCGAAGGTTTAACCGCGGTGGTGGCCGTCAAGATCCCCGAGGACATCCTCGAATAC
This sequence comes from Bacilli bacterium, assembly GCA_017454295.1. GTDB lineage: Bacteria > Bacillota_I > Bacilli_A > RFN20 > CAG-826 > Alloenteromonas. The sequence goes on from JAFTDF010000044.1 coordinate 1,287, forward strand.
GAAGGCCAGACCAAAGGCAAACTCGGCACGCCCCAAGCGACCTCTTTGGTGTCGGATTTCGTTTACGACGCCTTGATCCATTATCTTGCCGAACACAAAGAATTCGCCATTGACCTCATCAAGAAGTGCCAAGCTTCCAAATCGGCGCGTGATGCCGCAAGAAAAGCCAAAGAGCAAGCTCGCTCGGGCAAAACCAAGAAAACCGAGGCCATCATTTCCGATAAATTGGCCTCCGCCCAAAGCAAAGACTATAAAAACAACGAACTCTTCATCGTCGAAGGCGACTCCGCCGGCGGCTCCGCCAAAACGGGACGCGATCGGCTCCATCAAGCCATCTTACCTCTTAGAGGTAAACCGATGAATACCGATAACGTCTCCTTGGAACGGATGCTCCAAAACCAAGAGTATTCCACCTTGGTTCAGACCATTGGGGCCGGCATTGGCCAGGATTTCGATATCGAAGATGCCAAATATGGCAAAATCATCATCATGACCGACGCCGATACCGACGGTGCCCACATCCAGATTTTGCTTTTGACGTTCTTCTACAATTACATGAAGCCGCTCATCACCCACGGCATGGTCTACATTGCCTGCCCACCCTTATACCGTGTCTATAAAAAGAGCGATCCCAGCCATAAATTCATTTATGCTTGGGACGATGCTTCTTTAGAAGAAGCAAAGAAGAAAATCGGGCCGGGCTACGGCATTAACCGTTACAAAGGTTTGGGCGAAATGAACGCCGATCAACTCGCCGCCACGACCATGAACAAGGCCACCAGGCAGCTCATGCAAGTCAAGATCGATGATCCTTTGATCGTCGAAAAACGTATTTCCGACCTCATGGGATCGGATGTCTCCAAGCGCCGGGCTTGGATTGAGCAAAATATCGTCTTCAATGAGAAAGACGCCTTTGCCGAGGAGGTGAAAGCGTAATGGCTAAAAAGAAAGAAACCATCGAAATCATCGAAGAAAATATCCTCCCAACCACGTTAGACGACTTGATGGGGGACCGTTTTGATATCTACGCCAAAGACGTCATCCAAGATCGCGCCATTCCCGATGCCAGAGACGGCTTGAAACCCGTTCAGCGCCGCATCGTCTATGCGATGTATAAAACCGGCAACACCATCGATAAGCCTACTAAAAAATGTGCCCATATCGTTGGTGAAGTCATGGGCAAATACCACCCCCATGGCGACTCTTCCATCTACGAAGCCCTCGTTCGCATGTCCCAAGAGTGGAATATGCGATTGCCCCTCATCGATTTCCAAGGGAACAAAGGTTCGATGGATGGCGATGGCCCAGCGGCTTATCGTTACACCGAAGCCCGTTTGGCCGCGCTCGCCCAAGAACTCGTCCGCGATATCGATAAAGATACCGTGGATATGGGGCTTACCTTCGACGATACCGAATTCGAGCCCACCGTTTTACCGGCTCGCTTCCCCAATCTTCTCGTCAACGGCAGCAGTGGCATCGCCGTTGGCATGGCGACCGAAATCCCTCCTCATAACCTCAAAGAGGTTATTTCCACGATTATCTATCGTATCCAACATCCGACTTGTCCCATCGAAGCTTTGATGCGCCTATTGCCGGGCCCGGATTTTCCCACCGGCGGCATCATGTTCAAAGGGCAGGGCCTGAACGATATTTACCTTACGGGTCGCGGCCGTGTCGAAATCGCCGCCAGAACCGAAATCGTCGAAGAAAAGGGCCTCTCCCAGATCCTCGTCACCGAGATCCCCTATGGCGTGAATAAATCCAAGCTGGTCCACGATATCGACCAGCTTCGGCACGATAAATCGTTGCCAGGCATCGATGAGGTGCGCGATGAAACCGATAAAACCGGTGTCCGCATCGCCATTGACCTCAAACCCGGCTTCAAACCCGAGGCGATTTTGAATTATCTCTTCTCCAAAACCCAGCTTCGCACGTCCTTCAGCGCGAATATGCTGGCGATTGTCGATGGTCGTCCTCAGATTTTAAACCTTGCGGCTTATTGCGATGCCTATATCGCCCATCAATGCGATGTCATCACCCGTCGCAGCCGTTATGAATTAGCCAAATCCCAAGCCCGCTTATCTATCGTCGAAGGGCTTATCAAAGCCGCCTCGATCATCGACGAAGTGGTGGCCATTATTCGCAAATCGCAAGACAAAGCCGACTCGAAGAAGAACCTCGAAGCCCGTTTCGGATTCACCCCCGATCAAAGCGAAGCCATCGTCATGATGCCGCTTTATAAGTTGTCTCATTTCGACGTCAATATCGTCATCGAAGAACGGGCGTCTCTTAAAGAGACGATTGCCCGTCTTCAAGCCATCCTCTCTTCCAAACAAGTCTTGGATGACCTCTTGGTTTCGGACCTCCGCACCATTGCAAAAAACTATGGCGACGCCCGAAAAACCGAGATTCAGGAAGAAGAAAACGGACGAAAGACCGTCGATGCCCGCGATTTGATTGCCCGCGAAGACGTGATGCTTTCCGTGACCCGCGATGGCTACGTCAAGCGTTCCTCCTTGGCCTCTTGGAAAGGCTCGGGCGGACAAAACGGCACCTTGCCCGGACTCAAAGAGGGCGACACCCTCGTTTGGGTGGGCCAAGCCAATACCAAAGATTATCTTTTGATGTTCACATCAAAGGGCAATTATCTCTATGTTCCGATCCACGTGCTCAAAGCCAATAAGTGGCTCGAGGAAGGCATTCATGTCAACTACGCGATTTCCTTACCGCCGGATGAAAAGATCGTGACCGCCTTTGTCTTAGGGTGTTTCCCCGATTCGATGGCATTTGCCCTTCTTACCCGCAATGGCCAGATTAAACGGACCCGCCTTTCCGCCTATCCGGTGACGCGTTTCAACCGTCCGGTGAGGGCGATGAAGGTGTTTGGCGACGACGAAGTCGTCTCTGTAGCTTTAACCAACGGAACCTGCGACTTGGTCGTCTTCTCCTCCAACGGCTTATGCGCCCGTTACCCCGAATCCCTTGTGCCGATTAGTGGCAATGGGGCCGGTGGGGTCAAAGCCGGGAAGTTCCAGGGTGCGCCTTGTGCCGCTTTGCTGGCGTTTAAACCGGAAGAATCGAATAAGTTTGTGATTATCACCGACTTGTTCCATACCCGCGTCGTTTCCTTAAATAACGTGCCCGTGGGCGAACGCCTTAGCAAGGCCACCGTTCTCTTCAAATCCTTCAAGCAGGAACCGCATAAGCTCGTCTTTGTCGATAAAGTAGGGGAGAAAGAAGCGCCATACACCTACCTCGGGGTACTCACCGATGGCAGCAACCGCGAAGTGACCTTCGAAGACTTCTATCTGACCCCAATGGACCGCTATGCCAAGAAACCTGAGCGTCTTCCCAAAGCCGCCATCCTTGCGAACGTCATGACCTCGGGTGAACCGTTACTGCCTAAGGGTAGCGAAGGCAAGATCGAAGAAGACGCCGTCCCAGAGGTGGTGGAATCCAGCGAAGGACAAACTTCGGAATTCACCTCCAGCAGCGAGCCCGAAGCCGTCATCGAAGAACGGTTTGAGCAGATTTCAATCTTCGACGACGATGATATTGATTAATTACTTTGTAATTACTTTCCGAAATTAGTAATTTATAAGTAAAATAATAGTTGTTTAATTAGGCCCTGTTTGTCGCAGGGTCTTTTTTCTCGAATTCCGTCGGAAAAAGCCGATTTGCGAGATGCGTGAATTCTTTCGACTCACTCTTCCCTCGCAAAGCCTTAGGCTTTATCATATTAATCATGAGAAAACGGAATATCCCCTTCGCCTATGCCACTTCTTTAAGGGAAGTGACACCGGATTTTTTCCATAAGCTCGGCATCAAAACGCTTTTGCTGGATCTCGATAACACTTTAGATCCCTACACCGTCTCCGTTCCCACGCCGGAAACTCGGGAGATGGTGGAGCGCCTCCAAGCCGCCGGCATCGGATTAATCGTGACCTCCAATAACTCCGGGAAGCGCGTGTTCCGTTATTGCGCCGAACTTGGCATCGAATGCGCTTGTTTCATGGCCAAGCCGTTTAGCTTCAAGATCAAACGCCTTTTAAAAGAGAGAAAGCTCGACCCCGCGACCGTCATGCTCATCGGTGATCAAATCATGACCGATGTGAAAGCGGGCAATGGCGCGGGCATCCGCACCATGCTCACGGAGCCCTTGGATACGAGCCATGAACCCGTTTCCACCCATATCAATCGCCTCTTTGACCGCCCGAAGCGGAAAAAGATGGCCAAACTTGGATTGCTAAAAGATTGGAGGACCTTCTTATGAGCCAGTTCAATTTCATCCGTCGTTGCCATTCCTGTGGTGCCATTTTGCAAGGCGAGGATGCCGAAAAGCCCGGTTATATCGATCCGGAAGTCTTGGGCAACCTCTCCGCCAAGGTGCTCTTCTGCAACCATTGCTTCGCCGAATCCAAATACAACATTGCCCCGCGTTCTCCCTCCGCGGACGAAGACATCGCCTTGATGCTTCATGACGCCGAGGCCAGCGATGCTTTGATCGTCTATGTGGTGGACCTCTTCTCTTTTGAGAACTCCTTCATCCCCGAACTCACCGATATCATATCTGGCTTGCCCTTGTTGGTATTGGCCAATAAACGCGACCTCTTGCCTTCGACGGCTTCCGATGACGAATTGTGCGAATATGTCGCCCATCGTTGCCGCGTGGCTTCCTTAGCCTGTAAGGCTGAGGATGTGATGCTGGTCTCCCTCGCCTCGGACTCCGATGTCTCCGGCATTTGGGAAAAGATCCATCAAAAGCGCCAAGGCCATGACGTTTACGTCATCGGGGCTTCGTTAGCCGGGAAGACGCAACTCGTCTCCTCCTTACTTCATAATTATTCCAACCCCACCGAGGAAGCGGTGGCTTCCGTCGTCTATCCTGGGACTTCTTCCCAGGTGATGCAGATCCCCTTGGATTCCTCCGCTTATCTCTATGAGATTCCCGGGACCTCACTTGATAATAACGTCATTTCTAAGCTCAACGCCCACGGTCGGGCTCAAATCATCCCTACCAAAGCGGTGGAAGCCACGGAAATGCATTTGTTTCCCGAACAAGGTTTCTTCCTAGGCGCTCTCGCTCGCGTTGAACTCTTGGAAGGACCCAAGACCGAAGTGAACATCTACGTTTCCAGCAAAGTTGACGTCGTCAAAACCTATGGCGGCGATAACGAAGTGAAATTCTTCCGCCGCATCGATCGGGGCAATCTCGTTCCCGTGGCGGAAAAAGGAACCGCCCCTTCGGATTTCGATGCCTTTGATATCGTCGTTTCCGAAGAAGGATCCCGCGATATCGGTATCGCCGGACTCGGTTGGTTCAGTTTTACCGGCGCCAAACAGAAATGGCGCATCTACGTGTTGAAAGGCGTCGGCTTATACGCAAGCCGCGCAAAGGTGAAGATCCATGCTCACAAAGCAAAATAAGGCCCTCTTACGCAAAGCGGGGCATACCATCGAACATCCTTATCTTCTCGGCAAAGGCGAAGTCGATGCCAACTTTTTGGCGCAACTTGACGCTGCCTTGAAGGCCAAAGAGCTTATCAAAGTCAAACTGCTTAGCAATTGCGCCGCCTCGATTCAAGATGTGGCCAATATCATCTGCCGGAACCTCCACGCCGAAATCGTGGATATCATCGGTCATACCGCGTTAGTGTATCGCGAATCGGAAAAGAGGATCTATTTGAAATGAGTGGTGCGACGGTGCTATTACGTGCCGCCTTCGATCCCATCGGGAAAGGGCATTTGCAATTCGCCCGGGCCGCGAGCTTGCGGTTAGGCGCGGATGTGGTTTTTTCGCCCATTTACGAAGGGAAGGAACCCATGAATGTCCGGGCCGAGATGCTAGGCCTCATGATCAAAAAAGAGAACACATATGGGTTTTCCTTGGATTATTTCGAAGCCAAGAGCCGGGGAACCTCCGGCGTTTTGGATACCTTGCGCCATATCGCGCTGATTCGGCGCGGGCAAAAGATTTATTTGCCCCTCTCGGGCGAGGATTTCGCCGCCTTAGGGAAAGAAACCTTACGGCAAATCACGGCCTTAGCCACCATCCTTTATGTGCCGGGAAAGAATGATCAAGTCGACGATGCCTTGCTTGCTGAAAGCAAAGCGGTGCGTTTCCCCTATGGACGGATCGGCTCCGCCTATGAAGACGATCTCCGGAACCTTCGGCTGATGGAACTGCCTTCCTATATCCGTGAGACCATCGAAAACAAAGGACTCTATTTCATTTCCGTTTTGGGCAAGCATATGTCGACCAAACGCTTGCTCCATTCCATCTCCGTGGCCAACCTCGCCTATTACATCGCCCTTGGCTCCAAAGTCGAAATGGCGGAAAAAGCCTATGTCGCTGGGCTCATCCACGATATTGCCAAGCATCTTGCCCCCGATCAGGCCAAACTCCAATTGGAGAAACATATGCCGGAGGCGCTCGCCTTCCCGGCTTGGACCTATCACCAATTCCTCGCCCCGTTTATCGCTGAGGAAGTCTTTGGAATCAACGATGCCGATATCACGACCGCGATCGTCTACCACGCGACCGGCAAGGCCCATATGACGCCGTTAGCGAAGATCATCTATAGCGCCGATAAGATTGAGCCGACGAGGGGTTTTGACTCCTCTTCCCTGATCTCGGCTTGTCTAAAGGATTATTACGTCGGATTCTTGGAGGTACTCGCCGCCAATCGGGAATATCTCTTATCCAATGGTTATCAAATCGATAACCCCCTCACCAAAAACTGTTTTGAAATCTATCTCGGAGGAAGTCACGCATGAGCGTTGCCCAACAAGTCCAAACCATCGTCCAAGTCCTCGATGACCATAAAGCGGAGAACATCACTTCGGTGGATGTCTCCGAATTCAATCCGTTCGCCTCTTCGGTGGTGATTGCGACCTGTCCCAACCCCCGTTCCCTGGGCGCGATGAAGGAAGTCCTCGACGAGGAGCTTGCAAAAGCCGGCATTGAAGTCTTGGTAACCGATGGCGAGCCGGATTCCGGCTGGATGATCGTCGCCACGGATGAAGTCATCATCCATATGTTACTGGCCGCCAACCGCAGAGAGCTCGATCTAGAAGGGCTCTTGGATAAAATCAGCCATAAAATCGGCAAAGCCTAAGATACAAAGAACGGTTGCCCGTCGCTGGGTAAGTCAGCAACGGGCTTTTTTTGTATGCTTCTTGAGGCAAGAAATGGGGACAAAAGGCATTTCGATAAGCGCATCAAAAGCGGTGGATTCCAGAAGACAAATAGTGGAATTTGATACAAAAAGCCGAACGAAAACATGAAATATAAATGGACTCAGTTTCCAAATGATCCCGTAATTATTATCAGGGCGATCGCCGTTTATAGGTAGATAAAGCAACGAAAGAGTCGCTTTGCAAAATGAAGCACCTAAACGGAAATTAAAGAAAAGTAGGGCGCTATAGAAAAACTGATTTTCGCTTTTTCCACATCGTTAATAAAAACGAGAAAAACTAATTACTTCGTATAATGTCCATTATGTAAACTAATACGGATAAAAACAGCGATAAATACTGAAAAATATTCGGCCAATCTATTTTGATAATCGTTTATTTTTGAAATCTCAAAGCGGTTTCACATCCTCAAATGTGAAATACTAAAAAACTACTAAACCTATTTTGCAATTCTGCTTGGTCTTTTTCGTTTTAAGGGCTGATTTCTATCCCGCCTTTATCCTTATATATTTAATAGGAAAACGGATTCGGTCTTCTTTGTTGATGATTCTTTGTCCAATTATGTTGTATGCGATTCTATTTGTTCAGTTTCCTTTTTGGACGATCCGATGGTTTTCGATTTCGATTCGGTTTTCTTTTTGTAATCGATGGAGCAAGCGTGACGTTGCCTCACGGCTTAAGGACAAATCCAAGGCAAGCCGGGTGACGCTTTGACATTCGACCGCCCCGCCATTTGCATATAGCCAGAATTCCAATCGTTCTTCCGCCGAGGAAAGGCTAAGCAATTTGATTTTGGCGTTGAGCCGTTTGACGAATTCGGCTTCGTAAGACAAATAAGCGTTTAGGAAAGACGGATTTGCTTGAAGCAGATTCAGCAATTCCGTTTTTTCAAAGTAAAGGCATGATCCCACGGTATCCGCAATGACGTTTCCGCGGAACTCGGGTGATCTGGAGAACACCAGGTTGTTGCCAAACATCTGCCCGTCGGAAACGAGGTTATAAACCATTTCCTGGCCACTTAAGGCGTAAGAGGCGATGCGAATCCGCCCGTGAAGCAAGAAATAAACGCCTTGGCAAATATCTCGTTCATGCGCGAGGATTTGCCCTTTTTCGAAGTGGATTTCCCTTCCTTTGGCCTGTTCGTTTGGCGATAAATGGTCTAAAAGTTCCATAGTGTGATTCAAATCACGAATGATTATAACCGATGATATCTATGATATCCACGCTATTTATAAAGGAATCCCCCCACTTATGAAATCCAAATTCTTCTTCCCCTCTCTCCTGGTCGTCGCCCTAACTTCTTGCGGCGGTACCTCCGTTTCCAGCTCGGAGAAATCCATTCCCAGCATCCCCAGCGATCCCGAACTCACCGTCGCCTGCCCCGCTGGCGCCCCCGCGGTTGCCCTTGCGCCCTTTGCCAATTCCAAAAAGGTCGAAATCAACGCCAACCCCGCCAACGTCGTGGCCTATTTGACCGAAAACTCCGGGAAAGACGTCGTGGTCTGCCCCACCAACGCCGGCATTGCCGCCATCATGGCCAAAAACGCCCCTTATCGTTTAGCTTCCACGGTGACCATGGGCAATTTCTTTCTTGCCTCCACCGGACATGACGCCAATGAAACACTCGATCCGGACGACTATGTCGTCGTTTTCCAAAAAGGGAATGTCCCCGATAAGCTCTTCCAATATGTTTACGGGGATATGAATCTCACCAACGTCCATTATGTCGATGCCGTTACCAATGCCGCCCAGGCCTTAATCACGGTGAAGAACATCTCCGATAACAACGCTTTCGTCGATTACGTCTTAATCGCCGAGCCCGCCTTAAGCGCCGCTTGCTTGAAGAACCCCAACGCCAAGCAATACGCTAACCTCCAAGCCGAATATCAGAAGAAATCCGGCGAGAAGGTCGTCCAAGCTTCGATCTTCGTCCATAAGGACGTCGATGTGGCCAAAGCCAATACCTTCCTTGGCCAAGTCTCCGAATTTACCAATGGCTTCCTCCAAGATCCTTCCATCCTCGATTCTTTCCTTGGCGATATGGACGAATCCACCGTCCAATCCAAATTCGCCATCAACGCCGACGCTTTGAAACGCATGACCGAAGGGGGAAACCGGATGGGCCTTGCCTATTTGCCGGCGAAAGAAAATAAAGCCGCCATCGAGAATTTCATGAAACTCTTTGGCATGAATAAGGTGGATGAAAAAGTTTATTTCTAATTCCGCCTTCCTTTATACCGCGGGGGTGGTTTTCGTCTTCGCGTTATGGTTCATCATCGCCTTTTCCATGGGGCAAGGGAACTTGATTTTCCCTTCCCCCATTGAGACCTTTGAGGCTTGGGGAAAACTGCTCTCCACTGCTTATTTCTACGAAAGCATCGGCATGTCGTTGCTGCGGACCTTTTATGGGTTTGCCCTCTCTTTTGCCCTTGCGTTGGTGCTAGGCTCGCTCGCGGGCGAAATCAAACCGCTACAACGTTTTTTCAAGCCGGGGCTTCTCGTCTTAAAGAGCGCCCCCACCGCTGCCTTCGTCTTCTTGTTTTTGCTGCTTTCTGGTTCTAGCCGCGCTCCGATTTGGATTGTCAGCCTCCTCGCCTTCCCGATTCTTTATGAATCCGTGGTCTCCGGCATCAATGCCGTGCCAAAGGAATTGCTATGGGCCGCCAAGGTCGACCAAGGGAGCCACTGGCGCACCTTAACGCGCGTTAAAATCCCCTTGGCCGCGCCTTATATCGCCTTGGGGCTTCTCAATAGTTTCGCGCTCTCCTTTAAAACCGAAATCATGGCCGAGATCATCACCGGGGATACCGGCGCCGGCCTCGGCGGGGCGATTCGCCTCTACCGCAATCTCGATCCGAGCAACCTTGCGCCCATCTTCGCCATCGCCTTGACGGCCATCCTCCTCATTCTTATTTTCGATGGCCTTAGCGCCCTGCTCCACCGCTTCTTGAGAAAAGCGTAAAGGAAAACCGGGCTTGCCCGGTTGTTTCTTATTCGAAGATCTCTTTGATCGGCTCGCCAAGGAGGCCGTCGTTCTTTTCGAGATAGAAGTTATACAAGATGGTGGCCCCGATATCGCCGAAGGTCGGCCGCTCTTCCAAATTGGCCCCCTTCTTCAAGGAAGGCGAATAGATGAGGAGAGGCACTTTCTCGCGGGTATGGTCGGTGCCTTTGAAGATCGGATCGTTGCCGTGGTCGGCGGAGACCATCAGCAAATCGTCTTCCTTCATATGGGCGATGAATTCTTTTAACCGCACATCGAGGGCTTCGAGGCAGCGGGCATAACCAACGGGATTGCGGCGATGGCCGTATTCGCTGTCGAATTCGACGAGGTTGACGAAGCAAAGCCCGGTGTAATCCTCGTTTTTAAGCTGCTCGATGGTCTTATCCATCCCGTCTTCGTTGGAGACGGTGTGCACGGTCTTGACCACGCCGGCCATATTGAAGATATCGCTGATCTTGCCGACGCAGGAGACCATATACCCCGCTTCTTTGAGGGTGTCCATATCGGTCGGAACGCTGGGGGAAAGGGCATAGTCATGACGGTCGCCGGTGACGCGCTTGAAGGATTCTGCGTTCTCCCCGATAAAGGGGCGGGCGATGACACGGCCAAGCTTATATTCGGGCCGCAAGCAGATCTCACGGGCGATTTCGCAGCAGCGATAGAGTTCTTCTAAGGGGACGGTGTCTTCGTGGGCGGCGATCTGCAAGACGGAGTCGGCGGAGGTATAGACGATTAAGGAGCCGTCGCGTTTTTGCTCTTCGCCGAGGACTTTGAGGATTTCGGTGCCGCTGGAAGCGTAATTGCCGATGATCTTATGGCCGGTCTTTTCCTCGAGTTCCTTGATCAAGGCTTCGGGGAAGCCGGTATCGGTGAAGGTTTGGAACGGCTTGGTCGTGTTGACGCCCATCATTTCCCAGTGGCCGGTCATCGTATCTTTGCCCCGGCTCGTTTCGCGCAAGGCTAAGGCGTAGGCGGAAGGATGGTTTTCGCTTGGTTTGACGCCCATGATTTGGTCCAGCGACCCCAAACCCATCGATTCCATCACGGGGACATTGAGCCCCCCGACGGATTCGGCGGCGTGGGCGAAGGTATTGCTGCCGACGTCATCGAAATCGGCGGCGTCGGGTTCTTCCCCGATTCCGGCGGAGTCGGCGATGATGAGGAAGATGCGTTTGAATTTACGGTATTTGAGTTCCATTTGGGTTCCTCCGAAACAGGGTATTATACACTATTTTCGTTTTGCGTAGGCCTCATAGGCCTCGGCGATGCGGCGAGATGAAACATGGGTATAGATTTGGGTGGTGCTAAGATGGGTATGGCCGAGCATTTCCTGCACCACTCTTAGTTCGGCCCCCTGCTCTAATAAATGGGTGGCGAAACAATGCCGCAAGGTATGGGGCGAGACGTCTTTGTCGATGCCCGCCATTTCGGCATATTTCTTGACCTGGCGCCAAAAATACATCCGCGAAACGGGGGTGCCTTGCCGATTGAGAAAGATCTCCGCGGATTTCTTGCCCGGATTCTCGGCACGGAAGCCCTGGATATAGTCTTGAAGATATTCCAAAGCGAAGGAAGAGATGGGGATGCTGCGCTGCTTGGCGCCTTTGCCGTGGCGGATCAAGACGATGCGGGCTTTGGCGTTTACATCGCTTAGGCGCAAAGAAACGAGTTCGCTTACGCGTAAGCCGCAGGCGTACATCGTTTCGAGCATTGCTTTATCCCTCGCCCCGGATTCGTTATCGGTATCGGGCTGATCCAATAAGGCTTCCACTTCTTCGAAGGAAAGAGCCACGGGCAAACGTTTTGGCAGTTTTGGCCGCGACGGATGGTCAGGTGGGGCTTCCATGAGGCCTTCATCGGATAGGAAGCGGAAAAAGCGATATAAAGCGGATAGACGCCTTGCCACCGTCGAAGCCGCCATGGAGGCGTTATCTTGGGCAATGGCGAATTCGGTTAGGTCATAGGCGTAGCAATCCTCGGTGTCTTGCTTTTCGGGGAAGGTGCGGCAAAACAATGCCAGATCGCTCCGATAGGAATCGATGGTGTCCTCGGAGAGCCCTTTTTCCACGGCTAAGACCCGCAGATATTTGGCGATGGCCTCATTCAGATTCATTTCTTCTTCGCCTCCGACCCCCGCATCAAGGCAGGCTCGTCCAATTTCCGGTTGAGTTGCTCAATGAGCAATTTGGTCTTATCCATTTTCTCATATTGCTCATAATCCCAAAACGACATCTGCACCACTTCCTTCTTCGGATCGACGAGCCGTTCCAAGGTAACGCCGATCAAACGGACTTCATAGTCTTCGAAATGGGCTTGGTAAAGTCGCTTGGCTTCCTCGAATAGAAGCGAGGCATCGTTGGAAGGCTTGGAGAAAGAAGCGTGTTTGCTATGGACTTTAAAGGAGGTGTCTTTGATTTGTAAGGCCATCCCATAGCCTTGTTTCCCTTCGCGTTTGGCCCGAGAGGAGACTTCCTCGCAGACGTCGCGCAAGGAATGCTCGATTTCGGCAAACCCTTGGCAATCGTGGCCTAGGGTCGTGGAGACCCCACAGGATTTGGGGTCCCAGGGTTCGGTTTCGACTTTGCTTGAACCCCCACCTTGCACCCAGCTGGACGCGGTGAAGAAGAATTTGCCCATTAGCTGTTGCAGCAAGGGATCGTTTTCTTTGGCGCGCCTAGCGAAATCGCCGATCGTTGTGATGCCGATTTCCCGTAATCGCGGTGCCGTTTTCTTGCCGATTCCCCAAAAAGATTCGATGGGAAGCGGATAAAGGACGCTGGGAATATCCCGCTTTCTGATGATCGTCAAGCCCATCGGCTTTTTCATATCCGAGGCCATTTTCGCGAGCCACTTCGTCGGCGCCAGCCCGATGGAACAGGTCAAACCCATCTCCTTTTGGAGGCGGAATTGGAGATTCCGGCAAAAAGCGATGGGGTCTTTCTCTTTGGAGAGGACTTTGGTCATATCGACGTAGCATTCATCCACCGAGGCGATTTCGATGATGGGGGAAACCTCCGCCACCATGGCGAAAAAGGAACGGGAGAGCATATGGTAATAGCTAAAATGGGGCTCGATGACGAGCAACTGGGGGCAAAGCCGCTTGGCTTGGAAGGTTGGCTGTCCCGAATGGACCCCAAACTTCCGCGCTTCATAGGAACAAGTCGAGACGATGCCAGAACGTCCCTCATGGCCAATGGCGATCGGCTTTCCCTTTAAGGAAGGGTTACGCAAAACCTCGGCTGCGGCAAAGAAGGCATTGAGGTCGATGTGCATGATGATGGCCATGGCCAAATTATAAAAGACAACCCGCTTTAGGCAAAGCCTAACGATTACGGATTGTCTTATTTGCCGATGATTTCTTTGGCAAGGGTGATGATTTGACTCGGCAAGAGGCCGAATTGTTCCAATTGCTTTTGGTAGGTGTTCGAGCCGATGAATTGGTTGGGGATGGCCCGGGTATAGACTTTTCCGCGATACCCGGCTTCTAAGAGTTCGGCGCGTAGGTTTTTGGCGAAGCCCTGTTCGGTGCCATAGGCATCATAGATGAGAAGGTTCTCATACGCTAGCAAAGGCAGGATATTGTCTTTTTGGATGGGGCATAGATAGACGGGATCGATGACTTCCAGATCGAGGTAATGCTTCTTTAGCAAAGCTAGGATCTCCTTTTCCCGCGGCCCCACCGCCACAATGGCGAGTTTCTTGGATTTGGAATTGCCTTCATAACGGAATCTGAGATACGGCAATTCCACGGCCGGGGGTTCGGTGCGTTCATCGACGAGTTCGCGCGGATAACGGATGGCGAATACGCCATGATGCTGGAAGCTTTGGTCGAATAAGGCTTGGGCGATGGCTTTGTCGCTAGGCATCGCCAAAGTTACGCCGGGGATGGAAGAAAGGTAGGCTTCATCAAAGATGCCCTGATGGGTTTCACCCAGTCCTCCGCATAAACAAGCCCGGTCGAGGAGAAGCGTCATATCCACGCCAAGGCGGGCGCAATCGTGGAAAAGTTCGTCATAAGCGCGCTGAAGGAAGGTCGAATAGATGCAGACGATCGGATGGGCACCATTAAGGCCTAATGCACCGGAGAAGGTCAGCGCATGTTCTTCGGCTATGCCGAAATCGAAGCACCGTTGCGGATAATAGCCGAATGCTTTCTCCAGTCCGCTGCCTTTTAAGGTCGCCGGCACAATCAAACGGGCCTCAGGATGGGATTCCATCTCCTTTAAGGTCAAGTCGGCGAAATAATGGCTCCAGGTGATAAAGCCAGGATGATTGTTCTTAGGTTGGCCCGTCCCGATATGAAAAGGCGAACAATGATGCCAATAGCCGGTTTTGTCGGCCTCGGCATAGGGATAACCCTTGCCTTTGATGGTACGGGCGTGGATGACGACGGGACGATCGCTGCGTTTGGCCCTACGGAAGGCCTTTTCAATGGCTTTGATGTCGTGGCCGTCGATGGGGCCAATATAATTGAAGCCCATATTGTCGAACATCGTGGGCGGGACGAGTTGGCGTTTGATGGCGTTTTTGATTCTCCGGGACACCCGGAAGAAGAAACGTCCCACCGCCGTTTTGGCCGTGGCCCGGTAAAAACCGTGTTTGCCCTTGCTATAGACCACACCGGTGGAAATGCCCCGGAAGAATTTGGAGATCCCACCGCTAGGCGGGGAAATAGACATATCGTTATCGTTTAAAACGATAATCACTTTGTTTCCTCGCTGGCCTAAATCATTGAGGCCCTCGATTGCGAGGCCATTGACGATCGAAGCGTCGCCGACAAAGGCCACCACATCAAAGTTTTCTTTCTTTTCATCGCGGGCGATGGCAAAGGCTTCCGCGGCGGCGATGGCGGTCGAGGAGTGGCCGGCATCGTAGGGGTCAAAGGGAGATTCGGCGATCTTCGTTAAGGGGGAGGTAAAGCCTTCTTCGCCCATGTGATCGAGCTTTCTTCCGCTTAATAGCTTATGGGCGTAGGCCTGATGGCCGACATCAAAGATGAGCTTATCTTTGGGCAAATCAAAGAAATGATGGATGGCGACGGTGAGTTCCACCGCACCGAGGTTGGAAGAGAGATGCCCCCCATATTCGCTGCAGGCTTGGATAATCTGTTCGCGAAGGTGTGCCGAAAGCAGCTCCAATTCATCGAAATCGAGCGATTTAATCGACGAATGGTCTTCCGTGATATTTTGGAAGATTATGTCGGCTGCATCGACACTTTTCATATGCTAAAAATCTACTAAAATGATACTATTCTTTTGCGGTTTCTTCCACCAGCTTCTCGGCTGCTTCCAACTCTTCCTGGAGCTCCTTGCATAAGCGTTTGCCTTCTTGATAGAGGGCGGTTGTTTCTTCCAAAGGAAGAACTTCGTTTTCGATCTTGCTGGTGATCTCTTGAAGACGGGCCAGCCGTTCTTCATAGCTCTTTTTTTCTTCGGCCATGGGTCATTCCTCCTTTGCTTTGACTTCACCCACGATTATACCATGGGCGAGGCGGGTCTTGAAAATGCTACCGATGGGCAAATCCGCGGCGTTATGGACCGGTTTCCCGGATTGGTCATAGCTAATGCTATAGCCCCGCTGCAAGACCGCGGTTGGATCAAGGGCTTGCAGATGGTCTTTTAGTGCGCTTACGCGTATACGACGTTGCGCAATCGTGTTGCGATAGGCGATGGACAAGCGATCACCCAGTTCCCCCACTTTTTTCTGCTTTTCCTCATAAATGGCCTTAGGAGAAGCGTAAATGGGGCGGTTGCTTAGTTGCTCAAGGATTTCCTTTTTGTGGCGCAGAAGCGCTTCTAGACGGCTTTTTAGGCGCATTGAGACCTCATCGAGATAGGCGTAGACCTCTTCTTTGTCCGGAACGGCGGCAATCGCGGCGGCCGTTGGGGTGGAGACCCGCTTATCCGCGACATAATCGAGAAGCGTCGTGTCCACTTCGTGCCCTACGGAAGAGATAAAAGGCACTGGCAAGGTGGCCGCAAAGCGGACCAATGCCTCGTCATTGAAGGCGCTTAGGTCTTCTTTGGCCCCGCCGCCGCGTCCGATGATGAGCACATCGGGTTTGGCTTCTAAGGCCGCTTTCAGGGCGGCGATGATGGCGGCAGGTGCTTCCTTACCCTGGACCAAAGAAGGGAAAGGCAAGACTTCCACCAAAGGCCATCGCAGAGCGATGTTATGAAGGATGTCGGCCATTCCCGCCGATCCTTTGCCCGCCACGACGGCAATACGCTTGGGGAATCGGGGCAAGGGGCGTTTCCGGCTTTCGTCGAAAAGGCCTTCTTTGGCGAGTTGCTCTTTGAGTTGTTGCAGTTTTAATAGCTCTAAGCCTAGCCCACTTCGCTCGAGGTGTTCGACCGCGAATTGGTATTGGCCACGAGCCGGATAAACGGAAATCCGCCCTTGCACCACAACTTGATCCCCGTCTTGGGGCAAATAGCGAAGGCTTCGGGCATAAGTGGCCCACATCACGCAGGAAAGGACGGAAGCTTCGTCTTTGAGGGTGAAATAGCAATGGCCGCTGGGATAGAGTTTGAATCCGGAGACCTCACCGCTGAGGTAGACATGGTAAAAAGCGGGATCGGATTCCAATTTACTCTTAATAAGAGTAGAGAACTCGGTGATCGTCAGGGGCCTATCGTTCATCGGAAGCTTCCTTTATCAAAACATGATCAAGGATGGCGTTGACGAATTTATAGTCGCGGGGTTCCAAATAGGCCTTCGCCTGTTTGATGGCGACGTCGATGACGATGCCTTTGTCGTCGCTAGGCTCAATGTAATAGAAATGAAGGTAAGCCAGCAGCAAGATGGCTTGTTCGACCCGATTGAGGCGAGCGAAGGTCCAGTTGCGCATCTTGGCTTCGATGGCGGTGACGGCTTCGCGGTAATGGCCGACGAAAGCTACCATCGCCCCTTTTACAAAGGGATCGCATTCGCTATAGGGGACGTCGAGGAGGGAGGAGACGATATCTTCGACGTTCAAAGGCTGACCCATTTCCACATAGGTGAGGGCATCATAGATGGCGACCATCGCTACCTTTTCCATGGCGTTGCGTCCGCCATTTCCCATTAAATCGAATTCATCTTCCATAGAACCATGCCTCCCTTCGAAAGCGCCTAATCTTAGCAAAAAGGCAATTGCCTTACTAGGCTTTCTTCTCTTCCTTTAACGCCACGATCGTTTTATGGGCAAAGAAGAAGACAAAACCAAAGGCGACTAAGGCGATGATGTGCATCGCGAGGCCGAAATAAAACGAAACCGCGTCGAGCTTAGCAAAGAAGACGATCCCCAAAACGAAATCGGCAATCACAAAGGCCAGCGGAATGAATAGCAACCACCACTTGCCTTTGGCGGCATAAGCCGAGGTCAGCAAAAAGACGAGGGCGATGCCGATGCCAAGGACCATCACCCAAATCAGTTCCCAGCCGATGTCATGGAGAATCCGGACCAGATAAAAGGCAAGGGGCAAGGAATAGACGGATTGCGTTCCGAGGAGAATCGTGGTCGACACCACGGAAATCAGGGCGTAGAAAAACGGCGTCAAGCAAAGCTTCTGATAAGCGGCGAGATAACGGTCAGCGACGCTTCGACTTCGCATGGGGCCGTCCTTTCAATTTCACGTCGACGATGATGTTTTCGCTCTCTAAGGCCACGGTCAAGGCATTGACGACGGCTTCTTCGACCTTTAGCACGGTTTTGGCGGGCGAGTAGCCGTTTTCCACCGCCATTTTGATGAGGATTCTTAAGAATCCATCGCGTTGGAAGGTCGCTGAAATGGCGCCGGGGGCGGAGAGTAAAGCGGAGGTTTTGGGGTATTTGGGATTTTTGATGGCGGTCTTGGTGGATTCACCCACAAGGGCGACCCCTTCCATCCCGCGAAGGGCTTGTTCGACGATGGCGATGATGGCGGGCCTTGAAATGCCGATCTCGCCTAAGCCGCGGCGGTTATCGATGACCCGTAAGGCGGCCGAACTCATAGAATGGCCTCCAAACGACGGGCCACCGCTTCGGGGGTGAACCCGAAATGGGCCATGACGTCTTTGTCTTTGCCGGAAGCACCAAAGGTATCGATGCCAATATGGTATTTGGCGTAATCACCCCAGCCAAAGGTGGATCCCATTTCCAAAGAGACCCGTTTCTCATAAGGCAAGGTCACGGCTTTGTCGATATCCTGGATCAACTCAAGGCAAGGCAAGGAATAGACGGCAACGGGGGTTTTCATCAATTTGGCGGCTTCGATGGCCAAAGAAACTTCCGAGCCGGTGGCCAAGATGGCGAGCTTGGCTTTCTTATCGCCATAGACCTGGTAGATCCCTTGCTCCACTCCTTCAATAGAAGTCGCTTCGAGTTGGGGCAGATTCTGACGGGAGAGGATTAAGGCGCTGGGGCCAGAGTGATAGGCGAGGGCGCTCTTATAGGCACCGAGGGTCTCTTTCACATCGGCGGGACGATAAACGCGTAATCCGGGGATGGAACGAAGCATCGGCAATTGATCGATCGGTTGGTGGGTGGGGCCATCTTCGCCTACGGCGATGGAGTCGTGGGTGAAGATAAATAAAGAAGGATTTTTTTCCAAAGAGGCCATCCGCAATGCTGGCTTGAGATAATCGGCGAAGACTAAGAAAGCGGCGCAATAAGGGAGGATCCCACCATGGAGGTTCATACCATTGACCGCGGCGGCCATGGCGAATTCGCGGATGCCGAAATGAAGATCGCGGCTGGTGCGATGATATTCGTCATAAGGGTGCTCGCCGGGAATGTTGGTCATGGTCGATCCGGCCACATCGGCGCTGCCACCGGCCAAATAGGGAATGCTTTGATGCAAGATTTTGAGGATTTCCCCGGAAACGACGCGGGTGGATTTGGCCCCTTCCAAAGGAAGGCTTTCCGGTACGAGCCCCGCCGCATCCTTCTTTAAGGAAGCTTGGAACGTGGCATAGGCCTCGGGATGGGCTTGCTCATATTCTTTCAAACCGGCCTCGTAAGCTTCATAGGCTTCCACGCCCCGCTTGCCAAAGCTAGCGGAGAAATCGGAATAAACTTCGGGTTCGACGGTAAATTCGGGGGCGTCGATCCCATAGAAGGATTTGGCCTTATCCCCGTCTTCTTTCCCTAAGGGAGCGCCATGGCAGGAATGGTCGCCTTCTTTGACGGTGCCATAGCCGATTTTGGTATGGACGATGATTAACGTCGGATAGTCCTTCGATCCTTTGGCTTTGCCAATGGCTTTGGAGACGGCCTTGATATCGTTGCCATCTTCCACTTCCAAGACATTCCAATTGCAGGCGAGGAAGCGCAATTTGACGTTTTCGTCGAAGGAATCCGAGGTCGGTCCATCCAGGGTCGCCAAATTGGCGTCGTAAATCAAAACGAGCTTATTGAGACGGAGACGTCCGGCCAAGGAGATGGCTTCTTGGGCCACCCCTTCCATCAAACAGCCATCGCCGCAAAGGCAATAGGTATGATGATTGCAAAGCTTCTCCCCTTCGGGATAGGAGGAACGGACCATGTTTTCGGCAAGGGCGACGCCCACCGCTTGGGCAATGCCTTGGCCTAAAGGCCCGGAGGTCGCATCGACGCCTGGGGTCACCCCCACTTCGGGATGGCCGGGGGTCTTCGAACCCAACTGGCGGAAGGATTTCAGATCGTCCATCGAGAGGGCGTAACCCGCGGTATGCAGCACGCTATAAAGAAGCGCGGAGGTGTGACCCGCGGAAAGGATGAAACGGTCGCGGTTGAAATAATCGGGATGGCCGGGATCGGCGACGAGATGGTCGTGATAGAGGGCATAGAGGATCGGAGCGGCATCCAAAGCCATGCCGGGGTGGCCGGATTTGGCCTTATTGATGACATCAATGAGCAAAGCGCGGATGTTGGCGACGCTTCGTTCGGCGGTGTTAGTAGCAGGTTTCATCAAGGGTCCTCCTAAAATGGATTAGTGCTTTTTTAGTAGATACTATACAAAGTATAGATTATTCGCTTTTCACTTCGATGAAGAGGTCTTCGAGCTGTTTGGGATCCACCGGCTGAGGCGCTTTGGAGGTGGGATCGCTGGCTTGGAGGTTCTTCGGGAAGGCCGTGACGTCACGGATATTCTCCGTTCCGGCGAGGATCATGGCCAAACGGTCGAGGCCAAAGGCAAGTCCGCCATGGGGCGGGGTGCCATAACGGAAGGCATCGACGAACCAGCCAAACTTCTGCGCCACTTCTTCTTCGGAAAGGCCCAGCATCCGGAAGATCTTCCATTGGATGTCGTGGTCGTAGATACGCAAGGTTCCACCCCCGGCTTCGTAGCCGTTGATGACGATATCGTAGGCGTAGGCGAGGACTTCCTCGGGCTTGGTGTCAAGCAAAGGCAGATCTTCATCGCGCGGACGTGTAAAGGGATGATGCTCGGCGACCACGCGGTTTTCCCCTTCCACGGGGGTGAACATCGGGAAATCGATGACCCAAAGGAGGTCGAAGGTATTCTCGGGGACGAGGTTTAACTTCTTGGCATAGTAAGTGCGGAGCCCACCCATCCCGAAATCGATGATGCGACGGTTGTCGGAGCTGGAGAAGAAGAACACGTCACCCTCTTGGAGCGAGAGTTCGGCGATGAGCTCTTTCGCCAAAGCCTCGTCCACGAATTTGGCAAAGGGACCGGTGAGGGCACCGCCTTCGCATTTGAGGCAATAATAGGCCTTTAACCGCCACTTCTTTGCTTCGAGGGTCAATTCATCGAGGACTTTGCGGCTGGTTTGGGCGGCCACGCCGGGGACGACGATGCCTTTGACCATATCCGCTTCCCCAAAGCCGGGGAAGGAGGATTTCTTTAACAAAGCGGTCACATCGCGGATCTTCAAATCATAACGGGTATCGGGCTTATCCGAGCCATAGGTATCGAGGGCATCCCAATACTTGATACGGCGTAAGGGGGTGACGATATCCACCCCGCGGATTTCCTTGAATAGACGTTTCAAGAACCCTTCCATCAGCGTCAATATCTCGTCTTGGCTAAGGAAAGAGCATTCTAAGTCGAGCTGGGTGAATTCGGGCTGACGGTCGGCGCGAAGGTCTTCGTCGCGGAAGCACTTGGCCACTTGGTAATAACGTTCGACCCCGCCCACCATGAGCAATTGTTTCCAAAGCTGCGGGCTTTGGGGCAAGGCATAGAAGGAGCCGGGATGGACGCGGGAAGGCACCAAGTAATCGCGGGCGCCTTCGGGCGAGGAGAGGTTCAGAATCGGGGTTTCAACTTCTAAGAAGTGATGCGCGTCGAAATAAGAACGGAAAATCGAGCAAATCTGCGCGCGGATGCGTAGGTTATGGAGCAAGCAAGGGCGCCGCAAATCCAAATAACGGTATTGCAGACGGGTATCTTCGAGGGCATCGCTTTGGTCGGCGATGATGAAGGGGGTCAGCTCCGCTTTGTTGATGACGTTCATTTTCGAGACGAGGATTTCGATCTCCCCGGTCTTCAAACGCGGATTGGGGACGTCCTTTTTGGCGACCTTCCCTTCGACTTCGATGACATATTCGTTACGGACATCGGGGAAATTCTCCGGGTGGTCGATGGTGAGTTGGACGATCCCACTGCTATCGCGGAGGTCGATGAAAAGCAAGGAACCGAGGTTCCGGTATTTGGCCACCCAGCCTTTGAGGGTGACGGTTTGGCCTAACTCGGCCAGGGAGAGAGTCCCGTTAAAATGACTACGTTGCATGATGTGGATTCCTTTTATTCTTCGTGATGATGGCAGCAGCAATGATGCTCGCCTTCTGCTTCGTCGTGGCAGCAATGGCCTTCTTCGTGGTCATGATGGCAGCCGCAGCCGCATTCATGGTCGTCCTGGACGGAGAAGAGCTCGTCTAAGGTGGCCGGGAGTTCGGCCATCGGGACTTCGCGCTGCTCTTGAGTTTGCAGATTCTTGACTTGGATGGTGTCGTGTTCGATTTCGCTATCGCCGGCGATAAGCGCGACTTTGGCGCCCCGCTTCTCGGCTTTCTTGAAATAGGCACCAAGCTTTCCCGACTTGAAGGGAAGGTCGACTTTGAAGCCGCCCATCCGTAGGTCTTGGGCGAGGAAGAAGCAATTCTCATAGGCTTTTTCGCCCATTGGCATCAGGTAGATGTCCAAATCGTTTTCGGGCAAGGAGAGACCTTGATCCTTTAAGATGGCGATGAGGCGTTCCACCCCCATGGCAAAGCCGACGCCATGGTCGATATCCTCGGGCCCGCCAAAGGCGGAGAGCAAACCATCATAATGGCCGCCGCCGAGTAAGGCGCCGATATCCTGGCCGTCTTTGGTGGAGCCATGGACCTCGAAGACGAGGCCGCCATAGTAATCTAGGCCGCGGACTAGGCCATCGTCGACCTCATAATCGACGCCGAGGGTCGCTAGATACGACAGGATATCGTAGAAGCGCTTTTCGTCTTCTTCCGTGAGGTAATCCTTCATCTTGGGGGCGTTTAGGCCAAGCTCGTGGTCATGGGGCACCTTGCAATCGAGGATGCGGAGGGGATTGAGTTCGAACCGGGTGTGGCAATCTTCGCACATTTCCGGCAGCTTATCGGCGAAATAGGCTTTCAAGGCTTCGCGGTAGGCGGCGCGGGATTGCTGGCCACCTAAGGTATTCACTTTGACTTTGAGGTCATGGAAGCCCATCAGCCCCAAGGCGGTGACGGCGAAGACCACCGCTTCGGCGTCAAGATATGGGGAATCGGCCCCCACCGCTTCGATGCCGGCTTGGTAGAATTGGCGATACCGGCCAAGCTGGGGTCGTTCATAACGGAAGGCCGGGCCGAAATAGAAGGCTTTAATCGGCAAATCGGCGGTTGCATAGAGTTTGCTGCCCACCATCGCGCGAATAACACCCGCGGTGAATTCGGGGCGCATGGTGACGGAGCGTCCGCCTTTGTCGTCGAAGGTATACATTTCCTTGCGGACGATATCGGAGGATTCACCGGTGGAACGGACGAAGACGTCGGTATATTCCAAGACGGGCGGCTCGATATAGCCGTAGCCATAGACTTGGGCTACCTGGGAGAAAATCTCCCGGACATAGGCAAAATACGGACCATCGCTAGGCAGGATGTCGTGGGTGCCTTTGACATTAATCGGATTCATAGGAAAACTCCCTTGTTCAGGATGCCCCCATTATAGGCCCGCGCGTAAGGTAAGCAAAGGAGAAGTCAAAAGAAAATCGGGATAAATCCCCGATTTCTTGCTTTCTTGGCTTTAGTGGATGGTCCGTGTGATCGAATAGACCCCTTTGATCCCCGAACAATCGGCGAAGCAATCCTGCAGGACTTTGGCCGAGGAAACGGTGACTTGGAGTTCGATGGAGACGTTATTGGTTTGGGTGATGAGGTGGGCCTTGAGATCATGGACCCCGACGCCTTTGGCGGCAAAGGCTTGCAGCAAATCCGAAACGAGGTTGGGACGGTCATTGGCGAAGACTTCGACATCGACCGGATAGACCCCGATGCCCAAATCTTGCTTCCAATGGACGTCGATCAAACGCTTGGAATGGAGGACGTTGGGGCAGTTGCGGCGATGGACGGTGATCCCTTTGCCTTTGGTGATATAGCCGACGATGTCGTCACCCGGAATCGGGCAGCAGCATTGGCCTAGGGTAATGGCGATGTGGTTTCCACCACCATCGACATAAACCGGCATCTTATCGTCATTTTCGTTGACTTGGACCTTCTTGGACTTGGAAAAGTCGAGCGTCGGTTTCTTCTTTACATGGAGGAAATCCAGGACAGCGTTGGGAGCGGGATTCTTGCCATAGACCATGACATAGAAATCTTCAAGGTCGTTGAAGTGATATTCGTTCCGGAGCTTGTCGTTATCGAGGATCTTGAGTGCTTCGTCTTCGGAGAATCCTTGCATACGGAAGGAATCCATCAAGGATTGCTTGCCGAGTTTGGAACGTTCTTCTTTTAGAATCTCGGCATTACGCTTCTGCAAGGCTTTGCGGATATGACCCTTGGCCGATGCGGTCTTGGCGATTTCGAGCCAGGAATCGTTGGGATAGGCGTTTTTGGAGGTGCGGATTTCGCAGATATCGCCGGTCTTTAAGACGGTGTTTAGCGGCACCAAGGAGCCGTTGACGATGGCCCCGGATGCGCTATCGCCGACTTTGGTATGGATCTTATAGGCAAAATCCAGCGTCGTGGCGCCGGTGGGCAAGTCGATGACCTTCCCCATCGGGGTGAAGACATAGACCGAGGCACCGAAGATATCGTTGGTGAGGTTTTCGATGAATTCTTTGGCGGAACCCTGGGCTTCCCCGGCAAGGGAGACGAAATCGCGGAACCAATGGAGTTGCTCCTCGATTTCCTTTTGCTCTTCCTTGGGGTTGTAGTTGGCCCCTTCTTTATATTTCCAGTGGGCGGCGACCCCGGTTTCGGCGATCTGGTCCATATCCTCGGTGCGGATTTGCACTTCATATACCTGGCCGGTACCGGTGAGGATGGAGGTATGGAGGGATTGATACATATTCGCCTTAGGCATGGCAATGTAATCCTTGAATCGTCCGGGGATGGGTTTATAGGTGGAATGGAGGATCCCGAGGACCTCATAGCAGTTGAGCGTGGTCTTGGTAATCACGCGAATGGCCATGATGTCATAAATCTCATCGATGGAATATCCCTTCTTATACATTTTTTTGTATAGGGAATAGATCGACTTGACCCGACTTTCCATCCGGAAGGGAATCCCGTTTTCGTAGAGGATATCGGCAATACGTTTCTTTAAGGCTTCAAGGTCTTGTTTGGCGTTTTCGAAACGATCGTTAATGAGCTTTTGTAGCCGCAGATAGATCTCGGGCTCCATGTATTTGAGGCAGAGGTCTTGCAGCTCGGAGACGACCGTATTGATCCCCAAACGTTCGGCGATGGGCACGAAGACTTCCATCGTTTCCCGCGACAAGGTCTTTTGCCGCTCGGGGGAGAGGGCGTCGAGGGTGCGCATGTTATGGAGGCGGTCGGCGAGTTTGACGAGGATGACGCGGATATCCTGGGCCATCCCGAGGAAAATCTTCCGGTGGTCTTCGGCTTCGAAGTCCTCAGCTTCCATATGGGAAAACTTCATCCGCTGGATCTTGGTCAAAGCGCCGACGATCTTGGCCACTTCCGGCCCAAACATCTTTTCGATGTCTTCCAGGGTGGCATCGGTATCCTCCACCACATCATGGAGCAAGGCGGCGGCGATGGTGGCCGGCCCGCTTTGGAGCTTGGCCGTGATATAGGCCACTTCGATGGGGTGCTGAAGATAGGGTTCCCCCGATTTGCGGAATTGGCCCTCGTGCTTGAGTTTGCAGAAGTGATAGGCTTCCTCGATCAGCTTTTGGTCGGCGGGATTCGAGATATAGGTAAAATAGAGGGCTTTGAGTTCCTCAAAGGTATGCATGGGGTAGCCCCCATTGGGAAGTAATTTTTTCGTTTGTTTTTCCATGCGGTGATAACTATAAGACGGCGATTTTGTTTTTCAATCGATTTTATCGATTCGGAATTCGAGTTGTTCTTTTCCTTGCCAAAGCCGTAGGTGGAATCGGCCGTGGAGGTTGGCTCTTCCTAAAGGAAGGATGTTTGCTTTGCTTTGATGGAATCCTAGCAGCCGCACCCCATATCCTAGCGGGGTGGAAAGGTGGGATTCGTCGCGGGTGTATTGGAAGGAATCCGTCGGTAGATGCGCAATGACGAAGCGCGGTGCCTTCCAGCCAAAGCCAAACGGGCCAAAGCTACGGATAAGCTCATAGGAAGCAAAGGTCACCTCGGAGAGGGATAAGGGGATGTCTTCCTCCCCTTCTTCTTGCAGCGGATGAAGTGCGGCATATTCCTGGAATTTGGCCTCGAACTGAGCAAGCTTTTCTTTCTTTAAGGAGAATCCGCCGGCGAAGCCATGTCCCCCACTCCTTAATAATAAGGAAGAGGCAAAGGAAGCAAAGGAAGGGAAATCGAATCCTTGGCGGCAGCGAAGCGAACCCACGTAGGCGCTAGGGTCGGAAGAGGAGGGGGATAAGACGATGACCGGTTTGTTATATTGCTGGAGCAAGCGATTGGCGAGCAACCCATTGAGCCCTTCTTTCAGGGTGCCTAAGACAAAGATGCCCGGCTGCCCTTCTTCGACCTGAACCATTTCAAAAGCGGCCTTTGAGAGGGCTTTTCGTTCCTCGTTGACGCTTCTCATAAGGCTCGCGATCTGTGGGCCCTTAGGATTTTCAGGATCGGCGAAATAACGGACCAATTGGTTGACCCCATGGTCTTCGACCATCCGTCCGACGGCGTTGATTTGGGGGATGATTTCCATCCCCAGGACATCCTCGTCGAATAAGGTGGTCTCGGTCAGCGCCTCGATGGTCGGGAAATGGCCGTGGTTGAGCGCGTCAAGGGCCAAACGGAGAATCTCGCGGTTATGGCTGCGGATCGGCATCAAATCGGAAACGGTGGATAGCGCCCCGAGGATTAATAAATAAGGATCGGCCTTCTTCAGCAATACCATGGAGAAAAGGAAGCTTAAATAGCCTGCCGAGACCGGATAAGATCCATAACGAAGCGTATCGGGGTGGATCAAGGCGTAAGAAGGCGGCAAAGAGGAAGGGAGTTCATGGTGATCGATGATGATCGTCTGAATTCCTTTGGAAAGGAAAAAGGAGATCGGTTCCAGGCAAGAAACGCCATTATCGACGAGAATCACGAGGCTATAACCGGCCGTGGCGATCCGCTTGGCGTTTTCCATGGTCAAACCATAGCCATCGATATAGCGAGAAGGGATGAATGTGGCGGCGGGATAGCTTTTCTTTCGGAAACAATAAGAAAGGATGGACGTCGCCATCACCCCATCGCAGTCATAATCGCCATAGATGAGGATTTTCTCTTGATGGGCGATGGCTTCCTCGATACGGTCACGGGCCATTTTCACGGCGAGGTCATCATCGATTTTCGGGATGGAATCGAGCGTGGGAGGAAGACAAAACGAAGCGAGGTCCGCTTCGTTTAGTTCGTAATGATGGAGTAGTCTTGCTTTTAAGGACACCATTAGTCGTTGATCCCGATGAAGATGGCCTCTTCGGGTTCGGCGCCTTTCTTCTTTTTCATGAGGTTGCCACCCTGCGGGCCTTTGCTGGCCTTCTTTTTCTTCTTGGGGAGGCTCGGACGATAGGTGATTAAGGAGAATCCCTTCGCAAACGTCACGGAAACGGGCTGGAGCAAGGTCAAGATCGCTAGTAACGAGAGGGCTAAGCCAAGGATCGCGATGATATAGGGCGAAGTATAGGCGGTTGGCCCAAAGGCGAAGGAAGCGATGGCGATATAAACGGCAAGCAAGATGAAGAGGACGACGTTGCCGGCTTGACGGGAGGTCGCCACCTTCAAGCATTCGCTATGGAAGGCGAGATTGTCTTTGTCTTTGTCGCGGTTTTCCTTATAGATCTCTTTTTCGCCGGCGAGGATGAAGAGCGAGGCAAGTAACATCGTCACGGCGACGGTGATGGCACCAAGGCTCACCACCGGCGTAGTGGAAATCCGGGTCAAGGCATAGAAGCTTGCGGCGGAGAAGGTCGCCGAAGCGGTGAGTAGCCCAAGGGCAAGGCCGCGGCTAGGCCGATAACGGATCATGGTATAAACCATGGCGACGGCAAGACCCACGCCAACGCCTAAGGCGACTTGGTAGAAATAAGGCGTCAAAGCTTCGGGTTTGAGGGTATCGAAGCTCAGTAAGACTTCATTGCTATCCTCGGAGACGGTATCGGCTTTGATCTGATTGGCCAGGTCTAAGAACGAGGTGAGTTGGAGATCTTCCCAATCCGAACCATTCCAGCCGTAATAGACGTGGTTGGTGCCGGTGGTGATATCCTTTTTGAAGGTCACCCGGTAATAGAACCAATATTCGTTGGTGAGGTTATCGACGTCATCGCCCACCACCACTTGATGGCAATTCTTCGACAAAGTGGCATCGGCAACCGCATCGGAGAGGACGACATCGTCGACTTTATAGTTGGATAAGATGGCGTTATGGGCTTGGTCGTTTTTATCGTAGATACGAGCAACGTTATTCAACCGATCGATGGAAATCGCGTCGTTGCGGTCGGATTTGACGTCGATTTGTAGGACCGTCGGGGTGGCTTCGAAGGCACCGCTATTGAAGAAGTTGCCGTTATTGGCGACGCCCCAGCCGATCATTGAGCCGATGCCGGCGAGGAGGAAGAGGCAGGAAACGATGAGACCGGCCTTCTTGCCTTTGGAGAAATCGCGGTCGGCATACGGACCGAAATAGGATTGTTTCTCCTCTTTGAGGAGGTCAGGCACTTTGGCCTTATTGATATGGAGATAGCGATCGAGTTTGGTCGGGGTGGTCGAGTCATTGGCAAACATCCAACCGGCCAAACGGGTCACCGCCAAATTGAAGATGGTGGAATAGACCCCGCCAAGAACGAGCATGACGCCCGCTTTGGAAGCGATGTCGCCCCCTAAGGTATAAAGGAAGACACCAAGAATCGCGGAAAGGATACCGGCATCGATGATGGGCCAAGTGGAGCGCTTGGCGGCTTCGCTATGGGCTTTCTTCAAGGTGCGGCCTTTATAGATTTCATCTTTGAGACGGCTGGAATAGAAGAGGGCCCCAAACAAAGCGATGAGGGCCACCGCTCCTAAGCCGATGAGGGCGGCGATATTGAACTGGGCGCCAAAGGCGACGAAGGTGGCAAACGATGCAAAGGTCACGGTGCCAAGGGCGGCCACTTCGATGAAGGCCATGGTCCGTTCGAACAAAGCGAGGATCAACACCAAGAAGGCGATGATGACGAGGATCGAGATCAAGGTCTTCGACATGGCCGGTTCTTTGTTCCAGGCCTTGGCGATGAGGTTTTCGACGGTGGCTTGGGCCCGTTCGGAATAAAGATAGGTCAAAGCGAACTTATTGGAAACGTCTCGTCCGGCGAAGGCTTCGTATTCGAAGGTGCCCGAATTCATTAAGGTCAAGATATAACGGGCGGCATCGTAAGCCTCTTGGGTGTAAGTCGGATCATAAGTGCCGCTTTGGGTGGCTTTCGAAGAAGGAATCAATTGTAAGGAAGGATTGGCTTTGTCCTTATCGGTGGCGTCGTACCAAACGGCGTTGTCGTTTTGGCAGGTTTCGGAAAGGACGACCTTGAGGGCCACGTTTTGATTCTTCTCGGCGTCTTTGAAGCTTTCCGGGTCGAGGGAGCTGCGGTTGGCCCACACCACGAGGTTGGTGTAGACGGATTCCTTCTGTTCCTCGCCTTCCTTGGCTTCTTCGGCGATGGTGGTATGGTCGTTGCAGTATTTGATGAGGTCGGTGAGGGCGGTCTTGTAATCATCGCCTTCTTTCAAAGGAACGACGACGACCGGGACTTTATAGCCCTGCATATCGATATCCTCGATACGCGCGGTCTGGCCATCGATGATATCGGCCCACTTCTCGTTATAGGAATAATCCTCGTAGCTGGTATCGGTGGCGTCCAAAGAGAAATCGCCCCCGTTGAAGCTAAGGATCTTGCGGAGATAGTTCAGCGTGGTTTCGTCGTCTTTGGCGGTGCGGAGGCTGACTTGGATGTCGCTGGAACCTTGGGTGGCGACTTTATAGCCGGAAACGCCCCAGGCATCGAGACGTTCGCGCACGGTAGCGGCGATATATTCGATCGGGGCTTTCTCCCCTTCGGTGATGTAGCGTTCGTTGTCGATAAACGAATACATGCCGGATTCGGCGTTGCCATAGTTGCCGTTGTCGCTGTCTTGGTCATAAGTCGCGGCGCGGAAATACAAAGTTTGCCCATCGGCGTATCCGAGGTCGCCATCCATGTTCATGATCATCGGCACGGTAGCCAAAGCAGAACCCAGGATGAGCGCGGAGGAGAGGGCGATATAGGAGATGAATCGGCGCATAGTAGAGCCTCCCTGACGAAGTGCGAATTATATTAATAATTCCACTGACGCGATAAATCATACTCTTTCGCGCCTGCTTATTCAACGCGCATTTACGCGATACGGGCGAAGTTTTTCTCTAAGTGGGCCAAGAAGAAAAACGCGCCGTCTTAGAACAGCGTGTTTTGATGGTTCTTTTTCAAATGGCGGTAGGCCTTTTCGGTGGCGATGCGTCCTCGGGGCGTTCGGTTGATCATTCCAATCATCACGAGGTAAGGTTCATAGACGTCTTCGAGGTTGCCAAGCTCTTCCCCAATCGCCGAAGCAATGGGTTCTAGACCGGTTGGACCCCCATGGAAACGGTCGATTAAGGTGGTGAGATAACGGATGTCGATATCATCGAGCCCAAGCTCATCGATTTTCAGGGCCGCAAGGGCATGCAATGCCGTTTTTTCGTCGATGCCATCGAGCTCATAGAAGGTGGCGAAATCGCGGATACGGCGGAATAAACGGTTGGCTAAACGGGGCGTGCCCCGACTGCGTTTGGCGATGGCGGAAGCCGCCGCATCATCAATCGGCGTCTTAAAGACTTTGGCGGTCCGCTTGACGATTTGTTCTAGCTCTTCCACGGAGTAATAATCGATCTTCATCGAGATGCCAAAACGGGCTCTTAAGGGAGAGGAAAGGTCCCCCGCTCTTGTCGTCGCCCCCACTAAGGTAAACGGAGGCAAAGGCAAGGAGATGGCGTGGCTGGTCCCGCCTTGGTTGACCATGATGGATAAGGTGAAATCCTCCATCGCCCCATACAGGACTTCCTCGACGATGCGGGGAAGGCGATGGATTTCGTCGATGAAGAGGACATCCCCGGGTTCGAGTTCGCTTAAAATCGCGGCCAGATCACCGGTTTTTTCGATGGAAGGTCCATTAACGATACGGATATGGCCACCGAGCTCGTTGGCGATGACAAAGGCCATTGTCGTTTTCCCAAGGCCAGGCGGGCCATAGAGCAAGACGTGGTCCAAAGGCTCGCTCCGCTTTTTCGCGGCACCCAAAAAGACGGCGAGATTGGATTTCATCTCGGTTTGTCCGACGTATTCCTCAAGGGTCAGCGGGCGAAGCGAGGTTTCCTCTTCTTTCTCTTCCGGGGTGGTTGTGGGTTGGAGGATCCGTTGTTTGGGCATATCAGTGTTTCTTCAATTTGCGAAGGGCTTCCCGTAGCAAGGTTTGTTCGTCGATGCCAGGCTCATTAATCGAGGCCAAGACATCGTCGATTTCCCGCGTCTTGAAGCCAAGGGCTTTCAAGCCGGCTTTGACGCCATCATAGAGTTCGGGATTGGCCTTTTGTCCTTTGCCTTTTTGCCCCGCTTCTTCCATGGCGAGTTTGCCTTTGAGGTCCAAGATGATCTGGGCGGCGGCTTTAGGACCGATACCGGGGAGTTTCTTCAAATAGGAGGTATTGCTGCTTTCGATCGCGGCAAAGAGTTCATCCGGGCTCGTCTTGCTTAAGGCCGCCAAAGCGGTCTTGGGACCGATGCCTTTGACGGTGATTAAGGATAAGAAGGCGTCTTTTTCGAGTTTCGTGGTAAAACCGACGAGGAAATGGTCATCTTGGGTGATGACTTCGTGGGTATAGAGTTTGGCCTCGGCGCCCAAAGTGAAATCGGCGATGCGGGAAACGAAAACCTCATAGCCGATGGGCCCCACTTCGATGGCCACGGTGTCGGTGAAGATGTCAACGATGGTTCCGGATAGGGAATAAATCATAAATCAATACAAAATCAGGAAGAGGGCAACGACGAAGAAGCCGAGGAAGGCCCCCAAAGCGGTTAAGACGATGGGCAGATACTTACGCGGTTGCTCCATGAGCAAGATTATACAGGCAAATGGTGGGAAAAAGAAGAAAGAGGCAAGCGTTTTTTCGCTTATCCGAGATATTCGAATTCGAAGTCGCAAAGTTGGACGGTATCCCCATCCACCGCGCCTTTTTCTTTGAGGGCTTCATCAATCCCGATTTTATTCAGATACGAGATCAAACGGGCCACGCCTTGATCGGTGGAAAGGTTATATAAGCCGTATTCCTTGGTGACCTTTTCGCCGGTGATGACGAAGAGGTGATCCTTGGGATGGAGGATGACGAAATCACGTTGCTTTTCATCCAAATGGGCGTCATAGACTTTCATACCACCCACTTCATCATTTCCTTCTATATAAAGCGGGAACGGCTCGGTCTTGGAGATGAGCTCATAGGTTTTCTTCATTAACGGCGCGATGCCTTCTTCGGTGAGGGCACTTAAGCCCAGCACGGGGAAACCAAGTTTCTTTTCGAATTCGGCCTTGCGCTCCTCGGCCCCGTCGGCGTCCATTTTGGAAGCGACGACGATTTGAGGACGTTCCTCAAGTTTGGCTCCATAGGATTGGAGCTCGCGGTTGATCACGCAGTAGGCTTCATAAGGATCGCGTTCCCCGTCCATGGATACCATGTGGATGAGGACGCGGCACCGTTCGATGTGGCGGAGGAAAGCAATGCCTAAGCCCTTGCCTTCGTGGGCCCCTTCGATGAGCCCCGGCATATCGGCCAACACGAATTGGGTACCTAAATCAGCGATGGTGACGACCCCGAGATTAGGCTCTAAGGTCGTGAAGGGATAGTCCGCCGTGGCGACGGAGGCTTTGGAAACGATATTGAGCAAGGTGGATTTGCCCACGCTAGGAAAGCCCACCAAGGCCGCGTCGGCTAAAAGTTTTAGTTCTAGAATTATCCGCTTCTTCTCGCCGGGATGGCCGTTTTCGGCAACCTTGGGAACCCGTAACCGCGAGGATTTAAACGCGGCGTTACCTCGGCCTCCACGTCCACCTTTTGCTACGCAAAGCTTGGCGCCATCTTCATTCAAATCCCCAAGGAAGCGCATTCCGGCTTCGTCAAAGACGACGGTGCCCACGGGCACTTCGAAAGTGACATCGGCGGCATTATGGCCGAATTGGAGTTTCTTATCGCCCTTTTCCCCATCCTCGGCAGCCAAAAGCTTGCCATGACGATAGGCGAGTAAGGTATTGACGTTCTTCTTGGCGATGAGGTAGACGCTGCCCCCTCTTCCGCCATTGCCCCCATCGGGACCACCCTTGGGGACGTTTTTCTCGCGATGGAAGGATAAGGCGCCATCCCCGCCTTTGCCGGAACGGACTTCAACGACGGCACGGTCGATTAACATAGGGCCTTCCTTTCTTCCTCACTTAGGAGGTAATTACGTTTGTTCTTTTTGATCCGCCCCAAGTCCTTGGCAAAAGTCTTGGACGTGCGGGACAATCCTTTGACGGAGGAATCCCCCGCGTCATCGGTCCAGGTGCAAGGATACTCTTTTATGGAGTATCCGTTAAGGGAAAAGAAATAGAGGTATTCCACATCGAAGGCGAAGGCGGTAATGATTTGACGCCTAGCGATTTCTTTGGCGAGTTTGGTGCGGAAGCATTTAAACCCGCATTGGGTGTCTTTCACGCCTTTTAAATGGAATTTCATCTTAATGAGCATTCTCGCCCCAAAGTGCGTGATTCGTCGCTTCAAGGGCTGTTTTAAAGCGTAACGCGACCCTTTGGCGTCGCGACTAGCGATCAAACAATCGATTTTGCCAAGGTCGGGTTTCATCAAATCGAAGCAACTTAAGTCCGTGGCCATATCCGCATCAAAGAAAAGCACATAATCCGAATCGGCATGTTCGATGCCTTTCTTGATCGCATTGCCTTTTCCTTTGAGCCCTTCGTCATCTAAAAGATGGACATGGGCCGGGAAGGAACGGGCGGCTTCTTTCATGATGGCCCATTCTTCTTCGTTTGAGCCATCGGCGACGATCAAGATATCGTAGGTCAAACCGCAATCATCGAAATAAGGTAAAACCACCTCTTGGAGTTTGGGCAAGAGGACGTTGGATTGGTTTTTGTCGGGGATAATGATGGAAAGCTTCATAAAAACTGCCTATATCATAAAGGAAAGTCCCCTACTTCGGGGGAAACTTCTTCCTTAATGGTGGTAATGCTGGTAACAAGCAAAGATTTTCACGGTCCCTTGGAAGGCATCGCCGTCTGAGGTAAACGGTGTGGCGTCCACAGAATAGACGAGCCGATGCTGAATGTTGATCCTTCGCGAATAAAACCCCGCGAAGTTTCCGACCAGTTTTTCATAAGGGGGTTGGAAAGGATTTTCCTTCAGCACCTCTACTATCTCTTTCAAACGGTCAAGAAGACGACTTTGCTTGAGATACCACAAATCCTTCTTGGCCGCTTTAACGATGATCACGTTCCACATCGGCAATGGCCTCATCTATATCCACAAAATCGGCGTCGTTATATTCGCTTAAAAGCCGGTTATAAGTCTCCTTATCACCAAGTAAAGAAAGCGTTTCTTGCAGAGCAAGATAGTCTTTTTCGGCCAGAAGAACGGCATTTTCTCCTTTGGCGTTGGTAATGATGACTGGCTCGCGGGTTTGGTTCACCTGTTCAACGAGCTTATAAAGGTTGTCTCTAGCGGCGGTAATGGCGATGGTAGGCATAAGCATATCTCCTCTAGGGTGGAGCATAGCGTACGGAATTCCGTCCGTCAAGGAATTAATTCTTATATTTGCGTCCATAAAGAACCTTGTATTCTCAATTCGTACCATTCAGACCCGAGAATACAATCTCCTTTCTTGGGAAGTCTGATGGGCGGGTTTGCCTCGATCGAGGGTTTCCGCTATAATGTGGGCCGCTGTGGGATGCGTGCCCATATACTTACGGC
>JAFTDF010000045.1 GCA_017454295.1 Bacilli bacterium
AGAATCGAGAACCGGATGATGAAACGGGTGCCCAAAGTAAAACAGCCCAATGAAAAGGCAAAGCAAGAATACAAATACGCGGGTAGAAAAAAGGGGCGTAACCCTACCTCCTAACTAACGGGAGGTTTTGTTACAGCCCCTATTTCTTTACAGGGGTCTTTTTGTAATGGTCTTCAGCAGAGAGAATCCCGAATAACTCGCGGAACGAGGCAGCCTTATCGGCGAAAAGCACGAGCCACCCTTCCTTGGTCTTGGGCGGATGGAAGGGGGAAATCGGCCACATGTGGTTGACGATGGCTTTGCGTTCCTCCGGGCCGGTGCCAAAGTCGCGTTCGGCATTATCCGCCGCATAGACGCCATGGCGGCGCGCATGACGCTTCTTTCGATTGGGCTTATCGTGCCATTCGTAAAGATAATAGTCATGGAGCAAAGCACTGCGGACGAGAACCTTGGCATCGACTTTCCAGCGCCACGCCCGGGCGAATTTAATTGCCAGGACGCAAACGTGGAGCAAATGGGCGTAGGTATTGGAATTATGGTGTTGCTTGTTGCGGACGAGATTGCGGAAGGTGGGGTGCGCCAAAATATCGGACGCGTGTTCCCTAATTAAATCGTAGGCGTTATCTTCGATCCGCTTCTTTTCCATTAATACCGGGCTTTCTCGGCAATCGACTTGCAAATGAGGGCGACGAATTCGTCGAGGGGAACGGTGACCTGCTTTTGGTCGCCATAGACGCGATAGGTGACCGTCTTATTCTCGACTTCCTTATCCCCGATGACGAGGGTGAAGGGGGTCTTGGTGACTTGGGCGTTGCGTAAGCGATAGCCAAGTTTTTCATTGTCGTCATCCAAAACGACGCGGACGTGCTTGGCTTCCAAAGCGGCTAC
Source organism: Bacilli bacterium (assembly GCA_017454295.1). Taxonomy (GTDB): domain Bacteria; phylum Bacillota_I; class Bacilli_A; order RFN20; family CAG-826; genus Alloenteromonas. The sequence goes on from JAFTDF010000045.1 coordinate 889, forward strand.
GACTTCCTTGGCATATTCGCCATGGATTTCGCCATTGACGGGCAAGACGCGGGCTTGGACCGGGCTAAGCCAGGTGGGGAAGGCGCCGCCATAATGTTCGATCAAGATGCCAATGAAACGTTCGATGGAGCCATAGACGACGCGGTGGAGCATGACTGGCTCGACCTTCTCACCCTTTTCATCGATATAGGAGCATTCGAAGCGGTGGGGGAGGTTGACGTCGAGTTGGATGGTGCCACATTGCCAGGTACGGCCCATGGAATCGCGAAGCTTGAAATCAAGTTTCGGTCCATAGAAGGCGCCATCGCCGGGATTGATTTGGTATTCGTGGCCGGAATGTTCGCAGGCATCGGCCAAAATCCGTTCGGCCTCATCCCAGAATTCGATTTCGCCGATGAAATCATCGGGGCGCGTGGAGAGAACGATCTTATAAGTCAAACCAAAGACATTGTAGGTCTGGTCGAAGATGTTCATGATCCGTTTGACTTCGCTTTCGATTTGGTCGCGGCGGATTAAGATATGGGCATCGTCTTGGGTGAAGGCGCGGACGCGGAAGAGACCGTTGAGGGCCCCACTGGCTTCTTTGCGGTGGACGTGGCCAAGTTCGGAAATGCGGTAGGGCAGTTCACGGTAGGAGTGGATGTCGTTTTTGTAGACGAGCATCGCCCCCGGACAGTTCATCGGTTTGATGGCGTAATCGTCTTCATCCACCTTGGTGGTGTACATATTGTCCTTATAGTGGCCCCAGTGACCCGAGGTTTCCCAAAGTTTGCGTGACATCATCGTCGGGGTGGTGACTTCGTGGTAGCCTTCCTTGGCATGGACTTCGCGCCACCAAGAGACGAGTTCGTTGAGGATGATTTGGCCATTGGGGAGGAAGAAGGGCATGCCCGGGGCATAATCGGAAATCATGAAGATGCCAAGTTCGCGGCCAAGGCGGCGGTGGTCGTTGGCTTTGCGGCGTTCGAGGATCTCAAGATGGTTCTTCAAGGCTTCTTCAGTGGGCCAGCAGGTGGCATAGATACGGGTAAGCTGTTTGTTTTTGCTATCGCCCCGCCAATAGGCGCCGGCGAGGGAGAGCACTTTGAAATACTTTAGATAAGAGGTGTTGGGCACGTGGGGGCCACGGCAAAGGTCGACGAAATCGCCTTGTTCGTACATGGAGATCTGACCTTCCAAATCGGCGATGTGCTCGACTTTGTAATGGTTGTTTTTGAAGACCTCACAGGCTTCCGCGGGCGAGATTTCTTTCCGTTTGAAGGGAATGGCTTCTTTGGAGATTTTTTTCATTTCGGCCTCGATGGCGGCGAAATCCTTTTCGGTGATGACCCGATCGCCGAAGTCGACGTCGTAATAGAAGCCTTCGTCGATGGCCGGACCAAAGCCGAAGAGGCAGCCCGGATAAAGATGCTGCAGGGCTTGGGCCATCATGTGGGAACAGGAGTGATTGAGCATCTCAAAGCCATCGGGGTCTTCGGGCATGACGAAGCTGATTTCCCCGCCACTGGCTAAAGGCCAGTTCATATCGAAGATCTTGCCGTCATGGCGATAGCCGAGGGCTTTGTTCTTGATGCTAGGATCGACGAGTTTGGCAATGGCAAAACCATTGGCTTGTTCTTCGATCTCGTAGGGTTTTCCTTGATAGACGATTTCCATAATTGCCTCCTTGAATAAATAAAAAGCGTCACATCCATAAGGACGCTTGACGCGCGGTACCACCTTACTTCGCCCCTAGCAAAAACTAGGAACGCTCTCGTTGCCTTTTAACGCAAGGCCTACGCCTGACTTATTTCGCCAGGGGCTCCGGAGTGGTACCTTCTCTCCTATAGGAGGAAGGCGTGTCTCCTTCAACGCACCGATATTGTAAGAGCCAAACCAAAAGAAAGAAAGAGAAAAGATAGGAATCTTCAAAGAGCGATGTTTTTCCTTTTTTGCCTCTTTTCGGCGGTTTTTTGGTCAAAATCGGCGGAAATAGGGGTTGACGAGGGTCGGTTTTCAAAGATTTTTAAGAAAATCGCGCATTCTTATGCACGCAAGCGGGCCTAATGTCCTATAATCTCTTCAGCACATTCCTAATAATCAAAGGAGAAAGAAATGGCAAAAATCTGCAAAGTCCATGGCCGCGAAGTCCTCGATAGCCGTGGCAACCCCACCGTTGAAGTCGAAATCACCCTCGACAACGGGATCAAAGCCCGGGCAATCGTCCCCTCCGGTGCCTCCACCGGCGAACGCGAAGCCCTCGAGCTCCGCGATGGCGACAAGGCTCGCTATCTTGGCAAAGGCGTCTTGAAAGCCGTCGCCAACGTCAACGAGAAAATCGCCCCCGTGGTCGAAGGCATGGAAGTCACCGATCAGCTCGGCATCGACCGCGCCATGCTCAAACTCGATGGTACCCCCTTCAAATCCAACTTGGGTGCCAACGCCCTTCTTGGCGTCTCCCTCGCCGTGGCCCGTGCCGCAGCCCAAAGCCTCAACATGCCCTTATATCGCTACATCGGCGGTACCAATGGCAAAGTCATCCCGACCCCTTGCATGAACGTCATCAATGGTGGCGCCCACGCTCAATCCAGCGTCGACTTCCAGGAATTCTTCATCATCCCCGCCGGGTTTGAATCCTTCCACGAAGCCCTCCGCGCCGGGACTGAAATCTTCCACCACCTCCAAAAGGTCGTCAAAGCCCACGGTTATGAAACCGGCGTCGGCGACGAAGGCGGTTTCGCCCCCAGCTGCAAGAAGGGGAACAAAGAACCCTTGGCCCTCATCGCCGAAGCCGTCGAAAAAGCCGGCTATAAGCTTGGGGAACAAATCTTCCTCGGTATGGACGTCGCTTCCTCCGAATTCTATGAAGGCAATGGCGTCTACAACCTCGTGAAATCCAAAGAAGGCAAGAAGACCACCGAACAGATGATCCGCTACCTCGAACGCATGGTGAAGGAATATCCCTCCATCATCACCATCGAAGATGGCCTTGCCGAATCCGACTGGGAAGGCTGGAAGAAGCTCACCGAACGCCTTGGCGATAAGGTCCAACTCGTCGGCGACGACCTCTTCGTCACCAACCCCGCCATCCTCCGCGAAGGCATCATCAAAGGCATCGGCAACTCTATCCTCATCAAGGTCAACCAAATCGGTACCCTTACCGAAACCCTCGATGCCATCCGCCTTGCCCAAAGCAATGGCTACACCTGCATGGTCTCCCATCGTTCTGGTGAAACCGAAGATGCCACCATCGCCGACCTCGCCGTTGCCGTCAATGCGGGTCAGATCAAGACCGGTTCCGCTTCCCGTACCGATCGTATGGCTAAGTACAACCAGCTCCTCCGCATCGAAGAAGAGCTCGGTGAAGAAGCCGAATACCTCGGCGTCAAGGCCTTCGCCAACCGTAAGTTCTAATTCTCTTAAGAACGAAGACGTCCTTCGGGGCGTCTTTTTTCTTTCGTGGTATAATTTCGCCATGTCCAACGAAGAAGCCAAAATGCTCTCAGGGAAAATCTATGATCCCTCCGAGCCTGAACTCCATGCCAAGCAGCGTTATCTCAACGAATTAAACGAGGAATTCAATCGCCTTTCCGCTTTCTCCCCGAAACGGGCGGAGTTGCTCAAGGAATTCGCCCCCAATATCGATCCGAGCTGTTTCTTACGGGGACCGGTCTATTTTGATTATGGATGCAATATCTATATGGGCCCGAATTGCTATGCCAATTACAATCTGACCATCTGCGACGTTTGCCCGGTGGTGATTGGGGAAGGCGTGCATATGGGATGCAACGTCTCGATCCAAACGCCTTTGCATCCGATGCTGGCCGCGGAACGGGCCGTCTATTTCGGCAAATATGGGGAAATCACCGATAACGAATACGGCAAGCCCATCCATATTGGAGAACATTGTTGGATTGCCTCCAACGTCGTAATCCTGCCCGGGGTCACGATTGGGAAGAATACCGTCATCGGCGCAGGGGCGGTGGTTACCCGCGACATTCCAGAAGGCGTTTTCGCCGCTGGCAACCCTTGCCGCGTCATTCGGGAACTCACGGCCAAGGATTCGTTATCCAACCATCCGGAATTATTTGAGGAGTAAACCATGCAAAAGTCACCATTGAAATCGAAGGTATGCACTGCGGGATGTGCGAATCGCACGTCAACGACCTATTTCGCAAGGCCGTGCCCTTAAAGAAAGTCCAGTCCAGCCATTTGAAAAACCAAACCACCCTCATTGGTGAGGGCCCTTATGAAGAAGAAACCATCCGCAAGGCGCTAGATGGTTCGGGATATCAAGTCGGGAAGATCACGATTGAGGCTTATCAAAAGAAAGGTCTCTTCTCTTTCTTTAAAAAATAAGGATCAAGACGCGGGGATTTCGATTTCCAAATCGCTTAAAGGAAAGGTCATGCAAAGATGGGCATAGCCTTTTTCTTTGTCGCTAAGGCGGCGCCCGTCTTCGAAATTGGGAATGTAGACTTCCCCCGCTAAGATATGCCCACGGCACGCGCCGCAGATGCCGCCTCGGCAGCGGTGGGGCGAGGCAATGCCAAGAGATTCCAAACTCGCCAAAAGCGGGCGATTTGCAGGGATTTCAACCTCATAAACCTGGTCTACCATGAAGATTTTCGCATGGAAAGAGGGCTGTTTTGCGCCGGGATAATCCGGGAAATAGGCGGGGTCTTTGATGCCACCGAAAAGCTCTCGGCGATAGTGTTTACGGTCTAGTCCAAGCTCCTTAGCGATACCATCGAAGGCATGATACATCCCTTGTGGTCCGCAGACGAAGAGGGAGAATTCTTGGCCATCGGCTTCTTCCAAAATGACTTCTTTGGTGAAGCGTCGGCCTTTGGATTCGTCGAGGAAGCGGATGCGGATTCGGGGGTCGCGACTTTGATATTCCATGAACAAAGGCAGGAAGACGGCTTCGTCGATGGATTTGGCCCCATAGATGATGGTCAGCGAGAAGTTCTCGCTGCCTTCTAAAATGGCGCCCGCCATAGAGACGATTGGGGTGGCCCCAACCCCGCCGATGCAGGCGATGACCTGCTTCTGGTCGCGGTTAGGAGAATAATAGAAATCGCCACTTGGGGCGCTTAAGGAGATGGTAGCCCCCGGGGTTAAATGCGTGGAAGCAAGACGGGAGAATTCGCCTTGCTCGTTGGTTTTGATGGCCACATAGACTTGGCCCTGTGCGGCTTGCTTGGGCGAAGAAAGAATCGAGATGGGTCGAGAATAGATGGCTTGCCCTTCTTGGAAAGAGATTGTGAGATATTGGCCCGCGCGGAAATAAGGGAAGTTTGGCACATCAAATGTAACGAAGAGAATCCCTTGGCGAAGCGTGGCTTCTTTGACGGTACCCAAAAGTCCCTTGGGGTGGAGCGCTTTGGCTTTCAGATTGGTGGGGGAAGCGGGTTTGACGATTTCCGGGGCCTGGCGGATTTGCTTCTCACGTTTCTTACCTTTGAACAAGAATCCCAAAATCTTAGGGAGGCCAAACCCTTTGAGCATTTTACCCATGGTGTTTTCCTCCTTGGAGATGTTCGTAGACGAGCTCGGCGATATCGCGCCCATTGCCGGTGGTTTGGGAATAGCCATCTCCACGGGGTCCGGAAGCACCGACGGTATAGAAGCCGGGAACGGGTTGATCGCGACGGATGCTTAATAACTGGGTGAGAATGGTGTTGGTCTCGTCGAAACGATAGCCATAGGGCGTGCCCTCGGGAGAACCCAAATAACGGGCATAGGTCCAAGGGGTGGCGATTTCGATTTCCTCGATATAGGGGGCGATGGAAATCCCGGTGGTTTGCTCATAATCGGCGATGGCTTTTTTCGCCACGGCCTCTTTGGTTTTGAAATAATCCGCGGGATCGACGTTTCCCCAAACATCGTCTTGATATTCCAAAGTCAAGGTTATGATCGCGGTGCCTTTGGGGGAGATGTCCGGATTCAAAACGTTATAGGCGGTCGCCGCGGCATCGCAATAATCTAGTGGGGTCTCTTGTTTTCTTTCTTTCGAAAGGTCGCCAGGGAAGAAGAGCGTGTAATCGTGAATGCCAAAATCTTCCACGGAACGGTTGAGTCCGAGGAAAACATTGACGAAGCGGATGGCGGTTTTCGCTAGGCCAATCCGTTTCTTCTCTCGGGCTGGAAGAATGATGTTTTTGCTAAGCAAATCGCGGTAGGCGACTTCGGGATAGACGTTGGCGATGACTTCCTCGGCTGCGAAGAATCCGTGGTCGGTTTGCACGCCTTGGATATGGCCTTGTTCATCAGCCACGACTTCTTTGGCTTCCACTCCGAAATAGGCGGTGCCACCAAGCCGCTTGAATTCCTCGACGAAAGCGGAGGCAAACCCATGGCTATTGGGCAAAACCAAAGCCGGCCCGAAATGGATATAGGAATAGATCATCGTCGCCAGATGGGCGAAGGAGACAACCGCGGGATCGACGCCGAGGTAAACGCGGTAGCAACCGAGGATATCGATCGCGTTTTCGGGCACCCCGATTTTCCGGAGCACCTCATTGAAGGGCACTTCGGCGACTTGGAGGTAACGCAGATAATGCTTGGCAAAATAGAAAGCATCGATTTTCACGTCCCCGTTTTTCTTTTGCTTTTCGAACATGTGCTCATCGAAATAAGCGGAGACTTCATAAGCTTCCTTACAAAGGGAAATGAATTCACGTAATCCCTTTTCGCTGCCGGGGACGGCTTGGCTAAGAGCTTGGATAAAGGCTTCTTCGCCTCGAGGTAAAGTCACGTCGAACGGCGTGCCATCGCGGCTGACCAAGACGGCGCGGAACAAATCGGGGGAGATGGCGACGGGAATCCCTAAACCATAGGTTTCGTTGATGAGTTTTCCCGCATAGCCGTAATTACCCGGTTCTCCAAAGGCGCAGAATTCGTGGAGACTGCCTTCAAATTCAAAACGGCCCCGTTTAAACGAGGTGGCGCAGCCCCCGGGAAGGTTGTGCTTTTCTAGGAGCAAGGTTTGAACGCCTTTTTGTTGGAGGGCAAGGGCAGCCGAAAGACCGCCGAGTCCCGCCCCGATGACGATGGCTTGATAGGACATATTAGCTTTGGGATTGGAAGCCGAAGACGCCGGCGCCGATTAATCCGGCATATTGGCCGCAGCCGCATTCGACCAAATGGGCGAAGGGGCAAGCCGCCTGCAGATCTTTGAAGAAGATGTCTTTGGATTTCATGACGCCGCCGGTAAAGGCGAAGACCTCGGGTTGGAAGGCTTCTTGATTCATCTTAATCCAGCCCGAGAACAAGCGGAGCCAATCCTGATAAACACGAAGGGCGTGCTCGTCTTTGGCTTGGACGAGTTCAAAGAATTCTTTGCTATTGGCAACTTCGAGGTCGTTCAAATGGCAGAAGCGCTTCAAATAAGAACCGGAACAAAGCTGTTCGAATTCATGGATATCCCCTTTATAGGAAGTGGCGGTGTGACCGACTTCAGAGGAAGAGAAGGCCAGTTTCCCATCGATGGTCAAAGCGCCCCCGACCCCGGTGGAGACGGTGACGAAATATAAGGAGTGGTAAACGGCGTTGGGACCGACGTTGGCTTCGGCTAAAGCCGCCACTTCGGCATCGTTTCTGACATAGGCGGGGATGCCAAAATAGGAGCTTAGGTAGGAAGAGAGGGGAATCTCGGAAATGCCAACGTTCGGCAATGCTTCGATATAGCCATCAAAGCGAACCCGTCCGGGAACCCCGGCGGCGATGGCGATGACTTCGCTTCGATCGGGGACGGCTTCTTCGACGATCGATGAAACCGAAGCCAAAAAGGCTTCTTTATTGCCGGTGACCGTATCTTTGATTAAAACCGTTTCGAGTTCGAATTTCTCATTGATGAGGGCGACGCGCGTATTGGTGCCCCCAATATCCAGGGCGATGACCTTTCTCATTATTCGATTTCCGTCACTTGGTTGACGGTGACGATCCTCATGAAGTTGGTTTGTCCCGCGCCGGTGGGGGTGCCGCCGACGATGATGATGGGCTCTCCCGCTTTGATGCCAAGGTTGCGGGCAATCTTGAGGGAGAGGACTTCCATCTCTTCGATGAAGTCGGGCATGGAGGTTTTTAGTAGCACGCTATAGACACCCCACATCCAGGCGCTTTGGAAGGCGACCCGGCGGTTGGAGGTCACGGAGATGATCGGGCAGCAGGGGCGGGCGTTGGAAATGCGCCAGGAAGAGAAGCCCCGTTCGGTAAAGGAAACGATGAGCTTTGCCCCGATAAGTAAGGCGGTATTGGCGACGGCGTTGGAGATGGCGTCGTTATTGGAATGTTCGGAATGCTCGTAGGCTTGGGCCGCTAACTTCTCGTAGTCGAGGTGATTGTTTTCTTCGGTGCGGGCGATGGAGGATTGCATTTCGACGGCCTTCACCGGATATAAGCCAGAGGCGGATTCGGCGGAAAGCATGACGCAGTCGCTGCCTTCGTCGACCGCGGTGGCCACGTCGGTGACCTCGGCCCGGGTGGGACGGGGATGGGTGACCATGGAGTCGAGCATTTGGGTGGCGGTGATGACGGGTTTGCCTTTGCGGCGGCAGGTATAGATGATCTGACGCTGGACATCGGGCACGGTTTCAGGCGGGATTTCCACGCCTAAATCGCCACGAGCCACCATGACACCATCGGCGACATCGATGATTGAAGCGATCTTATCGACGGCTTCGGGGTTTTCGATCTTGGCGAAGACGGGCATATCGGGACGGCCGTATTTAGCGCAGACCCGCTTGATTTCCAACACGTCTTCGGGACGGCGCGTAAAGGAAGCGAAAATGCAATCGACGTTATGCTCACAGCCAAACTTCAAATCGGCTTCGTCTTTGGGGGAGATGAAATCCATCGAAAGACGGGAGAAGGGGCAATTGACGCCTTTTTGGTTTTTGAGGGTATGGGCGTTTTGGGCTTCGACGACGAGTTCGCGGCAGGAATCGTCTTTCTCAACGATTAAGAAATCGAGGTTGCCATCATCGATGAGGATGTGGTCGCCGACTTTGACGTCTTCGTAGAGGCCTTTGTAGGTTACCGAGAATTTTTCGAGGGTTCCCAAGCAATCTTCCATGGAGATACGCATCCGATGGCGGTCGGGGATGTCGATTTTGTCACCCTCCATATAGCCGGTGCGGATTTCCGGGCCCTTGGTATCGAGGGCAACGGGAACGTAGATGCCTTGCTTTTCGAACTCACGGGCAATGTTGATTTTCTCTTCTTGCTGGGGATAGGTGCCATGGCTGAAATTGATGCGCATGACATTCATACCGGCTTTGTAGAGTTCCATACACTTTTCGAAGGTATCGGAAGCCGGACCGATGGTGGCGACGATTTTCGTCTTTTTCGTGATGTTGAATAGCATGGGAATCTCCTTATTTGAGGATGTCGATCAAGCGGAGCATGGAGGCATGCTTATCGCGGGGAAGCTGTAAGGCTTCATAGATGTCGTAGTCGACGATTTTGTTATTGACCATGCCGATGCAGATGCCGCCCTTGCCTTCAAGCAAGCAGTCAACGGCATAGGCGCCCATGCGAGCGGCTAAAACACGGTCGAAGGCGGAGGGAGAACCACCGCGTTGGATACGGCCGAGGACTTCGGCCTTGGTTTCAAATCCGGTTTCGGCTTGGATCTTTGCGGCGAATTGGTGGATGTCGGGATACATCTTTTCGGAAACGATGACGATGGCCCGTTTTTTCTTGCCGACATAAAGGGATTTGAGAGAGGCCATGATTTCTTCTTCGGGGATGATGTGGTCTTGGGTGAGGATCATTTCAGCCCCTTCGGCTAAGCCGGAGAAGAGGGCGAGGTCTCCGCAGTGGTTGCCCATGACTTCGATGACGGCGCAGCGTTGATGGGAGGACGTGGTGTCACGGATCTTATCGACGGCGTCGACGATGGTGTTCAAGCAGGTATCGAAACCAATGGTATAGTCGGTCGAGGCGATATCGTTATCGATGGTGCCGGGAAGGCCAACACAGTTGATGCCCATCTCGGTGAGCTTCTTCGCGCCCATATAAGAACCGTCGCCGCCGATGACGACAAGGGCTTCGATGCCGCGGCGTTTCAAATTGTCGACCGCGATCTGACGGACGGATTCTTCTTTGAATTCACGTAGACGCGCGGTTTGTAAAACGGTGCCGCCGCGGTTGATAATGTCGGCGACGGAATGCCGTTCCATGGGGAAGATGTCGTCGTCGACGAGGCCTTTATAGCCGTCGAGGACGCCATAGACTTCCAGACCATACTTTAAACCCGCTTTGACCACGGCGCGGATTGCGCAGTTCATGCCAGGGGCATCGCCACCGGACGTGAGAATACCGATTTTCTTAATCATATTTAGACCACCTCAAAGGATTTTCGCTACACATTATAGCGCAAGCGCACCCTTATGCGAGAGGGGGAAACAAAAACACTTTCATAAGAAAAAAGGAAAAATGTTGCCAACGATGTGAATAAATCGATTTTTGCTAGGTTTGATGGGGGTTCCGATTGTGGAAAACTCTAAAAAGTGCCGATTAACACTTAATTTTTCTATACCAAAGAAAAAGGGGTGATGCTAAAATTTGGCCGCGATGGTATACGCAGATTCGTTAGACACTTATGAAGTTCGGCGGATGGCGGCACTCACCGGCGAAGGGATGAAAACCTTAGCCAAATGCTACCTCCCGTTAGTCGGCACCGAAGCCCTCGGTGTCTATTTTGCCCTGTACCATGATCCCACTTGGAACACCTCTTCCTTGCAAAGCCACGAAAGCTTCTATCGCCGGACCCTGGTGACCTCGGGAACATTCGAGCGTTCGATGAAGGCGTTGGAGGCCATTGGCTTGGTCCGCACCTTCGTGAAAAAAGGCACCCCTGTTTCTTATTACGTCTATTGTCTTTACGCACCACTGGAACCCTATGTTTTCCTCGATGATCCCTTATTGGGGCCGTCCTTGGAAAAAGTAGTGGGCAAAGTGGCCATGAAGAACTTAAGGGAAACCTTCCCCGCGGTGAAACTCCCCGATGACATGGAAGAGACCACGACGGATTTCGCCTCGTTCTTCAAGCCGGATTTCGTAAAGGACTTAGGCCTTACCCGAGAGCATCAGGGAAAAGGCAACGTCCCCTTGGCTTTCTCTCCCGCCAAATTCAATGACGAATTGGCAAAGATCGGCATTGATCCGAAATTACTTAGCGATTCGGAGCTTGATCGGGCGGCCAAAATCGCCACCTTCTACGAACTCGATGAAGTCACGATGGCTTCGTTCTGCTTTGATTGTTATCACGCCAGGAAGGGCAAAGGTTCTCGCTTGGACTTCCTTGCTTTATCCAATAAAGCCCAAGGTTCTTTGCGATTCCGTTATATCCGGAAACGTAACCTGGTGAAAAGCGAGGTTTCCTCTACCTCCGCATTGGCTCAGAAAATCCAGCTTATGGATGAAACCAAACCCTATGCTTATCTAGCGATGCTACAAGGTGGCAACCGACCCCCGGCAAGCGACGCCCGCCTTTTGGAACGTCTTTCGATTGATATCGGTTTGCCCTCTCCCTGCATCAACGTCGTCATCGATTATGTGCTCGAAAAGAATGACAACGTTCTTTCCTCCGCCTATTGCGAAAAGATTGCCGGAGCCCTGGTTCGAGAAGGCTGCCAAAGCGCCCGGGACGCGATGGATTACTTAACGAAAGTGAATCGCCAACGGAAAGAAAAAACCCGCAATTCCTACGTAAAACCCGCGAAAACTTCCGCAAAACCCCAAGAAAAACAAGAAGAAGTCAGCAATGAGGAAATCGATGCTTTGCTCGATGAACTCTATGGGGAAAGCAAATAATGGAACGTCTCAAACCCAAGAATCCATTTAAGGATGATGGCAGTTTAAAAGAGGCGGTGGCTGCCTCGATCGCTTCCTTAAAAGAAGATGATCTCGTCTATCCCAAACTGGCATCGCTTCACCTGACCAATGCCGAAGTCAAAAACGGCCTCGCCGCGATTTTAGATTATCAACAGGACGCTCATTTCTGTGCGAATTGTCCGGGCTTAAAGGATTGCCCCAAAGCCCAGCCGGGATTTCGAATGGACCTTAGCCGTGACCATGGGGCATTGCACGTGGAATTCTTCCCCTGCCATTATCTGCAGCGTCAGGAAGAGGAAGAACGTCGCTTCATTAAGCGTGACTTCCCCGACGAATGGGTTGGGAAAGATTTACGCAGCGTCGAACGTAGCGCTTCCACCAGAAATCCTTTGATCAAGGCAATGCTGCCCATCATCAAAGACCAATCCAGCCGCTGGCTCTATGTTCAGGGCGATCGTAAGTCTGGAAAAAGTTTTATCCTGGCGGTGTATGCCTCGGAAGTGAGCAAGATTGCCCCTGGCGTGGCCTTCATCGACACCAAAAAGACCTTCGAAACGTTGAAAGCCCAAGCCCTCTCATTTGACGAAAAGGCCAAATTTGAGCGGAACATGCAAACCTTGATGAATTGTCCCTTGGTGGTCTTTGACCGTTTTGGGGAGGAGTTCAAATCCGAGTACATCTTTACCAAAATCTTGGCCCCGATTCTCAAATACCGGATGGAAAACCAAATGCTCACCGCCTTTGGGTCCCGTTATTCTTTAGAAGAAGTGCAACAAGGCTATGCCCGAAAGGCAGAACCCGATGTGGTGAACGCATTATTCGCAGAAGTGAAAAAGCACACGAAATCCGCGTTCGATATCACCGGTGTGAATCTTTACGATTAATCTAAGTTGCAACTGTGCAAACGATTTAGGAACGTGCCGACATCATCATCGTTCATAACGATGTAGTCGGCTTTTTTCTTTGCTTGCTCTAAGGGATATTCTTTGTTGAGCTGAATCAAGGAAGCGGTGGGGCGGCCTTCGTGTTCGAGCCGTTCCACCCGTTGTTCTAAAGGTGCATCAATCAACATGGTATAGGTGCAAAGTGTATCGATATGAGAAGGAAAAAGAAGAGGCACGTCCATTAAAATTTTGCTTCCATTGGGTGCTTTTGCGATAAAGCGTTCCGCCTTGGCTTTTACCAAAGGATAGAGGTAGTTTTCCAACGCCTTCTTCTTTGCTTTGCTCCGAGTTAAGGCCGAACGGATGTAGCCGGCATTCATTTTGCCTTCGACGAAAGCTTCTTTCCCTAGGATTGAGGAAATCTTCTTTTGCACCGACTTGATTTCGTAGAGGGAATGGGTGACGGCATCCGCATCGAAATGCAAATAGCCCTTGGCTTTGAAATAGTTCGCCGCGGTGGTTTTTCCAGCGTGGATCGGCCCGGTGATGCCAAGGACGAATTTGGTCTGTGGTTGCCTTTGGCAAAAAGGACAATAATAGGAGCTGCGTCCCCCTAAGAAGACACGTTTGATGGGGTGACCGCATTCTGGACAAGGCTGTCCTTGTTTTCCATAGACTTGGAGTTCTAATTGGAACATGCCATCGATATTATCGCCATGGTGGAACGATTTGATGGTGGTGCCTCCGGCTTCGATGGCTTTTGCAAGGATACGTTTTGACTCCTGGATGATGGCATCGCATTGGGCCAGCGTGAGCGCGTTGGCTTTGGTCATGGGGTCGATCTTCGTGGCGAAGAGGATCTCGCTATCGTAGATGTTCCCGATGCCGGAGATGACGGGTTGGTCGAGCAAAGCGACTTTCACGGGGATGTTTCTTTTGGAGAAGGCTTCCTTAAGTTCCTTGCCGGAGAGATCAAATGGTTCCGGCCCGATTTCAGAGAAGGGTCCGTCCACTTCGGCGTCTTTGGTTAAACCAAGATGGAAGGTACCGAACTTGCGGACGTCGTTGTAACGGAGGGAGGAACCGTCGGTGAAATCGATGATGAGCAAATCAAACTTATCGAAAGGGGCGCCTTGCTGGCGAAGGAAGTATTTCCCTTCCATCCGAAGATGGGAATAGAAGGAATAGCCATTATCCAAATCGAAACGGAGGCATTTGCCTTTGCGCTGGACGTCTTGGATGATCGCTCTTTCCAAAGCGGCCTTAAAATCCCGGGGATTGGCTTTGACATTCTTTTCCCGTAACAAAGTCACGTGCTCGATTTTTTTCCCTTGGATGGAGAGGAGCAATTCGCGGCGGACGGTTTCGACTTCTGGGAGTTCTGGCATCGTTTAATCCTTTGCTTCGTACCAAGTGTTGCCCACATTGCCCTCTACTTTCAATTGGACGGGCAAGGAGATGGCGTGTTCCATGATTTCTTTGATTTTGGGAACGAGGACTTCTTCCTCGGATGCATCGAGGGCGAATAATAGTTCGTCATGAATCTGTAATACCATCTTGGTTTTGTAATGGCCTTCTTTGAGCATGGCCGCGACTTTGAGCATCGCAATCTTAATCAAATCGGCGGCCGAGCCTTGCACTGGGGCGTTTAAGGCGGCTCTTCTAGCGGCTTCGCGTTTCGCATAATTGGGATCGTTGATCTCACGCAGATACCGTCTCCGGCCAAACATCGTGACGACATAGCCTTGGCTTTCCACGTCTTTGGTGATCTGGTTTAAAAACGCATCGATTTCCGGATAGGCTTGATAGAACGAACGGATGATTTGACTGGCCTCGGTGGGGGTGGTGCCGATTTGATCGGCAAGGCCGAAGGAGGTCGTGCCATAGATGATGGCGAAATTCACCGCTTTGGCGCGACGGCGCAAATCATGGGGCACTTCGCTTCCAGAAGGGAGGCCAAAGATGGCGCGGGCGGTCTCGCTATGGACGTCATGTCCATGGTTGAAGACGTCGATATAGGTTTGGCAATGGGCCATGGAGGCCAAAATACGCAGCTCGATTTGCGAATAATCGAGGGAGAGGATTTTCGTTTGGGGATTGGGATAGAAGAAGGCCTGACGGATGAGACGGCTTTCTTCGTCACGGGTCGAGATATTTTGCAAGTTAGGACTGGAGGAAGACAAACGACCCGTGGTGGTTTGGGCCTGGTTAAAACAGGTATGGATCTTCCCGTCGCTTTGGATGTGGGGGAGTAGCCCATCGATATAGGTGCCCACGAGTTTGGCATATTTCCGATATTCGAGGATCTTGCCCACGATGGGATGACGGTGCTCGAGCGATTTGAGGACTTCTACCGAAGTGGACATGGATTTGCTACTAGCTAATTGCAGCTCATTGAAAAGCAATTCGCCCACTTGTTTGGGGGAGGCCGGGTTCAAAGGGTGACCCGCCAAAGCGACGATCTCCGCTTCGAGTTCGTCTTTCTTTTTCCGGAAAGTGGCACCGATGCTTTCTAAGGTCGGCCCATCTAAGGGGAAACCTTCTTTTTCCATCTCGGCGAGAACGAAGCAAAGGGGGAATTCGATTTCCTGATAGAGTTTGCCGCAGCTTTCCTGCTCCATTTGGGAGAGGGCTTTGTTTTGGAGCTCTCTTGCATAATAGGCCATCTTCCCGGTTTGTTCGGGGTTGCCCGAGGCGAATAAAGACATCGCTTCGGATGAGGCGGATATATCCACTCCGAAGCAAGCATAGGCAAGCCGTTTATCCCCGGTGAGGGAGGAATCTAATAGATAGGCAGCAAGGAGCAAATCAAATTCGATGCCTTGAATATCAATGCCATATTTCGCAAGTACCACAATGAGCATCTTGGCATCGTAAACCGATTTGGAAATGGCCTTGTTTTCGAGGATTTCTTTGGCTTTTGCGTCGTTTTTGAGATCTTCGATGGATAAATAATAAGAAGACTCTCCCGTGGAAATCGCTAGTCCATAGGGCGCCTCGGATTGGTAGGAAGAACCATCGAAATCCAAGGCCACGCCAATCCGGGTGGGAAGGGCAACCCCCTCTAAGGAAGAAACGACTTTGGTTTCGGGAGCGGTGGCTGAGGTTTCCCCGCCTTTTAAGGAAGCGGGTAACCGAGTGAGGAACTGACGGAGCTCATACTTCTTGCAGAAGGCGGCAATCTCGTCATAGGCATAACCTTTATAAAGGAGGTCTTCCAAACCAAAAGGAAGATCCACATCGAGTTTCATGGTCGCAAGAGAATAGCAGCGGCGGCCCATCTCTTCGCCGGCGACGATGTTCTCGCCGACCTTGCCTTTGATCAAACCGGCTTTCGCGGCTTCGATGATCTTTTCGAAAGAGCCATATTCGGCAATGAGTTTGACGGCGCCTTTTTCACCGATGCCGGGAATCCCGGGCAGGTTATCGCTGCTATCGCCGCGGAGACCTTTGTAGTCGATGATTTGAAGCGGGGTAAACCCATATTGCTCCATCATCGCCTGGGGCGTGATCGGGTTGATATCGCTGAGTCCCTTTTTGATAAGGTTGACGGTGATATGGTCATCGACGAGTTGGAGATAGTCCTTATCGGAGGTATAGACCATGACCTCATAGCCTTCTTTGCCCGCCATCTTGGCGATGGTGCCGCAGATATCGTCGGCTTCGACGCCGTGGGCTTCGTAATGGACGACGTTGAGGGCGTCGAGGAATTCGCGAGAAATGGGAAATTGGGGAATCAGTTCGGGCGGCGCCGGCTTGCGGTTGGCTTTATAGTCGGCGAATTCTTCTTTCCGGAAGGTTTGCGAATCCGTGTCAAATCCAATGAAGATGGATTCCCCGCCTTGGAAGGAAGCCATAATCTTCGACACCATATTGGCAAAGGCAAAGATGGCATTTGTGGGGGTGCCGTCTTTGGTACGCATGATGGAGGAGGGATCTCCATAACTGGTCGCGTAGAAGGCGCGGAATAAGAGGGAATTGCCATCGATGACAATCAGTTTTTTGGCGTTATTCATGATTCATCCTCCAAAGGGGCGATTTGCGATGCGATATAGGATTCTTTGCCACGGTAGCCATCTTTTTTGGCCAAGAAGGCGATGGCATTGCCAGATTTTAAATAAGGATAGGCATTGGTGTATTCATCGGCGAAGAGGGTGAATTCGAATTCGCTTTCTTCGTCATAAACGGTAAGGAATGCCATCTTGGTGCCGGCTTTGGTGACGATGGTTTTGACTTTGCTGACGATCCCGATGACCTTTAAGGATCCGCGCGCTTTGCTTAATTCGGCAAGGCGATGGTATTCGCCTTTGGCGTTCTTTCCTTCTAACATGGAGCCAGACACCATTAAACCCAAAGCATCCCGTTCGTTTAATAGATCCCGCATCCGGTTTTCCGTCACGGGTTGGATTTCGGGTTTGGGCAGATCTAAGGCCAAAAGCGAAGCGGTGCCATCTTCCCCGGATAAGGCTTTGGCGTAGGAGAGGGCGCTGCTAGAAGCAAGGGCCATCGTGGCACGGCGGGGGTCGATTTCATCCAGAGCTCCGGCTTCGATGAGTTTCACCAAAGCGGCTTGGGTAAGGCCATGGCTCACATTGCGGAGTGCGAAATCGAAGATGTCGCGGTAGGGTCCATGGAGGATTCGTTCATCCACGATACCCATACACAGGTTGCTTTGAATGCCCTTCACCGCATTTAGCGGGAAACGGATCCCTTGCTTACAAGGGTGGAAGTCCAAGGCATCGGCGTTGATGCTAGGCAATGCGAAATGTAACCCCGAGCGTTTGATTTCGGAAATGATGGAGGGGAACTTGGGGTCGGAGACGTTGGTGCCTTTCAAGACGGCACAATAGAATTCGACGGGGTAGTGGGCTTTAAGATAGGCCATCTGGGTGGCGATCATCCCATAGGCCAACGCGTGGCTCTTATTGAAGCCGTAATTGGCGAAGCGTTCGATGAGTTCAAACACGGAAACCGCGGAGGCTTGATCGATGCCGTTATTCTTGCAGCCGGATAGGAATTCATCTTTTAACGAAAGCAATTTCTCGGTGTTCTTTTTCGAAATGGCGCGGCGGAACAAATCGGCTTGGCCCAGGCTCATTCCGGCGAATTCGGTCGCGATTTGCATGATTTGTTCTTGGTAAACGATGATGCCGTAGGTGGAAGAAAGGACCCGTTCGAGCTTGGGGTGGGGGTAGCTGATCTTCTCTTTGCCGGCTTTGCGTCTGGCGAAACTGGGGATGTTCTCCATCGGACCGGGACGGAATAAGGCAATGACCGCCACGATATCTAAAAAGGAGGTGGGCTGAACTTGGGCGATGGCCCGGTTCATACCCGGAGATTCGAGTTGGAATAAGCCCATGGTTTTTCCTTGGGCGATCAAAGAGATGGCTTCGGGATCATCAATCGGAAGCTGCTCATATTCCAAATGGACGCCACGATGGGTTTCAATTAGATCCAAGCACCGTTCGATGATGGAAAGGTTCCGCAAGCCCAGGATATCCATTTTCAGGAAACCCTGTTCTTCTAGATAATTCATTTCAAAGCCGGCGACCGAGCCGACGAATTCGTCTTGCTTGGTGGGAATGCTGCTGCCTAAGGGAGTGTCGTTAATGACGATCCCAGCGGCATGGAGACCACTTTGGCGGGGCAATCCTTCGATCTTAGCGGCCAGTCCAACGATTTCTAAGTAATAGGGATCGCTATCGACAATGGCTCGGAATTCGGGATTCCGTTTGTAGTTTTCCCTAAGGGAAAGCATGGGGTTATTGATGGCTTTAGCAAGCACATCGATATCGTGGCTTGGGTAGGAGAAAACCCGGCCGATATCGCGAAGCGAGGCCCGGGCCCCTAAAGTCTGCATGGTGATGATATGACCGACCCGCTCCACCCCGTATTTATCTTTGATATAGGCGACGACTTGATCACGCTTGGTATCTTCGAAGTCCACGTCGATATCCGGCATCGATTGGCGCATCGGGTTGAGGAAGCGCTCAAAGAGCAAATCGTATTCGATGGGATCGGGGGTAACGATATCGAGGCAATAAGAGACCAAAGATCCAGCCCCAGAGCCACGGCCTGGGCCGACATAGATTTGGTGGGTTTTGGCGAAATGGACATAATCGGCGACGATGAGGAAGTAATCGTCATAGCCCATTTGGTGGATGACGCCTAATTCGTATTCGAGGCGTTGCCGGTATCGTTCATCGGCTTCTGGCCGTTTCTTTTTTAGCCCTTCGTAAGCGGCTTTGCGAAGATAGGTCTCGGCCGTTTCCCCTTGGGGGACGGGGAAGTGGAGGAGGCCGCCGCGTTTTTGAATGAATTCAAAATGGCAGGAAGCGGCAATGTTGACGCTCTCTTGCAATTCTTTCTGGGTATAGAAGGCGCTAAGTTCTTCTTCGGTATGCCAATAATCATCGCCTAGACGTTTCTTATCGGTGAGGGTTTCGTCTTGGTCAATGGCCTCGACGATGGAAAGGATGATCGCGTCCTCGGCTTTTTCATAACGCAGAAAAGGGAAGGCCACGACCGGATAGGGGTGACTCGCGGCAAAGCGCCTGGCCGCATCGACATAGGGACGTTTGCTTTCCCCATAAGGCAACCCTAGATGGAACTCCGGAATGATTTTGGATAAACGAAGCAATCCTTCTTCCAAGCCCGCTTCATCGTAAGGAACAAAAGGCAAAGGGCAGGCATCGACTTGGAGGATGGCAATCAAGCCATCGTGATGGGACGAGAGAAATTCTAAGGTTGTTTCACCCTTGGAATCGGATAGGCACAAGGCCAAGAGGTTTCGGTACCCCCGTTCGTCGATGGCGAAAAAGGAAAGGGCGAATTCTTCAATTACCGTATCGTAGCCAAAGATGGGAGCGATGGGACTGCCTTGGAGCCCATGGTAAAGTTCGGGATAGCCAGAAAGAGATTGGAAATCAGTGAGGCCCAAATAAGGGAGACCTTCTTTCTTGGCTTTCTTCAATAGCCGCTCCATGGGAAAACCGCTCTTTAGGAGACTAAAGCCGGAATAGACGTGGAGTGGGGCGAATTCCATCATAGGGGGATTATACACCATACCAAGTTAATGGTGTATTGCCTCACGCGAGAAAACAGATGTACCGAAAAGCCTAAAAAAGTCCGCATATTTCCATCATATAGTGGTGTTTTGCAGGATTTTTGCACGAAAAAAGCGGCCATGAGAACCGCTTTAAGAAAGGGTTTTATTCTTCGACGAACAAGGCATCGAGATCGGCAATGAAGGCGTCGAGTTCGGTGAGGTCTTTGATCTTGGCGCCGCTAGCTTGGGCGTGGCCGCCGCCTTCCCATTTGTTGGCGATGCCCGAGATGTCCTTCTTTTTGGAACGGATGGAAATCCGCCAGCAATAGTCTTTGGGATTGGGATCTTCGGTGATGGAACACCACGCGTTGATTCCGGCGATGTTGGAGAAGAGGTTGACGTTTTCCTTTCCAAGTTCGGGGGTGATGTGGAGTTCTTCCTGCACCTCTTTGGACAAGGTGTAGTAGGCAACGCCATGGGGGGAGACGGAGAAGTGACCCAAGACATAAGCTTGGTTCTTCAAAGATTGAATCGTCTTCTCATACATGGCGAGATAGATTTGGGAAATGTCGATCCCCGCATCCAAAAGAGCCTGCGCGATGGCCAGGGTATGGGGCGAGGTCGAGGAATATAAGAAACGTCCAGAATCGCCCACCAAGGCGATATAGAAATGACGGGCGGCTTCTTTGGAAATCACCGTTCCCTTGCAATGGAGGAGAAAGTCCACGGCCACTTCGGCAGCCGCGGCGGCATCCAAATCGCAGACGGTGAGGCCCGGGGCGATTTCGGCTTTGCAGGGGTGATGGTCGATCTTGATGATTTTCTTCGCGTTTTCGAAGCGCGGATCGGCGATGCGGGAGGTATCTCCGACGTCGACGACGATGGCTAAGAAGTTATTGCCCTTGAACCATTCTTCGCTGAGTTCCTCGGTTTCGGGGAATAGACGCGGGGTGAAGGAAACATGGTTGTCCCCGACGAAATGGACTTCCTTATTCGGGAAGTTATCTTTGATCCATTGGACCATCCCCATTTGGGTGCCCATGGCATCGAAGTCGGGTTTGATGTGGCGGAAGACGACGATCTTGTCGAATTCCTTGATGGCCGCAAACATGGCCTTATAGGTTTTTAAATAAGGTTTGCCGTAGGCTTGGACTTGCTTAGATAGAGCCATTTTCGATCCTCTTCATGCAATCACGGGCAATCATGACTTCCTCGTCGGTGGGGAGAATGATGACCTTGATGGCGCTGCCGTCTTTGGAGATGACTGCTTCTTTGCCGCGGATCTTGGCGTTGAGTTCATAGTCGATCTTCAAGCCGAGGGCTTCTTCGACGTCCTTCAAGATCATTTCGCGGAAATAGGCGGAGTTTTCGCCGATGCCGGCAGAGAAGATCATCAAATCGATCTTGCCGAGGCGGACATAGTATTGACCGATGAAATCGGCGACGCGGCGGGCGAAGAGTTTGCTGGTTAAGATGGCCCGTTCATTGCCTTTTAGCGCGGCGTCTTCGATGTCGCGGGTATCATTGGATATGCCCGAGACGCCCAGCAAGCCGGACTTCTTATTGAAGATGTCATACATTTCGTCGACGTTTTTGCCGGTGCAGGTGCAGAGGTAATCCATGACGGAGGGGTCAAGGTCACCGGTGCGGGTGCCCATCATGACGCCGCCAAGCGGGGTAAGACCCATGGTGGTGGCCACGCATTTGCCATCCTTAATGGCACAAAGGGAAGCGCCGGAGCCGATGTGGCAAGACAAGATGCGGGTACCTTCGGCTTTGCCACCGAAGTAGTGGGCGATGGCGGTATCGGCGAGGTAGTTGTGGGAAGTGCCGTGGGCGCCATAGCGGCGGCAATCGTATTTCTCGCTCATTTCATAAGGAATGGGGTAGAGGTAATCTTCCGGTTCCATGGTCTGGTGATAAGCGGTATCGAAGACGGCGATCGCCGGAACATTGGGGAGGGCGGCCTTGAAGGCTTTCCAACCGGTGATGTGAGCCGGGGCGTGCAGCGGATCTAAGGGGGTGAGACTTTCGATGATGGCGGCATTCTTTTCGTCGAATTCGGCGGAGTGGGAGAAATATTTCCCACCTTGGACCACGCGGTGGCCGACGCATTCGATTTCGTCGAGGGATTTGACGATGCCGTATTTGATTAAGGCTTCGAGGACGAGTTCGACGCCCTTGGCATGATCGTAGATGGGTAAGGTTTCCTTAATGGATTGATCACCGAACTTAATCCCGAAGATCCCGTCTTCGTGACCGATACGTTCGACGTTCCCGGAGCAAAGGACCTTTTCCTCCGGCATCTCATAAAGTTTGTATTTGAGGGAAGAACTCCCGGCGTTGACCGCCATTACTTTTGCCATGTTGTTTCTCCTATTCGTTTTAATGACGAATCGATTATACGCTTTTTGCTCCTTTTGGAACATTCCCACTAGGGAAAGTTCGCCAATCGTCCTACAATAAAAAAGAACAAGGAGTTCATTATGGCGGAAATTTTTGAAATCACCCTCCATGACGGCAAGATTCTCAAAGGACGGCATTGGCCGGCCAAAGCGGCGAAAGCCAATCTTGTTTTCATCACGGGAATGGACGAGCATTCGGCTCGTTATGAAGGTTTTGCGGCCTTTTTAAACGAAAACGGCGTCAACGTCTGGGTTATCGACCACTTCGGGCAAGGACTAAATGCCCCCCAAGTCGAAGATCTCCAGAAGTGGCCCAAGGACGCATTTGCCTTAACTTTAGAAGGCATTGAAAAAGCACGGGAAGCGGCCGCTGCCAATGGTTTGCCCACCATTGTGGGTGGCCATTCGATGGGGTCGTTTACCATCCAAGCTTATTTGGAAACCTATCCCCGGGCCGACCAAAAGGCCATCATCATGGGGTCCAATGGCGGACAAAAAGGTTTGATGTCCATCGCCTATGCCCTCTCCGGGATGTTGGTCCATAAATCCAATTGGGATACCCCCAATCCCACGATGCAAAATCTTGGTCTTGGCGGATATGCCAAAGCCATCAAGGATCGTAAGAGTGACCTCGGCTGGCTCTCCTATAATGAGGAAAACGTCAAAGTTTACGCGGCTGATCCCTATTGCGGAGCCGTCAATACCGGGGGCTTCTGGCATGAATTCCTCCGTGGTATGAAGGAAATCTGGAAAGGGAAGAACCTCAAGAAGATCCATACGACCGCCCATATCCTCATCGTCTCGGGCGAAGATGACCCGGTCGGGCAAATGGGCAAGGGCGTGCGTTGGTTAGAGAAGACCTACCGCGTGAAACTGGGCATCTCGGATACCAAGCTCATCCTCTATCCGCATATGCGCCACGAAATCCTCAATGAAAAAGAAGGACGAAAGGTCATGGAAGATATTCTGGCCTTCATCCAAAAATAAAGAAAGGAATGCTTAGTTATGAAAACCGCACTCAAAATCGTTTCCATCGTCTACATCCCCTTACTGGTTCTCTCCGTTCTCATTTCCGTGGTCGCGCTCTCACTTAGCGTCGCCTCCATTGACTATGCCATCCAGCAAGGCTCCATCACCCCGCAAGATGCCGAAATGGCACGCGCCGCCATCATGATGGCCATTATCGTGGTCGTCGTCATGTTTATTCCGGCTTTGGTCTTCGACATCGTCATCATGGTTCGCAATAATCACGATCATGTTGAAAGCCTGGGTGGCAACATCACCTTGGGTGTCTTCGCTATCATCTTCGGCGCAGCGCCTACTGGCATCCTCTGGATTGTCCGCTGCGCGGTTGCCCAACAACAGAAAAACCAAGCAAAGCAAATCGAAGAATAATCTAAGGCCCAAATGGGCCTTTCTTTTCCGTCTTTGATTACCGATTTATCGATTCATGAAACCTTTTTCGAAAAACCAATTGGAACGTTACCCCCTTTATCTCCGCTATTTCAAAGAATTGCAGGAGCAGGGTTTTCAATTGGCCCCCTCCCCAGCCATCGCCAGTCGGCTTGGCATTTCCGAAGAGCTGGTCCGCAAAGACTTGCAAGCGGTGTGTAAGGAGAAGGGCCGCCCCCGGAAAGGCCGTGACGTCGCTTCCACCATCGCCGCCTTGGAACGGTTCCTCGGCTATGGCAAACCCGAGCACGCGATTTTGATTGGCGTGGGCAATTTAGGTGGGGCGTTGCTTCATTTTGGTGGTTTTGCGGATTCGGGCTTATGCTTCGATGCCGCCTTTGACGCTTCTTATCAAGTCTCGGGAAAACAGATTGCCGGGAAAAACGTTTATCCGATGTCCGCTCTTCCTTCTTATATCAAAGCAAAGAAAGTGCGGTTAGCCGTCATCACGGTGCCTTCGGAAGCCGCCCAAAGCGTGGCGACATTGCTGGTTGAAAACGGCATCGTCGGCATTTGGAATTTCGCCCCGGTGACGTTAAAGGTGCCAAAGTCGGTCGTCGTCGAAAACGTCGATCTTTCTTCTTCCTTAGCCGTGCTATTCCATCACATGAAAGAACAAGGAGGTCCTAACCATTGGTGAGCAACATCTTCTTTCCAGCGGTCCGCTGCTGAACAAAAGCGGAAACCTCGAAGAAGCGGGGTATGCCTTTTCTTTGGTGAAACGGTATGACCGGGAAGCCATAAAGGTTTCGAAAAACCGGATCAAGGAATGGGATTATTACTATGTGGGCAATGCTTCCTATGGCATTGCGCTCACCATCGCCGATAACGGGTATATGGGGATGCTTTCGGTTTCCATCCTCGATTTCGTGAAGAAAAACGACATCACCGTTTCCAAAATCACCTTGTTCCCACGTGGGAAAATGAAGCTTCCGCGCACCTCTAGACAAGGGGATACGGTCTATGAAAACAAGAAAGCCGGCATCGAGATGCGCTTCCTCCACCAAGAGGGGAAACGACGCCTGATTTGCCGCTTCGAAAACTTCGGAAAAACCAAGCTTCCGTTCCATTGCGACATCTTTTTACAGGAAACTAACAAAAATTCGATGGTCATCGCGACCCCCTTCGACGCCCCCCGTCATTTCTACTATAACCAGAAGATCAATAACCTCCTTGCCACCGGTTATGCAAAGCTAGGGGAGACGATGTATGACTTCAGCCACGATTCCTATGGGGTCTTAGACTGGGGCAGAGGGGTGTGGACCTATAAGAACACTTGGTATTGGTCGTCCCTGAACGCCAAACAAGACGGACGCTATATCGGATTTAACCTCGGCTATGGTTTTGGCAACACTTCCAGAGCCAGTGAAAATATGCTGTTTATCGATGATAAAGCCATCAAATTAGACGATGTCAAAATGGACATTCCCTTCAATGCGAAAGGTGGGGAGGATTTCCTCTCGCCCTGGAGATTCCGCTCCAGCAAAGGGGATATCGATTTGACCTTTACCCCGGTCTATGATCGCCACGCCGATATGAACCTGCTGGTGCTGCGGTCCAACCAGCATCAGGTATTCGGTATTTTCGAAGGGGTGTTCCGCCTTGAAGACGAAGTGATTGAGATCAAAGGGCTTCCTGGTTTTGCCGAAAAAGTTTTTAACAAGTGGTAATGGAAACTGAGGAAGTCCGTCCAGTTTTCTTTGTTGAAACATGAAAGCGCTTTCTTTACAATACCTTCGAACCTTAGGAGGTTTATATTATGAAGCGCAGAAGCAATGACGCTTTTACGGGCGACAAAGTACCTCGGCTAACGAAGTTTTTGTATCCCTTTTCCGGCATCTTCCGGGATGCTTGCTATGCGTTGATCGGCTCCTTCTTGCTGACCTACGCAATGACGACCGGCGTGCTCTCGAGCAACCCCGATGTCTATTCCGCCCAATACGGTGTGATTACCATTGCGATGATGATCGCCCTCGTGTGGGACGGCATCAACGACCCCATCATGGGCTTCATCGTGGAGAAAGTCCACTTCAAGCTGGGCAAATTCAAACCCTGGATCTTAATCGGCGCGATCGGCAACGCCGTCGCCGTCGTGCTCATGTTCTTGGTCCGTCTCGAAGGCGTGGCCGATGGCTGGGCCTATGTCGGGTGCATGATTGCGTTCTACTTCTTGTGGGACCTCTTCTTCACCATGAACGACGTCGGCTACTGGTCGATGCTCCCCTCTTTAACCAATGATGAAGGCGAGCGCGCCCAACTCACGTCCCGCGTGACCGTGGCTGCCTCTATCGGTGGCTTCTTGATGACCGCCGCCTGCTTCCTCTTGCCGACGGCCTTCGTTAGCGCCGGTATCGGTGCTGGCACCGTCTATGGCGTCATCGCCATCGCGATCTCCATCCTCTTCTTGGTCTCCCAAGCCGCCATCTTCTTCTTCTGCCAAGAAAAGAAGCGTGACGCCGCCCAAGAAGAAGTTTCCGAAAACACCAAACTCCTCGACCTCTTCCGCATCGTCTGGCGCAATAAGCAATTGCTTTGGACCGTCATCGCGATGTTCCTCTATTATCTGGCCTGCGGTGTCCTCACCGGTGGGATCGGCTTGTATTACTTCTACCTCAACGTCGGCTATGGCTCCTGGCAAGGTGGCTTGGCCGCGACCCTCATCTCCGTCGTCTATGTCGTCGGCAACGTCGCCGCGCAGGTCCTCTATCCGAAGATCGCCAAGAAGATGTCGAAGCAAAAGATGTTGCTTCTGTTCTCCATCATCGGTTTCGTCGCCTATGCCGCCTTCTTCCTTTGCTGTGTCCCCGTCTTCGGCGAACATCCGCTGGCCTATAACCCCGTCCCCGAAACCTCGTCCCACTTCATCAACGATATGGGTACCGGCTTAAGCTGGGCCGTCGGTGGAACCATGTTCCTCTATTACTTGATTCCGCTCATCTTCTTCTTCACCCAAGGCATGATCTACATGATCATCTTGATGATGTATCAAGCCGCCATCGACTATCAGGAATGGAAATATGGCGAACGTAAGGAATCCGTGGCCTTTGCCTGGCGTCCTTTGACCGTCAAACTCTCCTCCGCCTTGCTCCGTGGCTTCCAATACCTCATCTTCGCCATCGCCGGTGTCTCGGCTTACTTCTCCGCCGTTTCCTCGGCCGAAGGCAAATACAATGCCATCGCCAACACCGCGACCGACCAAGCCACCAAAGCAGCGGCCGAAGTCGAACGCAACAACACCATCTTCTCCGCTTGGCAAAGCGTGGAACGCTGGCAGCTTGTGACCTATGGCGCCATTACCGTCGGCATCATCATCGTCTCGACGGTGATCGTCTTGGTCTTGCTCCGCTCCAAGTTCAAAGTCAACGAAGAACTCTCCGCCCAAATCACGGCCGAACTGGCTGAGCGTCACGAAAAGAACGACGCCGAAGCCGCGGCGAAAACCGAACAGGTTGCGGAATAACCAAACATCCATCCAGGCGCGGCCTTGAGGTCGCGCCTTTCTCACGTAGATAGGAGGGCTTTTATGAAAGACCGTACATCCGTTATCTTCGGCAATCCCTTACCCCGGAAAACCATCGTCGCCGCGGAAAAGGGCAAAGCCAAATACATCAAGAAATTCGGTGACGATTCCAAAAAGGAATACCATCTGGTCCCCGTCGAGATTCCCACGTTATCGCATATGGGCGTGAAGAACCTCGTGTTGGCCGAGCAATCCACCCCCTTAACCGGAAAGCCGATCATCATCGGCAACATCCGCATGGGCTTTGGCCATTACCGGATTTCCATGGCCATTGCCAGCTGCGCCAAGGCGCTTGGATATGACCCG
The DNA here is from genome assembly GCA_017454295.1 of Bacilli bacterium. Taxonomy (GTDB): domain Bacteria; phylum Bacillota_I; class Bacilli_A; order RFN20; family CAG-826; genus Alloenteromonas. The sequence goes on from JAFTDF010000045.1 coordinate 28,327, forward strand.
TATTGGTTTGACCTCGCTTCCTTCGATGCCACCGGCTCGGCGATGATCCGTTATCAAAACCAACTCTATTCCACGGCCTCCAAACTTTCGCAGAAGTCCCATTTGTTCAACCATTTCTTCTGGGAACCGCTGAATTCCGAAGGCTTCCGTAAGCTTAGCTACAATGCCAAGGACCAAAAAGCGAGCGAACTTTTGGCGCCTTTGTATCATGATTTCCCCAAGGATACACCGTTTGTGGCCACCCATTGCTGGCCGAGCCAAGGCGCCATCCACGCCGAAATGACCCACGTGGTCAACGCCATTCCCGACAACTGGCCGATGGCCCTTCACCTTTCCGAAGGGGCGATCCATGCGGTGCAAACCCCGTTTGCCTATTTGGGCTATAAGATGCTTAACGGCATGGATAAAAAACCTTTAAAAGGCATGGGACCCAAAGACCTTTATGAAGTAGGGTGCTATGTCGACCACGAAATCGTCTCCAACGTGGAACACGATATCGAACTCCGTCTAAAACGGCGGAATAACGACGAACCCTTACGTATCCTCCTTTCCGTCGGCGGGGCGGGGGCTGGGGCCAAACAGTTCTTGGCCATGATCAAGCATCTATTGCCCTATGTCATGTCGAAGAAAGTCGCCTTGTTCCTCAATTTCGGCGACCATCTCACGATGTATGACTTCCTCTGCAAAAAGATTGATGGCTTCGAAGCCATGGTGACCCGTTATTTCAACAAATACGAGGAATTCACGGAGTTTGTCGAATCCATGGATAGCAAGGTGATCGATGGCATTTACCTCTTCGAAAACGATGAGATCTTCCAAGCCGTCTATAGCACCAACCTTTTGATGCGACACATCGACTTATTGGTGACCAAACCGAGTGAACTCGTCTTCTACCCCGTTCCCAAAATCTTCCAACGCCATATCGGCGGCCACGAAGTCTATGGGGCCATCTATGGTCGGGAGATGGGCGACGCCACCTTCGAATGTCCCGACGAGAAGTCGATGTCGAGGATGCTTGATACCATCATCGAAGACAAAGATCTCTACGCCCATATGTGCCAGACCATCCTCAAGCGGAAACAAGAAGGCGCTTATGACGGTGGTTACAAAGTCGTCGAACTCGCCGTCAAAGGACGCGAATAAAAAACCAAACGAAAGACGGGATTGCGGTCCCGTCTTTTTTCTTTAATCGATGCTGAGGGTCAAGGTCTCTTGGTAACCGTTGCCGGTGATGATGACCTTCCCTTTGACTTTGCGTTTGACTTCCGTCGAGGCGATGCCGATGCTGGTGAATCCGCCTTCGAGGTGGATCAGGCTTGGCCCAAGCAGGCGAAGCGGTCCTTCCACCTTAAGGGAAAGGGCATCGAAGGCTTTATGGCAACGCCGTCCCGAATCGTCTTTCTTTTCCAGAATCAAGTAGCAGCCATCATAGGTATCGCCATTATGGAGCTCGTCTTTGGATAAACGCGCTTCGATATGGCCTGCTCGAGGTGAGGAGATACGCTGCTCAGAAATCACCACGCCGCCTTTTTTCGCCAGGAAGGTGTAGGTGTCGCTGCCGACTTTGCCCCAATGGTTGATGTATTTGCCATAGAGGTTGTAGACGTCGGTGAAGGAGTAGTGGTATTTCATCATCAACAAACCCATCTTAAATTTCAATTTGAAGGGCAATTTGGAAAAGCCGTGTTGTGCGGAGAAATTGAGGCCATCGATGATGGTTTTGCGGTCTTTTTCCGAGATTTTTGGCTCATCGAAACGTTCCCCGACCCAGTCGTTGATGAAGATGGGCGGGTGGGGAAGATTGGGGTAATGCTCGCGATCGGGCTTAAAGACGCCGATCTTATCGTCCCCGATGCGGACTTCGACTTCCTCAGCGTTGGTAAAGATGACCGCGGGTGGGAGCAAAGCGGCATCGTAGTCGCTGGATTGCAAAGAAGAGGCGATATAGCAAACGGGCACGGCATCGCTTTGGGATTGGAAGAAATAAGCGGCCGGTTTCTTTCCTCGGTATTGATCCATCACACCATGATGGCAGATGTGGTCGAGATTCCCGAAATGGTCATGGGTGGGGTAATCGAAAGCGCACCAGGACAAGGCCCCGGCAAGCCCCGACTTACCCATGGCATCATCCAAGACGCGGGCATGACGGAGGGCGTGCTCGACTTGACGGTCGGTGGGATCGTAACTGGCGGTCGGATACATGTGGCCATTGGATTCGGTGATGAGTTTGGCCTTGCCTTTGGCCCCGCTCCAGGAAGCGGGATCATCGACTCCATGTTCGAGGTTTTCACAGCTGAAATCGTTATAGCCGTAAATATCTTCGAGGCATTCGGATTCTTTGAAATTGCGGACGCCCAAAGAGGCGCGGGTGGGATCGAGGAAGGATTTGACTTCCTGAATCTGGGAATATAGTTCGTGGTCATCGCCGGATTCGTCGATGCGAAGACCGTAAGCGATTAAGCAGGGGTGATTGCGTTCCTTACGGATCATGGCCTCGGTTAAATCCAAGCAGTTTTTTCGCCAGGCGGGATCGGTGCCGATGTGCTGCCAACCGGGGATTTCGTCAATGACGAGCAATCCGATGCGGTCGCATTCGTCCAAGAAAGCCTCGCTTTGGGGATAGTGGCTGGTGCGGACGACGTTGCATCCCAATTCGTATTTGAGGATGCGGGCATCTTCTTTTTGGAAATATCCTGGCATGGCTCCTAAGGTATAGGGATAAAGCTGATGACGGTTTAGTCCGCGTAAGAACACTTTCTTGCCATTAAGAAAGAATCCTTTTTCGTTCCAGATAGCGTCGCGGAAGCCAAAGAAAACGCGCTTTTCCTCTTTGCCGATTTGGCAGACGAGTTCGTAAAGGTAGGGGTCTTCGGGAGAATATAAGCGCGGATTCTTATAAAAGAACTCCTTTTCCCCGAAACGGCCAACTTCTTGGCCATGGTCTAAAAGCAAATAGACGGGAACGTCATTCCCCACGAGCTTGGCGTGGACGGTGAGTTCGCCGCTAGCTTTGGCGGAGACGAAGAGATCGTCGCAGAAGGAGTCGCGGTGGGTTTCCAAATACATGGGCCGATAAATCCCGGCTCCGGTCAAATAGTCGACGACGCCGCCAAAGGGAGGGATCGTGGGGTCTTCCCGCCCGTCGACGACGACGACCACGCGGTTTTTGCCGACGATCAAATACTCGGAGACATCGACTTTGACGGGAACGTAACCCGAAATGAAATGGCCCAAGGATTTGCCGTTGAAATACAAATCGAATTGAAGCATGACCCCTTCGAAGACCAAATAGGCATATTGGGCCTTGCCTTTGAATTCGAATTCCTTGGCATAGGTATAGGTGTCTTGATAGGCGGCTTCGTCAAGATAAGACCCGTCTTGAAGGACGACCTGGTGGGGCAAATCCACCTGAATCGCCTTCTTGGGCGAGGCTTTGGCATAGCCACGGGTGAAGCCGGGCATAAAGTCCCAGCCAAAATTCAACGCTTGTTTCATGCGATAAGTCTAGCACAAGCGCGCGTGCGAAGGTAGAATATCCCTATGATTACACGTATCGAAAACGCATTCTTTCTTTCCACGTCTTCGACAACGCTTCTTCTCCGCATCAACGAGGTCGGGAAACCCGTCACCGAATATTTCGGGCCCCGCATCGAGGCGGTGCTGCCGGAAGCGGCGTTTGCCAAGAAGGAAGTGACGATGGGGCGTACCGTGGTCTATGACAAGGACCGTTCCGACACCATTTCCCTCAACGACATCCCCAGCGATGTTTCCACCCTCGGTAAAGGCGACCATCATAGTCCGTCTTTATTGCTTCGTTCCCCCAAAGGCGTCGTCTTTGATTTCGACTTCGTTTCCGCTTCCATCGGAGAAGCCAAGGAAATGGAAGGCTATCCGACGCCTCGCGGCGCCAAAGAAGAGTTGACCCTCTTACTGGAAGATCAAGCCATGGGGGTGCAAGTCGAACTCCATTATCTGGTCTACGAAGAGACCAACGTCATCGGCCGCTATGTCAAAATCATCAACCTCGACGAGGGCAAATTGACCATCGAAAAGGCGATGTCGAGCCAGCTCGTTTTGGAGAACAAGCAATTCGAACTCATCTCCAACTATGGCAATTGGGCCGGCGAATTCCAGGCTGAGCGGCAACCCCTCTCCCATACCCGGATTGAGTTTGGATCGGATACCGGAAGCGCTGGTGACTACCACAACCCCTTCTTCTATTTGATGGCCAAAGGTGCTTCGTTAAACCACGGGGATGCCTATGGTTTCAACCTCATTTATTCGGGTAACCATTTGCAACAAATCGAAACCGATTCTTATGGGAAAGTGCGGGTTTTGCAGGGAATTTCCCCGCTAAATTTCCGCCCAACCCTCGCAAAAGGCGCCTCGTTTATCACCCCGATGGCCGTGTTGACTTATTCGAATGAAGGCAGCAACGGCATCGCCCACAATTTCCATTCTTTTATTGATGGCCACGTCATTCCCGAACATTTTTCTTTCGTCGATCGTCCGGTGGCCTATAACAATTGGGAAGCCACTTATTTCAAGTTCTCCGAGCACAAGATTCGCTCCTTAATCAAGAAGGCCGCGGAACTTGGCATTGAACTTTTCGTCCTCGATGACGGGTGGTTCGGACATCGCGATACCGAGCATTCTTCCCTCGGTGACTGGAAGATTTACAAAAAGAAATTACGCCACGGCATCAAAGGCCTAGCCGATTACGCCCATAAGTTGGGGATGAAGTTTGGCCTTTGGTTTGAACCGGAAATGATTTCCGAAGATAGCGACCTCTTTGCCGCCCATCCCGAATACGCCGTTAGCGATGGCATCCACAAACCCAGCGAAGGCCGCTTCCAACGGGTGATCGATATGACGAACCCCGAGGTTCGGGATTATCTCTTCCATGCTTTGAAAGGCATCATCTCGGAAGCCGGCATCGATTACATCAAATGGGACTATAACCGCATTTTCTCCGATTTACCCGCTTCCGGCACCTTCTGCCATGACTTCATTTTGGGGTTATATGATTTGCTGAAGAGACTTCGTGCCGAATTCCCCAATTTGTTGATGGAGAATTGCGCCTCCGGCGGAGGCAGAAACGACTTGGGGATGTTCTCCTTCTTTGCCCAAGGCTGGGTCAGCGATGACACCGATTCCTTCGAACGGGCGAAGATGCAAGCGGCGATGGCCGTCGGCTATCCCCAAAGCGTTTTATCGAACCACGTGTCTGCGAAAACCTCGCATCAGATGCTCCGCAAAACGAGCTTTGGTACCAAATTCGACGTGGCCGCGATCGGGGTGCTTGGCTATGAACTCGATATCAAGGAACTCGATCCCATCGACGAACGGGAAATCAAAGCCCAAATCGCCTATTACAAAGAACATCGTCATCTCTTCCAGTTTGGGCGTTACGATGTCCTTCAACCCTTAGAAGACGGGGCGCTCATCATCGAGGTCTCCGATGGCAAGGAAGCGGAAGTCTCCTATATGAACTATCTGCAGACCCCGCATCCGGGCATCGAGACTTTACGTTTAGTGAATCTCAATCCGGAGTTGACCTACGATTATGCCGTTCGTCACGAGGAGATCGATTTCCGTCGCTTCGGCTCGATTATCAACCAAGTGACGCCGATTCATCTCAAGGAAGAGGGAAAACTGGTCAACTTCATTTCCCGTCGCTTCGGCTATGGCATCGAGAAATTCGAAGGCCAAGCCCATGGTTCCTTGCTTCTAGGCGGAGGGTTAAAACTCGGCCGTCAATGGGCGGGAACGGGCATGAACGACCAAACCCGAATCCTCTTGGATTTCGGGGGACGGTTATATCGGTTCAAACCGAAAGAAAACTAATCCTTAGGCAATTCTTCTTGGGCCTCTTCATCAGAAGGGGCCTTTTCTTGATGATAGAGATTGGTCTCTTTTTTCGATACACGAATCTCAAAAATCAAAGAAGCAACGAAGGAGAGGATCAACACGAAATAGAAGGAGATACCACGGTTCAATAAGCTAACCGCTTGGGCCACGGAATAATCCAAACTCGCCCCGGATTTGACGGTGATGGAACCCAAGACGATGGCCCCGACGATCTCGCCCGCCCCAACGGCCCCAGGCGTGGGGAACCAGGCGACGCAGACGGTGGCAAAGGCATTGCCAAAGAAGCAAAGCCAGAAATCGGTAGGATGAATTTCTAACGAGGGCATCGCCAGCATCAAGAAAAAGGGAACGGCATAGCAGAAAGAGAGAATCAAAAGACGGCTCACCACGGAGAGAAGGAAGGTTTTCCAATGGGCGATGATGGCTTTGGCGGTGGCTTGGGTCTTTTCGAGGTATTCATCGAGTTTCGGGATAAATTTCCCAAATCGCTTGTTAAGCCATTTCGGTTTGAGCAATAAGGAGACGATGGCCATGATAAAGCGACGCATGGTCTTGGAGAAGGAAAGGAGGCAAAAGAACACCAAGTTGACGGCGTTGAGGATAATCCCGGCCACGGCAATCCATTGCAAAGAGGAAAGGTCCATGTCCAATCCTTGGATATGGGAGAGCCCTTGGATGTAGTAGGGATAGAAGATCAAGGACACCAAGCCAAAGATATTCGAGCAAATGACGATGTTGATGTAATTCATCAAGATGACACCGGAAGCCTCCGCACCGTTATCCCCGCCCTGGTGGAGCCCATAGGCTTGGAAGGGCTGCCCACCGACGGAAGACGGCGTCACGCCATTATAAAAATGCTCGGAATTGCCGATGAGCCAAAGGTCGCGCTTGCCCGATTTGAGGTGGAATTTCCGTCCGATGATCATTAAGGGAATCGGGTAAAGCAAGAAGAAGATGACGGCGCAGGCGATGGCGGCGATTAAATAACCGACCCCCGAGCCTTGGAACATTTCCGAGAGGGTGGCGCCCATCTTGGAGATATCCCCAAAGGAAAAGATCAGCGTCAATACCAGCGCCACCAAGCAAAGGAAGATGATGACGTAGGCGACGTTTTTCTTTGTCCGTTTCTTCTGGTCGAAATTGGGATCTAACGGCTTTTCTTCTTCGTTCATAAAGCCTCCAATTCCTCAATGCGGGAAAGATAATCGGCGAGCACGTCATGGAAGCGGGCGGGATCGTCGACTTTGGAAATGCGGTCGACATGCCAGGGTTTGACGTTAAGCAAATGGAAGAAGGGGAACCACCTTAACGTTTTAGAAAAGTGGCGAATGACCGTATCTTCGTGGCTATGGACTTGTTCGTTGTAGATTTGGGGCAAGAACTTCTTGGGTCCCACATTATGGTAGAGGGCATCCTGATCGGCGAGAATCGGATGTTTCCTCGCCAGGAAATCGCGGCATTTGGAGAATAGCCCAGTCGCTCGGATTTGGGGCATATTCAAAAGCAGGACTCCCGAATTCTGGTAGGTTGCCCCAATCCAGAAGGTACCAAGCTGGTCTAAGGCGCCGGCGAATTCATAGCCGCCCATGTCCATATCGTAGCAAGGGCCAAGATCACCGAGGATAAAGGTATCCGTATCGAGATAGAGCACCTTCTCCGGCAAATCGAGATGGTCGGAGAATAGACGCAACAAGGCGTAAGGGGTATAGGAAGACTTATTGAATTTATGGTGCCATTTCTGGGCTTTGAATTCCTTAGTAACGTCATAGGAAATCAATTTGGATTCGGGGTGGCCGGTTTTGAGTAAGGCATCGATATAATCGTATTGGCCTTTCGTGGGTGGCACGAATTTGGGGTTGGCCTCGGAGTGGTCCATGGAGAGGAAATGAATGGTGACAGGACGGGTGTTATAACGCAAATAGGAAAGGGCGATGACCAACAGTCCTTTGACGGCATAACGGTTTCCACAGACCATGAGGTGTATCATTGTGTGGCACAATTTAGCATAGATTGGCCTCTTCTTCTATACCCAAAAACCATATGTTTTTGTCGGGTTTCTCGAATCCGAACGAATCCGCGATAAGAAAAAACCGCATTTTTGCGGCTTTCACAGGGGAATTGCACGCTTTTTAGCGGTATTCTTCGGGGATTTCGGAAATGGTTCCCGCCTCCAAAAGACGCTTGCAAATCTTGCGTTTTTTCCGCAAATCCTTCTTCCTGAGGCGGGTGGAAACGGGGTCCAATTTGGCTTTGTGGTCGGCGATGGCTTGCGTGAACATTTCTTCCATTTTGACCACCATTTTTTCGAGGTGGTAGCTTTCCCCTTCCCGCTGATAGGCTTGGGAAAGTTCGGCCCGTTCTTCGGGGTGATCGATGAAGTATTCGATGGCATCGCGAAGAGAGGAGGATGAGCCGTGCTGGAACAAGCAATGGTCGGATAAAGAGAAAGTGGAAGTGGCGCAAAGCTTGGCATTGGAAATCACGGGGACGGCCCCGCAAGCGATGGCTTCGATGGCGGAGATGCCCTCGATTTCGAAATCCGAGGCATGCACATAGATATCGGTATAGGAAAGGACCTTGCGCAATTCCTCTTGGTCGCAAAATTTGATGATCGGTGGATTGGCGAGCCCTCGCTTTTTGGCCAGATGCATATAGCGCCGCTGGGAGGGACCCCGTCCACAAAGGATGATTTGGATCTTTTGATTGTATTTGGATTTGGCGACGGCTTTGATGATGAGATCTTGCCGTTTTTCCGGAGCCAAACGACCCGACATGGTCACGACGATTTTATCGCGGAAGGCTTCTTCTTTTTCGGCGGGGATCCGGTGGAAGTAGGGGATGATGCCGTTGGAAATGACGTGGAAGACATTATTTTGATAACGGTGTTCCACGAGTTGGTTCTTCGTCATTTCCGAGGGGCAATGCACGTGACGGATGTGGTCGTAGAGATACGTCTTGAAAGAGCGGAATAAGATCCAGTTGGCAAGATGCCACTTTCCCATGTGAATGGCGGAAGTGATATTCTGAGGAAGGATATGGAAAGCCCCGGAGACGGGGACATCGAGGATCTCGGCAACTAGACGCGCCACCGAGCAAAGCTTAAAGGGGGCGAAGAGGTGAACCAAGTCCGCGCCTTTAATTGCCTTATATATTAAGGAAGGATCGCATTGGACGAAATTAAACCCGTCTTTGGTGATGAGCCCTTCGAAAACGGGAAACTTATAGTGGGGCAGCCCGCAATAATAAAACTTCGAGGTCTGACCCGGTTTTAATTCTTCGCCAAGCATGACGATTTCATGACCTTTTTTGGCCAATTCCTCGGCGAAGCGGTAACAAGTCGCCCCCGTTCCGTTGGTGATGGAGTTGGCGCATTCTAAGACGAAGACGATTCTCATAGGCAACATATTAAGTTTACGGAAACTTAGTAAGAATTGCTATGCGCAGTTCTTCCATAAATGATTTTATTTGTATCATTTCCGAATTTTATTGAACTCCTATGTATCAATATGTATCATTATGGCAAAGGAGGTTCCCGAATGAGTATCACTTGGTTTGGAATGAAGGAACGCGAAGGCATCGCTTCTTTCTATCCGAACAACATCACCCTCAATACCGTCGCCTCTTACCCATTGCTTGATGCCTATCGCGTCCAAGTGGGGAAGGACGAAACCGGGCGGTTGCTGATCGTCCCGGTAAGCAAAGAAAAAGCGGAATCCGGCATCTATGACGAATACGCTTTGCTCCCATACGAAGTGCGTCGCTCCTTCTCTCGTATCAATTCCGCGTCCTTGATGCGGCAAATCGAGAAGAGCTACGGGCTCACGTTTGGGAAGAACCCCATCAAATTCAAAACGACGTGGGACGAAAAAGCAAACATCCTCTACGTCGACTTATCCAAGGAGGTATAAACGATGGAGCAATATATGTGGATTATCTGGCTCAGCGCCTTCGTGATCTTCTTGATCATCGAAGCCATCGGCACCGACCTCGTCACCATCTGGTTTGCCCTGGGGGCGCTAATCGCCACGATCGTCAGTTTCATCCCCAATGTGCCTTGGTGGGTGGAAGTCATCGTCTTCCTCGTCATCTCCGTCGCGACCTTGTTCGCCCTTCGTCCGCTCACCCGGAAATACATGCGGGGTAAGATCGTCCAATCCAACGCCGATAGCTTGGTTGGCAGACGCGGGATGCTCCTAGAGGACATCGGCCCCTTCCAACGGGGGACGGTGCAAATCGGAGATGTCAAATGGACGGCCTTAGGCATTGAAGACGATAGCAAAATCGAAGCCGGCCAAGTCGTCGAAATCGTCGCCATCAGCGGCAATAAATTAATCGTGCGGCCCGTAGAAAAGACCGCAGAAGGAGAATAAAACCATGCAATTCCCAATCTTCTTATCCCAAGGCGGCATCATCGCCATCGTCGTGATTTCGGTGATCGTCTTCCTACTGCTATTGATCCTCGTGTTGAACATCCGAGTGATCAAGCAGACCGAAAAGGTCATCGTCGAACGCCTTGGCGCCTACCATGCGACCTGGGGCGTGGGCGTCCACTTCCTCATTCCCTTCATCGACCGGATTTCCACCCGCGTCACCATGAAGGAACAAGTCCGTGACTTCGAGCCCCAGTCGGTCATCACCAAGGATAACGTCACCATGAAGATCGACACCGTCATCTTCTTCGCCGTGACCGACGCCAAGCTCTATGCCTATGGCGTGGATAACCCCATTTCCGCGATCGAATATCTCGCCGCGACCACCTTGCGTAACATCATCGGTGACCTCGAACTCGATAGCACCTTAACCTCCCGCGACATCATCAATGAACGGATGCGCAAGATCCTCGACGAAGCCACTGACCCCTGGGGTATCAAAGTCAACCGCGTCGAAGTGAAAAACATCCTCCCGCCCAACGATATCCGCGAAGCCATGGAACGTCAGATGCGGGCCGAACGCGAAAAACGTGAAAAGATCCTGCTCGCCGAAGGGGAAAAGCAATCCGCCATCCTCATCGCGGAAGGGAAGAAGGAATCCGCTATCCTCAACGCCGACGCCGAAAAGCAGACCGCCATCCTCCGGGCGGAAGGCGAAGCCCAGTCTCTACGCGAGATGAAAGCCGCCGAAGCCGAAGGGATCCGTATGGTCCGCGAAGCCGAAGCCAAAGGCTTGGAAGCCCTCAAAGCGGCCGCTCCGAGCCAAGAAGTCCTCACCCTCCGTTACTACGAAGCACTGGGCAAAGTCGCCGATGGACAGGCCACGAAGATCTTCCTTCCCGAGTCCACCCAAGGCATTGCGACCCTCGCTTCCGTTGCCAGCGAAGCCGCCTCGAAAGCCACGAAATAAGGGCTCCGAAATCGCCTCACCTATGATAGGTGGGGCTTTTCCTACACTTAGAGCCGAGGAAATAGTTTCCCTCCTATGAATAATCCGTATCAAGGGTAATATCCCTCTCGGATTCCCGGAGAGAGGCCATGGCCTCGGCTTTCCCTTTACAGGCATGCAAGGGGAATGGCGGATCAG
>JAFTDF010000046.1 GCA_017454295.1 Bacilli bacterium
GAAACCAAAGCCTGCCGAATTGATGGCAAAGGGTGCTAGGTTTACTGTTCTTAAGTAAGTTCTAGTGCTTTCGCCTGGTATCAATCTGCCGCGGCTTCCGCTTCCGGGCAGCTCAAAACTGCCCTCTCTGTCCAGGACAATAGTCCGACTGGAATTACTCTCACTCCGACTGTTAAGTATTTCAAAAACAACAACGCGACCCCGGTTCAAATTGATGAAGGCACGGGGAGCGATGCAGGAAAATACGATTTCGGATCGTTGAAAGTTCTGCTGGCAGACATGGAGGATTCCAAGTTCGTCAACAAAGTTAACTATGGCGGAGGAGATGTGCTGTCGGCCGATACCACCAATGTAACCGCTGTATGGATCCATATTGCCGGTACAACTCCCGCTGAAAACGACCATCTACGATACGATCTGAAAATTACAGCGACCTTCGCGGGCACCGATAACGAAAAAGTCGATCCCGCCATCAAGTGTGCCACCGCGTTAGCAGCCACTAGCGCAGCTGCGACGACGTTAACTAGTGGAAGCGAGACCGTTGTAGGCACAAGCACTGTCGATGCGGCCGTGTCTCTCGACGCCTATATCTGGTTGGATGGCGTCACGCCGACTGTATACGAATCGGGAACATTAAACATTTCCTTCGCTGTTGCTATGCATCCTGAAGCCTAAAATTACAGTTCTCGCAATTGAGGCAGATTTGGGCGGGTTGAACCCCGAAAGCCCGGATCCGACTCCTTAAGAGTGTGAATGGGATGGGCGGCCTCAATAAGGGGCCGCTTTCCTTTCGCCTGGTATACTGCAGGCGCCGGAACCAAGAGCGGTTCTTATACAGCACAATCATTGACGGCCGAATCTGTGACAATCACAACCGGTGGTCTCGATTTCGTAGTTACCCCCAGCGCCAACTCCCAAGAATTAGCTTTGACAAATAGAGCTGGTGAAGTCTGGTATTATGCAGGTAATAACCCTTATCGTGCTTCCACTGACCAAGTTGCTTTTAGCAAACGAGTTAAGTCTGTAGTCTTTAGTGTCAAAATTGTCCAGCACAATACTTCGACCGCAGCAACTGCCGAACAATTAGCCGCAATCGCCGACACTTACACTATCACTGTTGCCGCTTCCGGAATGGCAAAGGCCAGCTTGGTAACAACCTCCGCCGTCGGATTGGGTTCCGTTACTGATGTAAATTTTGCTGATCCATCTGGAGACAACGCGGCGGCCGCTGAAGGGGTTTTGGGGAAAGAGGCCGAAGAGAGTTTCTCAATTGGCCAGATCATCATTTCCAACACTGGTGTCGTCACCTATAAAGTTGCTACTGCAGAAACCCCGACTTATGGTGACGCCCAAGATGATTGGACCAATTACGCAACAGCTCAGGCCTTTGCAACTGTTTATGTGGGTCTAGAAGTAACAAGTTCCGCTTCCGGTAACATTACAACTGCCGCGTCAGCTGTGACTCCTAGCATTTCTGGAGCCACCAGCGGAGCCGTCAACTAAAGATTCCAAAAAACATAGAAAGAGAAACCCTATTGAACTATAGGTGATTGGGGCGGCCTAAAAACCGCCCTTTCCTTTCGCCTGGTATGGCGTCGCGGCTGGGACCGCCTCTCAAGGAACCGCAACTGCAACCTCAGCCCTAACCGTCGAAGATAAAACCCAAACACTTGGGGATGTTAAGATTAATGTCGTACCACATACTGGATATGCCACGTCCCTCGTGATCACCAATCGTGCCGGCAAATCTTATTATCGTTCCGGTTCCAATTACACTGCGATTATGGATTCAGATTTCGCTACTGGCGCAGGTCATAAACAGGGGGAAATGCAATTTGACGTTACCATTACTAAAGACGGCGGCGGAGATTTAACCGCGGATATTCTTGCGAACGTGGCGGGTAACTATACCGTTAAAGCAACGGCTTCAGGCGGGGTAAAACTCAGTTTAACAAAAACGGAAGCCCTAGGAACCGATTCTGAAACTCCCGCCATCAATTTTGGGAATCCAACAGCGGCAGCTTCTGGGGCCCTTGGTTCCATCGCAGGCGCGGAAGTTGATATTATGGTCATCACTATTTCCGATACCGGCGCTGTTAGCTATAACGATGGTTCCAGCCACACTTGGGCGCTCGCGGATCTTGGAACGGCCGTCCAGTCAAAGACCATCTACTATGGCCTCGAAGTTAAGAATTCCGCAGCCGAGGCTTCGGGTAGCGTGGAAGTTGCAGGGGAAGGTGACAACAAGATTACTCCTTCGGTTGAATAGAAACCATATTTTAGAAACGGGAGCTCTATTGAAAATGGGGTGGATTTGGGTGTGTTGAACCCAAAAACCCGGATCCGATCCCTTGAAAATAGAGCGGATGCCTTGGGCGGCTCGGAAGGGCCGCCCTTTTCCTGCTCCGGTTCCCTGCCTTGAATCTTTCGTGGATCGTGAGACCTTTTGGGTAGCCCTTCCGAAACGGCCCAAAACGCATCGGAAAAGCCGTGGAAATCCACATGGTTCCCTCTAATAGTTCTATGCAAAAACAACTTAGGGGACTCCAAAATTCCTCAATTCCATTTGAAATTGGCTGGCCTAAGGAAACCAGCTCGCCCCAAATGAAACAGGACCGAAAAAAGGCGCGTTTGCGCCTTTTCCAACCCAGGATAACCTTTGGTTGATTGATTGCCTAACGATTAAGCGGCCGCGAGAGTTTGAGCCACCGTTGTGTGGCCATCGTTGGTGGTATCGGTTCCGCCATCGACCCGGAATACCACACTTCCGGTTAAGGAACCGGTAGAAGAGGACAAAGAGCCATCAGTTTGAACGGTGATTACGATAGAAATGTTTTCTGCCAAGGCGTTGTCCTTAATCTTTGTGTTATCGGTCAAAAGATGAACACGATCTTGAACTTTATTAATGGTAAAAGTTACAGATTTAGTAGCGGCTGCAATTCTTTGCTCGACGGGATAAGAAGTTTCCCAGTCCACGGTCCATGTAGCTGAACCGAGTTGGTTGGCGAGGGTCACCGTTTTCTCAACTTTATGCGTATCGTCAACATAATAGTAAGTTTTTCCTTGGTCATCCGATAGTTCTGCCGCTTGAGTTAAACCACTCCAGGTAAGTTTGACATTAACGTTTCCTAGTGAATGGCCTGCATCCGTCGTGCTAATTGCTGCGGGATTATGGGTCGCTTGTTTCCCAAGGGATGCGTCACCGACCTGGAACCAGGCGAAAGGAAAAGGGCGGAATAAACCGCCCAGTTCCGTTGCCGTGTTTGATCGTTTACGGGAGCAAACCAGTTTGAATCGATCCAGTTCCAGTGAGGGTCACTGAGAGACTTCCACTATGCGAAGTATCGACGGTTCCTGTGGTGGCGCCGCCTTCCATACGAACATAGAGATAGCCAATAACCGCATAACTGGTTCCTACGTCTTTTACGTTCTTTTTTAGTACCGTGGCTTCTGACGTTTGGTCGTCTTCGTCCGATTTGGCTACAGCAGAAGGCGTTTCATCGTTGTCGGCCAAAACCCAGAACTTAGTGTCAGTGGCATTACTACCGGATTTAGCAAAGCTCAACTCGTAATGCTCCGTGTTAGCGGCCAATCTTCCAGGACCTTCGTTATAGGTATCCGCACCCCACGTGCCTTTAATTTCAATTTTGTAAATAGAGACATATTCTTCAGTCGTACCATTTAATACATGGGGCTTAACCGTCGTTGAATTAACTGCGGTATAAGAAGCGAGGGAATATGTTGGTTCAAGCTCTCCATCAGATTCCCATGTCGAAAGAATGAGGGATTTACTTCCGACATGTGTCAATTTGGCATCGATGGTGTAGTCGATTTGTGTTGAAGCATCTGCAGGGCCATTGACACCAACTGCAACTAACCTATTTTCGCTAGTGTTATTAGCTTGACCATTGACTTGAGCTTGTACTTGAAACCAGGCGAAAGGAAAACGGGTCCTGAGACCCGCGTTCCTGCTGCTCGAGTTATTAGGAAAGAGTTCCTGTGGCCGCGATATCAACCGAATAGTCAATGGGGTCATCGCCATCGAGTACTGCGTGATTTTGCTTCGAACCATCAATACGGACAAACAAGTATCCGATTTGATTCGCTGTTTCCGAAGTAGTACCTAAAGTATCAATGTCAATTGCAAGAGTTGCTCTGACGGGATCACCAACCGCTGGCTGTTCAGAAGCTTTTGCAATGCCCGGTGCACCACCTGTAGTTTGGGCGACATAGTAGAAGTAAATTTCTTCTTTGCTATTGGTGTCCAAATGCGAGATATTGGTCTTGGAGAAGGCATAACTGATAGTCTTATTAGAAGCGGCAACTGCCGTAGTCCATTCTTCGACGGTCCCCGTTCCGGTTTTTTCCAACCAAAGCGAGATTTTGTAAACCCTATAGAGAGTGCCGCCTCCGGCTTCACGGGGCGTTGTAACTCCAGTTAGCGTGTCTGTAGTGGCGGTATAAAGTCCAGGTGTAGCTTCGTTATCCCAGGCTGACAAATATAAATCTTTACCAACAGATGCAGACTGTTCATCGATGATAATGTGGACCGTAGCATTGAGCTCGGAAGCGGCGACTTCATTAGACGTGATAGCGACAGAAGCCTTTTGAGAATCGTCTTTATAAGCGGTGAAAGTTGCGGTCGCAGTGAACCAGGCGAAAGGAAAACCGGCCGAAGCCCGTTCCTTTGTATGACTTTATTCGGCTGAATAGGCAAGATTGATCGAAATATTCCCTTGAACCGATCCTGCTGTTTCGACCTCTTGAACGGTACCTACCGTCGGGGTTACGTCATTGGCCTGGCCGGCAATGGAATAATAAATCGTCTTGCTGATGGTCAATGAAGCAGCGCCGCTCGCAAACGACAGGGAGCCTAGATCGCTAATCGCTTTTGAAGCAGCGGCATAAACATCATTAACATGTTCCGCCCTTCCAGCGGCATATTCGCTTATTCTTGTTCTGCCCGTAGAAGAGGCGCTAATAGTCCAGGTTCCTCCCTTTGCTTTCAAGTCGGATAACGCAACGTCAAGTGCAGTACCGCTTAGAGGCGTGTTTGTGTCTTCGGAATTGTAAATGACGACAGACCAGTTCGCGTTGGCGTCACCATTGGGCAAAGAGGCGGATTTCGTTCCAGTTTGGGTGCCCAAAGCAACGGTCCCTTTAACCTTGTTGCCGTCTTGGGTATCGGTGTATTGGTTCAATAATACATAGGTATTTCCGTCTGGAGCAGTCAATTGGACTGGGGTAATGCTATTGTTCGAATAGACGACTTTCACAGAATATCCAATGGCATCCGCGCTCGAAGAACTAGTTTCGACCGCATGCGTCGCATCATCGAGAGCTGTTGGGGTGACAGTTCTGGAAGCCGTATACAGGCGAAAGGAAACATTAGGGATTTCAACATCTTACAGGAGCGTTTTGACGTTCGATCCGAAAAACTGGATGGCCCTTGTAAACCGAGGATGATCCAAGTTATGGAAACCGGGATAGGAAAAGGGCGGCCCTTCCGAGCCGCCCAAGGCATCCACCCCATTTTCAAGGGGCGGGATCTGGGTTTTCGGGGTTCAACCCACCCAAATCCACCTCATTTTCAATAGAACTTAACTATTTCCAGTCAGCACTTAAATAAATCAAGTGAAAATGCTCGATAGAGCGGCTATTCGCTTAGTTATTATTTAATGCGACCGTGATGGTTCCCGAAGGTCCGGAGGCATCAATTACCGAAGTAAGGTCGTCGCCAGCAGTGATAGCTGCTTCTTCGGCTTGCCCCTTGATCGAAACAAAGAAGGAGAAACTGTACTCGGTTGTATTCGCGACGATTGTGAAGGAACTCGTAACGGTGTTACTCGCTGCTCCCGTATACCAATTTCCGCCACTAGCAGCCAAACGGATTCTGCCATCAGAGGCAGTGACTTTGACGGGGACGGTTTCCCCAACATGAGCAACAGCATCAGCAGATGCCAAAGTAAACTTTACATCGACAGTATGGTATTTTTTGCTAGATTGATAGGCAACCGCTTTTTTGGCACTATTAGCAATCCAAGCATTTCCGGCATTGTCGGTCATATCCATAGCGCCGATGCTATCAACTGTTCCTTCGGCATTTTCTAAATGATAGACATAAGAAACGGCGATGTCGTAGGGAACTCCGCTAACGGTGGCCGTAGTGATGTCGTTGGTCAATGTCCCAGTAAGCGATGGTGTGGAGGTGGCTTGTAACCAGGCGAAAAGAAAACCGCCCAGATCTTAATGAAGATGGGCGGTATTTGAATTAGGAGTTTCTTAGAACTTTGGATCCAACAGCGGCCGCATCTGTTCCGGCTGCGCTATCAACGGTAAATTCCCAATCGCCCTGAGGGAGGTCTGCATTTTTGTCACTATCGCCACGAGCGCCGGTTAAAGAAAGAACGGCAAACTTAGTCTGTTTGCTAAACGTTGCGTCGGCAACAGTGAAGGGGACGTAGATGGAGACATCGGAGGCAACATAATCATCATAGATGTTTTCCGTGGCGGCGGAAGCTGTCACGTTCAAACGACCAATCGATTCGTCCTTCAATGAGATATGCACGTAATACGTTCCGTTAGGAGCGTTGAACCCTTCGCCAGGCTCGACCTCGATTGTGAGATTGATGGCGGCAAGGTGCCCTGCATCATGAGTGAGTTTAACCATGTGGGCATCGTCAATGTTGCTTGGGTCGGTGTAGTACCAGGTTTCGCCTGCTGCGATGCTCTTGGAACCGGTAGTATCGGCTTCTGCTGCGGTTAAGACAAGTTTCGAAGCGTCACTATCGGTAGCGGTGATTTTGACTGAAACTGGTGTTGTTCCTCCGATAGCCGCTTGAGCGAAAACGTCAGAGCTGGCGTTAATCGATGCGGAAGGAGTAACGGTGGCGACGTACCAGGCGAAAGGAAAGCGGGCCTAAGCCCGCGATCCCTTCAAAGCAATTTGTTTATGCTAAGGTGCCAAAGGCAACTTGAATCGATTGTGATCCGATGGAAGTGGTTCCTTCGTTCAAATTCGCAAGCGCCTCTTCCTGACCCGCTGTGGCCGAAGCCTGTTTGTCGCCAGAAATAGCAACGTAGACGGTATAAGTTACGCCGACGTTTTTCGCGTATTTGTTAGCACCGCTGTCGTTACTCATCTTTACTACGCCACTATCATCGACAAAGGAGAGGGTACCAACGTTATAGGTTTTGCCAGCGACTGCATTGTAGACGCCATTTTCACCGGTTTCCGCACCGGCGAGTTTGATACGCCCGGAGGCCGTCACGTTAACGTCGCAGGACATCCCAACTAACGATGAAATATCGCCCTCAGTAGTAATCGTGATGGTGAGTTGGGCATATGTAGTTTTTCCCGTAGGAACTTGAGCATTAACTTCCTGGCCGCCTGCGTTGTATGCTTTAACGATGGCGGAAGTTCCCTTTCCAGTCATTACCAAATTAGATAACGGAGCATCAATGTCGTTTTGAGCAGTTTGGGCCCAATCAACGATCATCGTGATTTGGCCGAGATCGGCGCGATGGGCAGTTGCAACTTGAGCTTCGGTGGAGTGAGTGAGCGAAGCATTGTTGGCAGTCCACCAGGCGAAAGGAAAGGGCGACCTCCCATCGCCCGTTCCTTCTCGATTCAATAGAGCAAATTATGCCGCGGCGTTTTGTGTGAATGTTGCAGTGAACAATTCATCTTCTCCACCAGTATAGGTCACCTTTGAGCCATCTTCGCCAACTTGAAGGCCATCAACCCAAACCCAAAGTTTGAAAGTTTGCGCGGATGCGGTTACGGCGATATCGTTATCAACGGTGATTTCACTACCAGAAGTGAAATGGGCAGCGCTTTCGTCGCAATATTTATACGCGATAGACGCATATTTGGTTGAAATATCGCTGCCTAACGCCAATTTAAGGCTGTATGTTGTTGTGTCTAAAACTTCACCCGCATCGGCAGCAATGGTCAAAGTAAAGAGAACGGCATAAGCCTCAGTTGTATGGCTAGAAGTCGTATATTGGATATTCCCATTCGCTTCCCGATAACCGGTTCTCCAAACGCCTACGGCCGCCATAGTCGGCGCAGTCGTTGCTTCGGCTTCAATAATGTTGGAAGGTGCAGAAGCGTATGCAGATCCATCGGCTTTTAAATAACTAACGGCTAAAGTGGCGTCAATGCCAGACGGGGTATCATTGACAACAGCAGCGACGGCAGAGCTTGCGGTTTTGTCGGTCATGCCTTGCACTTGATACCAGGCGAAAGGAAAAGAGCCACTTTTTTCGTGGCTCTTCCCAGGTATACAAGATGGGATTATTCAACGCTGTGGGCGCCGGAGACCTTCCCTACATAAGTCTTCCCGGCCGTATGGGCCCCTTCGTTCGCGGTCCCGTCCATATAAGTGACCAAATAATAGGTCCATGCTTTGTTTGAATCCGAGACGGTGTTGCAAGCGATGCTGATAGTCGCAGATGCAACGACGTGTGATCCTCCGAATTCAGCCGCCACTTCATCATCTGTGTCGATGGCTGTTTTGGCGAGGTTGAGGACCGCAAAAGTCGGAGCTTGGTTGATTTCGTTTTCGCCGAGATCGCCGCCGGTGATCGCGAGATTAGAGAATACCAAAGTGTAGGTTTCGGTCAAAGCGCCAATCTTTGTATCCAACTCACCATGGCTATCTGCTGCTTTTAAGGTATCGTAATTGGTAGAAATCGAAATCTCATACACCCGATAATAGGTTTCGTTGGCCTGTTTCGTGTGGGCAATCGGAGACGCGAGTGTGTTTGTTTGGCTATAGAATTCTTTGCCAGAGGGGTCCTTATCTTTGATTGCGGAAAGAATCAAGTTTGCCTTCCCGCTGGTCAAATCGGATTCGGCCATTGAAACAGTGAAAGTCAAGGCATCGAAAGCGGTTGCGGAATCCGTCGGGCCGGAAACGCTTAGTTTCCCAGAAACGGCGGTGCCGGCAGAAGTTGGAGTGGCCATGCTCGCGGCGGACTGATACCAGGCGAAAAGAAAACGGGCCTAAGCCCGTGTTCTGTTGGTCAACTTATTCGGAATGGCTTCCGGTCGCGGCGATAGTCGCTTCAAGCGGGCTGGAAGTCGGAGTGTATGAACCGCCGGAAGTCGCTCCTCCGTCAACGCGGAAATAGAGAGTTCCCGAGGTGGTTCCGGATAAAGATCCATCCGGTGCGACCGTAATCGTCACGGAGAAATTTTCCGACATTGCATTGTTCTTGACTGCGCTATTATTGGCAAGGAGATAGATGGGGTTTTGTTCTTTGGCAACAGTGAAGGTAACTGTTTTACTTGCAGCAGCAATTCTGAGTTCTTCAGCATAGGTATCGTGCCAAGCAATGCTCCAAGCGACAGAACCAATCTGTTGAGCGGCTTGCACATCATCTTTGGTGACCAAATGACTTGCGTCTACATAGTAATACGTGACACCTTCAGCATCGGCAAGATATGTGGGATTTGTCACCGCTCCAAAGGTAAAATCGATTTGAACTGTACCGAGAGAGTAAGCAGCGTTGGTAACAGAAACATTAGCAGCAGTCGGAGTGTTGTTGTTGATCCCGGCGGCGGCAACTCCAAACCAGGCGTGCGTACTACAAAACCTTATTTATAGATAGAATGCGTGTTCTGAGAGGGGCAGGTGTATCACATTGGCGCAGGATGGATAACAAAAAGTGAATAGAAAAGGGGGTCCAAAGTAGAACACCTGTCACATCCCAATAAGGCACATAACTATATATAGTTGGGCTTAATTCCCTATTGAAAGCGCTTACAGCAATTCGTAATATATTAGTGTCACAAAGTTTTGCACGCTTGCCCTGGCGTTCAAGATGGAGCGACATGCCCACATTTTAGGGATCATATATCTAATAGATCCCAAGAAAGGAAAACTCTATGAAGACCAAATCTAAACTCGTTTTAGGTCTCTCCATCCTCAGCGCCGCTACCCTTGCTGCTGGCGCGACTAGCACCTTCGCCTGGTTTACCGCGACAAATACCGCTTCGACAACCAGCAAAAACGCAAATCTGACCTCAGTTAATGTAAGCGGGACCAAAAACCTCGGTGAAATCGACTTGTCTGACGCAATTTCTATTAGTATTAAATGTTTGGCAAACAGCACTCAATCTAATGACCCCGTGACCGACACCGCGGCCACTACAAGTTCGGCGATGGAAATGGTTTCATATTTGAAAGTAAATACTGAAACCGGGTTAGCCGATAACAGTGGCACTGCTGGTTGGTACTTCGGTTATGTTGGCGCGGATAGCCAAAATCACTATCAGACAACCCAAATTGCAGGAAGCAACGACTACTGGAGATACTATGAGGTCATTATCACCATCTCAGAAACCTTGGTCGTTGGCAATGTTACGTATAACGTCCCGACGGAACTTTCTGGAAAGACTTATGAGCTGGCTCTCTCTTTGGGCACAAACTCCAACGCCTTTGTCTATGGATTGAGTACGACGATCGCTGCAGACAAAGCGGCCGCTGCCCCTGAAACTGCAGGCCACACAATTGCCTCAAGCGATAAATGGAGTGGCCAATCCTTCACTTCCGGCGCACACAAATATTACTTTGGCATGTATGTCGATGGCGACTCCCACACCACTGATGATGACACCGTCACCGGCGATATCAACGTTGTAATGTCGGCTGCAGCGTAAGCAATAAAAATACCTTTTGGGGGACGGGCTCAAGGCCCGTTTTCCTTTCGCCTGAATATTTCACGGCAGCCAATGCAACCAGAAGTATTATAAACAACACTTACACAATCGGCGCAACATCTACTGGAGCCAATGTGGCAAACGTTTATTAACCTTGATGGAAGTGGAACGTTCAAACTGGCTATGTTTCTAATAGTACTGCTTACGTTCAAACAGTCGCTTCACCAGCAGCTGACATCCACTACAAAGCAATTACAGTAACTGCTGCAACATTAAGGTTCGTTATCAGATGCTCTTTCAAGTTTCAATGCGCAAGGATATGTCGTTAAAGCAAAAGTTAAAGCGGCAGGATGTGCTAGAGCAGCATTTGCTACAACATCATCTACATTATTCTCTGATAGTTATACGGTAAACACAGTTTCTGTAGGTGCCGATAATAATGACTATATTATTGCTACTTCAAACGTTGCAGTTATAACAGCTTTCACATCACCCCAAACTTACATGGTTTATGTTTCTGTAGCCCCAAAGAACACAAATGGAACAGCTGATGTAGATGGTGATCACTCAGGTGATAATGTCGATGTTGCTGTTTCTGTCGAAATTCCAGCATAATCAGTTTAACAACAAATTAACCAAAGCCTGCTTCTTCGGAGGTAGGTTTTCTTTAATATAGGAGATAGGTGGAATAAAATAATAATTATCATAGGACCAAGCAATAGCTGATAAATAATCGATAAGCAAGGGAGCATAATTATATGAGTACAATTGAGGAGAAAATCGGCAAGATAAAAGAAAAATTATCTAATATTGATACAATTGCTTTATTAATGCATGCGCACAGACTTTTTATTCCAACGGGAAACAGTCCAGAAGAGTTAACCGATTCTTTCAAAACTCAGAAAAAAACAAAATTAAAATCTCCAATGATGCAATATAAATATTTAATTGGCTTATTGTTATCAACTGATTATAAAGGAGGAGATAGTAATTTAGGAAAATTATCAAAAAGAACTATCAATAATTTAGAATATGGAATTGAGAGAATTACAAATGAATACCAAAAGATTTTTCTAATTGCCGCTTCGAATAACATTGAGAGTTCTAAAGAAACAAAAGATAAGTTGTTGGCAGCTTTTCAGGATTTTTCCGATTATTTTTACAATTCTTCATTAAAATATCCGGAGCAAGAAGAGTTTTTAATAAAACGAATATATGGAAGTTTTGATGATAAGGTAGACGAAAAGTTTTCTCTTGTTGCACAAGATTTTTTAGATTTTTACCATTTTGTAAACAGTCAATTGGAAAAGTCATTTGCTGATGCTGATGATACAATAAAAATGATATTCGATACATTTAAAGAAAAATCTTCGTTCGAAAGTCAAAAAGAGTTAGATGATTTTATCAATAAAAATATCGATAGGAGTAGAATTTCAAAAGCAATAAGTAATCTATGCTGCATTAGAGCGTCTAATTTAGAAGCTAAATTTGGTACTGAAAAGGCAAAAGCTTTACTAGATTTATTTGCTATTAAAAGGGAACGAAGAGATTTTACTTATTTTAATAGTGACAACCCTTTTTCAAAAAAACCACTTGTGTTTATAGATGAAGATAGAATCTTTGTCACTTATCCAAGCTGGATACTCGATTCAATTTATGAATTGTTGGATGAAACCTTTAAAAACGACAATAAAATCAGTAAGCACAAAGGCGTGGTAGCTGAAGACTTATCAGCAGAATTACTTGTTAAAATATTAGGATCTGAAGCTATAGTTCATAGAAATGTTTGCGAAAAGCCAGGCACAGATGAACATGATTTGCTAATCGAATACAAAAACTATATTTTAATATCTGAAACAAAAGCCTCGAAGCACAGAGAACCATTGTTCAATCCGGATAAAGCAATAAAAAGATTCTATGATCACTTTTTTTCAGATTCCGGTATCGGCTATGCGTATTATCAAGCAATAAAACTAAAGAAATATATTGAATCTAACAATAAAACAACGTTATTTGAGAGCAAAGCCAAAAAATTTGTAATAGAGGACATTGATAAAAAACAAGTAATCCCAATCGTTTTGACACTAGAAAGGTTTGGCTCAATTGCTGCCAATCCATCAACATTAATCAAGGAAGAAAAAGGACAGCCTCTCCCTTGGGTGAGCGACATTGCTGATTTAGGGTGCATAAGTGAAATCTTTGAATATCTTGGAAAAAATGGCGATGATTTTATTGGATACCTTCAATGTAGAATTTCCAAACAAAAGCAAATTTTTGTTAATGATGAATTAGAAATATTGGAGTATTATTTCGAAGGTGAATTAAATAATTTGAACCCAAGCATCGTTTATTTTTTTGAACCCAAGCAGTTATCTTTAATGGATTATATTTATTTTACAAAAATGGGCATTCCTTACATATATAATTCGCCTCTTGTTAAAAATAACAGTTGATTGCGTTTTTAAAAGAAAACTCCAAGGAAAGCGTTAAAGTGGACCCCATAATTCGGACAGTCTAGGAAAACACCCTGCCAAAAAGATTGCCTCCGATTACAGTTGAATCGGAGGTTTTCTTATGGCCGGCATACGCTTCACGGACGAGCAGGTTTCGATGCTTTGATCCAACCCCTGGGTCAAGTCAGCCACGCCCAAGTACATTTCGTTCACCAAGGAATTCATGGAGGAGTTTATCGACCTGCGTTCCAAGGCGCTGACGAGGTAGGAGATCTTCGAGTCGCACGGGTTCCCGGTCGACGCGCTTGGGAAGATGGCGCCCGCCGAATTCAGGGTTTGCCTGCTCGCTAAGCCAATCTGCCTTCCCGTTTCTCAATAATCCCCCGGTTTTTTAACCGAAGCCGTAATCCAGGCGAAGGCACTAACTAGTCAGCCTCAAAACTGGCGTTCGATGATAATCATTAAGTTAATCACTGATCGGGTCGGTGAGTTTAATAAACGCGTTACCAGGGGCTTTCGTAAAGTCAATTTCAAGATACTGATATGTATCTAGACTTCGGACGGTAACTTCAAACGCCAACGTGATATTCTCTTTGGTGCTAGGCCCGATTTCCAGGCCAATCCATCGATAATCTGGTATTGGCTTTTTTCGCAATGAGTCAATTCTCGTGTTCTCGGCCAGTTTGAAATCATCTTGGTCGAGGATATGATGTGTTTTGTCGCTTTGATTGCCACAAACCGTTATTCCAAGAATGACATATCTATAATCGTTCCTTTGAAATGTCTCCGTGGTCCCATCGGATTTTTGGCCATTTGCTATCTCGGCAACGCCATAACTCGTGACCGTTGCGGAGTAATAATCGTGAACGCTTGCGGGTTGCCCAATCCTGGGTGTGGTTGTGTCCTCTCCACAAGAAGCAAGCAATAAAGGCAATATCATTAACGGGATGCAAGGTTTCATTTTTTCGCCTCTTTATAGGTTTTTAAACTGTTATTGTTTCTTACTGAACTTCATTTCCCTTTCGATTTCTTTTTCGGGAACAAATCTTTCAACGCGATGATTGTCACGATCCTTCGCGCGATTATCGTGCTGGTTCATTAATCCATGGCCTTTTATTCCACCTTTCGTGGTAACGGCAGCAACGTCTTTTCCGTCCCTTTTTGCAGCTTCCGGCACAAGCCGGAGATAGGCGTTAACACGTTCCTTTTCATCGGACGGGGATTTCCGGTTTCTCGCAATTACATTGGGGTGTGGTTGTTTCTTCATTTTGTGCTCTCCTTGTTGTGGTAAGAGGGTTCAACAAGGATATTATACCGAAAGAAAAGCTTTTGTTAACCTACTACGGATTTATTTTTTCATATTTATTGTTTTCTTACCGTTTTTGGTATTCCAAACACATTGTTTGTCCTTAAACCAATCAAAATGGTATACTTAGCCACGATATAGAAAGAGTGCGTTCATGTTTCAATCAGTTTCAATAGAAAACTTCCGTTCGTTTGCCGAGGAAACCACCATCGATTTCCGGGCCAATAAATCCACTGCCCACCCAAATACCATTTATACCAACCTATATGGAAAAAGCCCCGCTAGAATCACAAAGTTCAACATGCTGTTTGGGCCGAATGGAAGCGGGAAGTCCAATCTTATCGATGCTATCTCGTTCTTTCGTTTCGTAATAGTTCGTGGTATTCCCGATTGCGGGATTTCCGATTTGGCCAACGTGTTTAAAGCCGATGAATTGGGCACAATCGGGAAAGTCGTTTTCCATTTCAGCGTCCCCGAATCGCCCTTGTTGTATACCTATACTCTAACAATTGATTATTCAGCCAGGACCTTGACCGGTGAAAAGTTGTCATCTAATAAAGGCGACATTTTCGGCTGGGAAATCGGAGAAAAAGAGTTACCGATCTTCACTCAATTGAAAGCCGTGTTTTCGCCGAAAGCAGACAAAGAACGTTATAAGGTCTATGTGGATGACTTTTGCAGCGTTGCTAAACCAAACAAAACTTTCTTATCGAAGCTGGCCAATATGGAAAAAGACCAGTCTACCATTGGCAATATTGAAATGTTTTTTCGTCCGATTCTTGAAGTGTTTTACCGCATCATCATTTTTTCTCCCAGCCCTGCAAAATATAAGGACCTCAAAGACGCAATCATCGACGAAGGAGGAAAATTGGACGCAATGCGAAAAGAGATCCGCCGTCTAGGCTTATCCTTTAACAGCATTCAGCTAGAAGAAGTCGATATCAAAACTTTTGCCGAAAACCTGGGGATGACCATAAAAGCCGTCGAAGAATTCGCAACCCGTATAAAAAATCGTATAAACCCCGGAGAAACCCGACACTTTATTCGTTCCGATCGGCCCTACTATTTCGGTTTAAAGGAAAATGGTGACCAAGTATTTTATAAAATCGTTCTGCATTACGAGAATGGCGCAAAGCTAGATTTCGAAAGCGAATCATCGGGAACACAAAAGATTGTAAACATGCTCCCCGTTTTATTTGGAGAAGAGTGCAGAAACAACGGTTTATTCCTAATCGATGAAGTAGATCGTAGTCTCCACACTAACTTAACAAAGCAGTTTGTTAACGAAATAATCCGCGAACACGGCGGTAGGACAAACCAGTTTCTCTTCACGGCCCATGATCCCGCGTTGTTAGATACCTCAATTTTCCGGAAAGACGAGTTGTTCTTCTTAGAAAACGAAAACCACGCTTCTCATATTTTCCGATTGGATGAGACCTCGATTAGAATCGACAGAGACATCAAAAAGAAATACACAAGCGGACAAATCAAAGTGTGACGTCATGGCTAAAAGCATGGATTTGAAACATCAAAACCATTAGCGTTTTAGCCAATTTGAAGTTTTGGGTTGCAGCCTTCGAAGGCGTCCGCAGGATACGAAGGGCAGTGTTTCCCATAGGCAAGCTGAGTGAGCGAAACACAATCCTTAAAGGCAAAATTACCTATCTTTTCAACCGTTTGCGAACAGTAGAAATACGTCAAAGAAGAACAACCATTGAAGGCATTTGAGCCCACCTCGGTTAGTGTAGCGATTTTAAGTGTACTAAATGAGGTTAGGGACGAGCAGTTCATAGTTGATCTTAAACTCTGTCTTCTCCCAACGGGCTCCTAAATGGGCGCTGCCGTCTCTTTGCTAAGTACCGGCCTCCAGCTTTTGACCCCCTTCATACCAAAGGTGGGCGACAACGGTGGATTTACCCACTTGTCTGGCTCCGTAGATGGTGATGCAAGGAAACTGCTTTGCATCATCAAGAATTGTTTTTTCAATCGCTCTTCGAATGTACATAACCATCGCCTCCGACGTTATTCCATCCTTATGTTTCGGCAATTTCAATATAGCACTTTAAATCTGCCAAACATTCGACTACAACGAGACTTTTGGCATCAATACTGCCAAAAACTCCTTCGTTATCATCCACAAATGGCTGATGTTTATCGTTCTTTCACAAGCTAAGAAGAGGTGCTTTAGGAAATGGCAATCATTCCCAAATACATGGAAAGTAATACCATTGTTCCGGAAGGGTTTAAAACAAAATAGGACTATTCCATGAATTCTTGTTTCTGTCCTAAAAAAGCTTCTTGGTCTTTCACGAGTCGCCAATATCCGGTTTTCTTTGATCCAATCCGTTTTAGGCGGCCTAAACCCACGAGCACATCGATATGACGTAAAGCCGTGATTCGGGAAATCTCCAAAGCGGAGCAGAGTTCCTCGGCTTTGCTAAGCATCCCACCTTGGCTGGAAACGTAACGCAAGATCGCACGTTGTGTCTTATTCAGCGTGGCATCTTCCATCGTTAAGGGAATGCCGAAACGTTTGCACACTTCCTCGACCCGGCGTTCCACAAAGCCGACAATGGCTCGACACCGAGACACAGGAAGGCCGGGGAAAGCATAAAGCGACAACGCCACAAAGGTAGGAACATTGACGAGCGACGAAGGATGTTTCAGCGGTAACTGGTCGAGATAATCTAGCTGGACACGGCGTTGATGCGAAGCAAAAGGCTTCCAAGGCCTTGTCTTGGACCTAGCGAGCTCTTCATCCAAGAGGCCAAAACCCAAACAACTCCCCGTATCGAAAATGGGGGCGACGCCGACGAATTCCAACGTATTGGCATCGCGAAGCAAACCAAAATTATTTAAATGCCGGTCTTCGTTTCCCAAAAGGTAATCCACAAGCAGCATTTGATCGATGGCCTTTTTGGCATCGACGATTCCTAATTCCCGGTAACGGCGAAGCAAGAATTGATAATCGGATTCGTGATTCATCTTACCTCCGCCTTTATAAACCATATAAGCGGTCACGAAATCTTGGGAGTAGGAAACGAAGTCCCGACAACCACAATAGGTTTCGCCTCCGTCTTCGACCAAAAAATAATCGACATGGGGGATTCCCAAATAAGCGCAGACGGTCGATGCGATGACCTCGTTATACACCTCATAGCAAAAGGGCTTGCTCCCGGATTTCAATAAGACGCGATTCCCTTGGATGATTTTCCACCGCTTTTTGAGATTGCCTTCACTGGTGGCGTCGGGAGAAAGAAACGAAGGATGCTTCTTTTCTTGTCTTCCCACCAAAACATCTCCCAAATCATAGGAATAATCGTTTTCAAAGAAATTGATTTCGGAAAAGGAGATTCCCTTTCCTTTTTCCCGAATCCAATAACAATCCGACAAGGACAGGCCGTGGCAATGCAATAGCAAGCGCGACGTCGAGGTATCTTCCGGCAGGATAATCCCCAAGGTCTTGGCCAAATCATCCCGGCTCATGGGGATTCGGCGATTCTTCCACCACCGCTTCAAACCGGAGGGATTCTTCTCTTCCCAACCCGCGTCGGTGCCAAAAGGAAAATGGTCGGGTTCATACACCGCGAGCAGCTTTTGCAAATCCCCGTCGCCATCGATCTCCAAATCAGCAACGACGATGTCTTTGTGCATCAATTCATAAACCACGGGATTCCCTCCTTGGATTTATAGTATCTTTAAAGTATCAGAAAATAAAGTATCATTCCTGGATTGAGACCCCCTCTTTGTAGCGTTTTCCCAAATAATAACGCTTCTACAATCCGTTTTTGGCGATTTTGCCACTACCCGAATTCCAGCTCTCCATTTTTCTGAGTTGGAAAGGGAAAACAAAAAAGCAGGAGACGCATCTTCCTGCTTGCGCTTGGGCACCGAGAGCTTCCAAGCATACTTCACTATTATGGATATTCATATGCAAACGTCAATGATCTGCATATTGTTACTTGACAGAGAGATTGCAACAATATTACGTCCCAGTCAGAAGGGAAGCCCATCGTATCGATGATTTTCTGGATTGGGATTACTTTGAGCTTCTTAGAAAAAAGTTAATTTCATTTTTAATCCAATCCCCACAAGAAAAAGAGGCCCGAAGGCCTCATAAGGAATACTGAATGAATCTTAGCCCTACCGGTATTCGTCGTTGGCTTTCATTTCCTTCTTCCGCACATACATGGCTTTATCGGCGCGGTTGAAGACATCATCCACGGAAGTATCGTGTTCCGGATCGAACTCGGCATAGCCGATGGCCGCGGAGACTTGCTCTTCGGGGAGAAGATCCTTATCCGCGCTTAAATCCTCGATTTTGGCGTTGAATTCGGCAATGAGTTCGGCGGAGCGTTCATAGTCGGGGCCACGGAATAGAATCACGAATTCATCCCCGCCCACACGATACACGGGCGAATGGCCGAAGATCGTGCAGATGATGTTACATAGCTTAATCAACGCGTGGTCCCCCGATTCATGGCCATAATCGTCATTGATGTTCTTTAAGTAGTTGAGATCCACCATCGCCAAACCGAAGATCGTTTCTTCCTTGCGGCGAATGCGATCGTTTAAAACGGCCACTTGGGTATCGTAGGCGATCTTGTTCCGAACCCCGGTTAAGGCATCCTTATTGGCGAGCTCGGCCATCTTGCCCGCCACTTTCTGGGTGGCCAATAAGGTGGCATTGGTTTCGGTGAGTTCATGGATCTTACGGTTCACATCGCCTTCCATGACCTTCATGGCATCGGCGAGATCAGTGAATTCATCATGGGTGCCCACTTTTAACTTAGCGAAGGCCTCATGGGTGCCATCGGGGTCATTGACGTCATAAGACATGGCGGCATGTTGCAAGGCTTTGACGGGGCGGATTAAGGTGAAATGGACGATCACCACACCTAAGACGGATATCACCAAAACCGTGATCACCAAATAGATAAATAGCCGGACGATGGCATCGGCTTGCTTACTCCGCACCGTATCCATGGTGATATCCACCAAGGCATAGCAAATGATATTGTTCTCGTTATCTAAGACGGGGCGACCCGCGGTGACCAAATGCATGTCGGTGGCTTCGTCGATATAAATCGAGGCCACAAAGCCCAACATATGGTCTTTCAACATCGGATAATCCTCTTCGTAAAGAGGATCGATGACCCCAACGGGGAAAACCTCGTTTTCCTGGTCATAGACGATATAGAGGGCCGATTTCCTCTCATAATCGACATAGGCTAGATACACCCCATCGGTTTCGGGGTTAGCCTCTTTGACGCGGGAAAGGTAGGACTGCAGCCGTTTATATTCGGGCATCGCCTTCACCGCATCGAATTGGGCGAGGTAGTCTTTATATTCTTGGGTGCCTTCTTTATCCCGGCCGGGTTTGGAGGAAGATTCGTAATAAGAGACCACCGCATTCGTAACGGCTTTGGTATCTTCGATATCGATAGTTAAGGCCACCGTATCGGCTAAATGGGTGGCCATATTCTTATAATTCGCCTGATTGGTATTGGAAGAGACCAGGGAGAAGTAGACCATGGCGATTTCGGCTAGGACCAATCCGAAAACGACGATCATCAAAATCGTCTTGGCCAAAATCGGGAAGCGTCCCCTTCTCTTTGCTTTTTCCATACCCTGATAAAACAAAACCGATATCGGCGTAAAGATATCGGGGCTAATGGGAAAACGGAGAGTGCAACTGGCTGCCCCTAGTGGTTTTCTTGGGCCCTTTAGCTTTGCGTCGCCGAATTACTTCGGTTTTGCCATTTATAATCTTACCATAGTATCCCTGTGCGTAAACCATTAAACATCGGCCAGTTTCCAGAAATAGTAAGGTTGCTTAATCGATAGAGTCTGCCTTTGATTGGATTAGCAACCCCAAATACGGAGAAGTTTTGTATTTTTTACAATTCCATTGGATAATTACCACATGGAATACGGAAAACGTTTTCGCTTATATCGCGATAAAAAAGGACTCACCCAGAAAGAAGCTGCCGAAGCTTTGGGCATTACACCTTATCAGTTAGGGAACTATGAAACCGATCGCAGTGAGCCTAATATCGCCACTTTAAAAAAGATGAGCCAGCTCTATCAGGTATCGTTAGACCGGCTTCTAGGAAATCGCTTCGCTCCGATGCAAAGCATCGAGGAAAACGAGCCCAAATTTGATATCGACGAAATCAAAGCCGCCTTGGACGATTTCTGCAACCGGTACAGAAAAGAGCAAAACTAAGCATTGGCCGTCAAACCAACTTCAAAAACCAAGTCGGCTTTTTCTACTCGTAAAGCCACTTTGCATAGATACTTTTTTCATCATTGTTTGTATTTTTTGCGGTTTTTGTCTTTTCTACCTTTCTTTTCACTGAAAAACGGTTATCCTATATCTGGATGAGAGGTTTTTATGGACAAGACCATTTGGATTAACCGTTATCACCAGCCCCTCTGTGCAAGCAGGATTTCTAATCGTTATTTCATGGGAATCCTCGTTTTCGTCGCCACTGGCGGTGGCTGGCATAACTTCATTGCCAAAAAGAAGCGGATCCAGCGTCTCTTCAAGGAAGGCAAGAAACGCTTTCCGAAAATCGGACCGCTCTTAAATAAACTCGAAGCAGTTGCATTTTTCGTCTTTGGCTTTCGTGAACAAGTGGATCTCCCTCAAGCCCACGACCCCGAAACAAAAAGTCTTTTCATCACCGCTAAACCAAAAACTGCCGTCCAAGAGCAATATGATTCTTGCCTATTCTCTATCCGACAGTTGTTCAATCACTGCATCATTGACGAAAACGAAGCGCGGCTTCTTTGCAAATACTGCGGCTTTACGCTCGAAGACATGCACCTCGGTATCTATAAAGGAACCCGAGGAAAACCACGATATCAGCGGGGCGATTCCGTCTACTTCTATGTGGATGAAGCCAAGAAAAAAGGCGTAGTCGCAATCGTCGATGCCTATGGCACCTTTGGTCAGGATCTAGAACCTTCTTACGATATCTTCGTCAAAGAGGACAACACCCTATATAAGCATTTCCGAGAAACTTATGTGTTCGCGGATATCCATCAAGCTTAATAGAAAGGAGAAAACGATGGAGTTTCATTTTCTCACCTACATCAAGCCCGACGGAACCCCCATCGAAATCATCAGAAGCAAAGAGGATGGTTCCTTGTGGATCAGCGCTCCATCCTTGGCTTTACTTTATGGGATGGAGGTCTCTTGGGTTCGGAGAAAGCTCCATTCCGAAGTTGCCAAAACCAGCCCCGAAAATGGTTCAGTTAGTGCTAAATTAGCATCAACTGGAAAGGATGGGAAGAAGTACGAAATCGAGTATTTCCAAATGGAGTTCGTCTTAAATACCGCGATTGGAAACGGCTCCGATTTGAAACCGGATTTTCAGAAATGGGTCACTCAGAATAGCCAACCGAAAATGGGCAAAATCATTCGATACCATCTAAATAATCAGGACATCGAGGTCCGCGTTTCACCTAACCGAGATACGGTTTGGCTAACCCAAGAACAAATCGCGCAATTGCATGGAAGATCGCAGCCAAATATATCAATGCATTTACGCAATATCTTCCGTTGCGGTGAGCTCGAAGAAGAGGCAGTTCATAAGAAATTCTTATATACTGCCACGGATGGGAAAACTTATTTAACCGACTTCTATAATCTTAGTGCCATCCTAGCGGTCGGGTATCGCGTCAATTCGAAAAGAGGCATTCAATTCCGGAACTGGGCAAGCATCATTCTTAGTGACCACCTGAAGAATTTGAAACCCAGTTCCTCAAATCCGCCCGCTACTCAAAATGACATTCTTTCTCAAATCTATTATGTTCTGAATGAGCACAGCAATCGCTTTGACACGATTGAAAAGAAGATCGAGTATTATCACCCCAGCATCCAACTCATTGAAACAGGCCATTACTTTGAAGCTTACCTTGCTGCCGTAGAACGTTTTAAGCTCGCGAAGAGAACGATTGCGATTATCGATGCCTATGCCGACGACACGTTATTTAAATACCTCCAAAAAGCCTCTCCGAACATCAAAGCTCTCGTCTACTGCGACCGGCCAAGCCGTTTCAGCGTTCCGGCGTTAGAGGCTTTTGAAAAAGAGCATTTTCCCATCGTCATAACCGAACTTAAAAATGTTCACGATCGGTATGTAATTATCGATGACGAACATTACTATGCCTTGGGCACTTCGTTAACAGCATAGGAAATCGGGCATTCATGGTAATTGAGTTAAAAAGCGAACCGGTTACGAAAGCAATTGTTGCTTTGACAAAGCAAGCTCCTCTTCTTCCGAAACTGAAAGAAGACCATTTAACCAAATAGGGCAGCCAGCAATATAAAAGCCCGTCGCTGACGGGCCGGAAGGATCCGGGTTTTCGGGGTTCAGCCCACCCAAATCCACCTCATTTTCAATAGAACTAGAAAAAAAGCGGGCTAAGCCCGCGACCGGCAAAACCCCGGCCATGTGCTTATAATATATGCAAGTCGTAGGCATTTGCAAACACCCCCATAGATACCGGCCGGTTTCCAAAATGGTTCTTACGCGAGATAAACGGGGCAGTTAGTGCTAAATTAGCATCAATTGAAATGATGGGGTGGGTGAAAACAAACCGCTTCGATGATTGAACTTGTTTGAGGCATAGAATCGGTGGAAACCCCACTTCGAAGCATTCGTAAGAAATGGGTCAAACGTTCGATACTATCTATATAATTCGTGCGCATCGATCGAACGAAGCACGGTTTTATAGAATTGGCTAAGGTCCTAATATTGTGCCTCTGTTTACTAGAAAAAGGTCAACGCCGATCTTTTGCCAAAAGACCCAGTATGTGAAGAAATGGAATATACTGACGACTCCCAACTTGTGCAAAATTCGCGCAGGTTAGCACTGCACTCGTCCCGAGGGAAAAGGGTCCAAAGCATAATTGAATCATTGCTCGTTAGGAAAGCAATGAGTTCCCCGCATGAGTCATTTTTTCCAATTCCTTCGCATAAGAAAACCCAAGTAAAAGCTGCATTTTCAACCAACAATATCCTATTTGGGTAATAGAGTAGGATTATAGTCCAGGATAAGAAGGGCAAAAGTGTTGAGAATCGCGATTTCGGTTTTCTTGCCTTCCATGCTGCTGCGTTGGATTCTCACTAAGGCAGGCAGATTGGTTCCGGGCCAAGTCGTCGTTTCTTTAATCGACATCAATTTCCGGTATCGGCATTCATGAAGCCGGATAATCTTGGGATAATCTTGGGATGAGATGGAAAAGCCGGAGATGACAGAACGTTTTTTAACGGACTTCTTATAGGTGGGGCCATTTAGCCCCTTTACCGACACCGCTTCCGACAAAACCCAAGTATTCTCTTGGTTTTGGATATCGAACAACGATTCGAACATCGGGAAATTCAGATAAAGCTTCCCGTTTCTGGTTTCATCGGAAAAGAACTGGGCACATTGCAGGATGTGGTCAAAATTGAAACGGGGATCCTGGGGGTCGAAATCAAAGACCAAATAGATCGAATTAAACGCTTCATCCGGCCGGACCCCGTCGGGCAAATCCAATTTCCCTTCGTCTTTTAAAAACGAGACGACGCTGGCATAACAGCCATCGAGGATCATCTTATCGTAAAGATCGTAAATCGTGGTTCCGTAAACGGAGATGTCGAAATCGTTCTGCGTCAGGGTAAGCATGTCCTTGGCGTAGCGGTCGACTTGGTCTTTTTCCATCCGTTCCCCCTCGACCAAAA
Source organism: Bacilli bacterium (assembly GCA_017454295.1). Taxonomy (GTDB): domain Bacteria; phylum Bacillota_I; class Bacilli_A; order RFN20; family CAG-826; genus Alloenteromonas. Next base: position 24,166 of record JAFTDF010000046.1, read on the forward strand.
AGAGGATCTTCTTCTTATTCGAATTCATCTGTTAACAGCATGTGCTCCAGGGAATGCCCTTCCCGGATGGTTTTGTTCGTGGCATCCGCGAAGCTCTTCACCACCCCGTCTTTGATGATCCAATAACAATCTGGACGCATAATCGCGTTATCAGCCAGGTAAGGGTTGTGGGTCGTCAAAATGGACTGGAAATGCGGGGCGCGGTTGATTTCCTGGAGAATGGCTTTCGATAGCCCATAGTGATAGAACGCATCGAATTCGTCCAAATAAAGGAATTGGATATCGCGGAACACCTTTTTTGTCCAATAATACAGGAGAATCAACGAACTCGTGCCAGTGGAAACCAAGGAAAACAGCTCGAAGGATTTATTCGCGTATTTGGCCAAAATAAGATGACGCCCATCCGGAGCGGTATAGGGGGCCAAATGAAAATCCAAGCCATGGTCTTTTAAGAACGATTCGAAATCTTCCAGATATCCTCCTTGAAGGATAAAGTCCGAAATCATTTCGCTGGGGACATCGAGGGCTCCCATAAACTCATTGACGCGCAAGGAGCGGAACCACAGCATGCCGTTGGCGAAAGAAACGATTGCCTCGATGGGGGAAGAACTCGGCAAAGCGGGTAAATTATTTCGCATGAACTTAACGGCGGAAATATCGAGGGGGCGGTTGGAAAAGACGAGACTTTGCGCTTCGGGAAGGGCGTTATAAACCTGCTGGGTTTGGAAATTATATTGGAACACGGTTTTGCCTTCGACGGCGATTTCCTCGCTCAAAAGCCGCATCGATCCGTCTTTCGTGTAGCGATAGGCGATTTCGTGGTGATCCGGTGTTTGGAACACGTATTCGAAATGGGCAGCCGTATCGCTAGAGTCGCCGTTTAGATAATTCACATAGTTGTTTAACAAGCGGATGTGATCGGTCAGATGGGTGGTGATATCCATGATGGCGAATCCTAGATTCGATTTCCCACTGCCGTTGCGGCCATACAAAAGAGCTTTGTTCACCAAACCATCTTTCACCAGATTGGTGTGGAACCCATACTCCCTCGTCTTGGAGAAATCCAATACGACTTTTTCCTTGAACCCCTTGAAGTTTTCGACGCTGAAACGTTTTAGCATAGTTAAATCCTTTGTTCGCTCATATTGTAATCCACTTCCACAGTTGGTGTAAAGTTTTTACATCATGTGTGTAAATGGTTGACATTATGGGAGAGCCACTGGGCATTAGTCCGAAAAAGCTTCTTATTGGTTTCTTTTTCCTGTATCGCCATGGGCTTTAGGCCTTTCCCAAGCTAGCAGTGTTTTTTCGCATTATTGCTAAGCCGTTAATAGTTTTGGCGGTTTTGCTGCCAATAAGCTAGCAAGGAGCCTAGTGAAAAGAGGCCCGAAGGCCTCTCAAATTATTGAAAGAAAACTAACTCGGGTTTTCTAATGTCATGCGAACAAGCTCGAAGCCCATTCCTTCATATACGGAGGAATTACCATCATTGTTTTGATCGTACTTTTCAGTTGCCGTGTTGTATGTGTATAGGGTGGAATCGGCATTTGAAAACTTAATATTGTAGAAATACCAGAAAGTCGTGTTGTTACCATATTCACTGCGGTTCAATTCACCCAAAACCAGTGGGAGTGAGGGCCAGCTTATATCGATGTCATCGTCGGTGGTACCAGTATAGTTTTTTGCCGTGGCCGCATTATAAGCGTTACCAATAGTGTCACCAGCTCCGGCCTTCACCTCGATGGCGTTCTTTAGCAAGATGGCGTTGCCACCGGTATCCAGTCTCAAAAGAGATGGCGAACTAATCGTTGTCAAAGACAAAACGGGGGCATCCAACTCAGGATCCAATCCGACCACTTTGATGGCAAAACTCATTTGATAGCCCGGCCACAAACCTTCCACTTTGGTTAGGGCATGCTGATAGGCCGTTTGCTGATCCGCGTCGGTGTATTCTAGAGCATTGAACTCTTCATATGAGTTCTCATTAGTCAGCGCATAATTGGGGTTAGCTGTGTTATAACCCGAGCCAGGAGCAGAATCCTTGTCGGCCGCAGTCCAAGTGCCCGTCGGGAAACGGTTTCCCTTATAGGCATAGAGGTGATATTGGAACGGGGTCCTAATCGTAACAGACGAAGAAGACGGATCGACGGTGATGCTGCTTTCCGCGGCATACCAAGCCATCGTGGAGGTGGCTAAAGCGGCAATGACGGAAGAGCAGCAAAAAATCAACCCAAACATCTTCAGTCTGTTTTTTGCTCTCCTGCCCATTGCCATACGTCTATTCTACCTTATTTTCCTTTGCGTTTGTTGCGGATACTCGTCATCAGTTCCTTTTCGCCCAAGGCTTTGCCTGCGGCAAGACCCATCGCGTAATGGAGATGGGAGGCGTTAAGGAAGGCGATGCCGGCGGGATCGTCGACGAAGCCCACCGCGACCACTTTGTTGGCACGGGCATGCTTCTGACAAAGCGAAAGGAAGGACGCGCCTTTGTCGCTGGCCCCACTGGTGAGGTCGCCTAGCATCGTGATATAGGCGTCGAAATCATAATCGACTTGATGTTTATAATCCTCTAAGGCGAGCAAGAATCCGGCTTTGCGCAAATCATTGAGGCGCCCGATTTCCTCGTCGCGTTCGAGTTCGCTTACGCCAAAGCGGAGCATCAGGAAATTCCGGTTTCTCGGCAAGGCCTTCAAGAAGGCGTTGTAATAGTTATCCTGCAATAAGAGTTCCATCGGGACATGGAACATGACGCCGCGATAGCCCATCGCCTTCATCGTCTTGCTATCGTCAAGATAGGAGAGGGCCAGTTTTTCCTGGGCGAGCCCCATCATCTTGGGCAAGAGGTTGACGCGCTTAGCGGCCGCAAGAATCTTCGGCGGCAAGATCTCATCGCCATCATCGCCCCGTACATCGAGGTCGAGGTGGAGATAGGCAATCTTATTCGCGGAGATATCTTTAATGGGCGTAAGACGGAAGGGCACTTCCTGGGCCACCATGGCTTTCTTCACCGCTTCTTCTTCGTAAGCGGAAGCAAGTAAGAGACGGCCCCGCTCTTTATTGAGTTCCATCAACCGGCCATGGCCAAAGTCATCGGACTTGCCAAAGAGGGCACGGACGAAGGATTCAACGTCGACCAAGGAATGGACTTCGATCGGATAGGTAAGCAAAAGGTAATCGACCTCGAGTTTGCCTCCGAAGGCACCCAGTTTATTCACCTTGGATAATTTATTGGCCAAGGAGATGGCGAGTTGCTTGCCTTCTTCTTTCTCTTTGCGAGGCAAGAAGTAAGCATAGACATTGCCTTCATAATGGTAGAGGGAATAGCCATAGCCTTGGCTGACCAGATATTGGCCAAAGGCGTTTTCGGCTTGTTCGACCTTGGCGCTTTTGACTTTCGAGGCCAAGGCTTCGGCATTGGCCAAGCGTAAGAACAGCAAGGTTCCCTTCTCAAAGGCCAATAAATCGTCCTGTAAGAAGGAATCGAAGGCTTCCCGGGTGAACGTGAGGGTCGCCTTCTCTTTGCGCTTAGAACCGGTGGTTTCTTCAAGTCGGGAGAAGAGATAACTATCCACCCCATCTTGATCTTGGCCAAGATAATGGAACCGATAAGCACCCGACCCTAATTCGGATAAGGCCACTTCGGATTCGGGCGCGGCTTTCTTCGCCCCAAAGATCAAGGGCCAGGGTTTGCTGGCTTTATCGTTGATACGGGCCTCATGGGCATAGGCTTTGGCCAGGTTTGGCGACATGGAGACGATATAGCCCTTTTGATCGATGCGGACCAAGGCCTGATCGGCATCGGTGGAAAGCATGGCGATCTCTTCTTGGGCACGGGCCAATAAGGTTTCGCCACGGAGCAGCAAGAAGCGCTTGTTGGCCATGGCGAAGAGGTTTTCCATGACATTCGCTTCCTCATTGCCGAAATAGCCAAGATTACGAGGTGAGGTCGCATAGGCAAAGCCGATGAGCTTGCCTTTCTCGGAGAAGAAGCGTAACGCGGCCGAGACGGCGCCTAGGCTATCTAAGATCGCCATGGGCTTGGGCGGGAGGTTGCGCGAATCGGAAATATAGAAATAGGGGTCGCCACGGGAAATGGCCACGAAGGGGAGCAACCGTTCCAAAGCAAAGGAACCGCCGAGTAACGAGAAGCTCTTCTTGCCTTGTTCGTCGATGATTTCGACGCGGTTACGTTCGGGAATGATGAGCCCCAAGCCAAAGGAGGTAAAGCCTAAGGATTTGGCGAAGTCCAGGGTCGCTTCTTTGAGTTCATCCCCCGAAAGATAAAGGGGATTGCTCGGATCGAGGTCGACGTCATCATAGACGAGCACCCCTTCCGCGTTTTGCGAGGCTTTTTCGACTTTGGCGAGGATCCCTTCCGCGTTATCGGGGCTAGGATAGGCCAAAACGACATCGACGGAGAAGGTGTTCTTTTCGTCTAAATCGCCATATTCCATGACCAAGCGTTTGGCCTTGGCGATGTTTTCGGCTTTGGCCGAACCCGAGGGCGTATAGGCTAGTAGCAAATTGCCCTTGAAGGTATAGGCCACCGTGCCGAATTGACGGACGACGGTCTCGATGAGCTTGGCTTTGTATTGTTTTTTCGCAGTGGCCCCATGGATACGGATGCCTAGTAAGATGGGCCGAGGATAGGAAAGCATCTTCGGCGTGGCGAAAATCTGCGCGAATTCTTCGCTGCTTAATTCGGAAGCTTCGCCATAATGGAATTCGAAGGACGAAAGATCGACCACTGGTTTCATAAGAGCCCTCCTTCTAGGAGCGACGTAACGATCCGCCCCACTTCCACTTGTTTCTGCAAGGCCACCTTCTTCATGTTGAGCTTGCCTTCTTCATCCCCCATTAAGAAGGAGACGATTTCGATATCGGTGAAGGCGGCTTGGTGGAGGTAGCTGGTTAAGGCAAGCCCATAACTGCAGGGGTTATAGACGCCCATGGAATCCAGATAAAGGAAGCGGCGTTTCATGATGCCTTCGAATTCGCCTTTTTCGTAAATGGCTTTTTCACCCGACATCAAGTGGCCCTTCTTAAACGGCACGCAATGGGCGGTAAGCATCCCAAAGACGGAGCCATCGCACGGGAAGACCGAAGGGATGCCGCCGGGGATTTCCCCATAGCGGAAGCCATCGGCGTGGTAATTGACGGCGTGGGGATAAACGGCATCGACCAAAACGATATCGCCAAGTTCCAAATTGGCATCGATGCCCACCGAATCCCCGATCTTGATAACGTGGGGAATCGCGTAGAGGGAGAATAATTGGGATAAGTAGATGGCGGAAAGATAATTGGATTGGCCCACCGCGCCGAGCAAGACTTCGACGCCGCAGATTTTGGCAAGACGATACTCGCCTCCGCAGGGAAGGGTTTGGACTTCGCCGATCTCCTCGGCGAATTCGCTTAAGTACAACAAGTCGTCTTTCCGACTTCCTAGGATGGCAATCATTGCGCTCCTCCTTCCTCGCTATGCAGGTGATAACGGTGCTCTTTGCGCTCCCCCAAAAGAATCGCGCCCCGGGCGGAGAAAAGGTTCTTCTTCGCTTTGACGATGGAGGGTTCTTCCTCGTAGAAGGATTCTTCGATCAACAAATACCCGCCTTCCAAATCCAAATGGGATAAGGGAGTGGACGCATCCACGCCATAATAGCCCACCAAGCAGCCCATGCGCTTGATCTTCTTCGCGGCATAGGCGAGTTTGGCCGCTTCGGCGAAAGCGGGTAAGAACACGATGAGCCGTTTCTTGGATTTGACGTAATTGAGGGAGAGATAGAACGAGGAAGCGTGGAAAGAGGTCGGGGAGAAATAGATGCCGACCAAACCTTGGTTCCCGGCGAGTTTCTCTTTAGCGAGTCCTAAGCTGGCATTCTCATAGGCTTCCCCTAGGCCAAGTCCGCCTAGGAACGATAAGGGGGCGGGAAGCCCGTGATAACCAAAGGGATAGATACGGCAACGTTCGCCTTGCTCGTTTTCATAGATCCGTTCGATGGGTTGTAGACCCGCCAAAGCGGAAGAGCTTTCCTCCAATTCTTCATAACGGACGATGGATAAGCTTTCTTTGATGCCGAAGCGGTCGATGAGGGCGGCGCTAGCCTGCTGATAGGCCGACTCGAAATCGGCGCCGACTTCGTCTTTGCTGATACCGATATATAAACGTAACGAGGCATCGCGCTTCTTGAGTTTACGATGTAACCCCTCGAAGAGCTCAAAATAGCCGGGTTCTTCTTCCTCTAACGCAAAGAAGACAAACCGGTTGGGGGCCATGAAATATAAGGCCTTTTCTTGGAAATAGGATTCGATGAGGGAGTTGATGCTCGCTTGATAGAAGGCCCCGCCTTTTTCCCCTTCTTTGGGGTCGAAATAAGACACCACCATTACTTTGGCGTGGCGGTATTTCCTAGCGAAGGTCGCGGCATGGGCGAGATCTTTGACTTTGGTGGGTTTGGCAAAATAGGGAGCCGTGGTCTTGGCGTTAAGATCCTTGCGGTGCGCCCCAAGGCCGATAAAGGCGATGAGCATGACGGATAAGGCGAAGACCACCAAGGAGAAGAGGGTGCCGATCGCCACATACATCAACCCGATGATACGGAGCAATCCGGTCACGGCAAAACCCATCCCCACGCCAAGACTTAGTCCAGCGCAGGCGCAAGCGAGAATGAAGAACACTTTACTCGACTTTTTCATTCTTGCTCCTTTCCGCCTCTTGGGCTTGCTCACGCAGGATTTCCTCACGGGCCTTGCGTTTCATTTCCTCTTTTAATTTGGCCGCCTTCTTGGCTTTGATGCGGGCCACTTTCCGCTCGTGCTCGAGGATTTCACGGGCTTCGGCTTTGGCTTTTTCCTTTTCCTTCCTCATCTGCTCGCGGTATTCGAGTTTGAAGAAGAACTTCTGGGTGAATTTCTCCACCGCCACCGGGTCGTTGCGGTCGATGCCTTCCGCGGTTAACGCTTCTTCGAGCATCGCGTCTTCCTTTTTCCGCTGCGCCCTGGCGTCGCGGATGGTGTTGACGATGGTCACCGTCATGATCCCCATCACGGGGACGAAGATCAGCAAGGGGAAGACCCAGCTGGTGTTGGGGCCGCCTTCCTCGGTGGAATAACCGGAGGAGGTCGGGGAGATGACCCTTAAGAAGGCGCCTAAGGGCTCGCTGACGGCGACGACTTTGCCGATGAGGTAACGCTCATCGAAGTCTTCGCCTAAGGAGCGATACGATCCGGATTCGGATTTGGCGTTATCGCCCAGGGTGTGGAAGTGGTAATACCCATCCTCTTGCTTCTCCACCGCTTTCTTGGAACCTTGGTCCATCAATCGGTGGGTATTGATGATTCCCACTTTGGAACCATCTTTGAGGGTGAGGACTTCGTAGAAGGTGACGACGTCGCCTTGCTTGAGGCTGGCGGGATCGACCTTGGTGACGACGACCCCCGAGCCGGCTTTGAAGCTAGGGATCTCGTATTCGTCGATATTTCCATCCATCGAGTCGGTTAAGACGTTGAGGAAGGAGAATCCATAGGCTCGGGGCACCCCGAAGTTTCGGGGTTTGGTGATGAGCATCTGGACCATGACGGAGAGGAGAAAGGCAATTAAAAGCCCTAAGAAGCCATCGATAAGATAGGTGGCGATTCTTGGCTTTTTTTGCGTTTCTTGCTCTTCATGGTCGTTTGCCATTGGTTCCTATCTGCCACGGCGGGCTTTATCGGCTTTGGCCGAGGCAAGGATCGCGGATTTTTCATCCTTGGTATCCACGCGGCGGCTACTCTTGGGGGCGGCTTTGACGGGTTTTGCCTTGGCGTTGGCTGCCTCTTCTTTGGCTTGCTTCGCCGCAAATTCGGCATAGAGCTTCTCGGCCGCTTTCACGCGACGACGCGCCGCTTCGAGGGCGCGTTTATCCTTTTCCTCGACGATCCGCGGCGTCAAACGTTTCTTCGCGTCGCGCTGCTCCTTCATATGCTGGAGGAGGGCTTCCGAATCGGCCTTGGCTTCCTCGGGGGTAAGCGCTAAGGGGTTCTTGCGGCTCTTTTTGGCTTCGGGATAGGCATCGTAAAGGAACTTGCCGTCGTCGAAGGTTTCATCATCGAGGGTAAAGACCACTTTGGGTTTGATGGTTCTGGTTTTGGTGGGGAGGGCCGCTTTGTTGTTTTTGACTAAGTGGCTCGATAAGGTCAAAACCGACATCGTGGCCAGGTTATAGATCGCATCGTGATAGGAGGCGTCGAAACTCTGGTTGGTCTCGTCGACTTCATAGGAAATCCCGAGTTCGTCATAGGCATCGAGGAATTCCCATAATTCGTAAGCGGCGTGATAGTCCGGGTTTTTGACCAACATATTGGTCATATGGATTGGCGAAGTGACTTCTTTGGCCCCTTTCATCTCTTCCATAAAGGGAGAACGGAGATACCAGGAGCAGCGTTCACGTAAGCGGGTCAAACGTTCCAAGATATTGGCGTTGATCGCGGAATCGCCTTTGTCTTCGCTGGGGGTGGAGGCTTTGATGCGGGTATCGACTTCGTAGGTGACGCCGTCGATGGTGACTTTGTTATGGACCAGCAGCAAATCCGAGTCATGGGTCTCGGCGTGCTCTTTGATATACCAATAACGGGCTTGGATGAAGGTGATGCACTTATGGATCAAGGTCATGACGAACCGGTTTTCGTAGATCTGGGCATCCATTTCGGAATGGATGGTCAAAATCTTATCCGGCGTCACGTTGCCTTTGGCGTCGATGGAACGGACGAATTGGGAATGGGAGGCCAGATGCTGCACCGAAAGGGCGTTGATCTTTTTGGCGAGCCCGGCTTCGACCAGTTCGGCTTGCTCCTTAATGAAGGAACGGGGGTTGGCGATGATACGGGCCACCGCATCGACCCCTTTCTCGAGTTCCTCGATAAAGGAACCATCGAAGGCCTTGTTCTCGTTGCGGCGGGTTTGACGGACGAACGTCTCCCCCTCCTTGAGGGCTTCCTTGACCGCGGCGAAAGCAGGCACGGAGGCAAGCGCCTTCTCCTGCTGCTGTTGCGCGGCAATGGCCGCGGAGAATGGGAATTCTTGTTCTGCCACGGGTGGTTACCTCGCTTAACGGGACATCTTGATCAAGAGGCGGATCTTATCACGGGAGAGCGGGAATTCGTTCTTCCCGAAGAGTTTGGTGAGTTCGGCGTCGAGCCCGGCGAGTTCATCGCGGAGGAAGGCGACGTTGAGGACTTCGAACTTCTTCAAAATCTTGGTCTTGAAGACATAGTCGATGCCATCGAGTTCGGTGCCACCGCAGGCGACGAAGCAAGGCACGAAGTTGTTGAGTTGCTTCATGATACGGTTACCAAACGCGAGCTTGAAGTGCTCGATGACATAGTCATCCAATTTGGCGAATTTCTCCAAGGTATCCTGGGAGATCGGGTAATCCTTCTTCGCCTGAGCAAAGAGGTTATCCAAGTAGGCATAGGGTAAGGTAAGGGGTTCGGTATAAGGAGCCTCAAAGGGTTGACCCTTGTTATCGAAGAAGAGGGACATCGCACGGTCATAGACCTTATCGGTGATGGTGAAGGTGGAGTCGTCGTTATTGGCGGTCCCGATGAAGAAGATGTTCTGCGGGATCAATAATTTACCGTTTTGGAGATGTTTGGGGTCGTCCTCACGCGGGGCGGCGATGAGGTCGATATTCCATTCGGAAACGTTGGGCATTTCCATGATGGAGAGGAATTCGGCGAAATAGTACTCGATACGGGCCAAGTTCATTTCGTCGAGGACGATGAGGTTATTGTCATCGCGGTAGGTGGCTTCGTAGACAGCGCGTAGGAATTCGGTTTCGGTGAACTTGTGGGTGAAGTCGTTGTAATAGCCGAGCAACTCGGAACGGTCACGCCAGGAAGGTTGGACCGAGCAGATGTTGGCGTTGTTCTTGAAGAACCGACCTAAGCAATAAGGAAGCGAGGTTTTACCGGTACCGGAGATACCTTCGAGGATGATGAGCTTACCGGTGCCCATGGCCGCGAAGAATTGACGGACGGTGTCGATCGTATAGTAGAGACGCATCTGCGAGCACGCGAAGTAACGGAAACGTTCGCAGATTCCTTTGAGGTCGATGTCCTTGGCGTCTTCGGGCAAAGAAGTCTTGAGGATTTCGCCATTGTATTTGGCATCGACGTTGATTAAACGGGTGAAACGCGACCCATCTTCGACGGAGACGGAAACATCGAGCGATTCCCCATTTCCATGGGCGCCGCCGTTACCAAAGGAGGTACGGGAGGCGGTATTCATGCCGATGATTTTGTCTTTTTCGCGGACGGCGTCATAAAGTTCGAGGTTGAGCCTTTCGATTTCTTCCATCATGGCTTTCTCGTTGTTCTTCTTCGCTTTATTGCGAAGCCCATGGCGGATGAAATAGATAATGAAGGCGAATAACGCCCCGATGAGCCCCACCAAAAGTAGGAGCATGATCACGAAGACGGTCCAACCGCCGATCCCGAAGCTGCGGGAATATTGGTTGAAGGCGTCCCCGATGTTGATAAAGGCGTTATTAAAGCCGATTTGGAACATGTCCACGAATACGGCCTTGAGGCTGTACCGTAGGAATTCGAAGTATTCGCTCATATGCGTTTCTCCTTGTAAGAGGCTTAGTGGGCCAGTCCGGTAAAGACAAGGTTCAATTCCATGGAAGCCTGCCCGATGGAATTGGTGCAATAAGGATCCCAGCCTTCAATATAAACGGTAATGGTGAGTTTCTTCGCCACATTCGCCTTCAAATCGAGGAGGTATCCTCCGGCGGGGATTTGCCCTTCCCCGTCGTTTAGGATGATGGAGGAGAAGTCTAATGCTTCTTCTTTCTTGATGAGGCCATCTTGCTTGGCCTTTTCCACGTCAACGAGTTGAACCCCGTTTTCGTGGGCGGCATGGAGGAAATCGCCCTTTTGGCCTTCGCTCGCGGATCCGGTTTCGTTGAGGTAAGGCACGAGGGTTTGATCGCCCACGCCATAGCAATATTCCTTCTTACCCTCGCCGTCAGCATAGCTGTCATAGAAGCCGTTGAAGGGCATCATATCGGCGATACCGCCGTAATAGGTGTCCATCTTGTCGGGGTTGCGTTTCATTTCAACGCCCTGGCTATTCTTCGGCGTCGGAACCGCGGTGATATCGATGGGAGACCCATCCCGTTCGGTGCCGTTGAAGCGGGTGCGAAGAGCATGGACCGCATTATTCAAATCGGCCGGGTTGAGAGGGTGACCGTCATCGGGATCGGTTTTGCTGGCATTGGCCTCCTCCCTCGGCGTGATTTTGCTTTCCGGAGCGAGGGTCAACCAGCAATCGTGGTCGCATTCGAAATAGTATTCGAGGGTCAGGTAGGTGTCAGGCGAAGCATCGCCATCTTCCGCACGCATCCGGGGGGCGGTTTTTAGGACAGGACGGCCATCTTTGATGGTCGACCCCGCCCCGGTAACCGGATCGAGGGTTTTGGGAATTTTCGGGGAGATCTCGGCATCTTTTTTGATTCTTAGATTCCCCGTTTCTGAATCGACATAAGTGTCCTTCCCCTCTGCCATATAAAGGAACGCCTGGGCATCGTCGGCCACTTTGAAGTTGACGACTTTTTCCCTGTGGAAGGGTTCCAAAGAGAACCACGCAAAAGTCGCGGTGACACCGGTGGCGCAAGTTAAGGCCGTAGTCAAAAGCCCCGCCATGATGAGCCGGTTACGATGCTTGCTATGTTTTCTCTTAATGACAGACATGAGGATGGATTAAATCAAACTGAATTCCGCGGTCATGGCAAAGCTTTCGCCCTGCGGGGGTTGACCTTTGCAATCGGGGTCATTCCCTTCAAGGTAAACAATCACCGTGAAACGGGTCGTTGATTTGGCATTGATGGTGAGATTGGTTAGAAGCGCGAGTTCGCCTTGGTTGGTCGAATCCGCGAAGGGTTCGGCATAGGCGATATCCCCTAAAGGATCGGCATAGGTCGCGGTGCGGACACCAGCGGCGTCGGCCGTCCAGGAGGAAACGGCTTCTTTGGAGTTGCCGTCGGAGTTCTTGGTGGAACTGGTGGCGGCATACCAATGATGGGATTCGGATGCGGGGTCTGCGACGGGAGCGGTACAGATGGCAACGCGGAGATAGGAATAAATCGACGAGGCGTCGTTAGACGGCGGATTGTAATCGGATAAGCGAAGGGAGAATTGGTAGTTGAGGGCTTTGTCGCCGGTATTATCGAGATAAATGGAATAAAGCATCCCAAATTGATCTTCGAGACCTTCTTCCGACTTCTCGTAAACCTGTGCGCCAGCAAGACGATCGTCCGCCTTGAGCTTTTCGTAATAGCCAAGAATGTCCTTGGCGGTCGTCGGCCAGGCAGCATCAATCGACTTCTCGACGATGATCTGGGGGTCGTCATCGATAACGGTGGTTCCCTCATGGCCAGGTCCGGTCACGGAGTTCTTCAAACGAAGCGCCACCGCATCTTCTGCTTTGACGTTGTTATTGATGACCGTGACAAAACTCGTCGGGTGCATCAGCAAAGCAATCAAGACGATCAGTCCGGCACCGGTGCCGCAAATGCCGCCGACGATGCCCGCGACCTTGCGCCCTCTGCGATTACCTGCATACGCGCCTGGCGAGGAAAACTTATTCTTTTCTCCCATGGCAAATATCTCCTATTTCCGTAGTATCGGTCCGCGCGGCACAACTGAAAATTGTCCCGTATCGGATATTTGTCTTCAATTTTTGCCCTGTCATCGGAACTTTTCCGGCGTTTTGCCCAAAACGGAGGATCGGTTTCGACGACGCAGAAGAGAAATCTTTTGCACCATTAGTTTAGGAGCTTCAAGGGGCTTCGTCAATGAGACTTTGTAAGCGCTTTCGTTACATCCCGTCTCCAAATGGGGAAAAGAAAAACCATCGGCGAATTTCCGATGGTTTTGCAGGAGAAGGAATTTTATTCCTTGTCTTCGTCTTTCTTGGCCTCTTCTTCCATTTCGCGAAGGACTTCGAGGCGGGCCTCTTCTTTGGCCGCGGCTTCGATGGCGTCGCGTTCCTTATCGGAGAGGGCGGATTCGCGCTTGGTCGCGTAGATAATAAGGTAGATGACATCAAGCGCCAGAATCACGAACAAGGGAAGGACGATCGTGACGAGGAACAAGGTGTTGTTCGCTTGCAACCCGCCGATGAAGGGTCCGTTCTTCTCGATGAGTTGTTCGGGAAGGAGTTCGGCATCGAAGCTGGTCATCACCATGATGGAGACGACGAGGGAGAAGATGACGATGATCCCCTCGACAATCCCGCCGATGAGCAATAGACGTTTTGTTTTCTTATCCATAAGTATACCTGAGATGATTTTACCATTTATGAAAGCACTTACAAGAAACTTTCGATGTGTTGGGTATTCTCGGCTTATTTTTCTCCTTCCGGAGCCTTTACATAGGCGATATATTCCTCGTTTTCGTCTTCCGCGGACATATCCAGCATGAATTCATAGGTCCGATCGCGCAGCTTTTTGCGGCGTTCCGCCAAAGGCAAGGTCATATCGGGATTGATCGGTTTGCCCACATGGACGGTCATGGCCGGGGCCATTTTCTTCCGGATTTTGCGTTTGCGGTACGTCACGCACACGGGCACCACGGGCGAGCCGAGTTCCGCCGGATAGACGAATGCTCCATCCCCATAGGGACGGATATGGGTGGCAAATGGCCAGATATGCGCTTCTGGAAAAATGGAGATGCCCCGCTTCTGCTTGATGCGATATTTTAAGCATTCCACGAAGTCCTTATGCTGCTTGGGGGTTTCGGGAATGGGGATACAGCCTAAAGACTGAACCAAATAACGGATGCCACGGATCGAGGTCGCGTCTTGATCGGCGACGATATAGGTCCGGCGCGGACCGGCGACATAAAGCTGGATCAGCATCGCATCCACGATTTGGGTATGGTTGGTGTAGAAGAACACCCCTTTGCGGCGGATCAGCCTGAGGTTCTTCTTCCCCTTCACCTTAATCCCGAAATGCCATTTGACGGGGAAATAGAGAATGGGGACGGCAATGACCCAATAGATGAACCAAGAGAAGATGCGAGAGAACAGGCTCTTATGAACATACTTAAAGTTTTCCGGCAAAGGTCGATGTTCGATCTTGGTGCCGGCGAAATCGTCGTTTAACGCGTCCTGATAATAAACGATTTTCTTCGGTTTCATCCCGACGCATTATCCCCCAAAGGGGAGAGACTAGGCAAGCCCAAATGGAAACGACCGCGAAAAAGCGGTTGCAAGGTTATGGGCCTGAGAGTATAGTAATCGAGCCGAAAGGCAAGATTATCGCGGGTTAGAGCAGTCCGGTAGCTCGTCAGGCCCATAACCTGAAGGTCGGTGGTTCAAATCCATCACCCGCAACCAATGACAACAAAGACCCTTAGGGTCTTTTTTGTTGTTGCGGTGATGGGCCACCGACCTTCAGATCGCTCACCCGTCATATCGGGAGGATATATAGTCTAAGTCCGAAGATAGGCGAGGCCAGTAGAATTCGATCCGCTCCCGGGATTTGGGACGTTTAACGGCCTTTCCGACGTAGCGGGCATGGGGCCGCATCAAAATGGGTCCGATATGGAGATTCTCCATATAGTCCCAACTACGGCGCTTACAATGCTTCTCCATTTGGGTTCTGGAGACCAGGATTCCGTAGTCTTCGTCGCCGTGGTAGATGTAGTCCGCTTCCAGGTTCTCTTCTTTAGACCCTTTCCACACCGCACGCCGAATAAACGCCATGACGAACTCTTTCTTTTCGTTTAGCACCCGATTGGCATTTTTGATTTCATCCGCCAAGCGATGCGCGATTTCTTGATACTCCATTCGCCGCCGCCCAGCGCCATCGATGGTTCCGTCACCGTAATGGTAATAGAGCAACGTCCGCAGGACCCGGTTGGGGACTCCCAGGTCGCGCAGATATTTCACGAAGTCCTTAATGTATTCTTGATGGACTACGTCGCTGGCGCCGCTTTTCATGGAGACGTAATGGGTTTCTTCCCCGACGGTGACCGAGAAATCCGGTTTCATGTAATCGCCGACAAGTTCTGCGTGCACCACTTCTTCCGGATCCAAGTGTCCGAACATCTCTTGAACGAAATGTTTCGCGTTGTTGGAAAGATCTTTAACTTTCTTTCCGTTGAGGAGGCGGATCATCCCCTCCTCTTTGTAAAAGCCGATGTTTTTGTGCATATCGGTACCTCCACTTTCTTATACGGGTTTTATGTGGCGATTTGAGAAAAATGCTTAAGTAAATCAAAGATTTAATTTTGTTCTGGTTATCGTGGGATTTTGGGGAAGAAAAAGCCACCGGGTAACCGATGGCTTGTGGGATGATGGGGGATGATTAGGCGTTTGCCTGAGCCGGGATCATGAGGTTGTAGTAGTAGCCCCACTTCTCGATGGTGAAGCGATAAGCGGCGATGTCGCTAAGTCCCATTTCGGAGACAGAGGCGGCTAGATCGGCGGTAGCGATGCCAAGCTTGCAATGAACGCCATCGCCAAGGTCGGTGATGGTGACTTTGAGGCGGATCGTTTCGCCTTCGCCGGTCACGGCATAGACGGATGCATAGCCACTGCCGTAACGAGAGGTGAGGGCGGCAAGTCTCGCGCCGATACCCGCGTCGCGGTCATAGTAGCCGATGACCATGGTTCCATTTTCCTCACCGAGGATTTCGACGTAGACGTCGTTGTTCCAGGGGCTGCTGCTTTCGGTGCCGCAATGGTTGCAGACATAGACGTCCTTCTCGCCATTCCATTCGAAGTCATGGCCTCGCGGAGTATCGTAATGAACATCGCCACAGATGACGCAGTGATATTCGTAGGGTTGGGTGCACTGATACGTTTCCGCAGGCTGATAGGCGATGTGGTACTGCTCAAGGCGATACTCGTCGTTTTGGACCAAGATGCGGTAGCAACCATAACGGGCTAAGTCGAAGTCATAACCCGTGATGTTCTTAAACGCGCTCGCATAAGCCCCGGCCTCATAGAACGGATAGAGGTAGGTCGTGGAGTCGGAATGGCTATCGGCGGTCTTGCGGTTGGTGTAATAGTAGGAGAACGAGGAGACACGCGAGACTTCGAACTGATACTGGTTCTGATAGTAACGGTATTCGGTCACGCTGCGGGAAGTATAGAGGTAGGCTTCCTTGGTGGTCGGACCGTTGTTAACCGAGTAAGTGTTCCAACCGGCGCGAGCAACGTTATAGATCTCGCGGACCATATGTTCCTCGGCATCATAGACACGGACCGGCTTGCTGGAATATCTGCCATCGATGGCGTCGGCTTCCATGTGATAACCGGCGGGATAGACGTAGGTGAGGCCGTCTTTAGCCACGGAGGTGTCTTCGGTGAGGGCGGCATCGCTGAACACGAGGCCCATGGAGTCATAGGAGGTACCGCAGTTGGCACAGACGAAGTCGATCGCGGCAATCTTGATGTAGGGATTGTCGGTATCGAAGGTCTGTTGTTCCTGCGCTTGGTAATTATGGTCGGTGTAGGAACCGTTTCTCTCGCGGATTTCGAAGACAGCTTTGCCGTTTTCCTTCACGCCGAAGCGATAGACGATGTATTCGACGGCCTGGCAATTGCCAAGGGCCTGTTTTTCGCGGAGGACTTCATAGACGAAGCCGCAAGCTTCATGGGTTTCCTCGTCGGAGGCGCCACAGCTCATACGGTAGTTGATGTAGTTCTCGTCGAGCCACTCATGGTTGAAGAGGCATCCTTCGGAATTGACTTCGATATTGTACGATTCGCCGCTGGCGAGCTGTTGTAAGGTGCCGCTGGCGTAAACGTAGCCATACGGAGCATGGGGGTAACCCATATCCTTGAAGTAGGCATAGGCCTGGACTTCTCGGTCTTCCATGGGTTTCCCATGATAGTCGTCGCCTTGGCTTTGCGGGGCAACGGTGACCTTGTGGGCGTAGTCGCAGTTACGGCAATGTTCAACGTATTCATAACCACCGTCCTTGGTCTTGGCGATGCTCATGAGGTCGATGTAGGTGCTGTGGGAAGCGCCTTCTCCGTATTTATAGCGGGTCATCGCGATATAGGAGGCACCCTTTTCGGAGTTGGTGACGCCTTCGTAGATGATCAAGTAGTCGGTGCGGAAGCAGCCGTTCCAGTCGTTTTGATGATCGACGAGGATATTGCCGTCGAGCGACTCGAAGAGATTACCGCTGATCCAGTCACCATCTTCAAGGCCGTATTCGACGTATTTATCCACGTTGATGTAACCTTCGAAGTTGTAGGAGAACAAGCGGCCACAGAGGCACTTGTCATAGACCATGACGGCGCCGCCTTCGAGTTTGATTTCGCCATGTTCGGCGATGGCTTGTTCGTGGTCATAGACGGTGTTATCGGCCTTTTCGCCGCAATCTTCGCAATGGCCGTGGACGATCACGCCGGCGTTGCAATCGTGGTTCTCGGCGAGGAACTCATAGGAGTCAGCCACGAAGTTACCGTGTCCTTTGACGTAGGAACGGTCTTCGACCAAACCACAGTCGGCACAGATGTACTTGAGGGTGACGGTTTCTCCACAGGCGACGGTGTCGGGATCGACGGATTCGCTGATGACGAAGCGGTGACCGCTGGAGTAGCCGTTTTCGAATTCCTTGGTGAGGAGGTTGACCACACCATGGCCGGAACTATAGTTGTTGCGGTAAGAGGAACCTTTGTTGCCAAGGGTTTCCTGGTGCACCACTTCGTTGTTGGCGCCGATGACGGTGACGCGGAGGGCGTTATAGGTGGAATGGTAATCCGCGGAGATGGTGTAGTTGACTTCGTAGCGGTTGCCGCAAATCAGGCGATAGGCGAGCTGACCCGGGACGAAGCTATCGATGTTATAGATGTAGGAATCACCGAACTGGAGGGTGAAGGTTCCCTGGTTCTTGTATTGCTCATAGAGGGCGACCAACTGCTTGTAATAAGAGTAGTTGGCATACTGGAAGAGGTCCTTCTCACTGGTGACGGTGATGATCGAAGAGGACTGGACGTACTTCTCGCCATCATAGTACATGGGCGCGGAGTTGGAGCGGAAGTTCTCCACGACGACGCCGATAATCTTGCCGTTAGCATCATATTGATACTGGGCGGTTTGACCGAAGAAGGCTTGGATCTTCTCGTTGGTGGAGAAGTTGGCCTGGTAGATGGCGTCCATGACGGTTTCGCCCATGTTGGCGAGACGGTCATAGTCGAAGAAGGAACGATAGGTCTTGTTGAAGATGAATTCGACGTTGCCTTTGATGGCGACTTGGTCGGTTTCGAAGTCCAAGGCGATCTTGAAGGACTTGTAGTTGCCCTGGCGGTCGATGACCAAGACGATCTTGTTGCCTTGTCCGGAGAGGGCTTCAAGGTAGGAGTCGATGTAGCCCTGGACGTCTTCGATGGTGGAGCGGGACACATTCGCCTTATCCATGATGAGGCTGTAGAGGTTTTCCTTCATCATGTTGCGGATGTCGTTCTTCACGTATTGGGTGAGGGTCTTGTCGCCTAAGATGTTGGCCCAGACATTGTTTTCTTTAATTAAGGAAGCGATGGAATGACCGGAGAGGAAGGCGTCGGAGAGGTAGTCGTTGATATCGACGGTCCAGTTCGACATCGCATAAATGTAGTCGCGGAGCGTCTGATACGGGGTGAAGATGGAGACGGCTTTGTCGGCAAGGGCGATGATTTCCTTATAGTCGATGCCGGTGTCGGCCTTGAGGTATTCGAGGGCGGCTTTGAAGTTGTAGTCGATGTACTTCTCGGCTTTGGAGAAGAGTTCTTCCATCGTACCTTCGCCAAAGGCGTAGTCGACGCAGGCTTCGATCGAAGCGGTCTTGAGCATGTTGGCGAAAGCGGCGATCTTTTGGAAGCTCAGGCTGATTTCATAACCATCCGGAGTCGCCTTGTAATCGCAGAATCTCTCGATGAGGTGATAGACGCGTTCGTTGATCTTCGCAGAGTTGAAGTCGAGGATCTTCTCAATGAACGGACGGATGTCTTCGTCGAGGTAGGTCAATAGCTCAGGCATCTTGTCCAGGAACATCGCGACGGTGAAATCGCTGCCCATGGAGACCGAGTTGAGGTCGATGGTCTGATAGCTCTTGCTGGAACCATCGTCCATCAAGAGGTACATCTTCGAATTGAGGAGGTAAACGGCGGCGGTGCCTTGGGTGCGGCTATTATAGGAGAGGTTCTCGAAATCATAGTCGGCATTACCATAGAGGACGACGTGCTTGGAGGCGTCGGAACCGATATGGCCTTCGGCCGCAGAGGACTTGAAGGTGAATTGACCACCGCTGACGTTGGCAAGCATCGAGAACTCGATGTCGCTGGCCTTGATGGTCAAATCGGTGCCGGCGATGGATTTGGCGGCCTGGAGGTAGTTGAAGTTCTTGCTGAGCGGATCGGCGACTTTGCTGACGATGAGTTCGTTATGGCACATCGAGCATTCATAGACGATCTGTTCGTCGTTTTCGGACTTGACTTCGTAGTTATGCGGGACGATGGCAAGGACTTCGGTCTTGCTTTCGTCGACGTCGCCGCAGTTGGGGCAGATGTATTCGATCTTGCCTTCCTGGGTGCAGGTCGAGGGGGTGGTCACGGCCTGGTAGTTATGGCCAAGCGCGGGGAGATCCACTTCATAGGTATGACCGGGTTCGGAGGCATCGCAATGATCGCATTCATAAACGATCTTACCGGCGGCCGCACAGGTTGCGGGGATGGTTTGGGCGACTTCGTAATGGTGGCCCAAAGGCTGGAGGTTTTCGCCATATTCGGCGTCGCAGCGGGAACACTTGTAATCGCTATGCCCGGGCTGGGTGCAAGTCGGATCGGCGGCACCACTACCGGCGACCCAATCGTGGCCGAGGGCGTGGGTGACGTCATGCGGCTGGCTCATGCCGCCGCAGCGTTGGCAGATTTCATAGGAATAACCATCGCTGACGCAGGTGGGTTCGACGACGATGGATTCGCCATATTTATGGCCGAGTTTGGCGCAAGCCTGCTCGGGGCGCATATAAGAAACGTAGTAGAAGGAGAAATGCGAGGTCTTGAAGACGGCATAGCCGTTTTCGTAGGTGGCATCGAAGGCATCGAGTTCGCCGGTTTCGTCATTGATGTAGTAGATGACCAAAGCATCGGCGTCGTCGCCTTCTTGGAGTTCATAAGGAATACGGACGGTGACTTCGCCGTTATCGAATTCGGCCTTCTCGCCATTCTCGGTGAGGGAGAAGTCGTAGACCGCGGTATCCGCGGGGACATCCTTGTGGTCGATGCCGAAATCATCCGCGGTCTTCTTCTCGACTTTGATTTCGAGGTCCTTGCCTTCGAGCTGGCTCTTGGAACCTTCGTCGAAGGAGAGGGCGGCTTCTTCCATCTTGATTTCTTCGGCTTCGGCAAAGACGGCAGCCTCGACTTGGGCTTCGGTATGGCCAACGAAGGATTTCTTCGTGGCGGTGCAGCCTTCGTTTTGGCAGGTGAAGACCATGTAGTCTCCGTCAATCACGCCATCGTCCCAGTTATGGGCATCGGTGTTGACGGGGATGGCTTCTTTGTGATCGAGTTGACCGCAAACTTTGCAGACATACTGCTTTTCACCGGCGGCAACGCAGGTGGCGGCTTTGGCGATCTTGGCGATCAAGGTATGACGGGTAACCGTGGTTTCCTTGGTGACGTCTTGGTGGCATTCGGAGCAGGTGTCTTTATAGACGTCTTTGTATTGGCAGCCTTCCACGAGTTCGCTGTGGTCGAGCTCCCAATTGCCGGAAAGCTTGTGGCCGGTGGCCGGGATTTCGCTTTGGAAGGAATCGCCGCAACGGGTGCAGGAATAGGCGTCATAGCCGTTTTCGGTACAGGTGGGATCCTGGTGGTCGGACTTTTGATACTCATGTCCTAAGGCTGGGAGGGTCGCATCGCAGCGGGAGCATTTCGCCGAGGCGGTGCAAGTCGGACCATTGCCGAAATCGTGGCCGAGGGCGTTGAGGGTTTGCTCATACTTCTTGCCACACATGGAGCACTTGTAAACGTTCTTACCACCATGGACGCAATCGGGCGCGACGCACTAGCTGTCCACGAGTTGGTAATCATGGTTGATGGCACGGAGGATGGAACGCTTCGTCGAGATGACGACACCGCAAACGGTGCAATACGTCTCTTCGTCACGGCTGACGTCGCCTTGGCAGCTGGCCGTGACCGTGCCGATGTAACGGGTCGCTAACTGGTGTGGCGCTTCGTCGAAATGCTCGGTGGCGTCGTGGGCGCAGGCATGCCAGTGTTTGGTGTTATCGAAGTTCCATTTGGTTTCGATTTCGTGTTGGGTCGCCGGCAAGGTGATGGTTTGACTCGCGGAGAAGGTGTTACCGCCATGTTCGACGGTGGCGACATAGGTGGCCGAGCCATTGGTTTCACAAGTGGCATAGGTCAGGCTTTCGCGCGTAACGGTGGCGTTAACCTCCTCAACATGGGAAGCATCATCCAAGCAAGTGAAAACGGCATGGACATGGAAGGTCTCCCCTTCTTGATGCCATTCCCAGGTTGGATCGCCCCAGCGGTGAACATGGGCCGGTGTGGAAGGTTCGGAGGAACTTTGGGAGGAACTAGCGCTGCTAACCGATGAGTCAGCACTAGAGACCGAATAATTCGAACCGCCACAAGCAGCGAGGGCCATGCCTCCGGTCGCGAGCAAAAGCAAGGACCAAAGTCTAAATCGGGATCGTGATTTCATAAGAATCGCTCCTTTATGAACATAAGTGACAATTCATTTTAAAACGTAACACGGCATAAGAAAATAGGATAAGTCTAGTCAACTGGTTTTTTCTCTTTTCGCGCTTTCTCTTTTCTTCGCATACTGAAAACGAGGTGTTCGAAAACGCCTTCCATAAATCCGAGGTTTTGCTACACTATCTATCGAAGAACGTCC
>JAFTDF010000047.1 GCA_017454295.1 Bacilli bacterium
CTTCTTCCAGCCGAAGAAACGATGAAGTTGCTTGGCGTCTTTTCCCCAAGCGCCGACATTGACCATCAAATAGGAGGGGCGAATCCCTTTTTCTTGGTTCTCTTTGCTTTGGCCAAAGATGGGTTCTTCACCTCCGAGGGCGGGATTGCATAGGAAGAATTCGATGAAGAAAGGACGTGGCGTATCGCTGCCTTCTTCATAAGCCGTAAATGAATGCCACCACCAGTCGTATCCTAGGCTGGCTTGTTTGCCATAAAGTTGGCATTGGTCGCGCGAGATATCAGAAACGTTAAACATCGTTTGCCCCCTTTTTTGAAATAGCCTGAGATTATAGCACCTCTAGAAAAGAAAGATTCATTCGATTCAAGGCAAAAGCCTCTTGAGAAAAAGCAGTGGTTGGCTTCGCCTCGCTACTACCGAAAACAGTGTGTTATCAGGATCATAATTGGTGTCACGGTCAGCGCCTTATTCGAATGATTTGCGTAAAATTTGGAATTCAACTCCAAATATTACGGAGTATAATATGGCTGTGAGGCAAGAAAATGATTGATCGAACCATTTATAAGCAAATCGTCAAAACGGTGAAAAACAAACCCGTAACGGTCATTACGGGTGCCCGTCAAGTCGGGAAGACCACCCTCTGTGGATTAATCCAAAAAGAATTAGGATTTGGCTATGTTAGCCTGGCCAATGTATTGGAACGCCAAGCGGCCAAGGAAGACCCGATGGCCTTTCTTTCCCTGCACCCTGCGCCGTGCATCATCGATGAAATCCAAAAGGCACCCGAGCTATTCGACTATCTTGAGGGCGTGGTGGACGAGCTCATCAGGCAAGGACACAAGCGCTCTTTGTATGTGTTAACCGGATCGCAGGCATATAGGCTCATGAAAGGCGTAAGCGAATCGATGTCCGGGAGGGTGGGGCTAGTTTCGATGGAGCCGCTTTCCCTAAGTGAGATTCGCGGCATCGAGGAAAAGCCTTTCCTTGTTGATGTCGACCGTATCGTTGAACGATGCCGATCAAATCGTTTGGATACTCTTGAATTCTATGATTATATCGTCCGTGGCTTTTATCCGGAGCTTTACGATAACCCCGATTTGGAAACCGCCCCTTTCTACGCCGATTATTTGGCCACCTATTTGGAAAAGGACGTTTCGGACTTTATTGAGTTGAAAAATAAGCAGAAATTCGTAGACCTCATGAGCGTTTTGGCTTCCCTTACCGGGCAGGAGCTTACCTATGATAAGCTTGCCAAAAGCGTCGGGGTTGACGTAAAAACGGTTCAGTCTTGGATCGGCGTCCTTCTCGCGGGCAACATCATCCATTTGCTGCAACCCTATAACGAGGAAAGCGTAACAAAACGCGTTGTCAGAAGGCCAAAAGTCTATTTTTCCGATACGGGACTTGCCTGCTATTTGGCCAGGGTTGGCTCAAGAGAAACCTTAATCCATTCCTATTTAAAAGGGCCGATGGTCGAGACCTGCATCGTCAACGAGATCATCAAGAGTTATAAGAACAACCGAAAGGACGCAGAAGCATCTTTCTTTTACCTTCGAACCTTTGACCAAAAGGAAATCGACCTCATCATTTTGAGCGAGGGGAGACTGACCCCCGTGGAATGCAAAGCGGGCGAGGAATACAAAGAAAAAGACATCGATGGCTTCCGCCTATTATCGGGAAGCCGTTACGAATTGGGCAAAGGCGCGATCGTGTGTACGACGGATCGGGTTTACCCCGTCGGCGAAAAAGCATACGCCCTTCCAGTCTCCGCTATCTGAAGAGCCTGAAGTGTGAACTGAGCGTTGATTTCGTTTACCGCTGATTGAAGCCACTTCGGTGGCTTTTTTCATGTTTGGATGCCAAGGATTTCTTGGCTTCTATGGACAAATTCCTCTGCCTGTTTCAGATTGCCTTGATAGAGGGGATAAATTTTCGGGTAACCGGCGATATGGAAGGGGCCGCGGGGTCCGCAGAAGCAGGGGGAAGTAATGGTGTTTTGCAGAAGGTATAAGGTCGATAAGGCGGCTTTTTCCACCGGATGGGTGAACCTTCGCAAGAAACGGTGCCCCCAAAGCAGGAAGGTCTTGTTGGAGAAGGCCTTATCGACTAAAGGGGTATAGGTCACCCCAGGATGGACCAGCAGGGGCAAGACCAAAGGGTCATGATTCTTGGCTAGGGTTTGATAGAACATGTTCACGGCGACTTTGCTACGCGCATAGGCTTTGGCCTTATGGTAGGTTTTCCCACCATAGAGGTCGTCTTCTTTGACCCGCTGAAAACGGGCGGTGATCGAAGAGGTGAGGATGAATTTCACGGGATGGCCCAAATTCGTTAAGTAGTCGTGGAAGGCATCATAGAGGAGCAGGTTGCCTAGATAATTTGTAGCAAAGGTCATCTCAAACCCTTCCTCGTTGATGGCAAAGGGGATGCGGTAGGCCCCGGCATTGGCGTAGAAGACGTCGATATCGACGTTCTCGATTTGGATTTGTTTAGCAAAAGCAACAATGCTTTTTCGGGAAGAAACGTCCAATTGGTAGACTTGGACTTGGGCGTCTTTATCTATGGATAAGAGACGGGCTTTCGCATCTTCACCCCGTTGGCGATTCCGCGTGGCGATCAGGATGGTCCAGTGGTAGGGGAGCAAGGCTTTGGCCACGGCAAAACCAATCCCGGAGTTGCCGCCGGTGATGAGGATGGTCTTCCCAGTGGGAAGATCGAGTTTTGCTAGATAACGGGAATAATCTTTGGCCATTAGAGGGTATGTTGCTCGAGATAGGCTTCGAGCTGGGCGATCGCTAAGTCCCCATCGAAGTCCTTGAAGATATGTTTCATGCAGCCGGTGATCATGGGATTGAGGTCGAGGCTCATCTCCACGGTGCGGGTGTCGGTTTTGAAGCCGTAGCAGCGTTTCCCCATCGCGTAGGCAAAGCCAAGTTCGACGGCTCCCCCTTCATCGGGGGCGCGTCCATCCAGGAGGAAGAAGAGGATGTCGGCTTTTTGCACTTCCTCGTAATCCTTGGCGAAGATCATGGCCACGAGTTCTTCTTCGGTTTTGCCTTCGAGCTGGGCCGCTTCGTAGCCATCGCGGAAGGGCACGAAGACGTCATAGCCATGCCGCTGCAGCACGGAAGCGAGCTTGAGGCCGTATTCCTTTTCCATGGCGGCGAACATCGGACAGGCGAAATAGATACGTTTTCCTTGGGAACTAGGCATAAGCAGGGGCTCCTTTTTCTTGATTGTAACAGGGGAAGGGAAAGAGAACACCGAAAGCGTCGCTATTTGGATTCGGGCTGGTGATATTCCGGCGTAACCTTGGTTTGCTTTTGGGGTAGTGGAAGGGAGGAGAGCACAATCGCGGATAAGATGATAAGCGCCCCCACCAAGAGATTGGCGTTAAAGGTTTCTTGGCCCAAGGCCAAAGAAAGCACGGTGGCAAAAACGGCACTCATCGGATTCATCACGGCGATGGTCACCGCCCCGATATGGCGGACGCTGACGGCGCGCACGACCCAGCATAGGGCCGTGCAAAAGACCCCTAAGTAGAGGAGGATGAAGAGGTTGCCGGTGTCCCAGGAAAACCGCAAAGGCCGCTCAAATAGCAAGGCATAACCAAAGGTTAGCAGGGTCAAGATGCCCATTTGGAAGGTGACATAGAGGAAGGCGTTCTTCTTTTTGGCATAGACTTGGGTGAAGGCGATATTCACCCCGAATAAGGCGCCCCCGATCGCGGAGAAGATATCCCCCATCGTGGGGGCTTTGAAGAGTGCGGAGAAATTCCAGCCCTCCCCGCATAAGATAAAAGCGCCTACTAGGCAAAGCAAGGCCGCCACGGAAGTGTTCCAACGGGGCTTCTCTTTGATGAGGATGAGCAACGTGATGGGCGTGGCCACCACGGAAAAGGATTCTAAGAACACGCTTTTGGTGGTGGTGGTCGTATCTAACCCGATGAATTGGAACAAATAGGCGGCGGCAAGGATGAGGCCTGCGGGGAGACAAATCCAATAGGATTTATTCAAGAAGCGATAGGCTTTGGAGATCAAGACGACGATCACCATGGTTATCGTGGCGAGCAGCCCGCGGACGGCGACGAGTAAAGAAGGGGAATAAACATCGCGCTCGAGCAGGTATTTGCCGATGACGGGGACACTCCCCCAAAGCAAGACGATGACGATGAGGGAGGCAAAGGCCCAAACTTTCTTGCGATCTTTCACGGAGAATATGAAACCACAATCCGGGCCATTTCTCATGCATTTTTACGTTTTTAGCGAGCATTCTTCTTTAGAAGTCTGGCGGCGGTGCTACAATAGCCCCTTGAAAAAGGAGGACCTCTTGATGGCCTGTACCACGATTCTCGTCGGCAAGAAAGCCAGCTATGACGGCTCGACGCTCATTGCTCGGAATGACGATGGTTTCTTCGATGAAAAGAAACTGATTGTCGTGCCCCCGGAAAAACAACCTAAAACCTACAAAAGCAAAATCGCGGGCTTGGAAATCCGCTTACCCGAAAACCCCTTACGTTATACCGCGACCCCCAGTGTCAATCCAACCCACGGCATCTGGGCCGCCAACGGCATCAACGAAGCCAATGTGGCCATGACCGCCACCGAAACCCTCACCTCCAACCCCTTGGTGCTTGGCGCCGACCCCTATGTCCGAGCCGAACGTAAGAAAAACGGGCAAATCAAAACCCCGGGCGGCATCGGGGAAGAAGACCTCGTCGTCTTGGTCTTGCCCTATATCCGTTCCGCCAGGGAAGGGGTGCTTCGCTTAGGTGCTTTGCTTGAGCAATACGGTACCTATGAGCCGAACGGGATCGCTTTTAGCGATGAAAATGAAATCTGGTGGCTGGAAACCATCGGGGGCCATCACTATATCGCCCGCCGCGTCAAGGATGAGGAATACGTCATCATGCCGAACCAATTTGGCATCGACCGTTTTGATTTAGACGATGCTTTTGGGGCGCAAAAGGAGCATCTTTGCAGTGCCGATTTAAAGGAATTCATCGCCGAGAATCACCTCGATTTGAATCTCAATGGGGTCTTCAATCCGCGTTTGATCTTCGGCTCGCATTCGGATGCCGACCACGTCTATAACACGCCTCGGGCTTGGTTTATGGCGCGCTATTTCAACCCGCGGACCTATCGCTGGGATGGGGAAAACGCCGATTTCACCCCCGAATCCGACGATATCCCCTGGAGTTTGGTCCCCGAACATAAAATCACGGTCGAGGAGGTCAAATACATCCTTTCCAGCTATTACCAAGGGACCCCTTATAACCCCTATTCCAAAGTGGCCAGTAAGCCCGGGGTTTACCGTCCCATCGGCATCTCCCGCACCGGGGTCATGGAAATCTTGCAGATCCGTCCCTATGTCGCGGAAGCGATCAAAGGCGTGGAATGGCTCAGTTTTGGCAGCAATCCCTTCAATGGCAGCGTGCCCCTGTATGCAAATGTCCCATCCTTCCCCAAATATTTTTCGGGCACGACCCTCGATATCGATACGGCCGCTTCCTTCTTCTGGGCGAGCCGGATGATTGGGGTGCTTGCCGATGCCAATTACGGGGCTTGCATCCAGCATATCGAGCGTTACCAAGCCACCTTATTCAATAAGGGTCACGAGATCCTCAACCGTTATGACGCATGCTTTGCAAAAGAGGGCGATTTGAAGCAATTAGAGAAGGCCAACGAGGAAGTCGCCAAAATGGCCAAAGAGGAATCCTTGAAGACGCTGCGTAACGTCACCATGGAAGCTTCCAAGGCGATGAAATGCGGGTATTCCCGGGCCGATAATTAGGCTTTTCGAAAGAAAAAAACACTCGAGCGAATCGAGTGTTTTTGTTTGGCTGGCTAGGGATTAGGCTTCCAAATTGTTTTCGTTTTGGACGATGAGATTCTCGTTGACTTCTTCCTGCTCGTGGTTGGGCTGGATTTCGTTTTCGTCATTAAGATCCCGGGCGACCTGGTCTTGGAAGATTTGGGCCCGATGCAACCGGTTTTCGTTTTCGTCGAAGCGGGCATTGGCTTGGTCATAGATGGCTTGGTTCATCTCCGCATCCGCCTGATCGTGGCTTTGCAATAGATTCAAGCAGAAGGCGCTTCGTTCCTTCCCGGCCCCGCGCAGCCCTCGGACCATTTCGGGGGTGATGTTTTTGGGGTCGACGCCAGGGAATTTGTGGTCGAGGTATTTTTTGGCGAGGTCGGCGGCTTGATCGTAATCGCGTTGGGCGCCGTCGTTTTTCCACCGATCGATGTGGTCGGATAGGTCATTCCATTCTTGGGAGGTCCGACCTAAGAACCGTTCGAAGGCGTTTCCCTGGAAGCGGCGTTTGAAGTTTGCCGGATTGAACGCGGGGTCGAATTCTTGGAGGAGGTTTTCGGTGCGGGCTTTGCGGGTATCGAGGAGCTGGGCATAGCGATCCAGCTTGCCAACGCGGGCTTGCTGATAATCCGCGGCGGCTTCGTGGATGCTTCTTACGTGATTACGATAGACGACATTGGCCCGATTGGATTGCATAGAGCTCAATTCGGTAAAGTGTTTTTCCATCGCGTCGACGGGATTTTTCAAGAAATTTTTAAGGAACTCACCATTGGCGTCGGCATTGAGATCCACCGCGTGGTTAAGGAAGATGGTTTCGAAGTGGTCCCGCGCCTCGGAGAGGAAGGCCCCCAAGTTGGGGTCGTTTTCGTTCTTATGCGGACGGGTAAGATAGTTCTGGACGGATTTCTTTAAGGCATCGGCGAGGGATTTGGTGTCCCATTTGGATTGGGCAAGCGGCTGGAGGGCCTTTGCCACCGGCATATAGTTCTGCAGTTCCTCTTCCGGGTTGGGGTGGGGGGCGTTTTGAAACTGCTCTTCGGTGAGGGCACGTTGCTCCTCGAAGAATGCCGTACGGAAATCGGCGTCATCTAAGCGCATCCTCTCCCGGTTTTCGTTGACGACGGTTCTCACGGGATCGCGGAGGAAGTCATAGACCTCGGAGTCATTGCGGGGGTCATAGACGAAGTTTTGCTGCTTGGCGACGGTGACAAAGTCCTGAGCCGCCGATCTGGCCATTTGGGCGACGCCTTCATTGGTGATGCCAAAGTGCCCGAGGCTGGAAATCTGGGCGATCTGATGGACGGTATCGTGGACATATTCGTAATAGGCCCGCGAATTGTGCGGGGTGATTTCGGGGACATAGGTCTCGGCTTCTTCTTGGCGGGATAGATGATCGACGGCGTGGTCGGTCCTTTCCTCCCCAAGGCTTTCTTCCCAAGAATCGACGAGTTCTTCGAAGTTATTGGGGATGTTGAAGTGTTGCATATCCCCTTGGGGGAAGAAAACGGTATCGGCCAAGAGTTCGGGTTGCTCCGATTCGGCATAGGTGATGACGTAATTGATTTTTTGCATAGCAAGGGAAGTCTCGAAGACCTGGTCCATGCTGAGCAATTCGTTGTTTCTTAGCGCCTGGTCGATGCGGCGTAAGGTTTCGATGTCTTTGCGGATGGATTCGTAGATACGGCCCATAATACGGTGCCTCCTAATCGTAATGTGGCCTTATTATAACGGGATGGGCGCACAAAAATGCCACAATGGGCGTAACATCTTTCAAAACGTGCCTGCGTTACGGCATGGCGAGACCACCGGCGGGCTCGTCATTGGGTAAAACGAAGACGTTTCCCTTCTGTGACGATTTTGTGACAAAGGATTTGCTAAACTGATGGCATCCATGAAGAAAGGTGGGCTTCACTTATGAAAACGATCCAGCTAAGTCTATTGTCCCTCGGCCTATGCCTGAGCGGCTGCACCTCGCCCTTATCGGTGAATGCGGCTAGTCCGGCCTATCCGATCGAAAAATCCCAATTCCATTACGCTCCCGTCGCCCCGGAAAAGACGGCGTCCTTCGTCGGAGACGTCTATTTTTCGCGCAATTACTTTGAGCATCCCTCCACCGAATACGATCCCCATTTGGCGAGCGCTTCCTCTTGCATGGTGATTTCCAGTTTCACCGACTTCGGTCCCTTTGACGAGGATTGGTATCTGAATCAATCCAAATTCGTGAAGGAATACTTTGAGGCGATCGGTTTCACTGGTTTCACCATCAATGAGGATTACCAAAAGTCGGCGACCTTCGATTCGATTGGCCTAGCCGCGGCCAAACACGAATTCGGCGACTATACGGTGGTGGCCATCACCCCTCGTTCCGGCGGCTATTTCCGCGAATGGGGCAACAATATGCATCTTGGCGATGGCAGCAAGTCCGACATGATGCACGAAGGCTGGTATAACGCCGCCAACAAGTTGCTGACCTTCCTCGATGGCTACGTCAGTGAGCAAAACATCCAAGGCAAAGTCAAACTCTGGATGACCGGTTTCTCCCGCGGTGGGGCAACTACCAACATCGCCGCGGGCTTAATCGACAATAAACTTAGCAAAGGCGAGAAGATTTTCTCGAATGGTGCTCAAACCTCCCGGGAAGACGTCTATGCCTATACCTTCGAAGCACCCCAAGGCGCCAACGTCAATTCCAAGAACGTCAAGGCCCCCAAAGATGCCCTTTACGACAACATCTTCAATATCGTTAACCCCCTCGATATCGTGCCCAAGCTCGCGATGAAACAATATGGTTTCACCCGTTTTGGCCGTGATAAATACGTCCGCACCGCCTTCTATGATCCTCGTGGTTACGATGAGTATGCCCGCACTTACCGCGCCCTCTTGGACATCATCAACCAAAACCAGGATGTGACCGTCAACCATTGCGACGAATTCACGATGGGCGGCTTCGACGTGAAATACCTCGGTGGGGATCTCATCACCTTCATCGCCGGCAACATCTTCAGCGACAAAGAACTGGTGGATTATGTCAAGAAAAACAAGGACAAAACCAAAGCCAACTACGATGCCAACATCGCCGCCTCGATTTTAATCGAGGAATTGGTGAAGAATATCGGCGATCGTAGCCACTATGTCGCCTCTTACCAAACATCTCTCGAATCCGTGATGCTTCTGATCCAAAACGAGGCCAATCCGGTCAGCATGCCTTTCTCCAAACTGGCGAAAACCTTCTTCACGGCCCTGATTTCGAAGGCCCTTGGCAACGATAGCAAAGCCAAGTCCAAGATCGCCGAAGGCTGGGGCCAGGATATCGGCGAAGAACTCGATCGCCTCGTCAGCGCCCTCGCCTCGCCTTTGCTCGATGTCTATTGGGAACGGCCGAATGAACTCTTCTCCCTCGCCGGCTACGCCCCTTACATCTTGCAAAACCATTACCCCGATTTCGTCTTCGCCCATTTGGCCAGCCAAGATAGCTATTACGTCGACGCCTATAACGAAGGGAAAGATGCCGCCGACCAAATCGTCTTAGGCTCCTTCATGGATAACGCCGATTACGGGCGGATGAAGTTCTTTGGCTATAACGACATCGGCTTGCGCCTAGATAGCCAGAAGGGCAACCGCGTCATCAACATCGAAGGCCATTATGCCGGCAAGAGCGATATCTTAGACTGCAAGAAAGGCTACGCCGCGGCCTATTACTCCTATGCCACCGAGGAGAAGATGGAACTCTTCATGCCGGTGGGATGCACCTACAACATCTCCATGAAGTCTTATTCCAAAAAGCCGTACCATCGCTGCGAATATTGGGCGTATTACGAGTATTTCTCCCTCGATAATTCCGGAAAGGTCCAAGTGGAGAAAGACCATAAGAAAGAAAGCGTCTGCTTCGCTTCGGACCGTCATAAACGCGACGTGGTGATATCACGATAGGAGGTAGCGTTATGAAGAAGACCCTATTATTCCCCTTATTCGCCCTATCGATGTTGGCGCTTCCTTCCTGCGCTTGCGGGAATCAAATCCCCAACCGCGAAACCGTGGATGCGGTCAAAGCCTTGCTAAGAAAGCAAGACCCCTCGCCGATTTACCACAAGATGTTCACCAGCACCTTCACCCAGACCTACGATGTCTTCTCTTCCACCCATGATGATGCGGAGGAGTCGGAAACGCGGTTTTATTCCTATCGCGGCGGGGGCATGTTCGGCTGCCTTTATGAAGTGAGCGAAGATGCCTATGAAGAAGTGCAAGCGCTAGAAAGCCATGACTTCTTCGATTACCTCTCCCGTGGCAAGGGAAGCTATGGGATGATCCAGACCGCCACCTTGGTTTCCTATCTTTATAACTATGGGGAGGAGCAGGGGAAGACGCAGTCGCTGCAAAGCTTGGATTTCGTGCAACGTCTGGAGAGCCTATTTGGCGATACCAGTGTCCAAATCTATAACACGCTTGCCTACAAAGAAGACCTCAGCGGCGTCTATGACCACCGCCAATCCTTTAACGGCATCATCGACAAAGGGACACTGTTTAGCACCATCACGCCGCGTGCCTTGTCGGATATCTTCGCCCGCACCAACCTTTATGACGGCCAGCGGGCCTGCGAAGCCATCGACCGCCTTTATTACGATCTCGTAGGCGATCTTTGCAAGTGGTCGGACCAAGAACTTGGCGACTTCGTCACCAAAAACGCCATCGTCGTCGAAGAGCAAGCGGAGAACACCCTTGTGCACTTTAAAGTGGGGGAGGAACGGATCCGGAAGATCCTCGACGAATATGAAATCATCCCCGGCGTGTTAGAGGGGACGCTCACTTACGAGAAGGCGTCCGGGAACTTCTCCGCCTACGATTACAAAATCGTCTACGTGACGAACGAATCCGATGGGGCCAAGGAGAATCTCCACGACACCTCGATGGAATTCAAGGCAAACGGTTATTCCTGGAACAAAAAATACGAAGAAGACCTCTACATTGAGCCCAATCCCACCGTCTATGATAACGCCGAAGCCTTCCTCGACGACGTCTTAGAAGAAGTCGTTCCGCCGAAGCTATAAGATTTAAAGCCTTATTTACGCCAAGAAATTTCCCAATGCGTCCCGCATCGTGCTCCAGTTGCCTTAATTCCCTCGATCTCATCGAGGGAATTTCATTTTTGTGGATTACATTTGGATTACAAAAACTCGTTTTTTCTAGAGACAAAATAGAACTTCAAAGAACGAGGGGTGCAGGATTGCAACCATGTTTCAAAACAATCGGACACAGGTTATTTTTGTTGTGACGATATCGTAGCTTGTCGCGGAACAGATACTTTGCGTTTTAAGGAGATAATCATCATTAGTTACCTTGCGTTTTAAGACAATTTTCAATATTATTACTTTGCGTTTTAAGGAGAATCCCATGGAACCGGAAATCATTTTCAAAAGAAAAATCACCGAAAAGCTCCTCGTGTGGAAGAATGAATCAAAAGGCGAGAAGGCTTTGCTCATCGAGGGGGCCAGGCGTATTGGCAAATCCACGGCGGTCGAGGAATTCGCCAAGGCCCATTACCGTTCCTACATCCTCATCGATTTCAACAAGGCCAGCAGCATCGTGTTCGATAACTTCCGCGATAATCTAGAAAAGCTTGATACCTTCTTTATGGTGCTTTCCGCCGCCTACGGGAAAACGCTCTATCCGCGCGAGAGCCTTATCATCTTTGACGAGGTTCAGGCTTACCCCAAGGCCAGGGAGGCCATCAAATACCTCGTCGCGGATGGACGTTATGACTATATCGAAACGGGCTCT
This sequence comes from Bacilli bacterium, assembly GCA_017454295.1. GTDB lineage: Bacteria > Bacillota_I > Bacilli_A > RFN20 > CAG-826 > Alloenteromonas. Next base: position 11,593 of record JAFTDF010000047.1, read on the forward strand.
TTGATCTCCATCAAGCAAAACGTCCGAGGCATCACGATCCCTAGCGAGGAAAGGAAGATCAAGATGTACCCCATGGATTTCGAGGAATTTGTTTGGGCCTTAGGGGAAGAACAATTGCTTCCCTATATCCGGGATTGCTTTGAAAAGAGAATTCCATTGGAGCGCGGGCTTCACGAAAGGGCCATGATGCTGTTCAAGCAATACATGCTGGTAGGCGGCATGCCCAAGGCGTTATCAAAATTCCTACTCGCCCGCAAACAATTCGCCGATTGCGACGCGGAGAAGCGGGACATCCTCGTGAATTACCGCGACGACATCATGAAGATCGACGCCCAATACAAAGCCAAGGTCCTTTCCCTATTCGATCAGATTCCTTCGTTCCTCTCGATGCACGAGAAGAGGGTGAGGCTTCGCAGCGTTGAATCGGACACGAATTATCCCGAATACGAGGAGACCTTTTTCTGGCTCGCGGATTCCATGGTCTGCAATGAGTGCTTCGCCTGCTCGGACCCCAATGTTGGGTTGTCCCTCAACGAATCCCGGGCGGCGGTGAAATGCTATATGGGGGATACCGGGCTTCTCGTTTCCCATGCCTTTGACGAAAACGAGCTGATCGCGGAGGAAGTATACGCATCCATCTTGTCCGGAAGGCTGTCCGTCAATGAAGGCATGCTTTACGAAAACGTCATCGCCCAAATGTTCGTCGCAAGCGGCCATAAGCTTTATTTCTATACCCATTACAGCGAGGAGAAGAAGCGCAATGACATCGAGATCGACTTCCTCTTATCCAACGGAAGCAAGACAAAACCTAAGATTTTCCCCATCGAGGTGAAATCCTCGAAGAATTACGCGAACGCGTCCTTGACGCGGTTCGTCGATAAATTCAAGGCGAGGATTGGGGGAGCCTTCATCCTGCACCCAAAGAACCTCTTCGTCCGTCCCGACGGAATCGTCGCGCTTCCGTGTTACATGGCGTATTTGCTCTAGGGGAGAAACGCAATGCCCGATTTTGATTATCACGCCTTATTCGATTCTTTGTGCCTGGAGGCAGGGCTTGTCTGCCGCCTATCTTTTGACATGCCCAAGGGTTACGAGGAAGCAAACGGCATGTATGACCCGGAAACAGATACCGTTTTCGTCAACGCCACATTGCTTAAGGGGTGCTCCGATTCCGAGAAGGCCTTCTATCTTTTCCACGAACTTCGGCACGCGGAGCAATACGCCCACCCCGAGCGTTTTCCTCCCGCCATCCGCAAGGCCTTGGATTATGATATCGCCTATGATGGGAATTGCTCGAAAAGGGTCAATGGCCAATGAGCTTCCTGCCGCCTCGATGGTGGAGAGGATCGCTTCACGAGGCTATACCTTTCCCAACAACACGAAATCGATGCGAACCAATTTGCGTACGCCAAAGCAAAAACGTTATTCGGCGACGGTGAGGCGTTGGAGAGCCTGCGCTCTTTTTGGATTCCGTCCGTTATCGTATCTATAGAGGAGTACGATGCCATTTATTCGGAGATCGATGAAGCGCTCATAGGTTTGAAGGATTGACCCTATTCTGATTTGGGAAAAATAGTGAACAAAGTCTCGGTTGGCGGCCCGCATCGTGCTTCAACGTTCCCAAAACCGTCATTATATTTTGGCGTTTTCTCGCACTCTACCCAAAATGCCCTATGCTTACGAAAGGGTCCGTCTTGGGTCAGGCGGTCTGAATCTGACATTAGGAACAACACTCGATAACTACACGAAAGCGGGTTCAATTGTCTATAATAGAAAAGGCGTTAGAATAACGACACAAGTCGGGAATCACTTTCATTCCATTCCGCCAAAACTTTTGTCCATGGAACGTTTAATTTGCCAAACCTGCGGTGAACCACTTTCCCTCGAAGGTGAATTTTACGTCTGCCGTTATTGCGGGTCTCGATATAAAGTCGAGGATGCCACCAAATTCTCTGAATTGCTCGCGCAGACTCTGGATGAATTCAAAATCGAGTCATTGGCCAAGGCAAGGATGGTTCAATACGAAGCGACGAGGGCGAAGTATCCGGTTAAAGCAGGCGTCATTGCCGCTGCTACGGCGGTGCTAGCGATTCGACCCGAGGATTTCTTGGCTAAGGTGTATCTACGCTCCTATGATGGCGATCCTCACGCGATGGTGCGTTTGCTTTCCCACGCGGATGTCACTCCCCCCGAAGCCAAAATCGCCTTGCAGTGGCTCCTTCCCGGTTTGCAACCCCGTTGGATCGGGGCGCTGCGCGATTTCGTGGAGCGGAACCTAAGAAACGAAGAACTCACGGACGCCTTGATCCAGCTCGAGGAAGAATCCGCCAAGATCGAAGAGGGCATCTATGACGCCTCCTTGCCCCGCGATGTCTTCTTATGCTATTCAAGTGCCGACATGCCTAAGGTCCTCGAGGTCATGGAGGTATTAGAGGAAAACGATATCTCCTGCTATGCCGCTTTCCGTAACCTTAGAGCGGGCCGTGGGGCGGCAGAGGCCTATAACGAAGAAATCGAGAAGGCCATGAAATCCTGTGGATGCCTCGTCTTCCTTTCTTCCTCGCATTCGCGCTCACCAAAGTGCGACGCCATTTCCATCGAACTTCCCTTCCTATATTCCGATCTTCCCGAGAAACCTAGGGCCGAATACCTTTTAGAGGATTACCCCTCTTCCGATGACCCGGATCACCGCGTCCCCATCCGCGCCAAGCGCGTTTTGGACATGGTCTTCGATGGCTTGCAATGGGTACGGGGCGAAGAAGAGCTCGTCGACCGCGTCATCTATATGCTCACGGAGCGGAAACGCCACGAGAAGGAAAAGTTAGAGCGCATCAAGAAAGAGGCCGTGGAGAAAGCCAAGAAGGAAATCTTGGCCGAGATGGAAGCAAGAGATGCTATTCGCCAAGAGGAAGAAGCCAAGAAGCGGCAGGAAGTCGAAGAAAAAGAACGCATCCTGCAAGAAGAAAAAGCCAAGCAAGAGAAGAAAGACCGCGAACTGCAGGAGAAGAAGCTCGAACTCGAGAAGCAGCGGATCGAAATCGAAAAGGCCAAGCTTTCGCATAAGGAAAGCGCTGGCCCTACCCTTTCAGGGAACCTCGATGGGGAAGCTTTCCTCGCCATGATGGAAAAGGCGCAGAAGCTCAAGAAAGAAAAAGAAGAAGCGGAAAAGCGCAGACAAATCGAAGAAGAAGCCAAGCGCCGCGAGCAGCTCCGCCAAGAAGAAAAGCGCCGCCAAGAAGAAGAGAAAAAGCGCCAAGAGGAACAAAAGCGGCAAGAAGATATCCTCAAGCGCAGCTTCCGTTACGAGAAAAACGTCGCCTATTATGGGAATTATCCTTGGGTGCCCGTCGACTTCGATTCAAAGAAGAAGCAGATGCTCATTTGCTGCACGCATTCGGTAGGCGAGATGGCGATGGGGGATAACGATGAAGTAGAGAGTTTCCTCGCGGGTAAATTCCAAGAAGCCTTCCCAGACCACGGGGCTAAATTCGCTAAGCTTCCTTTCTTGCAAAGCAAAGAAGAATTGGAGCGCCTCGCCTTCATGCTGCCTCGCCTTGGCTTTGCCGTCTGGACCGGAAGCAAAGAAAAGGGGTCAAGGATCATTCGCAAAGCCGATGAAACATTCGCCACGCTCGACTCCAAGGAAAAAGCCTTTGTCTGGCCTTTCGCCATCTTGGATTTAAAATCCCTCTCTCCTGAGGAAGCCGCGATTTTAATTGACCAATATAAAGCGAGCAAAGAACGTGCCACCCAAAAGAAGGAAGAAGCCGAAAAGAAGGCCAAGGAGAAGGAGCAACAGCAGCAGTGGCAAAAGCTTAAAGAAGACCTCGTTCGCGAACGGCTAAGCCGCGCGATTATCGAAAATTCGCTGACAAAACCCGTCTTTTCTTGGAAAGATGAGGCGGTTTATTATGGAATCTATCCTCAGGTTTTGGTCCAAGATCCTCCTTCTCCAAATGCAGGCGAAAAGGTGGGGCCCTATCAAAAAATCGGGGATGATTTCTATTGCTGGAAAGGGAACCAATGCTTCTTAGCCTTGCCCATCAAGTGGGTCATCGTCGGCAAAGCTTATGAAAGCCTCGTCCTGCGCGCGGAGAAAATACTCGATGACCATAAATACGATCGCCGCAGCGAAGCAATCCTCGAAGATTATCGGCTGAGCAATCTGCGCCAGAAGTTCTTAAATCGTGACTTCCTTTCCCTCGCCTTCCCCCTTGGCCATAGGCACGTCTATGCCGAGAAAGAAAAGAAGCATGGCTTATATAACGGTGTTCTTGGCTCGAAAACCGTCACCTTGCGGCAGGTCTTTTTGCCCGCGGCCACGTTCTTTGGCCTTACTAATGATTGGGATGAGTCTCACGGGAAAACGAATCGAAAACCTTCTGATTATTTAAAATCCCATCCATTGAAGAACACGGATTTCAGCAAGTCCGACATCGTCTTGGTGACTAACGGCGCCCTCTATAAGGACCTGAATTTCATCGACACCGTTCGAGGCGACCGTTTCGTGAATAATGACGGCATCTTCGGAAAGACTTTCGGTATCGTTCCTTGCATCCTCTTGAACCGTAATCAGATTGCGGTGGAAGAAGACCCCGATTTCGAGATCAATGATCCTAAAGCGGCCAAGAAGGCCGAAGCGGAACTGCAGAAGCTTCGCGACTATCAAAAGGCCAAAGAGGAAGAAAAGAGCAAAAAGCAAGAAGAAGAACGCGTTAAGCTCGAGCAAGAACAGCAGGAAAAGCTAAAGAAAGAGCAAGAAGAAAAGCTTGCCAAAGAGAAAGCGGAGAAAGAAAGGGCGGAACTAGCCGCAGCCCTCGAGGTGGAAAAGAATACCCTTGCGGATACGGGCGTTTACCAAGGCGATTCCTCGACCGTTTACCTTTTGGATATCGCTAAGCATAAAGGACCGGTGAAGCAATTGATCATCGCTTCTTCCGTGAATCGGATTGAGTTTTACGACGGAATCGACGATTTGCGCGAGGCATATAACCATCGCATCTTAGGCAGCATCGAATCCATCGAAGTCGATCCTGATAACCCAGTATATTTTTCGGTGGATGGGTATTTGATTCGCAAGGAAGACCATTGCCTGCTTTGGTGTCCTCCCGCGAAAAAAGGAAATCTCAAACTTCCCGCCCAAGTGGAACGAATCAATTCCCATGCCTTTGGGGTCGTTCGCCCCGACGTCACTTCCATCGATTTGAACAATGGGTCTTTGAAGTTCGTTTCCTCCGGCGCGATTATCTGTGGCAAATGTCAGGTTTTCGTTCCCGCGAGCGTAGTGATGGTGGACCATAACGCCTTCGCACCACGCGAAACGACCACGATTTACTTTGAGCAAAAGAAACCCTTGATTGGCTATCCAAATGGTTATGATAAGAAGATGCTTGGCACCGATCATAAGCCCGTTACCAAATGGGGCGTCTTATACGACAATTTCCTTGCTGTGATAAGGAAATAGAACCTCAATATAAGGAATTGTTTCCCGCATCGCGCTCCAGTATTTCCGAATTAGTCAGACTCAGTCTGGCTTCTTTCGTTTTTTCGACTTTTGTCCTACGCAACAAGCGATAACCTCTCCCACGAGCTTATTTCCGCTAACGCCGAGCATTCGGCCAAAGCGGCTTATCGGCTCGGGTGTCGTTGGCTAATCACGGCCTCCGAATGCCTAATCAAGGCCATCGAGAGCCTGGATAGTCCGAATTCCTCGACCGCGACGAAGCGTAGGTCTCATCTTTCCTTCGATGACGAAACCGCGTCATTGGCAAGCTAGGGGAATGGTTTTTGGCTAGGAATAAAACACGGGGACTATCGGCGCTACGATGGGATGCAAATTCCTGATGCGTTCTACGGCTTGGACGCGTAAAATTAGAGGCACAAAGGAGTCATATTTATGCAAATGAACAACAATGCGTTCCGCGGCGTAAGAAGCGCGTATGGCATCGTCACTTCGGCCATCTTTATGATTGCCGGGGCTGTATTCGCCGGCATCGGCGTTTATCTCCTCATCAATCCTAGCGGCGCCGAAAACCCCAACACGACCTTGGACATCGTCTTCATCATCGCGGGTGCGGCGGTGATGGTCGTCTCCCTCTTGTTCTTAATCCACACGGTCAAGGAATTCAAAAAGAGGAAGCCCCTCAGCGAAGAGGAAGTCAAAGCCAACGAGCAACGCATCCACGCCGGCGAACCCGAGATCCAAAACGTCAAGAACGAGAAGTTCTTCTTCCATTTCGGCGGCAAGATGAACCAATCCTATTTCGTCGAGGACCAAAATGGGGAGAAGCGGTTCGA
>JAFTDF010000007.1 GCA_017454295.1 Bacilli bacterium
AGTAGTGCCTTCCCCGCGAAGGAGGCTTGCGCGAAAAAAGAAAGGACAAAGCGCATTGCTTTTGATTCGGAAAAAACCGTATCAGTAACGGCCGCGAGGATACGCAGACTGGTCTTGCGCATTTTGCATTAAGGATTACATATCAACTAAACACTATGTCCCGAACGGGACAAAGCGATTGAATTGCGACCTTTTAGCGGTTATACTTTCAGCAGAGGTTCTATATGGATTACGACTTCGTTAACGATTTGCTCTTGATCAAACAGCTGTTGGGTTTAACCGACACGGCTCTTGCACAGGCTCTCGGGGTTTCCCGCAGCACCTTAAACCGTTGGATTGCGGGAAACGGAATCACCGCCCGATTGATGGAAACGGTTTATGAGTACGCTTATTCAAAGGGTCTCAGAATCAACGACATCAAATCCCAATTCCACAAAGAAGAATCCGAAAACAAAGGGTCGGCCTTGCTTTTCCACGGGGCGAGATTGCCGATAGAAGGGAAGGTAGACCTTGCCCACGCCAAAACCAGCAACGATTTGGGCGTTGGCTTTTATTGCGGGGAAACGTTGGAGCAATCTTCCATGTATTGCGCCGGGGGCAAGGAAGGATCGGTTTATCTGTTCTCGGCCTCCTTTTCGGGACTGACCCAAGCCAAACTATCCGTCGATACGGAATGGATGTTGGCGATCTCCTATTTCCGTGGCCGCCTAAAAGGTCATGAAGCGAACCCTTTGCTGCGGTCTATCATCGAGAAGATTGAAGGGGCGGACTACGTAATCGCGCCCATCGCGGATAATAAGATGTTCTCCCTCATCAATATTTTTATCGACGGCGAAATCACCGACGAACAATGTAAACACTGCTTGTCTGCCACGAACCTTGGGAACCAAATCGTGCTTCGTAGCGAAAAGGCCATTCGGAAGCTAAGCCCCCTGGCCCGACTCTACTTGTGCGCATCCGAGAAAAAGGACCGTTTGGTGGCGCGAGAGGAGTCCAACCGCATTGGCAACGACAAGGTGAAGGCGGCCCGCATCAAATATGCAGGCCAGGGCAAATACATCGACCAACTGTTAGGAGAACGCCTATGAGGGAATTCGATTCCATCGGCATCCGCCTTTGCGACGAACAAGCCGAACTCTTCCAAGCGTCTTTACGCGTGGCTTGGCTTGGGTCGCCCGTCTTCATCCGCAGATTCGTTTACTCGGATGTGGCGAAAGAGTTTGACAATCTTTCGGCCATGAATGCCCCTTTTGAGGCGTCGGAGGCTTTGGAACGCATCAACGCCCCTTTTGGGAAAACATCGAGGAAGGGCAAACGCTACTCCGCCGAAACCCTTTACTGGATGGGTTACCTATACCGTTATTGGTGTTACGTTCACGAAATCGATTCGATTCGGCTTTATAAGGACGTGCCCCCTTCCGAACTAGCGAAGCGCTTCGAGATTTACCACACCCTGGATCCGGAAAAAGCGGTTTCCATGATCCAAGAGGATTTAGGGCTTGGCCAAGCGAACTCACTTGCCTATGGGGTGGCGATCTACAGAGGCATCCTAAAAAATTTCAAACGATAAATTCCGGTTGTCACTATGTCCCAAACGGGACAAAACGTTTGATCCACCCCGTTCATTTATGTAGATAACAACATTTTTTGGTGGGGAAAAAGTGTGTTCATTTACATTTTTTGGTGGGGAAAAAGTGTTAAATATGTTGAAAATGCTGCGTTTATCCATTAAATTGGAATCGCACAGGAAGACGCTTTTATGGATTTCAAAAGAAAGATTTACGCGCAAATGCAGGCGTGGAAAAACCAAAAGCCGAAAAAGGCGCTGATCATCGAAGGGCTCCGCCAAATCGGGAAGAGCTTTATCGTCAACAAGTTCGCTTCGGAAAACTACGAGAACATTTATTACTTCGACTTCCGGAAGTTCGAATCACACCGCCTAGCCTTCCGCGGGAGTTTTTCCTTAGAAGATTTCAAGGACGCCTTGTTTGCCCTTTTTGGCAGAGAATATAACGACAAGGATGCCGTGTTGGTTTTCGACGAAATCGGTGATTGTCCCGACGCGAGGGCGGCCATCAAATACATTTTGAAGGAGACCGATTTCGACATCATCGCAACCGGGAGTCTTTTGGGCATCAAAGGATTTAAAAACCGCCAAGAGAGATCGCCCTCAGTCGGGTCGAACCATTATCTGACGATGTATCCGATGGATTTCGAGGAATTTATGTGGGCCAACGGATTGGACGATTCGGTGGTACAAAAAATCAAAGGGGCCCTTCGCACATGGACTCCGATAAACGAACTTTACCACAAGAAGATTTCTGAGCTGTTCAAGCACTATATCATCTGCGGGGGGATGCCCGAAGCGGTCATCCAATACATAGCGACGCACGATTTCACCAAAGTGATCGCGACCAATGCCGACAAGCTCAAGGATTTGCAGGGCGATTTCGGCAGGGTTATCGCCGAGGATGGCAAAGTTGCGATCGACGAGGGCCTGCTCACGAGGACCAACGAAGTCTATTCCTCGATGGTCGGCCAACTCGCCAAAGAAAATTCCAAATTCCAATATTCATATATCCGAAAGGGCGGACGGGCGAAAGAATACGAGGAGGCGATTACCTGGTTGGACAACGCCGGCATGATTGCGAAATGCTATAACCTAAACGATATCGCCCTGCCTCTAGACGGATATGCCGATTGCGGGTGCTTTAAAATGTATTTTTCCGATATTGGCTTATACGTCGCAAAGATGGGATTGGAGGCCGCCTCGCTGATCCTCGGGGAGGAACTCGATTCCTATGGCGGATATGTCTACGAAGGCATCGCCGCGGACGCCCTCCACAAAAGCGGAACCGGGCTCTATTATTCGAACAACAACAAATCGGAGTTGGATTTTGTGATTCAGGAAGGCAACGAAGCCTCGCTCCTGGAGGTGAAGATGGCAAAAGGGAATGCGAAATCCGCCAAGGCAGTGATCGAAGGGAAAGCCAACCGCCATGCTTCTAAATGTTATAAGGTTACCGGTAAGAATTTCTCCCGCGGCTCGTATTATTATGGGCTGCCCCATTATGCATTGCTTTTCCTTTTGGAGGGGTTAAAGGAAAAATTACATGAAACGTTGAAGGTTTCGCCAGTTACGATTTAACCGTAAAACGCTTTTGCCTATCAGAGGCCACATCCGAATATGAAAAAACGGGAGCACCGTGTAATGTGGACCCCATGTCAAGGACACATTGAGAAAACGGCCTATTGAGAAACGGGAATCCCGAGCGAGGGGTTCCCGTTTTCTCTCGCCGCGGCGACGGGGACGGGAAGGCGGATCGGCTTCGCCAGGAGATATTCCCTGA
>JAFTDF010000008.1 GCA_017454295.1 Bacilli bacterium
ACTGGATATCGACGGTGAAGAAGACGAGCGATATCCCGAAAAACGCCACCACGAAGAAGATGGCGACCAAGGTGGCGATCATCAGCAAGATGGTGGAAACGGAACGATGCCGCTCTAAGGTTTTGTTTTGCCTCGTCGGCTCGTTGATGATGTCTTTGGTGCCTCGGTCATAGTCTTTGATGATGGCTTGATCGGTCTCAGAGAGTCCGGTGGCGGCGATCAGGTCATACGAATCAACATAACGGATGAAGGCTTTTTCGTGCCGCCTATAAATCACGATTCGCTTTCCTAAGACCCCGCGGATGCCGCGAAGGAAGACTTTGACGGAAACATACATCGCATGGACGGCGATTAAAGCCGTGAAAATCATCCCGGCTTGGACGGCGAAAGGCTGCTCCATCGCATCAGCGACAAGGAAGGCGGAGTTGGCCAAGGTTAAAAGGGCGAGGGTGATATCCAAATTCCCGTCGACTTCCAAAAACGGATCCCCTAGGTTTTCGGCCCGGATGAGGCTGCGGACGCCAAGGACGGCTTTGATGATGGCCCAAGGTGTGAAAATGGCGAAAGTGAATAGCGCCCCGCGTAACGCCCCCGGGTTGGTCGGTAGCGATCCCAAAAAAGAAGAACCGATGACATAGGCGCCCAGGATCGCGCCGGCGTAAATCATGATTTTATGTTTTGCACGCCACGTGGCGTAATAATCGCCCCGATTCGCGTTTTGGACGGCCCGGTTCCAGAAGTAGGCGGGAATGCGGATGCCAAGGACCGTACCATAGAGTGCGGCCAAGGCGATGAAGCCGCTGCTAGCTTGGGTGATGGCCCCAACCAAAGCCCCGAGGAAGAAGAGGAAGACCATGAGCGTGGAGAGCCAATAGAGGATGTTGTATTTGCGGATCAGCGCCTTCGTGAGGCCGAAGTTCTTCTTCAAATCCATGGCTTTGTCTTCGATCCCCGAAACCAGGGTGGATAGGCCTAAATACAAAACGAAGAATAAAGTGATGAGATCCAGGACCAAAACGATGAGTGTGGGGATGACGTAGTTTAATGGCAAAGCCCGAAGGATTTCCTCGGTCGGTTTGGTACCGATTTCGGCTAAGAGTTCCGAAACGCCATGGAACTTTAAGAAGGCGAGGAGATAAAAAATGAAGACCAAACTGGAAAAGGCCAAACTGAACAGGGCGAGGTTCCGAAAGGGCAAGAGCCCATCGTGGCCGGGTTTGGCGAATTCGCGGGAAAGCGAAATGACTTGGTAGATGCGCGTTCCGACGACAAGCCCGGTTAAAACGAGATTCACCCAATAAATGGGCTGGGGGTAACTGATGGGCAAAATCAGGGCGAAAAATACCCCAAAGGTCAAATAGGCAGGCAAGGCAGCCAGCATATAGATCCCCGTCTTTTTGGAGATTCGCCGTGGCTCCCTCCCTTTTTTCATGTCCTTAGCGCAGAACAGCGAAGCGACGCCTTCGAACAGGAAAATCGCCGGGGCGAAAAGCTTAAGATGGGCATACCCGCCGCCGGAAAAAGCCGGGATCATTTCCAGGCCGAGGGAAATCGTGGCCGCAAAGCAAAGAATGGCGATGACGGTGTTTTGCCAAAAGACTTTCGCTTCGTAGACGGAATGCATGGAAACAATTATTAAAGACTTTGCGCCCGCAGGCAAGCGACAGTGGTACAATTCCGTAGATTCTTGCATACGCGAGCGCTATGCACGCGTGATATAATACATTCACAACCCATATAGGAGAACGACTATGAAACGTCACCCGACTAAGGCGCCTGCTTTGGCTTTATTGGCCCTCGCGCTTTCCGCATGCAATGGGGGAACCTCTTCTTCCGCGACGCCCTCGAGCTCGCAACAAAGCCAAGGAAGTTCTTCCGCCCCCGCCTCTTCCTCAAAATCCGAAGCGAAGTTCACGGTCACTTGGAAAAACGAAGACGGATCGGTTTTAAAAACCGATACCGACGTATCCGATGGAGCCGTCCCCGTCTACGATGGTGCCATTCCCACCAAAGCCGGCGATGCCGCGAAGAGCTACCGCTTTGTAGGCTGGACCCCGACCGTGGCCGCGATCCATGCCGATGCCACCTATACCGCCCGCTTCGTCGAAGTGCCCAACAAATACACCGTCACTTGGAAAAACTATGACGGCTCGGTACTTTCTAGCGGAGATGTCGCCTATGGCGAAGTGCCTGCTTACTCGGGAACCCCAAGCCGCCCCGCCGACGAGGAATACGACTATTACGATTTCAAAGGCTGGGATAAGGAAGTGGTGGCCGTCACCGAAGCAGTCACCTATACCGCCGTCTTCGAAGGCCACAAGGGCAAACGCACCAACTCCGAAGAACACGATTATGCATCCTTAAAGGTCAACGGACCCACCAACGAACTCGCCGATGATTTTGCCTTTGGCGTCGACCTCTCCATGGTCGCCGACGTCGAAGCTAATGGCGGCGTTTACTATAACGAAAAAGGCGACGAACAAGATGTCTTCAAAATCTTGGCCGCCGATGGCGTCAACTATGCCCGTCTCCGTCTTTGGAACGATCCGCGTAACGCCCAAAGCGCCGGTTATGGTGGTGGTAACAACGACCTCTTGACCGATATCGCCCTTGCCAAGCGCGCCAAAGCCGCCGGCATGAAAGTCCTCCTCGACTTCCATTACAGCGATTTCTGGGTCGATCCCATCCATAACCAAAAACCCAAAGCCTGGCACGACCTCGCCAATGCCGAGATCCCGGCCGCGGTCAAAGCCTATACCAAGGAATCCCTCCAAGCTTTCAAGAATGAAGGGATTACCATCGATTCGGTCCAAATCGGGAACGAATCCAACTCCGCCATCGCCGGGGTCGGCCGTGACGATACCAATTTCGCCGAAGTTTTCGCCCAAGGCATTGCCGGGGCCAAAGAAGTCTTCCCCGAAATCAAGACCATCGTCCACCTCACCCAAACCAGTGGCAACTATAATTCCGCTAAAACGGTCCTCGCCGCGTTGAATACATCCGGCGTTGCCTATGATGTCATTGGTCTATCCTACTATTCTTATCAACACGGATCTCAAGCGGATTTCTTCGATGTGGTCAACGAGCTCGAAGGTCTCTATCACAAACCCGTGATCATCGCCGAAACCTCCTATGGCTTCACCGATGATTGGGTCGACGGGATCACCAACAACGAATACTGGAGCCAAGAAGACGAATTGCCCGGTGGCTATGTCACGGGCGAGCAAGGTCAAGCCACTTTGCTTGGCCACCTCGTTGACGGTTTATCCAAAGTCGCCAACAAGCATGGTGCCGGTATCTTCTATTGGGGTGGTGATTGGCTCCCCGTCAAAGGTTCCGTCTCCTCTTCCAAATACGGGACCTATTACCAGAACCATGGTACCGACGGCGAAGGCGAGGAATACCTCAATACCTGGGCCAACCAAGCTCTCTTCTCTTATACTGGGAAGGTCTTGCCCAGCGCTTCCACTTATAAACATATCCAAGACAAGGACCGTACCCTCGCCGAAGCCGACGACCATCTCGATCAAGACGAATTCGACGTCCATGTGAATCTCAATACCGAAACCGCCGCGAGCGCCTTGCCCGCGATGGCGGTGGTCGTGACCAACCTCAACGCTTTACATTCGAAATCGATCGATTGGGATCAGGCCGAAATCGCTGCCATCACCACCGATGGCGTCTACGAAGTCCATGGCACCGTGGATGCCTTCAACGTGGTGGCGAATGTCACCGCCCAGAGCAATTTGGTCGCCAATGCTTCCTTCGAAGATGGAGATACTCCTTGGACCATCAGCGGTACCGGCTTTGGGATTTCCGAGAATGCCAGCGATCGTCCTAGCAACGCCGATGGCACCCATTATCTCCATTGGTGGGCCAATAGTGCCTATACCTTCTCCGCGAGCCAAGTCATCGAAGATGTGCCCGCTGGCACCTATGACTTCTCCATCCTTCAAAATGGTGACGGCACCTATGATTCGCTGAAGCTTTGGTACAAGATTGGCGAGAACGCCGCCGTGGAAAAAGACATCACCCTCGCCGGATGGAATAACGGCAAGATGGCCGTCTCCACCTTCGATTCCATCGTCTTGGCCGAAGAAAGCGACATCACCATCGGATTCTCCGCTTCCGCGCAAAGTGGCGCTTGGGGGAATTCCGATCTCTGGTCCTTCTCCAAGCACCAAGACGCACCCGAGCCGACGCCCACGCCGACTCCGTCCACCAATTTGTTGGCTGATGGCGACTTCGCCGCCCAAACCGTGGGTTCTGCCCTTGCCGCGCCTTGGACCGTCAATAAAACCACTGGCGATGCCCACCTTTTGGTGGGGAACACCGAGGCCATGAAGAAAGAAGCGGACAACTATATCGGCTGGTATAACACGAAGGATCCCTTCGAAGCCATCGCCTTCGATTTCTCTCAGACTGTGAACGATTTAGAAGCAGGGGATTATGTCTTCTCCTTCAACATCTTCGGCGCCAACCAATGGCAATATGATCACTTCAACGTCTATTACCAAGTCGAAGGCGGCACCAAAGTCGCCGTCGACAAGAAGACGGAACTCCTTGGCTGGGGCGAAGATACCGACGCCTATACCGCGACGATCTCCATCGACGTCACCGCCGAAGAAGGCAAGAGCCTGACCGTGGGCTTAGAAGTCCTCTCCGGTAGCGAAGACTGGACCGACGCCTGGGGCCGCGCCGCCGACTTCGCCTTAACGGCCAAATAAACTTCCTTATCCATCAAGGGGCTTCGGCCCCTTTTTTTGTTCGCTGAAAAGTATAAAACGGTCTAATACGGTAACAATGGCTTCGTTTTGTGGAATGAATTTATGAGTATAAGAAAAACCCGCAAATGGACTAGTCAACGAAAAGTAGACAATCCATAAAAAACCTCAATACCCCATGTCGGTCCTGTACTGACGTGGGGTTTTGTATCCCAGGCAGTACATTGGGCGCTCGTTGTTGTAGTAATCGACGTATTCCTTGATAAGGGAGGCGACGTCGTCGCACTTCTTCAGATTGAAGTCGAGGAAGAGCTCGTCCTTGATCCAGCCGTTGAGGGACTCGTCGATCGGGTTGTCCGTCGGTGTTCCGGCTCGCGACATGGAATGGACGATGGTATGATTTGACAGGAGCTCGTTGAAGGCTCTGGAAGAATAGACCGCACCTGGTCCGTGTGCAAGATGGTCGGGTCGCTCTGTTCTTTTCTTTTGGCCAAGACCTGGCCGAGGCCCTCGAAGTAGGGACTTACGTCGCCGCGCCTGTCGGTGAGCCCGAAGCCGACGATCCCCCTGTCGAACGTGTCGAAGTACAACGTCAGCTCGTAATAGACGCCCCTCGCGTAGAACGCGGTCATGTCCGAGACCAGTATCTCCATGGGCCTCGTCGCGTTCCAACGGTTGCCGATCAGGTTCTCGAAGGTGAGGGCCTCGTTCCCGGGTTTGTTCCACCGGTAATGCTTCGACTCGCAGACGACGTCCGCGCATTTCCTGCATCGATAGACGTATCCGGGCGAATAGGCGACGCCGTGCTTCGCCTTCAGGTAGGCGGCGAGCCAACGGTACCCGTGGGCCTTATGCCTCGCGGACTGTTCCCTGATGTACTCCACGTCCCGCATCCTTTGGATGTGCCTTTCCGAGGGATGGGCCTTCCGGGCCTTCCATTTGTAGTAGCCGCTGCGGTTCACGTCCATGACGCGGCAGAGCAGCGATACGGGATAACGCCCCGACAGCCCCTCTAGGATTTCGTATTCGAGCCTTTGGTAGTAACGTATTCCTTTCCTCGACCACCCCCTTTCACCCGGTACCCTTTTTTAGTCGGGCCACCTCGACCTTCAGCTTGAGGACCTCCAGCTCGAGTTCCTCCTCCCTGGTCTTGCCCTTTTTGTTCTGCAGGCCGGCGAAGGGGTTGCCGCCGCGGCCGTGTTTCCCGGATCCGCTCCTCAGGCCTTCGATGCCGTTGGCATGGTACTTGACGACCCACCTTCTGAGGAGCCTTTCGTCGACGTCGTATGCCTTCGAGGCCTTCGTCGTCCCCCGTTCGAGGGCTACCAGGACTATCCGTTCCTTCTCCTCGGGGGTCCGCATCGTGTTCTTGGTCCCTTTCGGTCTTCCCATAGGTTTTCCTCCTCTCCCTTAATAGGGTAGCAAAAAAGTGGAGAGGGTTTTTCGACCCTGTCCACTTTTACGCTAGCACTTCAAAAGCGGGTTCTTCGTTCTCAATGGTGAGTTGGATGGCTTTTAGTCAACGCGATAGGCGAAGCAACCAGGCGTGGCCTCCCCATCATAATCGAAGAGACATTGGTTGGCCCATTCGTTGGTGCAAGGCTTTTCGGTTTCGTTGATGTACATCTCCCCTTCTTTGGAGGCCCAGGAGGTGCCAGGTAGCGGTAACCATAAGGGCTCCCAATAGAAGACGGCCCCAACCTGATGTTCCTTGGCCTTAGATAGCAAGGTGGTGATGAATTCGACTTGCCCTTCCTTGGTTAAGGGATAAGGCTCACGGGCATCGCCTTTTTCAAAGAGCTTCTCATTTACCAAGGGTGGGAAGGGGATGCTCTCTTTATAGGCGGTCTCATAAGTGAACCCATAGGAGGTTTCCACGATCCAGGTTTCCTTGCCATAACGCTTCTGCAAGGCGTCGATGTTGGCGAAGAGTTCCTCGAAGGAGTGGTGCCAATAAGGATAGTAGGAGAGACCGATGATGTCATATTCGACACCGGCTTTGGCCAGCTCATCGAAATATTCGACATAAACCGCTTGATCGTAGCTGCGTTCCAAGTGGATGAGGATTTTCGCCGCTGGAAAGATGGCTTTGGCGGAAGCGATCCCCACCTTTAATAGATGGGTGAGGTTTTCATAGCCATGACGCGTATCGGTGGCTTCGTCCCATTCGATTTTCCCTAAGGGCCAAAGCATGCCATTGGTGATCTCGTTGCCGATTTGGATGGCGGCGATGGGGATGCCCACGGCTTGGATGGCTTCTAGGGTATCTTTGACATAGTTCCCTAAGGTTTCGCTAAGGGCGGTGAAATCGTCTTTGGGCCAGGATTTGGGAATGTATTGCTTCCCCGGATCGCACCAGAAGTCGGAGAAATGGAAATCCAAGAGGATTTGATAACCGTCTTGGTGGCCCTTTTTGGCCAAGGCGATGAACTTGACAAGGTCATTGGTGCCCCCGCCATAAGGGTGCCCGTCTTCGTCATAGGGATCGACCCACAAACGAAGGCGGAGATAGGAACAGCCGTTCACATCATGGAGATAAAGGAACGGATCCACCTTTTCGCCATGGACGGTATAGGTGCCGCCTTTTTCGAGGACTTCTAGATAAGAGGAGGCGTCGAATCCGAGGATCATAACTCCCCTTTCTGATAGGGATGGAACTTCAAAGGTTCATTATCCGCGCCGATGCCATCGATCCGATCGGCATAGTGGCGGTATTTCTCTTTGCAGTTCTCATTCCAATGGAGGACGGTTTTCTCGTCGCCATGGAAGCAGCAACGGATGCAGTAATATTCTTTTTTCGCCTCGTCATAGAACATGTCGATATCGAGATCGCGTTCGAAGCAGACGGGGCAACGGAAATTTAGTTTGCCTTTGCGAGCTTGAGCCATGAGGAGATCCTCCCTTCTTTCAAGGTGCGTTTCGCCGAGAGGCGGAACATGGGCGAGAAGGCGATGCCTTCTTCGATGCGGACGGCACAATCTTCCCCGCCGACTTCGACCCGGGCTTGGATCTGGGGGACGTTAGCGTAGGCAACGCCTTGCGGCTTTTCGATGTGCCGATATTTATAGAGATAGTCGATGGCGATGGGGTCTTTGCCTTCAATGCCTAAGGTAATCCCGGTCATATCGAGGGAATATTCCTCTTTGCCATAGGTGGCGACCAGATAATCCTCGATTTCGACTTCGAGGTGGTTGGGGTTATCGAGGATGATGCGTTCGAAGACGATCTTCCCTTCGCCTTTTTTGAAGACGAAGCGCGATTGCATCGTTAAGCTTCCCGCGGAGAAGGCCACTTCGAAGGGATCGGTGGTCAAGACGGTGTCTTCGCCTTCTTTCGAATAGGTCGCCATGGTCCGTTCCAAGGCCAAATCGACGATTTCGTCGCCATATTTGACTTGGGCGGATTTCAAGGTGCCTTGTCCCGCATAATGGGTGAAATAGCCAGCCCGGTAATTGGCTTGCACCAAGTAGGGATAGGAGGCGTTATAGGCGTTGCCCGTGCCGATGCCGACGGGAATCTCCAATTTCGCGGCGTAGTTGCGGAGGTCGATCATCGCCCCGCCTTGGTTGAAGTCGAGGCAGCAGCGAAGATACGGGTCGTAATACCAGAAATACTGTTTATCCGAGCCATAGAGGATATCTTTCCACAAGGCGACCTCGGGGGTCTTGTAATCGGGGTGTTCTTTCCGGTAATGGGCGGCATATTCTTCCATCGTCATGTCGATGAGCTTGCCTTCCTTTTTGAGTTTGCCGTAATAGGTGAGGGCGTCCTCATAGGACTTCTTCAATAACTCATAAGGGGCTTCCCAGCGGCCAAGCTTATTCAGCCATCCCGGCCCGACGAACATCATGTTATAGGCATGGCCGTCGTTATATTTGGCTTGGTGGCGGAACATATCGACGAGGTTATAGAAATAGGGGATTTCGTTATCCTTGTAGATCATGCCACGGAGCACGTTTTGGGGATGGGTGCCGAAGTTGGATCCGTTGCCGTCAAAACAGGCCATCGGGTCGCGGGAGAGGTGGGGGATGGCCACGATCCCGGAATCCTCGGCTTCATTTTCCGCGGGAATCGCGGAATTGATCTTCGAGGGGATCCAGGGGGCCCAGGGGCCACCATCCATGAAGGTATACCAGGAGTTATTCGTGGTGTGGTAGGCCTTCACCCCTTCTTCGAAGCAGGTGGCGACGGCGCAGACCACGGAGGGATATTTCTCCTTGATATAGTTGATGGTGAAGGCGTCGAGGTAATAAGAACCCGTGGAGGCGGGATAGAACCCAAACTTCTCTTTGAAGAGGGCAAAGCAATCGTCGACGATGGCCTTTTTGTCCTCATCGGAGAACATCCAGATGCAGAAATCCTTGGTTTTGTATTTCTCCTCGAATTGGGGGCAAGGCAGACCCAGCAAGGTCAAGGCGATTTCGTCGCCATAACGGTCGTGGTGTTCCTTGGCAAGGCGGATGATTTCGGGATTAAACAAGGAGGCGTAGGTCATCTCGATTGTGGTCTTCAAACCACGGGAGTGGGCGCATTCTTGCTGGAAGAGGAAGATTTGCAGCGATTCGTCGAGAAGCGCGTCATCGCCCAGTTCGTCTTTTTTCCCGGACTGGGTGAGCTTTTGGGCGTATTCCGGCGCCATTTCGGGCCGGTGGATTAAGGTGAGAATGAATTCGTCTTTCATAAAAGGGGATCCTTAGGCGATGCGGACCAAGGAGAAGTCGGTCATCCGTCCCCAAGCGTTCGCTTTACCGGAGACTTCGAAACCGAAGGTGACTTTCTTTTCCGCGGGGATGAGGATGCCGTCTAACGCCACTTCGGCGGTGGAGACGATATCATCGGTATCCCAGGGTTTGAGGTAGGTGGAATTGTTCAGGTCGAAGTAGACCTTGTCGCTTCCTTCGACTTGATAGTAGAAGCGGAAGGAATCATAGCCATCGTCGGTGATGGAACGGAGATAGCAGGAGAAGAGGTAGGTCCCTGCGGGGAGGTTCTTCACGTTTTGATGGAGTTCGAAGGAGAAGGGGCTTTCGGACCACCACTTGAAGTGGTTGTTGGTGCCTTCGTTCTTCTTCATGGCCTGTTGGTCTTCGGTTTTATCCGAGACCTTGAGGACATTGGCCTCATCCTCGCCGACATACCAGGGGCTGTCGGGGGCGGTGA
The DNA here is from genome assembly GCA_017454295.1 of Bacilli bacterium. Taxonomy (GTDB): domain Bacteria; phylum Bacillota_I; class Bacilli_A; order RFN20; family CAG-826; genus Alloenteromonas. The sequence continues at coordinate 9,885 of JAFTDF010000008.1, forward strand.
AGGCGGTTTGGGCGGCTAAGTTGCCATCTTCGAGGGCGCCACTAGCGACGTATTCCTCGACGGGTTTGGGATCGCGGTGGGCCGAGAAGGACCATAGATCGCTATGACCCCAGGCAAGGCCGGCATATTCGATGGTCATACCGACGGTGATCGTGGCATTATCCGCGGGCACTTCGATATGGGGAAGGATGCATTTCTGCATGTAACGATTTAGCGGAGAGCCCCATCCCTTCACGGCTTTGCTGCCGATTTCGAGGCTGACTTTCTCGCCGCCACCTAGCTGATAGAAGAGCTCGAATTTGGAGTATTGGTCGGGTAAGTCGCCCGCCATGATATAGGTGGAGAGGTCGTAATCACCCGCGCGGACACCGGTGAGGGTCTGGCTTAAGGTGAAGGTGGCGTCGTTGACGTTATACCAATGGAAGTATTTCTCGCCATCGAGGTTCCCGGCGGATTTGGCTTCGATCCAAGCGACATGCTTGGCGGAGGCTTCTAATTTCCAGGGGCTCCCGACTTCGACTTCTTCCCCGTCGGCTTGGCCTTCGAAGGAATAGTCTTGGATGTAGTTGGTTTCGGCGGTGACGTTAGCTTCGACATCGAAGGAACCATCGACTTTGCCATGGACGATATAGTCGCCATCGCCACCGGCTAAGATGGCGCTAACTTCTTCTTGGTTCCATTCGACCGGACGAGCCCGCAAGGCATCGAGGTTGGTCTTCACCGCGGCGGTTTGGGGCAAACTGACTTTGCCAGAGACGAGGTTGACGGTGACTTCGATCTTATCTTGGGCGAGGGCAACCGGGGTTTCCGTGGCTTTGGCATCGCCTTGTTGGATGTGGCGGTAAGCGGAGGCGCCGGGTAAGGCTTTGCCGGTATAAGAGAACCAGCCTTGGTTCGACCAAGCGGGCAACCCTTCGTCATAACCGGCGATATCTTCTGCCTTCAAGGCGTCTTTGCCGTTGTCGTTATAGTATTGCCCCGCCGGGGTGGCCCAGGTGGAACCTTTTACGGGGAGCCAAGCCGGTTCCCAATAGAAGATGCCTTGGCCTTTTTGGTTGTTGACTTCCGATAAGGTGGAGACCAAATCGGCGAGCAAGGTGGCCTGCCCTTGGCTTCCGGTGATATAGCCGCCGGTGGCCTCGAAGGTGGAGGAGTGGTAGGTGTTATGGGCGTATTCGGTGGGCTCATCGGTCACCCCATAGGAGGTTTCGACGATCCAGACGGGCCGCTTGTAGTCGGCTTCGATCTTGTTCATGACGGTGAGCAAGTTCTCTTGCGACCCATGCCAGAACGGATAATAGGAGAGGCCGACGATGTCGTAATTGACTTTGTTGACGGCATCGAGGAATTGATAGACGCCTTTGGGTGACTTGACGTTGGTTAAGTGGACCAAGGTTTTGATCTCGGGGAAGACCTCTTTGGCGCCGGCGACCCCCGCGCCGATGAGCTCGGCTAAGGTATCGGCTTCGGAAGTGGGGACTTCGGCGAGATTGTTATTGGATTCGTTGCCGATTTGGACCGAATCGACGGTGACTCCGGCATCTTTGAAGGCCTGGAGGGAGTTCTTCGTATAGGTCTTGAGCAAATCGGGTAATTCGAAGACCAAGGCATTGGCCCAGGACTTGGGGAGCCATTGCTTGCTCGGATCGGCCCAGTGGTCGCTGTAATGGAAGTCGAGGAGGACTTTCATACCCGCGGCTTTGGCCCGCTTTGCCAGGGCGATATCGGTGGCGAGGTCATTGGTGCCTCCGCCATAGGGGAGGGGCTTGCCATCTTCGCCTTTTAGAGTGGCGCTATAGGGGTCGTTCCAAAGACGGAAGCGGGCATAGTTTACGCCATCGTTAGCGAGGATTTGGAAGACGTCTTGTTCCTTGCCGTCTTCGTTATAGTAGACCCCACCATTGGCTTCGATTTCGGCGACGATGGATAAGTCGGCGCCATAGGCGAAGTCCTTGACCAATTCGTTCTTGGGCGTGTTGACCTTCAACGAGCTATAGTCATAGGGTTCGTCATTGGTCTTGCCCCCGGGAATGGGGTCGAAGTGGGTGGATTGGGCGGAAGAAAGCCCACCACAGGCGCAGCCGCTTAATAGCAACGCGCCGAAAGCGAGGAGAAAAGGTGTCTTTTTCATTGGTGACCTCCTTGTTCGAGTCGGTAGTTCAGAGGGGACATCCCATAGTAGAGGTGGAATGCCTTGGAGAAGTGGAGGGGGTTGGCATAGCCGACGGCCCGGGCGATGTCGGAGACGGAGGTGGAAGTGTTGGCCAAGAGGTTGCCCGCGGCTTCCATCCGCACCCGGGTCAAATAGGACTTGGGCGAGATTTCCCCTTCCATCTTGAAGAGGTTGGCGAGGTAATTGGGGGAGACGCCGACGCTGGAGGCGACGTCAAGGATGGAGATATGGAATTGGTAATTATTCCGGATGAAGGCTTTGGCGGCTTGGATATGGCCCTTGTCTTTGGCAAGAGGCGTCTCGGTTTTGACGTTTTCGGTCATCTCGTAGAGTAAGCCATAGGCCTCCACCAAACAATCGAGCCCGAATCCCCCATGGAGGAAATAGGAGTCATAGATCTTTTCGAAGTGATGACGCCAGGCCTTGGTGACGTCGGTGCCGACGGGATGGGCTTCGTCTAAGCCGGCTAAGGAGAGCAGGCTTTCCGCTCGCGATCCCCCGAGTCCGATCCAGAAATAGGACCAGGGGTTTTCGCTTTCGGCTTGGTAGGAAGCGGTGCTCCCGGCAGGGATATAGAAGCAATCGCCCGCCTTGAGGTTGTAACGCTTCCCATTCGCGTTGAAGGTGCCTCGCCCCGCATAGACGTAGTGGAGCAAGGGGTAACGTTTGGGAGTGAATTCGACCGTCTTTTCGGCGATGCAGGCCTCTTTCCCGGCTTCTAAGACGGAGAGGTCGAGATAGGAAGAGGCATCGAGTAAAGGACGCAGCATATCGCGTTAGCCTTTGACGGCCCCTCCGGTGACGCCGCCGACATAGTATTTCTGGACGACCATGAATAAGACGGATAAGGGGATGGAGACGAGGACCGCCCCGGCGGAGAAGACCCCGAACCAGTCGGCGATATTACCTTCGCCTAGCATCGTGAATAAACCGATGGCGACGGTATAGGATTCGGCTTGGGCGGCCGGACCGAGGATGATCTTGGCAAAGACGAAGTCGACCCAAGGTGCCATAAACGAGGTGATGATGGTGTAGACGACGATCGGTTTGGATAAGGGCATCAAGATTTGGAAGAAGACGCGGGCGCTGGAAGCACCGTCGATCTTGGCCGCTTCGTCGATATCCATCGGGATGGTGTCGAAGAAGCCTTTGGCCACGAGATAGCCAAGCCCCGCCCCCGCCGAATAGGCGATGATGAGACGGACGAGCGCGGCATCGATCTTGAAGACGTATTCGAATAAGTAATAAGAGACCAACATCGTGAGCATCCCTGGGAAGAGGGAGACGATCATCGAGAGGTTCATGAGGCCTTTGCGCTTCTTAAAGCGGAAACGGGAGAAGGCGAAGGCGGTGGCCAAGACGAAGAGGGTGGAGACCACGGTGGAGCAGATGGCGACGATTAAGGTGTTGCCTAGCCACCGCGGGAATTGGTTGATACCCCCGGTCTTGGTGAAGAGATCGACGTAATACTGGCCGGTCCAAGCCTTGGGGAAGAAACTCGATAAGGAAGGACCGTGGAGCCCATCGGTGAAGCTGACCAGAATCAGCCACAAGACGGGGATGAGCCAGAAGGCGACGAGCAGGAGGATGAAGAGGTTATGGCCGATGGTGAGCCCATGGTCGGTCACTTTATGACGGCGTTGACGGGCGAGGTTTTTCCGCTGCGTCTTTCGTAATTCCTTCGAGTTTTCGTCGGAGGGGAGGATGGCGATGGTTTCCTTGCCGGTGAGATAGGTATCCAAATGGATATCGTAAAGGCCGGATGCTCCGATGATGATGGTCTTGCCATCTTCGTCGGTATCGGCTTTGGCCCCGTTTTGGGCCAAGACCTTCCAACCGAGGGTACGTTCGCCTTTTTCGATGACGAGGACATCGCCGATTTCTAAGGGGACCATCAAGGCGACGACTTCATCTTCGGCGGAGGCGCCGCCACGAAGATAGATCTGCTTTTCGCTTTGTCCGCGACGGATGAGGACTTTCCAATGCGTGGGATTGCGTTTCATTATTGCATCCTCCTTTCGCGGTTGCCCTTGGTGGATTGGGTGAAGGTCACCAAGGTGAAGATGGTGGAGATGGTGAACATCAAGATCCCGACGATGGAGGCCATGTAGTATTCATGCTTGGCCCCGCCGGCGATCATGTTGTAAAGCCAGGTGATCAAGAGGTCGGATTCTTTCGCGGAGACGTTGATGTAATCCTGGTTGTTGGTGACGCCATCGTAGGTGAGAAGGTAGATGACGTTGAAGTTATTGATGTTGGAGACGAAGCTCGAGATCAAGTAGGGGGTGCAGACCTGGAAGATGTAGGGCATGGTGATGGAACGGAACATCTTGCCGCGGGACGCCCCATCGATGCGGGCGGATTCGTATAAGTCGGCGGGGATGTTCATCAAGATGCCCGAGATCATCAGCATCAAGTAGGGGAAGCCGACCCAGCAGTTGACCAAGATGACGGTCACTTTGGTCCACGTCGGATCGCTAAGGAAGGGGAAGAAGTTCCCCGAGATGAGGCCGGCGTTTTTCGCCGCGGTGGTCAAACCCCATTGGGAGAGGAGGTTATTGACGATGCCGTTATCGGCAAGGAAGTAACGGATGAGCATCAAGGAGACGAATTGGGGAACGGCGATGGTGATGACAAAGCCGGTCCGCCACACCTTGGTGAAACGGGTCCGTTTGCTATTGAGCAATAAAGCCAAGAGCAACCCACCGAAGAAGCAGGTGAAGGTGGCGAAGAAGGCCCAAATAAGCGTCCAGAGCAACTGCTGTCCGAAGACAGCAAGGAAGCTCGAGGAAGAGCCGATGGAGAAGAGGTTCGCCCAATTGGTGAATCCCACCCAGTTGAAAAAGTCGATGGTCACCGAGGAGCCCGAGGCATCCTTACCGCCATAGTTGGTGAAGGCGATCAAGATCATGATGATCGTCGGGATGACGGTGAAGGCGACGATGCCAAGGATCGGGAGGGCCAAGACGGTCACGTAGAAGTGGTCGTCGATGAGGTCATGGAGATCTTCTTTGGCGGATTTGATGTGCTTGCCTTCCTTCACGGCCACTTCCGAGGCGTAGACGCCTTTGATGACGGAGAGGTGAAGGAAGAAGAAGGCGATGAGGATGACGATCGTTAAGACCGACTGGAGGACGATTAAGAAGGCATTGTCCCCCGGGGTGCAGATCAAATCGCCGGTTTCGAAATTGATTTCGCAGCCCCCGTTTTCCAGGGTGCCGGTGGGGGTGAGGTGATCCAATCCGAGTTTGCCGAAATTGGGAATGCCCCAGAAGATGAGGGCGAGGACCGCGAGGGCCTCGATGAAGAGGAAGAAGACGCCGCGAAGCCATTGACGGACATGCTGCTGTTTCTTCACTTGGACGACATCGGGATAGCCGTCTTTGCCGGTTTGGACCGTGTGTTCGACGACTTCTTGGTCCTGGCTATGGAAGAAATACCCAAAGCCGGTGAGCAAGAAGGAGAGCTTCGTCGCCCAGTCCCCATGGACCAAGGCTTGGCCGAGGGGGGCGAAGTAGGCGCGGATGCGCTTCCCGAGTCGGGTGAAGAACCCGTCTTTTTGGCGTGGCGTGATTGCTCGTTGTTTCGCCATTGCCTTATTTCCTTATTTTCCGGATAAAGAATTCACGCAGGCGTCGAGCGCGGCCTGGACGGCGGCGGTGTCGATGACGACATCGGCGGTGCCGGCGCCGGAGGTCACGAAGCTAGAGCCATCGTTTTTGGCGAGCTGGACGGAAAGACCGTTGGAGGGATTCCAGAAGGCTTCGTTGACTTTTTCGACGAAGGCGCCTTTTTGCCATTGCTCGTTGAGCGCTTTGACGGCGGGGTTGGAATTGACGTCGATCTTTTGGGCCGCTTCTTTGTTGGTCGGGGCTTCGGAGAGCTTGTTGAAGCGGAGGATTTGGTTATCGTAGTTGGTGAGGAATTCCGCAAAGCGGGCGGATTCGATGAGGGTCTTGGTACGCTTGGCGTTGACGATGCCAAGCTTGAAGCCTTTGACCGATTGCATGCCGAAGTCTTTGGACGCTTCCGCGACGTGATAGGAAGGCAAGACGGTGGCGCCGGTGTTATCGCCCCAAGCGGCTTTGATGCGGCGATATTCCCAGGTACCGGTGATGGTGGCGATGATTTGGTTGGGTTGGGCATCGTCGATCTGGGTCATAATCTGGGCCCCGGTTTGGCTGGTCCAGTTGTCTTTGTATTGGCCGTTGGCGAGTTTGACCATGGCGGAGGCGACATCGACGCCTTTGACGCCGCCCACAGTGCCATTCCAATCGCATTCGACGGTGGACTTACCGGCTTCGCCCAAGACGGAGAAGCCCGCCCCGCGGAACCAGCCGTCTAAATACCAGCCGGAGTTATGGGGATAGCCGAAGCGGAAGTTCTTGCCGTTTTCTTGGCTGGCCTTGTTGATGGCGGCCAAGAGCTTTTCGAAGGAAGTGGTGTCTTCGGCTTTGATGTATTTGGCGTTGTAGAAGAGGATGTAGCCGTTGGAGGCGGAGACGGGGAAGCCATAGGTCTTGCCGTTATCGGTGACCATTTCGATGGATTCGGCGGAGTTACGGGTTTTGATGGAGGTGGAGAGGCCTTCGATGTATTTGTCTAACGGCTCCAAGGATTGGATGAGGTTGGATTTGACCATAGCCGGGATCTGATCGTCGGCGGCGATGGCGAAGTCGGCGGCTTGAGAGGGGTCGGCGGCCCAGTCACCCGATACGGAAGATTCGGAGACGGCTTTCACGGTGAAATCGTATTTCTTATCCGGGTTGGCGAGTTTGAAGGCTTCGGTGACTTCGTTGACGTAGGCGAGGGAATCCTCGGATTCGCCGGCCCAGATGGTGATGGCGGTGGCGCCGCCTTCTTGGCTCTGCGCCGAAGAGGCTTGCGAAGATTGTCCGCCGCAGCTGCAAAGGGCAATCGTGGCGAGCAAGGGTAGAAAGACTTTTTTGGTCATGTGGATGTTTCTCCTTATTTATGGGTGACCCCTTTTGGGGCCATTATACGATGTAACCGCTTACATAGATATATCATGTTCTAAGAAGATAAATCTAAGACGAAAACAATATAAACATAGTTTATAGATTTTTACATATCAAAATGAGCATAGAAAAAAATAAGAAAACCAGTGAGAAAATGATAAATATGGAAAACAGGAGACCACCAGGTCTTAACGTCGCCAAAAAAGCCCCGGCGAACCAGGGCAAGGAAGGTGGCGATTACTTCTTATCGATGCGATTTAAGGATTTCCCAAGTGCAAAGGTCAAATAATGGGGAATCGTGATGATATCGGCGGTTTCCGAAATATTGTAATCGCCAATTTTGATTAGCTTCGTTTTTCCATAATGGTCAGGGTGGTTCATCACTTGTTTGCTTGATTTCGTGTTTCCCGTTGTGGCCTTTGCTTCAATTAAGGTAGCCTTCCCCTGATAAGAAATGACGAAATCGATCTCCAATCCGCTTGTTTTCGCGAAGTAAAATAGCGGAAGTCCGGCTTTATATAAGGAATCGGCCACAACGGCCTCGTATAAGTACCCTTTGTTCATTCCAAGGCCATCTTGCATGATGCCTTGGATGGTGTCGAAACCCAGTACATTCACCATGATTCCGATATCCGCATAATAGAGTTTATAATCCGCATCTATTTTGCGAATTCCTAGCGGTAAAGACGGGACCTCGACATTATTGGCTTTAAATGCCACTGACGAGTTTAATAAATAGTTCACCGCATCATCCCTTTGGTATCCGTTTCCCTTGATTTTGGATGCGACAAATCTATGGTTGTCATTTACGGCAAAGGCGGCGATGAGGTCAAACGCTTTTTGGATTCTTGCGATTTCGATCATCGTGTATAAGGATTTGCCCTGCCCATCTAATCTTTTCGCAGGGTCGCCTTTGATATCAATGATGAGGTCTTTTACTTTTTTATACGCTTCGGAAAAACTGCTGGTTTGAACGAATTTCAAAACGGCTTCGGGATAGCCGCCAACGCAAATGTATTCAAGGAACAGGCGCTTCATTTGACGATGAATCGGCTCCGGAATTTGTGTTTTGTTGGCGAAATGGTCTAATAGATCATCCATGAGTTTGTCTTCGTAGCCGATTGCCCACAAGAACTCCTCGAAATCCATTGTTTTCATCTCAAAGAATTCTTCGGAACCTTCTGGTTTCGGGGTGCCGCTGTTTTCGATATTCAGACCGATGTATGAACCACTGGCGATCACTTCGAAACGACCATCCTCTTTAAAACTTTTCAAAGCCAATCTCGCCCTTGGACAATCCTGAATTTCGTCGAGGATTAACACGCTATCGTGAGGTACAAATTTAAAAGTCGGGAATAGGGATGAAAGGTTTTTGATGATGTCATCGACCTTTAGCGATCCGTTAAAAGCGGATATTGCATTGGGAGTTTTCCAGAAATCGATCGCATTGACATTTTTAAAATTTCTTTTCGCGAATTGCTTCACACTTTCGCTTTTGCCGCATTGCCTGATTCCATAAACAAGAGCAGGAGAATGTCCTGGGCTTTTAAGCCAGTTATCCAACTGCGAATCTATCTTTCTTTTGAAATACATGTTTTCCATAACGTGCTCTTTTCGAAGACATTATAAATAATAAATCCCCAAAAAGAAATAAACCCGCACCAATTTTGGAGCGAGTTTTTGGTAATTCTGCACCAATTTTCAAGGGAGTTTTGGCCTATTCCGCACCAATTTTCAAGGGAGTTTTGGCCTATTCCGCACCAATTTTGGAGCGAGTTTTAGGTTTTTTATTTCTTTCCGAAACGGTCTTTGGGATAGCAACCTTTCTCGACGAGTTTGGCTAAGGAGGCGACGACTTCGGGTTTGTCTTCGCGGTAGGTGACCCCATACCAGACGGCGGAAGTGGAGAGGACCTCACAGGAGACTTCGCCCCGTTCGATGAGCTCGGAGACCAAGGTCGGGATAAGGTATTCGCAAGAAGCGAGATCGTTCTTGTTGGCTTCCATGAACGGCGCATAGTTCTCTTCGATCTTGTCGAGGATATCCAAAGAGAAGGCGAACATGTTCATGGAGACGAGCGAATCTTGGGGGATGGCGACCATCTCTCCGCCTTCTAAGGGAGCGGCATAGATTTCTTCGCCCCGCCATTCGAGTTTGGATTCGACCAAGGAAGTGAGTTTGCCGTCTTTTCCACAATGGAGGACGCCGCGCTTGACCGAGCCATTCTTGGTCATGGTGTTGGCGGCATAGTAGGCGATATTGGCGTATTTTCCTTTGGAACCTTTGGGTAAGGAGGAGAGGTATTTGGCGGCCACCTCAAAGGCATCGGCGCCATAGAAGTCGTCGGAATTGATGATGGCGAAATTGTCTTTGAGTTGGTCTTTGGCGCATAAGATGGCCTGAGCGGTGCCTAAGGGTTTGACGCGGTCGGCAGGGAGGTTATAACCTTCGGGGATCACATCGAGTTTTTGATAGGCATAGGCCACTTCGATATAGGGGGCGACGCGGGAGCCGACGGTCTCTTCGAAGATCTCGCGGTTTTCTTCCTTGATTAAGAAGACGACGCGGTCGAAACCGGCTTTCTTGGCATCATAGATGGAGTAGTCGATGATGAAGTTGTTACGTTCGTCGAAGGGTTCGATTTGTTTGAGTCCACCGAAACGGGAACCCATCCCGGCGGCAAGAATTAATAGATCCATAATTGTAGTTTCCTCGTTGGCATTATCTTATGCCTTTCCTTCTCACTTTGCATTAGGAGAACAACAGGTTTCCTATGGCTTTTTCTAAGGAAATCAGATCTCATTTTGCGAGCATATCATTCGATTTCTTCGCTGCTTAGGCAGTAAAATACGGCCATTATGAAATACGAATCCAGTTCTTCCCTTGTGGGAAACACCCCCTTACTCTCCTGCCAACATCTCGATGCCAAACAGGCTCATATCTACGCCAAGCTCGAATGCTACAATCCCGTCGGCTCGGTCAAAGACCGCGTCGCTTTGGCCATGATTGAGGATGCCGAGGCCAAAGGCATCTTAAAGAAAGGCTCCACCATCATCGAGCCAACCTCCGGCAATACCGGCATCGGTTTAGCCATGGTCGGCCGCTCCAAAGGCTATGAAGTGGTACTCACCATGCCCGAAAGCATGTCCATCGAACGTCGGAAATTGCTTAAGGCCTATGGCGCCAAATTGGTTTTGACCCCGGCTGCCCAAGGAATGAAGGGCGCCATTGCCGAAGCTAATCGTCTCCAACAAGAAACCCCCAATTCCGTCATCCTTGGCCAATTCGATAACCCCGCCAATCCAAAGGCCCATTACCAAACCACCGGTCCGGAAATCGACCGCGATTTGGAAGGTAAAGTCGATGTCTTTGTGGCCGGCATTGGTACCGGTGGCACCATCACCGGCGTTGCCCGTTATCTCAAAGAAAAGCACCCCCATGTCAAAATCATCGGGGTGGAACCGGCGAAGAGCCCCGTCATCAGTGGTGGCAAACCAGGTCCCCATGGCATTATGGGTATCGGTGCGGGTTTCGTCCCTTCCATCCTAGATACCGGACTCATCGATGAGATGATGACCATCTATGAGGAAGAGGCTTATCAAGCCGCTCGGGAGATGGGCGCGAAAGAAGGAATCTTAGTTGGAATCTCCTCGGGTGCCGCTTTGGCAGCCGCGTTAAAAATCGCTTCCAATTACCCCAATCAAAACATCGTGGTTTTATGCCCGGATGGTGGGGATCGTTATCTCTCCACGCCCTTATTTGGCGAATAGGAAACCGAAGCCATTTATAAACCTTGTCAAGTGGCAAACGAAGTAGGGGCTCCGGCCCCTTTTCTTTGCATTGCAAAGCCAACCCTAATTAAGGTTACCCACGGGCTAGGGAACGCTCGGGCGTTTTTCGTGTCCGCGTGTAAAATGAAAATGAGCTACCATCTCGAAACCCAAATAGGAGGTCACTCATATGAAGAAACTACTCATCCTTGGATCCACTTTTGCGATGGGTCTTTGCGCCGTTGGCATTGCCGTCGGCGTTCAAGCGAGGGAAGTTAAAGCGGATGACGCGGATTCTTCCGTCGTGGCCGCCTTGATTCGTGGTTACATGAATGAAGGGAAACAATACACCAAAAAGAGTCAAATCTTCTTAACCGAAGAAGAAAAGATCAACCAGGTTGACTTGTTCCACGCCAAACACAATGTTTTGGAAAGAACCACCTATTATGACGAAACCGTGAATGCCTTACTTATGGGCGATTTCGATGGTGGGTTTGATGACATCAAATCCGGGTACGCTGCCAAAGGCGACAACATGGTTCACTATTACTACACCGGTGATGGCAGTGAAACCGCTGACTTATTTACTGCGAGAAACGAAGACTATACGGTAAAGAACACCAATCCGAATGAATACTTCGTGACGCTCACTGATTTAGCTGACCTTGCTGCCGACATTAGTTGGACCACTGACGGATCGAGTTACTATCACAACTTCGGCGCAGAAGACAAAGAGAAGGAGGATGCCGAAGTCCTTAAGGCGTTCCAGTATTTTGCCGCTCCGATGCTTTTGGAGAACACTCGTTATAACCCGAAGTATATTCGAGTCGCTCCTACTGCCAAATTCCTTTCTGTTCGCATTTACGACACCGCATCTGATCTGGGTTATGTCACGTTAAGCGGTGGTACTGAAGCGCTTTTATCCGAAGCCCGTGTATATTCCGGTCTTTCGTTTAACCCCACAAATAGGGATGTTGTTCTCAAAGGGTCCTTTGATTCTTGGGGAGAAGGATATCCTTTCGTCTATGAACCTGGCTTCGACGATGTTGAACAGTACAAAGTCACCGTTGATTTGGCCAAAGACAATGAAGTCAAAGTAGTTATGGATGGCAGCTGGCAAGGCGCAGGGACCCTCGAAAATCAAACCTATTTTACGGGAGAGGGGAACAACAACATGTGGGTTTCCGCTTACGGGAAATTTGACATTTACTGGAAAGCAAATCTCTATAAAACTTATGTTGGCTCCGTTGCTAGAGAACTAAGCTTCGATAGTTTTGATAATGCTAACTTCTTCCAAGCCGATGCCGCGTATTATTGTTGGACTTGGGGCAAAGATTATAACAATGCTTGGATCCCCCTCCAAATCAATGATGCTGGAACCGGATTAAGTGGGTCCTTTGCCTCGGTTGACGGCTTGATCATCTTCAGACGGTTGAGTTCGGCTGGCGCCCCTACCGCTACTAACTGGGATGATATTGATTGGAGCAATATGACGGGCCGCACAAAAGACGTTAATATCAACAGTTCCTCCAACTACGAAAATATCAGCGTTGAATACGCAAACAGCTAATACTATCAAGGGAAGTCAGGCGCTATGTGTGCCTGATTTTCCTTTATATGTATAATAAGGTTTGTATCTTATTAACAATATAGCCGTACCCTTCCGATAGGAGGGCAGCCGGCCGGCTGCCGCGAACTCTCGTCTGGACGGGTATCATATCCGTATGCCGCGGAACCCTTTTAATAATTTTACGGTTCGACCGTCTGCTTCTCATG
>JAFTDF010000009.1 GCA_017454295.1 Bacilli bacterium
GTTCCGGTCCTACTAGGCGTCGTGGGCGCCGTCGGTGCCATCTGGGTCATCTTCCTCGGGGTGAAATACGCCCGCGCCGAAGAACCCCAGGAACACGAGAAGGCCCGCAACAGCCTCAAAAACGCGATCATCGGCTTCGTGATCATCTTCGTGCTTTTGGTGGCCTTGCAGATCGGCCTCAACGTCTTCACCAACTGGTACAAGACCTACGACTTCTACCAAGGCTAATCATCTAGAAGACTCTTCCCATGGCTAAGCGACGTCTTTGGAAAACCCTCTCACTGTTCGCCGCGCTTGCCCTCTCTAGCTGCGCTATCGATTTAGGCAACTTCGAGAAAAGCGATGGTTATCAGGACCTTTACGATTCCCTTGGGGAAGTGCGTGGGCTTTTCGATGGCGGCAATCACTCCTATAAGGTGGAGAATTCCCTCTTCAACGCCGACACCGTCCAAAAGATGAGTTGGAAAAAGAGCGAATACGAAGTCAAGGAAGAGCAATACCTCTATTTGATCGTACCATTTAAGAAGGCTTTGAAAATCGAGTCCATCGGCCTATGCTTCCGCAGCCCGGTTTATTCGGAAATCGAAGTGAGTTTCTTCTATTTCATCAACGAAGACGCCGCGCCAAAGAAGATCAAATACCTGTCTTCTCCCGATACGCAGCCAATCTATGACGACGATGGGAACGTCATCGGCGAAGAGCCGATCGAATATGACGACCCTCCCGTCGAGAATAGCATCCTTCGGGGTAAGACCTCCCTCGCCTCGAAAGAGTGGGGAAAGTTTGCCTTTGGCGGCTTCAAGCAAGAAGGCTATGACGATGGCTGCCTCCATACGGGGCAAGACGGTTTGCTGTATTTGCGAATCGAAAACAATTCCGGTTGGAATAAAGACCGACTCTTACCTTCGTCGGTCACGTTCATCAATTTGCTCATTCGGGCAATTTAGAAAGGGGGCCCCAACATGTTTGGTTTATTTGATTGGATCTGGGATCTCTTATATGGCATTTCCAAATCCATGTACGGGATCATCGATAACATGCTGGCGTGTGCGAACATGCTTTGTGGCATCGAGCCGATCCGTTACGCGGGAAACGAAATGGACTTCTTAACGTTCCTCATGCGCAACCCCAATATCTCCTACGCGTTTGTCGGGGCGGTGGGCGTTGCCTTGGTGCTCGTCGTGATTTTCGGGATCTTTGCGATTCTGCGTTCCATGTCTTCGGACAAATCGGAGAAGTCTCCGGCGCGGATCGCCATTCAAATCGGCAAGACGATGCTGATCTTCTTATTTATCCCGGCGGCGATGACGGTGCTCATCTTCTTCACCAATTCCATCATGCGGGTGCTTTATAGCACCACGACGGGCGGTTCCCCCGATGGCTTAGGCCGTTTCTTAGCCGGCGCGTTTGGCCAAAACGCCCTCAAAGGCGGTACTTCCCCGGATTTCTACCTCCGTCCGGACTTTAAGTATTCCTCCACTTCGAGCATGAAGAGTTTCGTCGATCTTTCCGATTACGACTTCTTCTTCTCCTGGATTTCCTCCTTAGTCATTATCTTCTGCCTCGGTTCGACGTTATTGATGTTCGTCGACCGCGCGATCTCGATCGTCATCCTCTTTATCTTCGCCCCCATCTCCTTATCGACCACCGTGCTCGATGACGGGGCTCGCTTCAAACTCTGGCGCGACCAATTCATCACCAAGTTCTTAATGGGATATGGCTGTATTATCGCCATCAACATTTACGCGTTAATCATCGCCGCGGTCACCAACAATGCCCTCGTCTTCTTCAACAATTCCACCCTCAATAACGTCATGAAGATCATTATCATCGTCGGTGGCGGCGTCTCCATGATGCGCGTGATGGCCCTCGTGGGGAACATCATCAATCCCGGAGCCGGCTCGAACGAACTCCGCGACAACGCCATCGCCACCGGCAGCTTCCGCCGGGCGATGACCACCGGTGCCCTCGCCCCCTTCCGGGCGACCCGCGGCGCCGTCAACTTCGGCCGCGACGTGGCCAACCATGGTTTAATGACCACCATGGGCAAACGCATGGGCTTCAATACCTCGGGGGATTACGCCAAGGAAAGGAACCTCCAAGGCAGAGGCTCCGCGAAAACCAGCGGTGCGGGCAACAACAAAACCAATCAGTCCGGTGCCGGTAACAACGCGGCCAAAAACGCCATCAACGGTGGTGGAAAAGCCAATAATGGCGGGAACGCCGGCGGCAATAAAGGCGGCGGTGCCAACCCACCCGTGATCGGCGGCGGCAGCGGCAATAAGAACAACAACGCCGTCGGCGGGCAAGGCAGCAACATGGTGAATAATGCCATCAACAACTCCTTGCATAACAACAACAACGGAGGTGATAAAAAATGAGAATCATTCCCCGTACCACCAAGGTCAAAATCCAATTCTTTAAGAATATTTCCATCATCGATATCATCATCGCCTTTGCCTTCATGGGCTTGATCGTGTTGTTGCTTTTATCCAACCTCGGCATCGCCCGGTTCGTCCTTTCGGCGGTGGTGTTGATTGTCGCCATCTTCATGTATGTGCCCTTCGATGGCGATCGTTTCTACATGTTCATGGTCCACTCCGTGAAATATGTCTTCTCCCCCAAGAAATATTCCAAAACGACCACCAAATCCCAGACGAGCATCGACTCTTTCATGCCCTTTAAGGACATCTCGGACGATGGCTTCATCGTCTATAAGGATTATTTCGCTGGGGTCCTTCAAGTCGATCCCCGCGAATTCTCCTTGCTTTCCGAGTATCGCCAAGACCAGATGATCGACGAGCATTTCGGCAAGATCATCCGCGAGGTCGCCAACCGCACCCGCGCCTCCATCGTCAAATTGGACCGCAAGCTTTCCTTTGCGTCCTATATCCAGGACGAGCAGCGCAAGAAAGACGTCTTGTATCAGCTTTTCGAACAGGGTGAGCTCACCAAGCAAGAGCTCGATTCCCGCGTCAAAATCATCGATGACCGCATCCGTACCTATACGGTGCTCACCGACGAAACCCCGATCAAGAAGCCGTTCTACTATTTGGTCATCTATGACGAAAGCAAAGAAGTGATCTCTTCGATTCTCAACGATGCCATCCTGACCTTCTCCAACATCGGGATGACCTCCCATATCCTCAACAAAAAGGAACTTGGGATCTTCATGAAGTATACCTACACGTCCAAGTTCGAAGAGAAGGACGTCGATATCCTTTCGCCCGAGGAATTCATTTCCTGGATCTATCCCCAAAACATCGAATTCAAACCCCATTCCACTGTCATCGATGGCGAGGAATGCTATATCTTCACCGTGAAGAACTTCCCGATTTCGGTGCTTAACGCCTGGGGCTATCGGATCTTCAACATCCCCAATACCAAGATCGTGATGAACCTCGCCCCCTTCGAAAAGAGCAAGGCCATCCATATGATCGACCGCTCCGTCCAAGAGTTGGCCTCCCAATCCAATAACAGCTATCGCGCGTCCTCGATCATCGATAAGCAAACCCACATCGATACCCTCGTCGAAGTGCTTCGCATGCTCCAAAACGACAACGAGACCCTCTTTGGCGTCAATCTCCACATCACCGTTTATCCCCAAGAAGGGGCCCGCAAAGACGCCAAGCGTTCCGAGAAGAAACGGATTAAGCGCATCTTCGCCGAAGAAGGCTTTGAGATCATCGACAACTATTTCTGCCAAAACTTAGCCCTGATCTCCTCCAATATCTCCCGTTTGGATTTGATGACCCAGTTCCAACGCGCCATCCATTCCAATTCGGTGGCGGCGGTCTTCCCCTTCGTCTTATCCACGGTCATGGATGCCCATGGGTGTATCCTTGGCACCGAAAACGACTATCCCGTCATCCTTGATTTCTTCAAGCGTGACTTCGAACGCGTCAATTCCAACATGGTCGTCATCGGGAAGTCGGGCTCGGGCAAATCCTTCGCCACGAAGACCATTTTGTCCCAGCTTTGCGCCGAAAATTGCAAGATTTTCATCCTCGACCCGGAAAACGAATACCAAAGTTTGGCCGCCAATCTCGGTGGCCGTCTCATCGACGTCGGCACCGCCCGCGAAGGTCGAATCAACCCTTTCCACATCATCACCACCCTCGAAGGGGACGAAGACGGGGAAGAATCCCAGACCAACAACTTCGCGGTCCATCTCCAATTCCTCGAGGAGTTCTTCAAGGTGGCCCTTCCCGGCATCAGCGCCGACGCCTTGGAATACCTCAATAACATCATCGTGAGCCTCTACCACGAAAAAGGCATCAACTCGCGGACGGATTTCTCCGCCCTCGAGCCCAAGGATTACCCGACCTTCGACGAACTCTATGACCTCATCCAGAAGCGTTTGGATGCGGCCACCGTCGATTATGACGTGACCCAACTTCGCATCCTTTCCAATTACATCTCGAAGTTCGCCGGGGAAGGCCGTAACGCCAACCTTTGGAATGGCGAATCCACCTTGACGGTTAAGGAAAACTTCACGGTCTTCAATTTCCAGAGCTTGCTCTCGAATAAGAACAACACCATCGCCAACGCCCAGATGCTGCTCGTCTTGAAGTGGCTCGATAACGAAATCATCAAAAACCGCGACTTCAACCTCAAACATGGCACCGCCCGTAAGATCGTCGTGGCCATCGACGAAGCCCACGTCTTCATCGATCCGAAATACCCCGTCGCCCTCGACTTTATGTATCAGCTGGCCAAGCGTATCCGTAAGTATAACGGTATGCAGATCGTCATCACGCAGAACATCAAAGACTTCGTCGGTTCCGAGGACATCGTTCGTAAATCCACGGCCATCATCAACGCGTGCCAATACTCGTTCATCTTCTCCCTCTCACCCAATGATATGGATGACTTGTGCACCCTTTACGATAAAGCGGGGCAGATCAACGAGGTGGAACAAGACCAAATCGTCAACAATCTCCGCGGAAACGCCTTTATCATCACCTCCCCCACCAACCGAACCAACATCTCCGTCATCGCCTCGCCGACGATGATGAAAATGTTTGGCGAATAAGCCAAAATTCAACGAAAACGGGAAAGGCTATGCCCTTCTCTTTTCTTCGCGGCCCAAGGTGTGACACTTTTGTTGCACAGCTGCGTTTACAATGCTAGCCGTGAGAATTGAAGCATGAACCAAAAACAGCTGGAAACCTTACGGAAAAACAATGAAGAATCCCGCGACTTCGTCAAAAGCTGCTTTCGTTTCGCCTTGATGATTATCCTCAAAGATAAATCCAATAAGAAGATCACCGTCACGCGTTTATGCAATATCGCCGGCGTTTCGCGGATGGCGTTTTACCGAAATTACCGTAGCGTCGAAGATGTCTTAACCGACGAAATTAAGACGTTTGTCCTTTCCATCGCCGCCAAGATCACGACCGACGTCTACGAGAACTGGCTCGTCGTCTTTCAACAAGCCGAGGCAAACCGCGAGGACTTGGAGGCGATTATCGGCGCCGGATTCGAGCAAAAAATCCTCGATATCTTTTTCTCCCTGCTCCCCGAAAACGAAGAAAGCCGCACCATCCAAGCGATTTGGCTCTCCTTGTTCTATTCGCTCATCATTAAGTGGCTTAAGGACAAGAAACCGAAGAAAGCCGAGGATATGGCCCGGCTTGCCTATAAATACACCAAAAACATCCCGCTGGTTTCGAAAGAATGAAATTCCTCCTGGATTGGGGGATTTTTCATGGGCAATTGCCCAAAAAAGGTAGATAATGACATGGAATGGAAAACAATGTCGTTTTCAATGTCACGGTTTGCCTCATCGGCGTCTTGATTTTGCTGGTGCATATCACCAGTATTCTTTTTAAGAAAGCGCGCCGCAAAGACGAGAATGCCCTCTTGGCCTTTTTCGTCCTCACGGCCGTCCATTTCGCCGTCTATTTCACCTTCACGATGATCAAGGCGAATTATACCAGCGACGCCTTCATCATCGGTTTCTACACCACGTTTTATATTTTCAATAACCTCGAGGTCTTCTTTTTCTTCCTCTATGTGTTGGCCTATATGGAGCTGACGAAAAAGACGAAGAACATCCTTTGGTCCATTAACGTGTCCCTGTTTGCGGTCTTCGTGTTGCTCGACCTCTTAAATATCTTCCTGCGGTTCTTCTTCACCGCGAATGGGGGCCAATACCAACGCGCCCCGGCGATGATGGTATCGCAAGGCTACCAATTCGTGATGCTGGCGAGCGTCTTTGTCATCGCCGCCATCGATAAGCGCTTGCAGATGCGCGAAAAGATTGCTTTCTTCTCCTATTGCTTATTGCCCTTGGTAGCGATTCTGCTCCAAAACGTCTTCAAAGGATATGCGATTGCCTATCTTTCCATCATCGTCGCCATCGAAGTCCTCTTCCTCTTCCTGAATATGCGGAAAAACGAAGAGCTGGTGAATCAGGCGAGGAAACGCAAAGAAGCGGAAGTGAAAGTGATGATGTCGCAGATCCAGCCCCATTTCATCTATAACACCCTCTCTTCCATTTCCACGCTGATCCAGGTGGACCCGGCAAAGGCGCAAACGGCCCTGGATGACTTCACCGATTACCTACGGGCCAACCTATCCTCGCTTTCGGATACGGGGCTCATCACCTTCGAAAAAGAATTCCGCCACATCGAAACCTATCTTTCGTTAGAGCAAATGCGCTTTGATGAACGGCTCCATGTGGTTTACGATATCCAAGAAAAGGATTTCTTGGTACCGCCCCTTTCCCTCCAACCTTTGGTGGAAAACGCGGTGAAACACGGCATCTTGAAAAAGATCGAAGGCGGAACCATCTCCTTGAAAACCTACGCCCGCGACGATGCCTATGTGGTGGAAATCAAAGACGATGGGATCGGCTTCGACATCCATGCTAAGCCCGACGATGGGCGGGCCCATGTCGGGTTGGAAAATGTCCGTTACCGGATCCAGTCGATGTGCCATGGCGAACTGATCGTGGAAAGCCAAATCAATCACGGAACGACCGTTACGGTCTTGTTCTATAAATGAAAGGGGACGAGCTTATGATAGTCTTACTCGTTGATGATGAAAAATTGCAATTGATGCGCTTGCAGCAAGCGGTGGAGGATGTTCTCCCCGATGCCGAATTACGCGCCTATACCAATCCGGTTCAGGCCTTAGAGGAGAATAAAACCGCCAAAATCGATATCGCCTTTTTGGATATCGAAATGCCGCAGATCAACGGCATCATGCTCGCCAAACAATTAAAGGCCAAGAACCCGCGGGTGAACATTATCTTCGTCACGGCTTATGAGAATTATGCCCGAGAAGCCTTAAACATTCGTGCTTCCGGTTACGTCTCCAAGCCCGCCAACGCTAAGAAAGTACAGGAAGAAATCAACGGGCTGCGCTTCCCCGTCGAAATCAAAACCAACAAGGTCATCAAGGCGAAGTGCTTTGGCAATTTCGAGGTGTTCGCCAACGGCGCTCCCTTAAAATTCACCTACAGCAAATCCAAGGAAGCGTTCGCCTATCTCGTCGACCGGGAAGGTTCCGCGGTGACCTTAGGCGAATTAAATGCCGTCTTATGGGAAGAAGACCACCCTTCGTATCTAAGAAACCTAATCTCCGATATCCGACGCACCCTGCAAGAAGCGGGGGCCGATGGCGTCTTCGTCAAGCGTCATAACGAATGTTATATCCATCCCGAGGCCATCGATTGTGATGCCTATGAATATAAGCACAATAACCCCGTGGCAATCCGTAACTATCGGGGGGAATATATGATTCAATACTCCTGGGCTTATTTCCACGCGGAGTAAATGGTTCAATCCAAAATCGATGAATGGCGTGCGTTACGCTTTGTGCCGATCTGGGATATAGATACGGATAAGCGTCCCGCCATTTTCGTTTGGCGTGATCGTTAGGGTTCCATCCATTAATGCCAAAAATAAGAAAAAACACGCACGATTTCGTATGTGCCTTGACAATCAATCGTGCCCTTAAATGTCGATACACATACGGGTGGTGAAGTCCAATTGTCCATACACAAACTATTTCGGCAAAAAGGACAATGCAATGTTGAAACTGCCGAATCAATAGCGTATCCTATGGATGAGGTGACAAATAATGTATTTAAAAAGAACAATTGAAAATAAAATCAATGCAATTAAAAACGAATATGCAGCTATTACCATTTATGGTGCTAGACAAGTTGGAAAATCAACGATGGTCGACAACATTTTTGGAATGGAAATGAAAAGTGTGTCTCTTGATGATTTAGAAAAAAGAACACTTGCAAATACTAACCCAAAACTTTTTTTAGAAACTTATTCTTGGCCAATCATTATAGATGAGATTCAAAAAGCCACTCCTTTATTAGGGGCTATCAAAGAAATAATTGATGAAGAAAAAAGAAAATGTTTAAAAGAAGATAGAAAAGTTCCATTAATGTATGTTTTAACTGGTTCCAATCAATTTGAACTTCAAGAAGCTATTGCGGAATCGTTAGCGGGCCGTACTGCAATTTTAAACATGTCATCTTTGGCGAATAATGAAATCGAAAAACAACAAGGACGCTTATTTAATCCTCATTTAGACGTTGTTAGAGAAAGATATAATTCAATCGACAACAAAAAAATGTTCAAAACCAGGAAGCAAATATTTGAAAGAATATTTAAAGGTGGCATGCCTGAATATGTTTTAAACGATATGGATAGGACAACATTTTTTAGCTCATACATAGCAACTTATATAGAAAAAGATGTTAAAAAAGTTATTGCCGCTGATAAAGAAAGAGACTTCTTAAGATTTTTAGATTACATGGCTTTAAGAACTGCACAACAATTGAATTACGATGATATTGCCAGAAATGTCGGAATCGATGCTAGAACTGTAAAAAACTGGATATCAATTTTAGTTACTTCCGGAATTGCTATTACACTTGAAGCATATGCTAGAAATCTATCAGATAGAGTAACTAAAATGGAAAAGTTTTATTTTTTAGATACAGGGTTATGTGCTTATTTATGTAAATGGCCAAATGCTGAAATGCTTGAAAATGGTGTAATGAATGGTGCTTTTTATGAAACATACGTGATTAGTGAAATTGTTAAAAGTTATATGAATGCCGGAGAAGATTTCAGAAAAAGTTTCTATTACTATAGAGATCGAGACAAAAAAGAAGCCGATTTGATTATTGAATTTTCCGACTATATTTGTCCGATTGAAATAAAAAAAGGCATTAATCCAGTTAGCAGCAGTTTCAATTTTGATTTCTTAAAAAAATATGGAAAGCCAGTTTCAAAAGGAATAGTAATTGATTCAAGAGAAGATTTATTTCCGATAAATGCAGACAACTGGTATTGTCCAATTTATATGATAGGTATTTAAAAATCCCCTTAGGCAAAATTCCTTGGGGATATTTCAATCATGATGGCGGAGGAATAGGGATTTGAACCCTAGCGCCCCTTTCGAGACCTACGAGCTTTCCAAGCCCGCCCCTTCGACCACTTGGGTATTCCTCCGGGGTGCCTTTTTCGGCAAGCAAGATTATAGAGGGTTTACACGCTTGACGCAATGAGAAATCATCGAACTCTTATTCTTGCCCCGTCTAATATAGACGGAGGATGAGCTAGAATCGACACGGCGCTAGCTCGCGCGTATAATACTCCCCGTGAAAGAAATCCTTGTTCCCTCTTCTTGCGATGGCCAAAAAGCGGAGAAATTCGTCCGGAAATACCTCCCGGAAGCTCCGCTGGGTTTTATCTATAAAGCGTTTCGCAAGAAAGACATCAAACGAAATGGCCACTGGATTAAGAAAGACGACATCATCCACGCGGGCGATACGCTTCGCATCTATGTCACCGATCAGCAGCTTGAAGACTTCAAAAAAGAACGCCCGGCTGTCAAGCGTGCCTTCCCTTATCCCATCGTCTACGAAGACGAGAACGTGCTTATCGTGGATAAACCCAAAGGCGTCTTGGTCTATGGCGATAAAACCGGCGTGCGGGAAACCTTGGGGAATGCCGTGCTCGATTATCTTTACCTCAAAGGGGAATATGATCCCAATATCCCTGGATTCGTCCCTTCTCCCGCCCATCGTCTAGACCGCAATACCTCGGGTCTAGTGGTCTATGGCAAGACCGATGCGGCTTTAAAAGAACTGGCCGAATTATTCAAAGAACGGACCCAAATCCATAAGACCTATCTGGCCTTAGTCTTGGGCGATATCGAACAAGACGGCAAGGTGGATCTGCCCTTATGGAAAGATACGCAAAAAGGCCGCGTTTACGTAAAATCTTTGCAAAATGGCGGCAAAACCGCGCTCACTTTGTATCATCCCGTGAAACGTTTTGGTGCATATACCCTCGTTGAGTTGGACCTTGTGACGGGTCGCACGCATCAAATCCGCGTCCATATGGCCGCCATCAAACATCCCCTGGTCGGCGATGAGAAATATGGGGATTTCGCCTCTTGCCGCGAAGTGAAGGCCAAGACCGGTTTGGAATCCCAATTCCTCCACGCCCATACCCTCTCCTTTGGCCAGATGAAGACGCCGCTGGAGAATCTTGCCGGCAAACGTTTCGTCTCACCCCTCCCCGATAACCTTAACAAGGTTATTGAAATTTTGTGCGGGGAAAGTTTAAACTAAGGCAACTGAGGGGCTCTTTTATGGATATCGAACGGGTTTACCAAGAATGGCTATCGTCTCCGCGCGTGAGCGAGGGCGATAAAGAAACGCTGCGTCAAATGGATGACTTCACCAAAAAGGACGCCTTCTTTAAGGATGCCGAATTCGGCACCGGTGGCATGCGGGGGATCTTAGGCCCCGGCACCAACCGCATCAATATCCAAAACCTCGGCCGCGTCACCGTCGGCTTTGGCCAATACTTGGCTGACTTAGCCCCCGACGCCAAGCAGCGGGGCGTCGTGATCTCCCATGATAACCGTTTTATGTCTCGGGAATTCACTTTGGAATTTGCGAACATCCTCAATCAGATGGGCTTTAACGTCTATATCTTCGATGCCCTTCGTCCCACCCCCGAGCTTTCCTTTGCCGTCCGTGCCAAAAAGGCCATCGGCGGCATCATGGTCACCGCCTCCCATAACCCGGCCAACAACAACGGCTATAAAGTCTATGACGAAAACGGCTGCCAGCTCGTTCCCGCCGACGCCGCGGTATTGCTAGGTTATATTTCCAAATTGCCCGATGCCCTCCATTATGAAGTTCCCCAAGACCCCAATCCTGGGAAAACCACCGTTTTATCGGAAGAAATCGATGGACCTTATATCCAAGCCGTCGAATCCATCCAAATCCGTCCTGAGTTGGATAAATCCGATTTCTCGCTCGTTTATTCTCCGCAGCATGGCGCTTCTTACGAATCGGCGATGCGCGTCTTCAAAGACTGCGGCTATCACGTCATCCCCGTAGCAGAGCAATGCGTCCATGATCCCGCTTTTGGAGCGACCCTTTCTCCGAACCCGGAAGTGGAAAAAGCCTGGATCTTGCCCCTTGAATACGCTCGGAAATATCATAGCGACCTCGTGGTCATGACCGACCCCGATGGCGATCGCTGCGGTTTGGCTTATCTGGGGAAGGATGGAGAATACCACCGGCTCACCGGCAACCAATCCGGCGCCCTTTTGATCGATTACGTCCTCGCGGGCAGAAAAGAAAAAGGCACCCTTCCTGCCAATGGGGTGATTTACGATACGATCGTGACTTCCAACCTTGGTTCCATCGTGGCCAAGAGCTATGGCGTTGCCACCGAATCCTTCCTCACCGGATTCAAATATATCGGCGATCGCATCCATTATTACGAAAAGCAGGGTCACGGCCCCGAATTCCTCTTTGGCTATGAAGAAAGCTATGGTTGCTTGCTTGCTCCCTTCGTCCGCGACAAAGACGGCGTCCAAGCGATCTTGATGTATACCGAAATGACGCTCTACTATAAGTCCCTCGGTATGGATTTAGGACAGGCGTGGCAACGTTTGCAACAGAAGCACGGTTTCCATTACGCCACCCTTCGCGATGTCTATTTCGAAGGTATGGAAGGGAACGCCAAAATGAAGGCGATGATGGAAGGACTCCGTGAGAATCCCTTGAAGGAAATCGATGGTGTGCCCGTGGTTGAAATCCGCGATTACCAAAAGCAAATCGCCTTAAAAGATGGCAAGGAAGAGAAGATGGACCATCTTCCTAAATCCAACGTCTTGAAGTATTTCCTCGAAGATGGCTCCACCATTTGCGTCCGTCCCTCCGGTACCGAACCCAAAGTAAAATTCTATTTGGAAGCGGTGGGCCAAAGCGAGGATGGCCTAGAAGAAAAAACATCGCGTTTCAACGTCGCGATGCGCAAGCTGGCCGGCATCGATTAAAAGAGTTTCAATAACTCATAGGCAACTCCTTCATCGGCGTTGCCTTTTTCTGTAGCGGGGAATAACGAAGCGAGTTTGGCGGATTTGCAGCCCTTCATCGCAAAGGGATGTCCGGCAAGGGAAAGCATGGGGATATCGTTCCCCGAATCGCCAAAGGCGATAATGTCTTCTTTCGCAAAGCCATAATAAGCGGCAACCCGTTCCAAAGCGGTGCCTTTGGTGATCGAATCCAAGACCAATTCGCATAAGGGCGCTTTCTTCCAGCGATGATAATGGAGATGGGGGTAGGATTCCTTGACCAAGGCATGGACGGCAGAAGCCGTTTCGTCGTCGGTCGCGAAAACGAAAATTTTCAATTGCTCCGGCAACTTGGATAAATCGTCGGTGAGTTCGGTGGCGATGTTTTCCAAAGGGAAATAGTCGGCTAAAAAATCGAAGCGTCGGTTTTGGATAAGACGCTTGCCATCCTCTCCCATGAAGAAGAGCAATTTGTCTTGGATGGGGAGGAAGATCTTTTGGATATCCGCGGAAGCGTAGGTGGGATCAAAAGGTGGAAAACAAGCCGGGCCGGAGGCGTGGAACACGTAGGCACCGTTATAGGCAGAGAGCGGCCCCGGGCAGCCTAAAAGTTCGGAGAAGTGAACCAAGGTTCGGGCAGGGCGGCCGGAAGAGAGCATGATCATATGCTCATCTTTGGCGAGATTGCGAAGGACGGATAAAGTAAGCGGCCCGATCGAATAATCGGGTCGCAGCAAGGTTCCATCCAAATCAATCGCAATCAGTTTTCTATTCATCAATATTGAGCAAACCAACGGCGTTTTGCACGCGTTTTAACGTAACATGGGCGATTTGCGAGGCTTTTTTGGCCCCTTCGCGAAGCACGGGCAAATAGGATTGGTCATCCAAGATTTGCTGGTAGCGTTGCTGGAATGGTTCGAGCTCGGCGACGACCACATCGGCCACTTCCTTCTTGAAGTCGCCATAGCGGTAGCCTTGGAAATGGGCTTCGGCTTCTTCGATGGAAATCTCTTTCAAAGAAGCGTAGATGGTGAGCAAGTTGGAGATGCCGGGCTTATTCTCTTTATCGTATTTGACTTCGTTGCCCAAATCGGTGACGGCCGACATGATTTTCTTGCGGACGACGTTCATCGGGTCTTTTAAGAAGATATCGCCTTTGGGATCGGATTTGCTCATCTTCACACTCGGGTCGGATAAGGACATGATACGGGCACCGACCTTGTTGATTTTGTAGTTGGGTAAGACCAGGGTCTTCTCGCCATAGCGTTTATTCAAACGATTGACGAGGTCGCGGGTGATTTCGACATGTTGGACTTGGTCCTCACCCACGGGAACGGTGTCGGCGTCATAAAGGACGATGTCGGCGGCCATCAAAACGGGGTAGGCGAATAAGCCTAAGCCGATGGCGCTATCTTTGAGTTTGGCGGATTTTTCCTTGAACTGGGTCATCCGGGATAACTCGCCCATGTAGAGATAGTTCTGCAGAATCGCATTGAGCTCGGCGTGTTCGGGAACCGAGGATTGGACGAAAATCGTCGTTTTCTTGGGATCGAGGCCGCTGGCGAGATAGAAGGCGGCGAGGTCGCGGGTGTTTTGGCGTAAGAATTCGGGGTCGATGGGCAAGGTAAGCGCGTGCAAATCGGCGATGAAAATGAAAACCTCGCCGCTTTCTTGGAAGTCTTTGAAATGTTTCAAAGCCCCAATGTAGTTGCCTAAAGTGAGATTGCCGGTGGGCTTGATGCCGCTGAGGATACGGGTCATAAGTGAACCTCCTGGCGAAGATAATAGCATAATTAGGCGTTTTTTCTATCCTTGCTTTAAAAAGCACGCTATTATTTTGCCGTGATTAAAATCTACACCTCCCCCAGTTGTTCCTCTTGCCGCAAGGTCAAAAAATGGTTTGACGAGAATCAGATTCCCTATGTCGCCAAATCGATCTTTTCGCCCGACTTCTCCAAAGAGGACATCAAAGAGATGATTTCCAAAAGCGAAAACGGCACCGATGACATCATTTCCCGCCGTTCGAAAATCGTATTGGAAAACAACATCGATTTCGATGAGATGACCATCTCCGAACTTTGTTCCTTCGTTTTGGCCAATCCCACCGTATTGAAGCGTCCGATCATCGTCGATGACCACCGGCTCCAAGTCGGCTATAACGAAGAAGAAATCCGCACCTTCATCCCCAGGGCCAAGCGACTTGCTTATCTCGCCTGTTCGCAGGAATGCCCCATGTTTGGAGAGTGCGACCATCACCTCGATCCCGTTCCAGAAGAAAAGCCGGCATAGCCGGCTATCTTTTTTTTGTTTTGCTTGTTTATTTGCCGATGGCGGCCATCGCGCGATGGGTTTTCGTTAACTTCGAGAAGGGAGCCTCGATGTCGTTGGCTTTGAGAAGATCGGAGAGAATCTTTTCGGCCCCGGCGAGGTTATTGAATTCGAATTCGATTTCGTAATCGGTTTGGCCCGAATAGGTGTTGCGGTCAAGGGAGAGAAGGCCGCCTTGGTATTCGACGTCGATGCGTTCGGTGGTCAAGGAAGTGAGGATTTTGAGTTTCGTCACATCGAAGTCCAACATCGTCAAGAACCGCGCGGTGTCGCCTTTGGGGAATTCGTCGTAATCGCGGAGCGCGGCGAATTCGTTCATCGTGATGGCGTGGTTCTTTTCCAAAAGACCTTGGCTTAACGGGGTCTTGATGGTGAGCTCATATTGACCGCCTTTTTCGCGGATACGGAGGGCGATGCCTTCTTTGGCAAGCTGGCGATCCTCGGTATCGATGTAATAGTTGGTTTGCTGATAACGGGGGCAATCCTTGAATTGATGGGTTAATTTGCGGTATTGATCCTGGCTGACTAAGACTTTGGCTTCAATTTCGATGGCGTTACTCATTTGTTCGACCTCGCTTTAGGTGTATTATAAACGAGTTATCTATGAACTGCTTAATAATTCTTGCTTCTCAGGTCTCTTGGGAGACCTTCCTCCCCTATATCATCGGCGGAGGCGTCTTACTCCTATTGGCCCTCATTTTGGCGTTTTTGATGCTAAGCCGGGCCAAAAAGAAGGATGCCCATCCTCATCGCGTCATCGATAAGTCCGCCTATATGGAAGCCCTCGGTGGGGAAAGCAATGTCATCTCCCACCTTCGGAAAGGCTCCCGCATCGAGTTAAAACTCAATGACTACGAGGCCATTGATAAAGAAAAAATAAAAGAAGCCGGCGTGGACGGCTTCATCAAGATGTCGGATCGGCTGACCCTCGTGATCAAAGGGGATGCCGAAGCGGTGGAGAAAACCCTCTTCGGATCTAACGACGATTAAAGACGTGGACGGCGATATCCTCGGTGGGTAAGCCCATGACGTTATCGAAACTACCGACGATATGATCCACCAAAGGATAACCATCCTGAATCCCATAGGCCCCGGCTTTGTCCAGGGGCTTTTTCGTTGCCACATAATCGCGGATGAGTTCATCGGAAAGCTCTTTGAAGTAGACTTCCGTTGCCACGGTGCGCGTAATTTCCTTGCCTTTGCCGATATAGGTATATCCGCTTAAGACGATTTGGCGTTTGCCCGATTGAGCTTTGAGCATGGCCATCGCATCTTCTTCGTCTTTGGGTTTTCCAAGGATCTTACCCTCGAGCACGACGATGGTATCGCAGGCAAGCACCTCATCATGAGGATGAAGGGAAGAAATGGCGTAAGCCTTGATTTTGCTTTCTTCCGCGGCGAGGTCGCTCGGGGACAAATCCAAAATGCGCTCATCCACATCGGGAACGAGGATGGCGTATTCGGGGATGAGCTTTTTCAAAAGCTCTTTTCTCCGTGGGGAAGAGGAAGCAAGGATGAACATGATTATTCGGCAACCATCAAAATCGGCAGTACCATGGGCCGACGTCCGGTGAGACGATCGGTGTATTTGACGATGGCGTTACGGATTTCCGTCTTCATTTCGGGAAGACCAAGATTCAAGCCAATGCACTTGGCGATGCCTTCTTTGGCACGGAGCGTGCAATGGCGCACAACGTGATCTTGCTCGGAGGCGGAGAAACCACGGGTATAGACCACGGGCTCGACGACGTAATTGAATTTCTTGTCGAAGGTCGCAACGATCACCACCAAGCCATCGCTCTTTAGAGCGGCCCGGTCATTCATCAGCAAGGAAGAGACGCCGCCGAGGTTATCCCCGGAAAGATAGACGTCGCTAGCGGGAATATGGATGCCACGGGTGATTTTATGATTCTCCAAGGTTAAGACATCCCCGTTATCGCAAAGGAAGACGTTTTTGGGATCTAGGCCAAGCTGGGAGGCGATTTCGCCATGGAGCTTGAGCATGCGGTATTCGCCGTGTACCGGCATAAAGTTCTTGGGTTGCACCAGACGTTGCATCAAACGAAGCTCTTGACGAGAGGGGTGACCCGAAGAATGGAGTGAGAAGGCGAGGGAATTTAACTTCACATCCGCGCCCATTTTAACGAGACGGTTCACCAAGCGGTCAACTAAAGCCCCATTGCCGGGAATCGGATTGGAGGAGAAGATGACGGTATCGCCGGGATAAATGGAGGTGAAACGGTTATCGCCGTTGACGATGCGGGAAAGGGCGGCCATCGATTCGCCTTGGGAGCCGGTGCAAAGGATGCACAACTCATTCATCTTATAATGGCGGAGGTTGGCTTCTTCGATGATGGCGGCATCGGGAATTTTGATATAGCCATATTCGCGGGCAATCCCAATGACGGTTTTCATCGAACGGCCCATGATGCAGATCTTGCGGTTATGGGCCAACGCGACTTCGACGACTTGTTGGATACGGTTGATGTTGCTGGAGAAGGTGGAAACGATGATTCGCCCTCCGGCTTTATCGAAAATCTCGTCGACGCCGCTACGGACGTTGGTTTCGCTGGGCGTATAGCCTTCGATTTCGGCATTGGTGGAATCGGCCATAAGGAGATCGACACCTTCACTGCCAAGTTTGGCAAGCTTATCGATTTCGAAGTGGGGGCCGACGGGAGTTAAGTCGATTTTGAAGTCCCCGGTTTCGATGATACGACCATGGTGGGAATCGATGCACACCCCATAAGAATCGGGGATGGAGTGGGTGACGCGGAAGAAGGAGACGACAAAGTCGTCGGCGATTTTGATGACGGAATCGCTATCGATTTCCACGATTTTGACGGCTTCGTAGAAACGGGCCTCTTCTAACTTATGGCGGATTAAGGCAGCGGCTAAACGCGGGGCGTAAATGACGGGGATGTGAACCGTTTTGAGCAGGAACGGAATCCCCCCGATGTGGTCTTCGTGACCATGGGTGATAAACAAAGCCCGGATTTTTCCGCGGTTGGTTTTCAAATGGGAATAATCGGGAATGACGTAATTGACGCCAGGGAGATTGGCTTCGGGGAAACGGACGCCGGCATCGACCATGATCAAAGAGTTCAAGGTCTCGAAGCAGTAGGTGTTTTTCCCTACTTCACCAAGTCCGCCCAAAGCGTAGATGTTCACAGGAGAATAGGTGCTCATAAGTCAAAAAGAATGCCTCTATGTACGCGTTAGCTGCTATCAATATACCAAAAATGCTTGCTTAAGCAAGTATTAGGTGCGGATTTTTCGGTTAGATTTCAACCGAGCCAGGGATTTTCTTAAACGGATCGACCTTATCGATGCGATCGTAGAAGAGGACGCCATTGAGGTGATCGATCTCATGCTGGAGGACGATGGCGTCGTAGCCACGAGCGGTGATGGAAACCTTCTCTTTGGCTTTGGCGTCATAGGCTTGGACGACGATTTTGAAATCGCGGTAGACGTAACCGGGATGTTCTTGGTCGACGGAGAGGCAGCCTTCGCCATTGGACAAATAGCATTTCTTAACGGAGTTGACGACGATTTTGGGATTCACGAGCTGGTGTTGGACCAGCGGGTTCTTTTCGTCCCCGGTGGGATAGGAAATCACCAGCATCCGGATGTTATGTCCGACTTGGGGCGCGGCCAGGCCAACGCCTTCGCGGACCGAGGGATGTTTCTTACGATATTCGGGGTCTTGGCTTAGCAACAATTCATCGAGCATTTCGTCGATGAGACGTTGATGCTCTTCGGATAAGGGGAGGGGAACTTCGGCGCAGCGTTCCCGTAAGGTGGGGTTATTGTCTTTGACGATTTTCAGCATGCCAAGATTCTAGCACCTAGAGGCAAACTAGAGTAGAATTTTGCTATGCAAGAAGCCACCCATCGTTGTTTGCTTGATTTGGTTTCCGCCTTCGGGGCGGATCCACGTTTTACGCATTTACGCGAAGTCGAGCGTGAACTCGCCAACAATCAAGAAGCTCTTGATTTAGCGAAAGAAAAAGATCGCAAAAACGAGATTTGGCAGGAGAAATGCAGGTTTTTCGGGGAAGATTCCGCGGAAGCAAAAGCGGCATATTCCGCGCTTTTCGAGACGAAAAAGGCGCTAGATAGCCTCCCGATAAGCCAGCAATACCAAGCCGCTTTCAACGAAGTTCATTTTCTGGTGATGCGAATCGACGACTTGCTTTTTGGGGAGTATCGCCGCAGTCTTCACATGGGGGGATGCCACCATGATTAAGGTCATTGGCGGGAAATACCGTTCCCGGAATTTGCAGACGCCCTCTTCCGGCACCGAGCCCACGAAAAACCGGGTGCGGGAAGCGATGATATCGGCGCTGACCGATTTGTTGCCCGGCGCCGTCGTTTTGGATTTGTTTGCCGGATCTGGCGCCTTAGGCATCGAAGCCCTCTCCCGCGGTGCGAGCAAGGCTTATTTCGTAGATCATGAGGCCGAGGCTTTATCCGTTATCAAAGAGAATCTAACGACTCTTCGAGAAACCGGCGGCATCGTCTACGGCTTGGATTATCAAGCCTTCTTGCAACGGAATGACCTCCCGCAGTTCGATGTGGTGTTCCTTGATCCTCCATATGCCGCGAAACAAGCTTATGCCGATGCCGTTAAGACGATTCTCGACCGCGACCTTCTAAGGCCCTATAGCGCAATCGTTTTGGAATATGAAGGCGGGATTTCCGTCGATCTTTCTTCCTTTGCCAAATGCAAAGAATATACTTATGGCAAGACCAAAGTCTTGATTGCGAGGAAATCCCTATGAAAATCGCCGTTTATCCCGGTTCATTCGATCCCATCACCAATGGCCATTTGGACATTCTCAAGCGGTCGCTAGAAGTTTTCGACAAAGTGATTCTTTTGTTAGCCGTCAATCCGGCGAAGAAAGGCGTCTTTTCCTACCCCGAGCGTCTTCAGATTATGAAAGATGCCGTGGCGGGACTTGGCAATGTCGAAGTGGATTCCACCGAGGGCTTGACCGTGGATTACTGCCGTAAAGTGGGGGCGAAGCATATTATCCGTGGCTTGCGCGCCGTTACCGATTTCGAATACGAATTCCAACTCAGCGCCGCCAATCATTTCCTCGATGAAGATATCGACATGGTCTTCTTCATGGCATCCAGTGCCAATTCTTTCATTTCTTCCTCCACGATTAACGAGCTTGCAAAAAACGGGGCAGACATCTCAGGACTGGTCCCCCCGTGTGTGGTGAAAGCTTATCAAGGGAAATAATCCCTTAACCTTATTATTTATTATAGAAGCGTGGCCAAGGTCACGTTTTCTTCTTCCTCGCCCCGAAGCTTGCTATAAAGCAACGAGGGATTTTCGTAGGTGTCGTAGGGGCTCACTTGGATTTGGGCCATGGGAACGCCAAGGGCGCGGAAGCCAAGCAAACAAGCCAGAGGCACATCGAAATAGTCGACGCCGGAGGTGATCTTGCAAGCGCCCCGATACCGTTCCATGGCTTTGGCTAACGTCTCGCGTTCAATGGGCGTATGGGAGAAGGTTAAACAAGGTCCGATGATCACGTGGAGCCCTTCGCCTTGGAGGCCATGGGCGGATAACGCTTCGCCGACGAGGGCTTCGACCTTTCCTTCTAAGGCTTCGGACAAAGACACCTTGATGGCGCCGACATAACCTGCGTCATGGACAAAGAAGCAGGGGGCCTCATCGTGGCTGGCGATCGCTAACGGGGCTTTCTCATCGGTGAAGAGAAACGATTCGACCGGGACGACGTGCATCGCGACTTGATTGCCTTTGGCATAGGTCTCGATTCGCAGTTTTCCAGGAATGGTGTCGATGATGTTTTGCATAGTCTTTCTCCTAGCAAAAACGGCCATAAGGCCGCCTTGCATTAGTTCTTCTGAAATTCAGCGCGGAAGATATTGCTCTTATCTTCGGTGGACGCGACGTTCTTATAGGTGGATTCTTCGGCGTTCCATTCGACCATGGGAACGTGGTTCCACATTTTCTGGAGGAACTGGGCTTTCTCAATGGAGGAGGCGCCGGTGACGGTGAAGGCCGCTTCGGAGATGCCGGCACGTCCGGCAACCCAAGCTTCTTCAGAGAAGTCGATGAGGAGGATCGTGGGGATCTGCCATTCGCCGACTTTCACCTTTTCGATGTTTTCATAATAGGAATCGGAGATGGAACCGTTGGTCTTATAAGGGGTATCTTCCAAACGGCCGGCGGCTTCTTCCCAGAAATCGGTGAAGTTGTTGAGGTAACGGTTGAAGGCCTTTTGATCCTCGGTGACGGTGTAATCTTCGTCGTTGGAGGAGGTTTCATCGGCATAGATGGTGTGGATCTTGAAGGAGCGACCATCGTTGATGCCATAAGTGGTGTTCCAACCTTTGGTTAAGGTTTCGAAGCCCGCCTGCGCATCCGAGCAAGCGGTGGAGGAGGATTCGACATAGACGAGGAAGAATTTCTCGCCATAGGTTTCCTTCACGCCGGAAGCGGCAAGTTTCTTGGCATATTCGGAGCTAGCAAAGTTGACGGAACCGGGGGCTTCGGGATAAGCGAAGGAGTTCTCGTAGATGGCCTGGGTGATTTTGTCGGCCCGGGTATAGGCGGTTTCGTCGGCTTCCTTCTTTTCGCCTTCGAGGGAAAGCTTATAGTTGGTGAAGTAGGATTCCGAGGAGCCGATGCCCATGGCTTCGAACCAGGTGGAGAATTTGGGGATCGAGAAGATGATGGCAAAGATCGCCCCGACGATGAGCAAGGGCTGCACCCAAGCGGTTTCTTTGATCCAGCGCCAGAGCTTATTGAAGCGGGCGCCAAGAGATTTGATGACGTTCATGAGATTCCTCCGGAAAAACGAGTCGTGTTTCCACAGCGCGTAAATCATACCATTGTCCCTAGGGGATGACAACAAACACTTACCTTAGGTAAGAAGAAAGATTCGATTTTTGACTTTCCCATAATGGGAAATCAGGTCCCTCTTTCTTTCTTAATTCGGGGCGATATAATCTTTCCAGCGAAAATGAAGAAGCGCAGTTTCAAAGCCAGATTCGAGGATGTCGTATACGATCATCCTTTCCTAAAAGCAAGCCTCCACGAGGGATTTTCCGTCCTGATCATGGTTTTCTCGGCTTTTTTATTCGCCTTTGGTTTTAAGTGCTTCATCTCCCCGGCCAACTTGGCGGAGATGGCCGATGGCCACCGTCTGGTCAGCGGCGGGGTCTCGGGTGTTGCTCAGGTCATCTTGCTAATTGGCGACCTTTGCTCCAATCACGGCGTCACCGGTAACCACCTCTACGATACCCTTTATTCCATTATGTATTTCGGGCTCAACGTCCCGCTCTTCATTTTGGCGTGGCGAGGAATCGGGAAACGCTTCACCATCCTCACCTTGATGAATGTAGGTCTTGTTTCCGTTTTTAACGTGGTTTTGGGCTTTTTTGACGAGCCAATTCTTTTCAAAATCGCGGAGTTTTGCGCCGAAAACGGCAATTTGATCACCCGTGCCGTATTTGCCGGGGTTTGCACCGGAGTCTCTTCCGCGATCGCTTATCGCGTCGGGGCTTCCGCCGGTGGCATGGATGTCATCGCCTATTACATCGCCTTGAAGAAATCGACTTTGGTGGGTCGCTATTCCGTTTATATCAACGCAGTCACCATGTCGATCTATACGGTGCTTTCCATCACTGAATCCGGATGGGGCACGGTGGAAGCCAGCCACGCCTTTGTGGCCACTTTGTTCTCGGTCGTTTATTTGATTATGACGATGCTGGTCGTCGATATCATCAACCAGCGTAATAAGAAGGTACGTGTCGAGGTAATTTCCAATTTGCCAGACCTTGGGCAGATCGTGATGGCCAACATTCCCCATGGCGCCACGATCGTCAAAGGGACCGGGGCTTTTACCGGGGCCGAAAAATATATCGTCACCGTCATCATCTCAATGTACGAAGTCAAGAAGACCGTCCAGATTATCCGCAACGCGGATCCGGCCGCTTTCGTCACCGTCGTCGAATTGAAGCAGGTCTACGGCAACTTCTTCATTCCCCCGATTAAATAAGGAAAGCATGCGTGCTACGGAGGGCGGCCCTCCTTTTTTCGCAATCCCCATCTTACGGGGAAGAAAAAACCTCTTTCGCCATTGGGGCAAAAGAGGGAATGGACGATATGGCGGAGGCTCAGGGATTCGAACCCTGGCTAGCCTTGCGACTACTAACGGTTTTCGAAACCGTCCCCTTCAACCGCTTGGGTAAGCCTCCAGCGCGGGATATGATAACAAAGAAACCGAGTTTTCTCAATTAGAACCTACTTTCCGCTACCACTTTGTGGTAAACTCGTGTCCATGGGAGAAGACATCATCCGCCATTTTCAAACTTATTGGATGTTCTACTTGGCCATTTTGATTTTGCTCATTCTGGCGCTGGTTTTGATTCTCTCGTCCGTTTGGGCCAAAAAACGGGATGAACGTTATTCCCTTTCTTTAGAAGAACAAAGCAACTCCGTCCGCGTGTTCGTCATCGATACCAAAAAGGACATGGTGAAGTTCTTTAATGTCATGACCTTGCACCGCGTCAGCGAAATCACCATGAGCCAGTTCTATCAGCATTTCCCCGTCTCTCAACAACAACGGGTCATCAACTGGGTCAACGCCATTTCCGATCCCAGCACCGGTGCCCCCGATTATCTAGAGACCGATATCCAGGATAACCGTTCCAAGAAACGTTATTTTTCCATGCTCCAAGTCGAACACGTCGATTTCGAGCATGGCATCATCCATATCCTTTCTTATTTGATGAAATATATGGTGACCAATCGCAACGGCCAAGGCCATTATGGCCTTTCCACGGCCAAGGAACTCGAAACCGCGATTGCCTCCTCGGGACGTAAGAAAGGCTTCTCCGCCTGCTATCGCTTCGTCTATAAAAAGATCACGGATAAGGATAAAGATATCGAACCGCTGATTTTTAATCAGATGAAGAACGCTTTGTTCCCTTTTGTGACGGGTCACCGTTATTTGCTGCAGTGTTCCGGCAACGATTTGTTGCTTTCCGATTTGCGTCTCACCGAAAAGGCCAAGGCCCTCTTCTTGGTGAAGGCGGGGTTGAATTCCATTAACCGTTATCTCTCTTTGAATGGCTTGTCTTCCGTTTTGGAAGTGCGCATCGGCATCGTGGAACACGCCTTGTTCCAAGGCAGCTCCGAATCGATCATCGAAGCCGCGAAAAACACGGCCTTCCTCGCCTATGAGGATAATGACACCATCTTGTTTTACGAGACGGGTCGCCGTGCCAAAGGCAATGCCTTGGATTCTTCCTACCGCACCGAGGTGGAACGGATCATCGACGAAAAGAAAATCCATTATTATTTCCGCCCCATCTATTCCGTGGATAAAGGCAAGATCACCGGCTATTTCACCAAAGCGGTGCCTTATGATGCCTACTTCGATTCGATCGAAGAATTGAAGGATTACGCCATCCGCACCGAAGACGATAAGTCGCTTTTCTCCACGATTGCCAAGGACACCATCCATCTCTTCCTTTCGGGAAACCCCGGGGAAACGAGCAAACTCTTCTTCCCAGTCCGTTTGCAAGAACGCTCCCATTTGCTTACGACCTTTGGTCGTCTTAACCGCGCCAAAGCCGCGAATATGGTGTTTCTATTCTCCGAAAGCGATCTTCAGGATTCCTTACCTTCTTTTGATGCCGATGCGATTATCGAATACATGAAGCTGATCCGCGTCAAAGGTTACGAAGTCGGACTTTACATCAACTCCGATTCGCTCAAACTCACGCCTCGGCTTTATGCCGCCTTTGACTATTTCGCCGTCGGCTTCGCGGCCAAGGGGCGTTCCACCTCGGATATGGACGCATTGGTGCGTTCCCAGCTCCATGCCTTGGCCGAAAAACTACTCAAATACAATAAACCGATCATCGCCACCGACGTCGAAGGTTGGGCGGCGATCGAGCTCATCGTCTCCTCCGGGTTACGTTATGTTTCCTCGGAAACCTTCGCCCCGTATGATTTGATGATGAACCCGCCTTCCCCGAAATCCTTAAAAAGGATTAAGGAAATCGATTGAGTTTGTGGTATCGTATCTCCCCGGAGGATTTTATTATGGCCAACCAAAACAAAAACGAAGCAATCACCTCACGGTCCGTCGACTTCGCCAAATGGTATACCGACGTATGCCGGAAAGCGGAACTGATGGATTATGGATCCGTCAAAGGATTCATCAACTATCTCCCCTATGGCTATGCCATTTGGGAAGAGATCCAAAATTATCTCAACCGTCAATTCAAAGCCCATGAGGCTCAGAATGTCTATTTGCCGATGGTCATCCCTTCTTCTTTGTTTAATAAAGAAAAGGAACACATCGAAGGCTTTGCCCCTGAAACCTTGGTGGCCACCTATGGCGGTGGGGAAAAACTTGCCGATCCCTTAATCATCCGTCCGACCTCGGAAGTCCTTTTCTCCGATTTGTTCAAGAAGGCCGTTTCCTCTTATCGCGATTTGCCAATGTTGCTCAACCAGTGGTGCTCCGTCGTCCGTTGGGAAAAGACGACCCGTCCTTTCCTCCGTGGCTCGGAATTCTTATGGCAAGAAGGCCATTGCTTATTCGAAACGCAGGCCCAAGCCGAGAAAAACGCCTTGGATATGCTTGCCGTCTATGATGCCTGCGGCAAAGATTTATTGGCCATCCCCTTCCTTAAAGGAAGAAAGACCGAACACGAAAAATTCGCCGGCGCCAATGCCACCTATACCATCGAAGCCCTCATGCCCGATGGAAAGGCCCTCCAAGCCGGGACCACCCATGATTTAGGGCAAGGTTTCGCCGAAGCCTTTGGCATTCGTTTCCTTGGCCGCGGCAACACCTTGCAATCCCCCCATCAAACCTCCTGGGGTGTTTCCACTCGTTTAATCGGGGCCGTCATTATGGTCCATGGCGACGACAATGGTTTGGTCTTGCCTCCTGCGGTGGCCCCCATCCAAGTCGTCATCGTTCCGATCCGTCAGGATGCCGAAGGCATTTTGGAGAAATGCCATGAAATCGAGGCCAAACTCAAATCCATGGGTCTCCGTGTCAAGGTCGACGAATCCGACCACACCCCGGGCTGGAAGTTTGCCCAATGGGAAATGAAAGGCGTGCCCGTCCGCTTAGAACTCGGCCCGCGCGACCTTGCCAACAACACCGTCGTCATGACCAAACGCGTTAACGGCGAGAAAGTCTCCGCTTCCATCGAGGAAATCGAAGAGGCGATTCCTTCCTTGCTACAAACCGTTCACGAAGAAATGTATCAAAAGGCCAAAGCCTATCTCGATAGCCATATCGACGAAGCCCATAGCCTCGAAGAGCTCAATACGAAGCTCGACAAAGGCGGCTATGTGAAGATGGCCTTCTGCGGCAGCATCGAATGCGAAGATAAGATCAAAGAGATCACGAATGGCGGCACCGCCCGTTGCATCGCCGTCGATACTCCGGAAGAAGGCTCGGTTTGCCCCGTTTGCGGCAAAAAGAATACCCTCGTCGCTTATTTTGCGAAAGCCTATTAATTCAGCGTGCGTTTTCTCACCCTTTGGTGTATATTATGCTCACTGCGGAGACGTACCCAAGAGGCCGAAGGGGACGGTTTGCTAAACCGTTAGTAGTCGTAAGGCTAGCGAGGGTCCGAATCCCTCCGTCTCCGCCAAATGTAAACTACAGTTCTGATACATTCAGGACTGTTTTTTGTTAATGTAGATAATAAATTAGTATGAAAAGAAGAAATTGCGTTTTTGGAATCATCTCGTTAATCATTATTTCGGTTCTTAATTTACTTTTCACAATTCCATTATTTGCCACAATGGTCTCTGAACAAATTCGGATTGGGCAAGGAACGAATTTAGATATTGGTGCAATCGCAGTGTGGATATTAGAAGGGTTGTGTTTCGTTCCTTTTGCTACATGCATTGTATTTACAATCATATCTATTGTTAGAAGAGATTATCTTCCAAAAATCATCATTAATATTTTTCAAATAGTGTTATATCTTGTTTTGCTTATTCTTTCTAATATGTGGATTTTCCTATAATAAAACATCAAAAAAGGATTCTTGGGATGTGTCGCCAAAACTGTTTTGAAAGGAAAAATAGTGACGTCGGTATAGTCACTAGCATCAACCTATCATCATCATTCCACAGCGACATCTTCGGGTGTCGTTTTTCTTTATAAAGAAAAGACCCCGGAGGGTCTTTTCGTTCGCCTTGATTTAGGCGATTTTCACATCCGGGATGTAGATGTATTTTGGGCCGAAGTAACGATCGCGGACCATGGTTTGTTTACTGGCTTGGAAGCAGGTGATGGCTTGCCTGGCATCGGCTTGGATGGAGAATCCGGTCACGGGGATTTCCTTCTCACCATCAAAGTAGTAGCCAAGACGGACTTCGCCACCCAGCATGCCGGAGTGGAGATCGACTTGGATGCCGGAGAATTTCACGCAGCGGAGGTAGGGGGCTTTTCGCCAATCCTCCAGTGACTTGGTCCCAGGGGCGACTTCGACCACGGGGATTCGTCCGGTGGGATGGGCTTCCCCAAGGTAATAACCGACCTGGAAGCTGCCGTGACGGCACTTGGCGACGCCGTTTTCGATGAGCTTCACTTCGGGTAGAATCACGCCATCGCCATCGACGCTAGAAGAGGCGAGAGCCCCTTCGACGACGGGCTTCAGGGTGATGTTTAAGACATCGCCCGTGGGCGCTTCGCCTTGGATGTTCGAGCCAGGCTCGTAGACGTTAGCTTTGCTAAAGGCGGTTTCATAACGAAGGTCATCAACGAACGCACCGAAGAATTCCTCGATTTCCTCGCCTTCCAAAATCACGGGAAGGGGACCTGCCACCGGCAGTTTTTGGGCCGCCGAACGATCTTTGCAAAGGGTCAAGGCTTCCGCGACTTTGGCGGTTAATTCCTTTGGATCGAAAGAGCCAAAGGAAATGGCTTGGTAGAGTTCGACTTCTTCCTCGCCATTCGCGAAGTTGGGAATCGTTTCGATATGGCATTCGTAACGCCGCGAGGCCACGTCCACCCCATTGGAATTGACGATGCGTGTATCGATTTGATAGAGGAAGATCTCGGTCGCGGAAAGGGAACCGTTTTCGAGATGGTTGGCCGCCATGATGGCATTGCCGATCTCACCGATGATCTCTTTGAACGGACGCTTCGAGAGATTGGATTCCACCTGGTGGATGGGAGCATCCGAGGGCGAAGGCAATTCGAAGAAGCGGTTGAGGGTGAATTTGGCGGCGAAGACGTTCTCCTCGATGAGTTTTGAGATCTCCGCCTCATCCATATAAGGATAGACGGCGAAACTGGATTGGCCGCGTTTGCCATCGACATCGATATAGATGGTGACATGGGTATCGATGGTATCGGTGGCCCGGTTGGTTTCGACTTTGGTTTGGACGTAGAAAAGCTCGCAGGATTTACGGGCTTCGATATTGACCTTCCATGCGGCGATGGAGGGGGCCTTCTTTAAGGCGTTGAATAAGGCTTCCATTAGCTTAATTTGCACCTCGCTTTCAAATAGGGACCGCCATCGGAGACGGGGACCCATTCCTTATAGCCCTTGCCGCAATGGCCAGAGCCGATGACTTCGCCCGTGGACGAAACCATGGAGATGGATTCGAGCAAATCGGGCACATAACCAGACATGACGACGGGGGCAACGATCTTCCCGGTGAGCTTGCCGTCTTTAATCTCTCGCCCATAGGCGCAGACGCATTGGATGTTCCAGTTTTTGGGATCTTCCATGCCGTTATCGGTCTGGGAGAGCAAATAGCCGTGCTTCACCGAGGAAATCATTTCCTCGGGGGTCGAGGTGCCGGGTTTGAAGAAGGTATTGGTCATGCGGGTATAGGCTTTCCGCTTGTAGGATTCGCGGCGGCCATTTCCCGTGGGAACGGTGCCGAGTTGCATCGCCGAAACGGCATCGGAAATCCCGGTTTGGAGGATGCCTTTGTCGATGATGAGGGTGTCGTGGGCGAGCACGCCATCGTCGTCGAAGAAGTAGGAGGCGGCGGATAAGGTGGCCGCGGCTCCGTCATGCATTTCCACCAAATCGCTGGCGACACGCTTATTGAGGTAACGGACCGATTTGGCGCGATTCTTGACGAACATATCCATTTCCACCCCGTGCCCGAAGGCTTCGTGGGCGATGAGCCCGGTGATGGAAGGCTCAGTGATGATGTCATAAACGCCGGGTACGATCATCTCCGCGGAGAGCAAATCGATCGCGGTTTGGCACATCGCGGGAATCTTTTCCTCGGCGACCTCAAAGCACTTCTCATAGGAGTTGTAGGTGGCCACGTCGCGGTTCATCTGGACGTTGCCGTCTTCGCTTCTGGCGACGGCGATGATAACGACGCTAGGCCAGGTGAAGTTTTGCGTCAAATCGCGGTTTTTGGAGAGGAACATTGCCGAGGTTTCATAGGAAGTGAAAACGGTGATGGCTTGGACGATTCGCGGATCGAAAGATTGGATTTTTGCACGGATTTCGCCCAGTTTTGCAATGATTTCCTCCACCGAATAATCCTTGCCTTCGACGGAACGGACGAAGGATTGTTTCAAGGGTTCGTCGGGGATGGCGTCGAGATGGACGTGGTTGTCCAAGATCTCATCGGGAAAGGAAACTTCCTCAATGATTTGCTTCTCGAGGGAATCGATGCTTTCCGGGGTGATTTCGGAAAAGGAATATTCGGCATAGGTCTTGCCGTTATAGAGTTTGACGACAAAGCCGCATTGGGCTTCCATGGTATCGGTGACCTTGGTCGCGACCGTCGTCACTTGAATGGTTTTCCCAACCACATGTTTGCCTAATAACGAGACATAGGGGAAACGTTTGGACAAACGTTCCACCAGCTCCTTGCAAACGTCGTGGCGGGAGGTGAGATATTGGGAATACATAGATGAACCTCCAAGCGGTTATCTTAATGGCCTACGAGTTTTCCGCAATATAAATGCAAAGAAACATCAGTTTTCTTTGGATTTTTTCTCTACGTGTCTTAAAATTTGCCCCGTGGAATCCAAAACGCAAAAATCCAATAACCTTTTCCGAGAATCATCGATCGCCTTCCTTGGCTTCTCGATTTTCGACATGATCCACATCATCGTGGCAAGCCATGTCTTGGTCTATGCCTATTCCCAGCGTCCCATTATGGAAATGGATGCCGCTTCCAGCGCGGTGGAACTTAGCTTCTCCTTCTTGCTCATCCTTTATATCGTCTCCATGATCCGTCGCCACAAAGAGGCGGCCCGCGTCCGTCGCAATTTCTCGTTCTGTCACTTAATCGCTTCGTTAAGCGTCTTCCTTCCCGCCACCTTCCTGATTCCGGAAGTGGTGCACGGGGACTGGGGCACCGTCCATGAAACTACGGAATGGGTGATGGTGATTATCTATGCCGTGTTGGCCTTCCTTTCGGTGGTTCTTTATGCCGTGGCCCAACTCGTCGACGAGCGGACCCCCGGCGGATTGGAGTGGCGCATCTTCTTAATCATCGGAAGTATCGTCTTTATCTTGGCCGCCGGCACCGGTGTGGGCGTCACGGTGATGGAAAACAAATTCCCGACCTGGCTCATCGTCATGGATTGCATTGGAAAAGCCGGGCCCATCGTCCCGGCGATTCTGACGATCTGGCGTCTTAGCCGCAAAGCGGAAAGCACCGACCTTTATTGATGGTCGTTTTTTTGGCTTAAGGTCTCACCGATCCGTTCGATGAGGTCTTTTTCTTTTAAGGAGATGGCTTCCGAAATCGTGGCTTCGATGGTTTCCGCATCGGATTTGCCATGGCATTTCAAGACGATCTTCTTCGCCCCAAGCAAGGGGGAGCAGGCGCGAGAAGCGTAATTGAAGGGTTCTTTGACCTTCTTCAGGCCCTTAATCATAAAGAGGGCACCGAACTTGGTGAGGATGTTTTTGAAAATGGCCCCCTTAAACAAATCGGAGATGAAATAGGCCCCGCCTTCGAGGGATTTTAAGAACACATTGCCACTGAAACCATCGCAGACGACGAGGTCGACTTCGCCCTGGATCACGTGGTCGGCTTCGATATTGCCTTGGAAATTCAAGGGAGAAGCCTTGAGCATGTCATAGACGGTTTTGCTTAATTCGTTGCCTTTGCCTTCTTCTTGGCCGACCGATAAGGTGGCGATGCGCGGGGCTTCCATGCCCAAGGAACGCAGATAGGCGTCGGCCATGATGGCGAATTGATAGAGGTATTCGGGTTTACAGTCCATGTTGGCCCCGACGTCGATGAGATAGCATAGCTTCCCGGTGCGGGTGGGGATGGCGGCGAGTAGGCCGGGCCGATGAACGCCAGGAATCCGTCCGATGCGAAGGACGGTGCCACTAAGTAAGGCACCCGTGGGGCCGGCGGAGACGAGGGCCGCATATTCATCGCCTTTACGCAAAGCCTCGAAGGCCACGGCCAAAGAGGAGTTCGGTTTTTCCTTTAAGAAAGAAGCGGGGTGATCGGTATTGAGGACGATTTCGGTCGCTTGGAGGAATTCCACGCGGTCGAGTGGGGCTTTTTCTTTTTCCAAAGCGGGGCGAAGTGCGGCTTCGTCTCCGGCGATGGCTAAGATTAAATCGGGGTGTTTGGCTAATGCCAAAG
The DNA here is from genome assembly GCA_017454295.1 of Bacilli bacterium. Classification (GTDB taxonomy): domain Bacteria; phylum Bacillota_I; class Bacilli_A; order RFN20; family CAG-826; genus Alloenteromonas. Next base: position 31,313 of record JAFTDF010000009.1, read on the forward strand.
CGGCTCCTTTTACGGTAGATGCGGGGGCTTTATCCCCACCATAGGCGTCGAGAATGATTTTCATGGTCCCTATTATCTCCCATTCCGTTTTCTTTTGCGAAGGCAAAAAGGTATCTTTTCTTTCCTTATCTATGATAAGATAGCCCTCGCAATGGAAAAGGAAGAATTAGAGGCGGCAAAAGCCCACAGCGAAGACAACGAAATGGAAATCCTTTCCTCCAAGGAATGCGGTTGCTTCTTTTGCCGTTCCCATTTCCCGGCAAAGGAAGTCACGGACTGGGATTACGAAGGGCATCACGCCCACGCCATCTGCCCCGAATGCGGCATGCCTTCCGTCATCGGGGATGCTTCGGGCTACCCCATCACCAAAGAATTCCTTAAGGAAATGAATATCGCCTTTTATGGGCCGGATTATATCCGCCTTCATCCGGAAGCAAGCCGCGTCTATTTAGACCGTTATTTCACGGGCAAAGTGACGCAAAATGAGAAAAACGAACGTTTGGCTGTTTCCTATCTGCAATCGCTGGTCGATGCTGAGGATCCCCGCGCCGCGATGGCCTTGGGCGCCTTCTATGAAGATGGTGGCGTCTATTTGCCCCAAGACGAAGCCAAAGCCGAGAAGATTTATCGCCTTCCCTTTCTAAAAGACGATTACCGCGCCGCCGCTAGAATCGCCAATCTCTATCTCGATGGCTATAAGGGCACCTTATCCAGATGGCAGGTCTTCGAAGGGATCGTGCAAGGGGCCGCCTTAGGCAATTTCGAATGCATTTTGCAACTCGCCCACGCTTATTTGATGGGCTTTTACGTCGATACCAATCCCGAATTCGCGGCCAAACTCTTAATCGATACCTTCCCCGATGTCCATGACGCGTTTTTGATGCGTCCTTCCGAATACGGGAATTTCATCGATTACGCCTACCGAATCGGTTTATTCTGCCAAAAAGGCATCGGCGTGGATGTCGATGAAGAACGGGCGCTACGTTATTTCCTCGTCGCTTATTTAGGCGTCTTGACCAAACGCCAATTCGAAGCCGGCACCATCGGTGAGGCCTATGGCCGGGAAATCGAAACTTCCATCGACGAACTCGCCGAGCGTTTTGGCTTCCATCATCAAGATTTGATTCTCGACCAAGATACCTTCTACGATAGTTTCATCGAAGGCTTCCATGCCGAACTCCCACGCACCCTCGTAGAAGCGCGCTTCGACGAAGAAAGCCATGGCTTGGATCTCGTAATCGATTTTCCCGCCCCGGTGATTTTGCTGGATTTAGAGAACCTCGATGCCAAAATCGTCCAAGGTTCCACCCAATGGCATTTCGACCATGTCGCCCGTTTCGCCGGGAAAGAAGGCGCCACCTTCCGGCGCATCGGCTCGCCTTTAGACGGCGTGTGGGTCTTTACCGAAGAAGGCGACGATGAGCCCGTGGCCACCATCATCTTTGATGCCCCCGAGGAGGGCCCTGGGGAATGAACGCGTTTACCCCTTTAAAAAAGTATCGTGCGAAGGTGTTGATCGCACCCCTATTTAAGTTAATCGAATGTCTGTGCGAAATCGCGGTGCCCTTCTTTGTCCGCGCCATCATCGATTCGTGTTTTGACGCAGCTAATCCCGACCCCAAAGACCTTGGCTTTGCCCTCGGTATGGGTGGGGTGGTTTTGCTTCTTGCCTTCGTGGGTTTTGCCTTTACGATGATCACCCAATATCTCGCCGCGCGAGTCGCCGCCGATTATGGCTACGATTTGAAAGCGACCCTCCACGACCATCTCCTCGCCCTTTCACCGAAGCAAATCGACGCTTACGGGAAAGAGAAGGCTTTGAATCTCTTGGGCAGCGATGCCTTTGCGTTAGGGAATGGCGTGCAACATTTTATGCGCCTATTGGTCCGCGCCCCGTTTTTGACAATCGGCTGTTTGGCGGCCGCCTTTTTCATCAATGTCTACGCCGGCATTGTCATCGCTACGGCCTTGCTTATTTGCGCCCTGGCCTTAGGCATCTACATGAAGAAAGCCCCCGAGAAATATCAGCGCCTTCAAGAAGAACTCGACCGTCTTTCCACCAGCGGTGGAGACTTGATTCGCGGGGTCCGCGTGATCCATGGTTTTAATGCGGAAGAGCGGGAAATTGCCGCCTTTTCCAAGCAAAGCGACCATTATCGGAAAGTGGCCACGGCCATTTGGCGGTTCACCTCTTTTGTCAATCCCATCACCTTCGCTTTCATCAATTTGGCGTTGATTGGGGTATTGTTCCTCGGCTCGTATTCTTTCTCCTCCACCGGGCTTTCCGTCGGCTCGATGGTGGCGTTGATTTCGTTACTAACCCAAGCCTTAGCCGCCTTGTTGCAATTTAGCTTATTGGCCAACAACCTCACTAAGGCCATCGCCTCCAAGCATCGGATCGATGCCTTCTTGGCCCTCCCCCTTTTGATTCAAGACGGTCCGATTCAAGAAGAAGCCCCCATGGAAGTGGGGCAGACCTTATTCGCCTTCCATGACGCCGAGCTTTCTTTCGGTGGGGATCGCCCGGTCCTAAGCCATCTCAATCTTGAAATCAAAAAAGGAGAGCGGATTGGTATCATCGGCGGTACCGGCGCCGGGAAATCGACGTTCTTAGCTTTGCTATGCCGTTATTTGGATGTCACCCATGGCGAAATCACCTTCAAAGGCCATCCCATTCAAGATGGGACCTTGGCCAATTTGCGTTCTTCCATCGCCATGGTGGGCCAACAAGGCGGGCTCTTCCAAGGCAGCATCCGCGACAATCTATGCTTGGGTCTTCCCTTTTCCGAAACGGAAATCAACGCGGCTTTAGAAGGGGCGCAGGCCGCCTCCTTCGTCCAAGCCTACGTCGACGGGCTTGATCATCCCTTGACCGAAATGGGGAATAACCTTTCCGGCGGGCAACGACAACGGCTCCTCATCGCCAGAAACTTACTCCATCACCGCGAAATCTCCATTTATGACGATGCGACGAGCGCGCTAGATTACGCCACCGAAGCCAAAGTGCGGCAAGCCATCTTCGCCCGTTCCGGAGACACGATCCTTTTTGTTTCCCAACGCGTCACCTCCGTGATGGGGTGCGACCGCATTTATGTCTTCGATAACGGCGAAATCGTCGGCGAAGGCGACCATGAATCATTATTGAAAGGATGCCCGGTTTACGCGGAAACCTACCAGGCACAGGTGGCACGGCGATGAAACGATTCTTGGGGTTATTCCGTTATTTGAAAGGCAAGACCTATTTGGTGGTCTTATCTTTGGTATTCGCCTTATTCGCGGTGGGTGCCAAACTCGCCATTCCTTATCTGACCGGGGTTTGCATCGATTCCATCCGGCAAGGAGAAATGAAGATCGGCCCTTATCTATGGGCGATTTTAGCGACTTTAATCGTCGGTGCCTTTGCCCGTTATTTCTTCACCTATTTCGTTTCCATCTCGGGCGAAACCATCGTCAAGAAGATGCGGGAAGCCCTCTATGAAAAGCTGATGCACGCCCCCGTTTCTTATTTCGATTCGCGGAAAGAAGGGGATTTGCTTTTGCTCTTCACCAACGATATCGATACCGTCCGGACGGGTTTAGTCAGTGGTAGCGCCTCCTTCTTTGAAGGGGCGGTTCAGATTTTGGCGACGATCGGGCTCATGATTTACCTGAACTGGGTATTGGCTTTGGTGGTGGTGTTCCTTACGCCCCTATCCATCGTGGTATCGCGGCTTATTTCGAAAGCCAACGCCAAATCCTTCCGCGCCCAAGCCGCCAACATGGCTGCTTTATCAGGCCAAAGCAACGAAACCATCGCCAACCTCCAAACCGTCCAATCCTATGGCATCGAAACGATTCGGAAACAAGACTTCCACGCCAAAGCCAAGGCGGTCCAAGGGGCGCAATTTAAAGCCGTATTCGCTTCGGCTTGGATCAACCCCTCTTCCCGCTTGGTCAACAACTTGATTTATGGAGCGGTGGTGATGATGGGCTGCTATTTGCTCTTTGAGCAACCTGCCTTCTTAGGACGGGCGTTTACCGTAGGATATTTATCCTCGTTCCTCACCTATGCCTATCAATATATGGCGCCCTTCAATGAGGTAGCAGATGCCTCTGGGGACATCTTGTTTGCTTTGTCTTCCTTCGCCCGTTACGAAGAGACGATGCAAGGGCCGCTAGACAACGACGATGGCTTGGTTCTCACGGGAGAACAAATCGATGGCTTCGAAGCGAAGGACCTTCATTTCGGCTATACCTCCGAGCGGGAGGTTCTTTCGGGCATCTCCTTCTCCATAGGGCGCGGCCAGACCGTGGCCTTGGTTGGCACGACGGGGTGTGGGAAAACCACCTTGATCAATTTACTGATGCGTTTCTACGATCCCAGTTCAGGAACGATTACCGTAGATGGCACTTCCTTGCAGGATATCCCGAAAGCGGATTTGCGCCGCTATTACGGCATGGTGTTACAACAGCCGATCCTTTTCCATGGCACCATCGCGGAGAATATTGCTTTTGCCAAGCCCGACTCGAGCCTTCAGGAAATCCAAGAAGCGGCCGCTTTAGCCCGTGCCGATCGGCTCATTGAGAAATTGCCCCAAGGCTACGATACCCCGGTTTCCGCCGCCCATCTTTCTAGTGGGGAGAAACAATTGATTTGCTTGGCGCGTGTCTTGCTCTCCGCCCCGGAAGTGGTGCTTTTGGATGAAGCCACTTCCAATATCGACCTTCGCACCGAAATCGCCCTAAGTGGGGGCTTCGATACCTTACTCAAAGGAAAAACCGCCATCGTGGTGGCACATCGCCTTTCCACCATCGTCGGCAGCGATTTGATCTTGGTAATGGACCACGGCCAAATCGTGGAACAAGGCAACTTCACTGACTTGATGGAACGTGGCGGCTTCTTCGCTAAGCTCTACGCATCCCAATTCCAATAACCGATCAATACTCGTTATTACCAAGGTTTTTCTCTGCAAAGCCCGTGTTTTTGCAAAGGTTTTGCTAACAAATATTCGTCGGAATAATCCCCGAATTCAAATTCGAAATCCCGTCCGAAGTCTTGATATCCAAGGCGCTCATAGAAGGCTTTGGCGCCTTTGTTTTTCTCATATACGGTAAGCAGGAAGGTCGCATCGGGATACCTTGATTCAATGGCCCTTAGTAGCATCTTGCCCACCCCTTTGCCTTGATAGGCGGGATCGACGAAGAAACGGCTTAGGATGATGAAGGGTTCCCCTTGATAGCCGATCCGCTCCAAAAGATCGGCCTCTTTCCGAAGGCTATGGCTTTCCGGGAAGAAGGCGGCGGCTACATCGGTTTCGATGCTTACCGAAGCAATGACGCGGATGCCCTCCTTGACCACAAAGAGGGTACCTAACTCCCAATTGGAACGAAAATCTTCCTCGCTAGGATAACCGTGGTCCCACATATCGAGACCTTCCAAAAGCAAGCCGGCATCCACCCGGCGCAGACACTTCAGCAAGGAAGGGAAATCCGTGTCTTTGGCTTTGGTGATTTTGAACATGGAAGTAAGTATAAACGATTGCAAAAGTGGGGGATATCGATAAACTCATCTTATGCAGCGAGACCAAGCAATCGTCCATAAGACGATGTCATCGATCCGGGGCAAGGATACGGGCATCGAAAAACTCCTCCGCAAGGAGATCCACGCCGCCGGACTCCATTACCAAACCAATTCGAGTAAGGCGTTTGGCCATCCGGATTTGCTTTTTGCCTCCACCCGTGTGGCCGTGTTTTGCGATTCCGAATTCTGGCATGGCTACCATTACGAGGAAGCCATCGAGAAAGTCCATACCCATCGCTTGTTTTGGGAGGCGAAGATCCAACGTAACATCGCCCGTGACCAAGAGGTCAACGCCCGCTTAAAGGAAGAAGGGTACCTCGTCCTCCGTTATTGGGGGAAGGATATCGAAGCCCGTCCAAAGGAAATCGCCGAAGAAATCATTACCATCGTCAAACGTCGTTTATGGATGGTGGAACGTTCCAAAACTTTGAAAGAATTCACCACCTTGGCCTATATCGATCGGGGCGACGCCTATTTGCTATTGCATCGCACCAAAAAGAAAAACGATGAAAACGAAGGCAAGTGGATTGGCGTCGGGGGTCATCTAGAAGAAAACGAATCGCCCGTCGCCGCGATGAAACGCGAAATTTTAGAAGAGACGGGCCTATTGGTCGAAGGGTATCGTTACCTCGGGCAGGTCGACTTCCTCTATGGCCATAAGAAGGCGGAACGGATGTATCTTTACGTCGTCGATTCCTTCTCCGGGGAAGTGGGGGAATGCGATGAAGGCGACCTGGCCTGGATTGCCAAGGATTCCTTTTTAAAAATGCCCATGTGGGAGGGGGATTTGCTCTTCATTCCCTATTTGACAAAGGAAACTGCATCTCCGCTGCATCTCCAGCTTTTTTACGATGAAACGGGGCAACTTGTGGATTTTATCGGCCCATTTTTCCCAAAAAAGAAGAAACCGAGAAAAAACCATACCAAAAAGCAAGAAAAATACACTCGAAAAGTCCATTCCCGTCCCTAAAATACCCTTGCTCCAAGTGGGTCTCCACCCCTTTAACCACTTGGGGCCCTTTTTTGTATAATATTGGGCGAAACCTCTATGGATATGTCTTCTACCCCTGCCAAAAAAGGGGATCCCTTCCCCTTATCGCCCGCCGAATTAACGACGCTTGCCAAAGCCCTTTCCGCCCGGGCAAGTTTTTTGCAATCTTTGGCTCCTGGCCGTTACCAAGAGAAAGAAATCGCCTTCCTTTCCGCTCTCTATTTTTTAGACGCTTCCGCCCCAGAGGAAGAGCAGGCTTTATACTGTTCTTGCTTGGTCTCTTTATTAGAACGTAATTGCTTTGTCGGAAAAGAAGAAGCCTTTACCCTTCCCGAAGTGGACCCCTCGCTTGGCTACACTTCTTTCCAAAGGAAGATGATCGCGGTTTTATGGGGCGCCTTATGTTTCCATTTTTATTGGCAGAAGCGCATTGCCTCCCCCGAACTTGCCCTGGGCCCATTGTCCTTCCAATCGGGGCTCCTATGGGAAGCCTTAACCGGACAAAACGAAGAGGACGAGGCCTTATTATCCCAAATGAAAAGCCAAAGCGAATCCGCGGCAAGCGACATCGCTCGGATGGATGCTTTGGCGGATTTATATCCTTTATTTTTGAATGCCCTTAAATGAGGGAATCTCTCGCTTAGGCCATTCGTAAGTGGCCACCGCGCAGTTTTCCATCCCATAATGGGTGAAGGTATCGTTGTCCATATCCACGAAATACGAATGGAAGACGCGGGCCATGCCCCCGTGGGCGACGATGAGGATGTCCTCGTTCGAATGTTCTTTTTCTAATTGATGGAGAAAATCATAGACCCGATACACGACGTCGAAATAACCTTCCCCGCCGGGATAACGGGTGGGAATGGTGTGACGGTGGCTTAGATAGACGTCCCCAGAACGGGGCTTTCCTTCGAGCTCCCCGTAATATTGTTCGAGGATACGCGCGTCGATTTCTAAAGGGACGTGATGGTATTCATTGATGATTTTGGCCGTGTCGATGGCGCGCGATAAAGGCGAGGCGTAAATCCGGTCTAAATGAACGTCTTTTAGACGAAGCGCGACGTCTTTGGCTTGCGCGATTCCAACTTCGTTAAGGGGCACTTCGATCTGGCCTTGGATGATCATCGCCTTGTTCCAATCGGTTTGGCCGTGGCGGATAAAGTAAATGGACATGGGGATATGATAATCGTCTCCGCGGCGAAGTTCAAAAAGAGTAAAATAGAGTTATGGAATGGAAGCTGATCGATATCGAACAGGAAACCAATCACCGGTTCCTGAATTTCTTTGTGTTGCATTATGAAATTAGCGACGACCACGGAAGTCGTCCTTATTCCTATTTCATGGCTTCCCGACACGGCAAAGAGGAATTGCTGGTCAAGGCGAGACAATATGGCCGTCCCGATGGGGTGGTCTTGGCCTTATACCGCGAAAACCAAGGGAACATCGAGGTCTTATTAACTTCCCAATATCGGCCGCCGATTGGGGCTTATCTCACTTCCTTTACCGCGGGGCTCCTCGATGAAGGGGAGACCGTGGAAGAGGCCTCGATCCGCGAAGCCTACGAAGAAGTTGGGGCCAAGGTGAGCCAAGTGGAAGTGCTTGCCCCCGCCTCGCCTTCCTCTTCGGGTTTATCGGATGAACTCGTCGCCATGGCATTAGCCAAAATCGAAACGATGGAAGCACCCCATCTAGAAGAGAACGAGGATATTTCTTATACCTTTGTGCCGTTATCCGCGCTGCCGGCCATCTTAGAAGATAAAAACCGCATCATTCCTTTGAATGTGCGGCTGACGTTGCTTTATTTGTTGCGGCGCTTTGCCTAGGCCTCATCGACGGCGGTGAGGATGAATAATCCCATGGGTGAGGCCACAAAGAACAAACCAAATCCCGGATTCACCAAAACTGCGCATAAACCACCAGCTAGGAATGCCCCAAGCTCAAGCAGGCCGACTAGTCCAATGATCGCCAGGCCTTTTTTATTGGGGCTTTCGGCTTTTAGGGCAAAGAAGAATAAGTGCCACGCATAAATGCAGAATCCGGGCATCCCGGCGAGGCCGACGAAGAAGACCATCCAGCCCGGGGAGACGCTGAAGACGGTAAACGAGAGTACCGTAAGCAACATACCCACGCCAGCAAGGACAAACCCGATGATCATCTCGATCAGGGCGAGTTTATGGTAACCGGGTCGGGTATAGAAGCAATCGGCTTCGCCCGAGAAGAATTCTAAGCCGATATAGACGGGATAGGCCAAGGAGAAGGGGATCGCCGCCAAGGCCATCGGCAGATTGACGATTTGGTGTTCCGCGTCCATGCCAAGGCCAAAAAAGAGGAGGGTCCCGGCGAAAGCCAAAACCAAAAAGACGATGATTAAGAGGACTTTGGTGGGGATTTTGCGTCTCATTTGGCTTTTCTTTTCCTTTGCTTTAGGGTTTTGCCCATCGCGACATGGGGCATGTTCTCATCATAGAAGATTTCCCCGGTGAGAATATGGTAGCCCGCTTTTTGGTAGAAGGGTAGTTTATCGGTTTGCGCATGGAGCTCGATTTGGGTGATGCCGATTTCCAAGGCCTTCCGTTCCAAGAAGGCTAACACATAGGAGCCGATTTTCTTGTGGCGGAATTCTTTTCTTACCGCCACCCGTCCGATGAGGCCCGTTTGGGGATCAAGGCGGACGAGCCGCCCCGTAGCGACGGGAATCCGATCGAAATAAAGGACCAGCGACCAAGAGCCGGGGTCGAGTTCATCGTATTCGTGGACCACGTGTTGCTCTTCCATGAAAATCGCGGTGCGCAGGGCTTTCGCATCCGGAGAAGGGCCAATGGTGAAAACGGGACGGACCATACGCCATATTGTAATGGGAAAAAGACGTTTTCAAAACTTGTTTTGTCACCTGATTGTCCTACAATATGGGCATGTCGAATTTCACCCGTTTCTTCCGCGCCCATAAAAACAAAATCTTCGCCCTGACCTTCGTGGGTTTGGGGCTCGCCGTTTTCCTCGCCTTTTATCTAGTGATGGGCTTCTCCACCGAGTGGGCCGTATTCCGCACTTCCATCGCGGCTTTGCTCAATTTCCTCATCACGTTATTTTGCTATGGCTATTTGCTCTTCACCAATATCTATAACGATAACCGCGCCTATTCGGCCATCTTCACCTTCGTGGGCTTAATGGTGATCCAAGCCGTCTTCAATATCATCGATATCTCCATCGCCGCCGGCAGCGCCTTGTGGAATGGCCAGGTGTTGAACCTTACCCTCTTCCTCGGTTATGCCACCTTATCCGGAGGCGTCGTCGGGATTGGGATTCCCTTCTATATCTTCACGTTCCGTTATATGTTCGGCCGCGATAACCGTTTCTCCAAAGTGCGGTTATTCGCCTTGCTCTTCCTTGGCATCCTCGCCCTTTCCGTCATCTTTTATCTCACCTATGAATTCGTCGCCGGCTTAGCCGTAGACGTTGGCACCACCTTGTGGATCCTCGCCTTGCCGATCTCCGAACTCCTCGTGGGGGCGGGCGTGGTATTCACTTTAGAACGTCGGCGCCGGATTTAGGTAGGAAAAGGGAACCGGCTTTGCTACAATCAGTATCGCCGAATCGGGAGGAACCTCTATGTACGAGAACAAAACACCCCAAGAAACCTTGGATGCTTTTTCGGTTGACCAAAAGGTTGGCCTAAGCCAAAAGGAAGCGGAAGCCCGCTTGGCCAAATTCGGGCCCAACAAGCTCAAAGAAGCCGAAAAAGAACCTTGGTATAAGATTTTCTGGGGCAATATCAAAGACCCCATGACCGGGATTTTGGCGGTCGCCGCCATCATCTCCTTGGTCTTGGCCATCATTTCGATGAATCAAGGCAAAGGCGGTCCGGAAGAACTCGCCGACGTCTTCATCATCTTCGGCGTCGTTTTGCTTAACGCCACCATCGGCACCATCCAGGAAATGAAGGCCGAGAAAGCCCTTGAGGCCTTAAAGAACATGTCCGCGCCGACGGCTACGGTCCGCCGCGATGGCAAACTCGTCGAATTAAAAGCGGAAGAACTCGTGGTGGGCGATATCGTCATCCTTGAAGAAGGGCGCACCGTCCCCGCCGACCTTCGTTTGCTTTCCTCCCACTCCCTAAAAGCGGATGAAGCCTCCTTGACGGGCGAATCCGTCCCCGCCGAAAAAGACGCCACCCTCACCTTAACCGATTCCTCGGGGGTTGGGGACCGCGTCAACGAAGTCTTTATGTCCACCCCCGTGGTGTATGGCCGTGGCGAAGGTGTGGTCATCGCCACCGGCATGGAGACCCAAATCGGGCAGATCGCCTCGATGCTTGCTAGCGACGAGGATGAAATGACCCCGTTACAGAAAAACCTGGCAAAACTCTCCAAATTCTTAGGCATTTTGACCGTCGTGATCGTCGTTTTGATGCTCGTGGTCAAGATCGTTTGGGCCTTAGTTCAGGGCAATATCGCCCAGCAATGGTCCCAGGCGTTGCTGGATTCGGTCGCCCTTGCCGTCGCCGCCATCCCGGAAGGTTTGACCGCCGTCGTCACCATCGTCCTAGCCATGGGCATGACCAAGATGGTCAAGGTCAATACCATCGTTCGTCGCCTTGCTTCGGTCGAGACCTTAGGCGCTGTCACCTTCATCTGCTCGGATAAAACCGGCACCCTCACCCAAAACAAGATGACCGTCGTTGGAGCTTATATCCCGGGTCACCTCACCATCTATCAAGATTTCGATAAAGAACTCTATACCCCGATTTCCAAAGGATTCGCCCTTTGCTCCGACGCCAAAATCGAAGGCGAGGTCTATGGCGACCCCACCGAAATCGCCTTGGTCCAATTCGCCTCCGATTTAGGTTATCCCAAATCCAAGCTCGAAGCGGAAGCACCCCGTATCGACGAAATGCCCTTCGACTCCGTCCGTAAGATGATGTCGACGATGCATCGCATCGAAGGGAAGAAGGTCTCCTATACCAAAGGCGCCCTCGACATCATGCTCCAGCGCGTCGTTTCCATCGAAGTGGAAGGCAAAGTCCGCCCCATCACCGATCAAGATAAACAAGAGATCCTCAACGCCGCCGGGGAAATGGCCAAGCAAGCCCTCCGTGTCTTGGCTTTAGGCTATGCCTGCCGTGAGAACCTCTGCGAAGAAGAATTGACCTTCGCCGGGTTGGTTGGTATGGTCGACCCGCCCCGGCCCGCCGCTAAGCCAGCCGTTGCCACCTTAAAGCATGCCGGTATCACCACCGTCATGATCACCGGCGACCACAAAGACACCGCCTTTGCCATCGCCCATGAACTCGGCATTGCCCAAGATATGGATCAGGTTATGACCGGCGCCGAAATCGATGCCCGTAGCGACGCCGAACTCCAAGAGGATGTGAAGACCAAACGCGTCTTCGCCCGTGTCTCTCCGCAGAATAAGGTCTCCATCGTCAAAGCCATCAAAGCCAATGGCTTCATCGCTGCGATGACCGGCGATGGCGTCAATGACGCCCCCTCCTTAAAAGCCGCCGATATCGGCATTGCCATGGGCATTACCGGCACCGACGTCGCCAAAGGCGCGGCCGATATGGTCTTAACCGACGATAACTTTGCCTCCATCGAAAAAGCGGTCGAAGAAGGCCGTGGCATCTATCACAACATCAAGAAGACGATCCTCTTCCTGCTTTCCTCTAACATTGGAGAAGTGGTGTGTATGTTCGTCGCCGCCTTGATGGGCCTGCCTTCTCCTTTAATCGCCATCCACTTGCTCTGGGTCAACCTCATCACCGACTCCTTGCCGGCGGTGGCCCTTGGCATGGATAAGAAGCCGAAAGACATCATGGACGAACAGCCCCGCGACGCCAAAGAATCGATCTTCTCCCATGGTGGATACGCGATGGTCTTCGGCTATGGCATCTTGGTGGGCCTCGTCACCCTCATGGCGTTCCTAGTCAACCCCTTGCAAGCCGGGACCGGGCTCAATATCGAAGCCATCAACCATTTCTTCGAAGATCCGATCGAACTCGAGAAAGCCCAAGCCATGGCCTTCTGCGTCCTCTCCTTCTCCGAGCTATTCCATATGCTTGGCATGATCAACGTCCGCAAATCGGTGTTCACCGTTGTGGCAAACCGCAACTGGATGCTCTGGCTCTCCTTCTTCCTTGGCATGGGCTTACAGTTCTTCGTCATCGAGACTCCGGGGGTCAACACCATCTTCAAAGTCTACCCGTTATCTCATCAATCCATCGATTACCTTTGGGTCTTCCTCCTTGCCTTGGCACCCTTATATGTCCACGAAGTGGTGGCCCTCATCCTTTGGATCAAGAAAAAGACGGCGAAGAAAGCGAGCTGACTCTTCACAAACTAGCCGCGCGAGTTTATATTTATCCTCGCGCCGGCTTAGCTCAATTGGCAGAGCAACGGTATCGTAAACCGTAGGTTAGAGGTTCGATTCCCCTAGCCGGCACCAGAATGGTAAATAATCCCTGATGCAAGTTAGGGATTTTTATTTTGCTTAAACGCCTTTTTACCAGTATGGTGTATTCGAGGATATGCTTATGGAACAAATCACTTTAGAGAAAATTACTTACAAAAATTACGTAAAAACTATTTGGGGACTTAAAGTGACTCCAAAACAAAAGCATTTTGTTGCTTCTAATACTGGCTCTTTAGCAGAAGCCTATGTCGCTCTCACCAACGGCGGAGTGGCCCTTCCTTTCGCTATCTGTCGAAATAAGAAACCTATCGGCTTCCTTATGATTGGCTATGGTGTTAGTTCCGAAGAAGACTGGGAAGAAGACGAAAATCCGGAGTTTATTGAAATGGCAAAAAAGAGTTATTGCCTTTGGAGATTCATGATTGATAAACGTTATCAGGGCAGAGGCTATGGCAGAAAAGCGATGGAACTTGCCTTAGAATACATGCGCTCATTCCCGTGCGGCAAAGCTGATTCGATTTGGCTTAGTTATGAGCCGGAAAATGAAGTAGCTAAAAAGCTATATGCTTCTTTCGGCTTTGTGGAACAACCACAATGGTATAAAGAAGGCGAAGAAATGCCCGCCATATTAAAACTATAGGGGGACAAAACAGCCACTTTAAAAGATGCTCAGGGACAAAATTGGTTCTTTGAGGGACGTTGTATTAAATAAGGCAAACCCTTACAGGATAATAAGAGAGGGTTGACGTGAATCAACCCTTTTTCTGCTCTTCTTCGTTTTGCTTCGGTTCTTCGTCTTCGCCAAGGATCGTCACCTGACCCTTTTTCAGGGCGCGGATGGTATTGCGTGCGAGATAACGGACATAGGTGCGATAGACCAACCACCAGAAGGGGTCGAAGTGGGCGGTATCGACAGCCGCCCCTAAGATCTCGGCGTAATGGTTTAACTCTTCCGTGGTGCATTTGCCATCTTCCCTGGCCACATAGTGATTGACGAAATCCCAGGCTTTCGCGGTGAAATCGGGGATGACCATGCTTCCATAACGGCAAAGCCGATCGAACTGACTTTTATGCTCGGTTTCCAGGATCGCCCAAAGGGTGATGTTGCCAAGAGAATACTTTTTCGGTTTGTTTTGCTTTTCCACGGGGGAATATTTACTCCCTTTCTCCATCCGATGCAAGATAGGCGCCCTTTCTTTATTAAGAAAAGATTTCAAAATTTGTAGTTGAATGTCGATAGGCCTCTATCTATAATTATCCCGCTGCGAAAGCGGCATGCGACCGATTCCCGGGTGTTTAGCTCAGCTGGGAGAGCACCTGTTTGACGTACAGGAGGTCACAGGTTCGATCCCTGTAGCACCCACCAGTCGCATATCGATGCCGTGTGAATACACGGCTTTTTCTTTGCCCCCTAGACAAACGGTGCGAATTCACTACAATATCCGTTGCTCGCACGATTAGTTCAGTGGTAGAACACCAGCTTCCCAAGCTGGTTATACGGGTTCGATTCCCGCATCGTGCTCCATATTTTACGAAAAGTGCCGACTATGTCGGCTTTTTCGATGGATTTTGGTGATTTTCCATACCACCCTCGTACCCCCTTTTCGAGAAAAAGCACAGTTGGTGGACGAGAACTCGTCAGACACCATCTCGTTCATGAAGCACGATATTGCAAAGGCTTCAGTTTAACTGCATCGGTCAACGTTTTGTAGACAGTAAGTGATTAACGATATCCGTGCTTTCGCTTGAATTCCGCGGGGGTGAGGTATCCCAGGGCAGCCGCCGGCCTTTCCTCGTTGAAGAACGCGACGTATTCCTCGATGAGGTTTGGCACGTCGTCGCAATCGCGGATGCCGAAGTCGCAGAACAGTTCCTCCTTCGCCCATCCGTTGATCGCCTCCATCGCCCCGTTGTCCGTGGGGGTTCCCGCCCGGGACATGGAATGTGTGATATCATAGGAGGGCAAAAGCTCGTTGAAGCTTTTCGAAGAGTACACGGACCCCTGGTCGGTATGGAGTATCATCCCGAGGCCGTCAAGCTCTTCTTTTTTTCTCTCGATCACCTTCTGGAGCCCGTCGAAGTACGTGTTCCTGTCGCCCCTTTTCGACGAAAGGGAGTAGGAGATTATCTCGTTGCACCACAGGTCCATGTACAGGGTGAGCTCCCAGTACTTGCCCGCGGCATGGAACGCCGTCATGTCGCTGACGACGACCTGAAGGGGGCCGTCGACGTTTATCGACGCGAGGACGAGGTTGGGGTAGGCCTTGCCCTTCTCGCCCGGCCTTTTGTAACGGCATTTCCTGGCCTGGCTCCGGATTCCGTACGCCTTGCAGCAACGATGCGCGTATTGGTCGGACATGACGATGCCGAGGTCGAGCCTTATCTTCGCGTTGAGCCACCGGTACCCGTGGCTCGGGTATTTCCTGTGGTAACGGGCGAAACGCTCGATGTCGTCTATCCTCTTCTTCGTCCTCGGCGCCGGCTTCGCGACCCTCGACCTCCATCGGTAGAACGCCGAACGCGACACCGACATCGCCGAGCAGAGCCGCTGGACCGGCCATCGTTCGGAGAGTTCCGCGACTATTTGGAACTCGGCTCGCTTAAACTCCTGTATTCCTTCGCCTTTCCACCACCTCCTTTCACCTCGTACCCTTTTTTTGCCCGGGCCACCTCGATGTCCCTGAGCATCAGCTCGTGCACGAGCTCTTCCTTCGTCATCGACGAGTAGTCCCTCGCCGTCCCGCCCGCGGAGATCTCGAGGACATCCTTGGTATAGGGTATCCCAGCTTCGCTGAGGTAGAGTTTCAGCCAATTCGTCACGCAGGATTCGGTGACGTGGTTCTGCCTGGCCGCCTCGTATTTGGTGATCCTGTGTTCGTAGACCGCCTTGCCGACGTCCAGCCTTTGCTTTCTCGTTGCCGCCATATAGGCACCTCCTTTGCATACATGATGGGGCATGGATTGTCCCAGTAAAGATTTTTGAAGTGTCTACTTTAAGGTTACCGAAACAAACTGTGCAAAACACTCCGATGAAAAACTCCAAAACACTCCGATGAAAAACTCCAAAACACTCCGATGAATGTTGCTTTAGACTCTCAGGAATGAGACAATATAGCCATGATTACCGAGAAGACGAAGAATTACCAAAAAA
>JAFTDF010000010.1 GCA_017454295.1 Bacilli bacterium
CTCCTCCACGCCCTTGCGGTGGGCGTCCTCGATGCTCTTGTGGTAACGCTCCTGCCTCTCGAGGCTCATGTTGTCAAGGAGCCATTGGATGTTGTCCTGTTCCATGGCCATATTCTTGACCCTGCCGAGGGCTTTTGCAAGCGCGCCGGAGCAATCTCTTAACGCTATAATACCCCTCACTTATAAAAAGGAATTGCAAAGACTTGCCTATAATGAAGAAGAAACGGTATTCCCGTGGGGTTTTGTTGTCTTTTTTTCGATAAAAGAATAAGGAAAAGCCGCCGCTTAGGCAGGGATTACCTTGCTTTTGGCGGCGGCCATGGAGGTTATGGATTAGGCTTCGGTAGAAGATCTTTTTTTATTGCGGAGCACGCGGACGACGCTAAGGATAGCACCGGCGGCAACCGCAACACTTAGAACGATGGTGCCGGCTAGTAGTCCGATGCGCCAGGGGGACATCTTGTAGCGAATGACCGCACCAGGAGCAGCACCCTGAGCAACGTTGGAGTTCGCATAGGCGAAGCAGACGTTCTTAAGGGAGCGGCGGACGCACCACTTGAAGGTTGAGGAGGTTTTATCCTTCAAAGTCGGGGTGCCATCGAATGCGGTTTCCATTGGCATGAAGTGCATGCGGAGGTCACCTCCGGAACGGATAACCTTGTCGAGGTTACCTTCTTGTCCTTCTAGGCCCATGTCGGTGGAGAAGAGGCCCTGGAAGCCCCATTCACCACGGAGGGTGAGAGTGGTGAGGTTGTAGTTGGCAGCTTGCCATTCGGTACCGACGTGGGTGGCGGCACCCATGATGCCAGAGCAGCCACGGACGACTTTGCTCTTTAAAGTACCTTGATCGTCAGCGATGTACTTAAGGGTCTTGCGGGATTCTTTGATGATGATTTCGAAGGCCTTCATATCGGTTTCGCGATAGGCTTGTTCGGTCATCCAAGCGGTCAACGAAGTGCAGACGCCTTCATAGGTATGCCAACCAAAGTGCTTGAGGTAGACAACAAGTCCTTTTTGTTCGGCACCAGAGACGACTTTTGCACCGATTTTGCCAGTGAGGATGGGGTCTTCAGAATAGTATTCGAAGTTACGGCCGTTAAGCGGGGAGCGATGGAGGTTAGCACCGGGGCCATACCAGCCATTGACAGCGATGTTGAGGGCTTCTTCGCCGATGGCATCGCCATATTCATAGGCGAGATCAACATTGAATGTGGCGGCGACAACCGGCTCAGAGCAATAGGCACAGGCGTCGAAGCCAGATCCGGTACCAGTCAAGGCAATGCCTTGCGGACCGTCGTGGTCAGCGGTGGCGGGTTTGCCTAGAGAATCGACTGCGCTGGTGCTGAAGGCCTTGATGATCATTTGCAAAGGCTGTTCGGAGGCGTAATCGATTTGGTTGAGATAATCGTTCCAAGCGGGATCGTAATAGTCTACTCCACGCATATCGATCATCTTTAGTCCGTTGTTAACGCCAGAAGTTGGATCTTCGCTGCGGCGGACGACCGAAGTCTCGGTTTCGCCAAGCACTGGATCGGTCTGGTAATCAAATTTACGCATTCTAGCCAAACGTTCGGGGCTAAGGACCTTATTTTCATTAGGTGCAGTGGGTTGCGTTTCAGCCCAATTGGTGCGGGAGAGGATAGTGGCTTCGCTACTTTCCATGTAGGCGGAGGCATCATCGAAATGATTGGTGGCCGCGACGAACTTAGCGTCTTTGTTTTCTAATGCCGCGGCTGGGTAATCAAGGGGATTGCCCTGTTCATCCCAAGCTGCTTGGGCAACTCTTTCAGACTTCCTGGGGTTGGCGTTAGTGTAATAGATGGTTGAAGCGATGTGGGTGGTCTTACTTTCCCAAGCATCGTGGCTGTTTTTACCTAAGGTGATGGTATAGTCGCCTTCTTCTAGTAAGTAGCAACCAGTGGTTCCATCGCCATTATCGTGACGGTAGGAGTAAGAAGCCATTTCCTCTTTGTCGAATTCAAGAGTAACGGTTTTCTTTCCTCCCGCTTCCACTTCTACTTTGCCAAAACTGACAAGGTTCTTAACCGGCTTTTCGATATGGAGGTTCTTGTCGAATTCGGTATAGGGGGCTGTGTAGTAGAGTTGGACCACTTCTTTGCCTTTGACCGAACCGGTATTGGAGACCTCGACGTTGACTTTAATGGAATCGCCTTCATCGGAGAAGCTTGCGATCTTTTGCTCGAAGGAGGTGTAGCTTAAGCCATAGCCGAAGGGATAATTGACGGCTCCTGGGGTCTTGAGGGAGCCATCGGCGTTAAGCTCGCCATAGACAAACTCGTTGTCCATGGCAGCAGCGGTTTCGTAGTAACGATAGCCATAATAAACGCCTTCTTCATATTCATAGAAGTAAACGCCGTTTTGTCCGTTCCAAAGGGAGATATCGTCGGTTCCAGTATATTTGTGATCACCGAAATTGATGATGGTGGGATTCTTTAAAACGTCTTTTTCCCAAATGTCGACGGTGCGACCGGAGGGGTTAACGTCGCCAACGAGGATATCGGCAAGGGAATCAAAGCCCATGGAACCGGGACCACCGATCCAGAGGATGGCGTCGCATTCATATTCGCCTGCCATAAGGGCATTGATCTGCATGATATTGGAGGAATCGATGACGGCGACGGTCTTTTTGCAGCTTTGCTTAGCGAGCTTGATGGTCTCTTTCTCTAAATTAGTGAGCGCCAAAGAGTTCGGGGTGCCATCGGTATAGGGTTTGGCGGAGAGGTTGCCACCTTCGCCAGAGATACGACCGATGTAGATGATCGCAGTGGACTCATTGGTGTTGTCGAGGAGTCCGTTATAGATGTTCTTATTGAACTCAAAGATGGTGAGATCGGCACCATCGAATGCTCCACCCTCTCCTTGGGCAGCCGATTCGGAATCGAGTATCTTTTCCGGTTCGGAAGCAAGGATCTTGGAATGAACTGCCTGGTTCACATTGAAATGTTTGGCTAGCCCTTCGATCGAAGTGACGACATAGTCTTTTGTAGCGTCTACTGCACCTGAACCAGTGCCGCCATAGACGGGGTCTTTGTAACGATATCCGAAGGGTACGACGTTAGAGTTTTTAGCCAAAGGAAGGGTTTTTGCAGTGTTTTTGAGCAAAACAATACCCTCGTCAGTGATTTTCTTGGTGACTTTGGCCGCGCGGAGCAGCGACCCGTTATCGCCTAATGCCTGGGGGCATACCTTCTCATAATACTTGGTGTCCCATTTTTCGGAACCCTTGGGGTTGGTGACGATTTTCTCACCGCGTCCTACATAGATGTCTAAGCTTTGTGACCAATAGTTCGCCGCGACATTGGCGCCGATGACGACTCCCGTACCTACGACGAGTACCGGCACCATGATGGCGAGAAAGGCCTTATTGCTTAACTTCTTTTTTGCCATGTTTGTTTTTCCTTTCTGTTTTTGCTGAATCCGCCACATGAAAGCGTTTTCACTGGAATTATGAAAAGGAGGCAACACGCATAGCAATATCGCTGCCGTAAGGTGTAACTCTATCTGCCGTAACCTGTAACAAACGGGCTAGGTGATATTCGACAAACGAATGAAAAGGATTTAACCGCGAGGGAAGAAAATATCGAGATTAAAGATGTCTTGATCAAAGGATATCGTAACGTTGCCACCGTATTTCTCGACGATGCTATGAATGGATTTGATCCCAAACCCGTGAGCAAGGCGATCATCTTTTTGCGTAGAAGGGATACCTTCTTCCATATGGATTTCCCCTTCATAGGAGTTTTCAAGGTGAATGGAAGTAAAGTGCTCGGTTCCTTTAACAATAAGAGAAATATAGCGAGGTTTCCCTTCTGAAAGCTTATTGGCGGCTTCGATGGCGTTGGTCAACGAATTCCCAAAAAGAGAGAAGATGTCGTAGGTATCGATGAAGGAAAGCTTAGATCCATCAACCATGGAATTGAATTCGATGCCGAATTGATAACAAAGCATCTTCTTTTCGGTCATGATGATATCGAGGGTCTCGTTCCCGCTATTGGTGCGGCTATCCATGAAGAAGATGCCTCGGGCGATTTCCTTTCGTTCTTCTTCTGGTAGATCAAGGCGACCTTTCATAACCGCATTGATGCGATGCTTAAGGTCGTGTAAGGAAGCCATCGTAGCCTTAGAAACCTCGTATTGGCGCATATTCTCTTCATAGAGGACGTTCAAAGCGAGGACTTCGGCTTCTAGTTTCTGTTGTTTTAAAAGGATCAAGACACCAAAAACGATAAGAAGGCTCGTGGCGGTCGCATAGATCTTAGTCCCGCTATCCGCAAAACTTTGATAGCCAAACATCGGGGCCAACATAAGGGCAGAACTTAGGATAATGTCGATCATAATGACGAAAACGGTGAGGAAAACGACTCTTCTGCGGTTCATGATGGCGCGTAAACCTTTATTTCTAAACGCGATGTAAATGGCGATGCCAAGAGAAAGTAAGGACGTCCCTATTAGCAAAGCGATAGCGCCAAAGCGGAAGCTTTCATCTAAGTTTAGTTTCGGGGCGAGGGCTGTGACGATGCCGTTGATATTCGAACTAAGGTGCTGCAATGCATATCCGCAGGCGACGCAAAATAGATAATTGATGAGCTTGCCACGTACGCAAAATACAACGCTTCCCAGTGCGACGCCCATTAGAAAGACATACATAAAGGCGGCATAAAATATCGAGAGGACAAACTGACTAGGACTAACAAAAGGCAAAAAGTATACGGCCACTCCGCCAAGGAGGACGCTTCCGATAAGTCGGACGACATAGTGGCTGCGCTTTGGGAATATCAAAGAAAGGATATGCGCGTAAATAACTACGGGAACATAGATTATGACGTTAACGATATTGACGAAAGAAAAAATCATAAGGATCCTCCCAAATAACGGGAAAAGTCGTCGATAAATTCCTTTCGGCGGTTACGGCTTATTTGCAACACCTCTCCCGTTCGTAGCGTCAAATCAAACTTTTGGATGGAGAGTACATACTCGAGATTGACCAAATAACAATAATTGGGGCGAGAAAAATGGGTTTTGGAAAGAAGCTTCTCCAAATCACGCATGGCATAACGCTCAGCAAATGCGCCATGGATCGTATGAAAGGTCATTTCGTGTTGGGAGACTTCGGCGAAGACGATATCGCCCGAGCGAATCACGCACTTGCCGCCATTTAAAACTAATTTCACATCGGACGCCTGATTGCTTTTGACCGCGGAAAGTATCTTTTTCATCTTGATGAGGAAGACACCGACATCTAAGGGTTTGAGCAAAAAGTCGATGGCATTGACTTCATATCCTTTGATGGCATATTGCCCCATGTTGGTCAAAAAAACAATGACGACGCGCTCGTCGGTTTCTCTAACCTTCTTGCAGATGTCGATGCCATTGGAATCAGGAAGCTCAATGTCCATGAACAAAAGATCGTATTGCTTATCGAACCCCTTCAAGAAGTCTTCGCCTTTTTCATACAAATCCAATTCTAAAGGGCATTGGTTTCGTGCGCAGAAATCGGCAAACACCTCTTCAAATCGTTTGCGGTCTTCGGGGTTATCTTCGACTAAGGCTACCCTGTTCATCGGTTTTATTATTCCCTGTTTACCCGAAAAAGGCTAGGAAAGCCATGACGTGATCGCATACGATAAAGCCAGGGACGAGCCCTGGCCAAAGCGCGCGGACGTCTACTCGGCGTCGCGGTATCTCTCCAGGATCGCATCGAGCTCGGAGTCCTCCACGCCAAGGGTAAGGCAAGCCACCTCCCGCGTGACGAGCCCCTTCCGCAGCTGCAAGGCGACGGCGCGCACGGCGCCCTCCTCGCGGCCTTCCTCGCGGCCCTCCTCCACGCCCTTGCGGTGGGCGTCCTCGATGCTCTTGTGGTAACGCTCCTGCCTCTCGAGGCTCATGTTGTCAAGGAGCCATTGGATGTTGTCCTGTTCCATGGCCA
>JAFTDF010000011.1 GCA_017454295.1 Bacilli bacterium
GACTCAATCGCCAAACCAAGCCCAGGGTTGGCTGAACAAAGGCATCCTCCGTTCGGCCGGAGTCTGCTTGGGCATATTGGTTTGGCGGGACCATTTTAAACCAAAAAGGGCCTCTTATCAGTAGACATGTCTAACAGAGCCCGATATTGACGGTAGAGTCGATGACGTTACGGCTATAGGAAGTCTTGGTGGTCCCGTTAAGGTACTGCTGATAAACCTGGCGCGTGATTTGGGGGTCGCTGGCTTTGCCTTTTACCTTTTGCAGATTGATGATGAAATCGGCGGGGTTTTCGGAGAAGGGGTCGATGATTGCATAACCCGGCTGATAGCCATCGACGCGGTATTCATAGACATAACGGATCCCGAAATAAAGACCCCAATCCGCCGCAAGTTGCGTTGGATCGTAATAAAGCGTGG
Organism: Bacilli bacterium; assembly: GCA_017454295.1. Lineage (GTDB taxonomy): Bacteria > Bacillota_I > Bacilli_A > RFN20 > CAG-826 > Alloenteromonas. The sequence continues at coordinate 418 of JAFTDF010000011.1, forward strand.
TCTTGCCGTCTTTGACGGTGACATGAATGTCGTCGCGAAGGATTTGCGGGGTATCCGTTTTATCGGTGGTGCGCACGCCGTAATCGGGGCAATATACCCCTTTCTTATAAATACCTGCACGTAAAGTCGCGCTACCGGAATAGGGTTTGCCATCCGGAAGTAAGAAAGTGATGGTTTGGTTGGAAATCGGCTCGAGCGTCAAATTGTTGCAAGGATAGGTTTGTAGCAAAGCGACGTCTTTTTCACCGCTAACGAGATCCTTATTCCGAATCGTACCGGCATAGGTTTCTTGGCCGACGTGGGAAAGCGTATCGATGTCGGAAGCGATGCCATCCGGTTCATAAATGGCAAGTTCGCCCTGCTCGTTGCTATAGAGTTCGCGTTCCACGCCCTTGCCGTTAAAGTAATGGACATAGGTCTTGGCTTTGGGTAAGAAGCGGAAAAGATAGAGTTTGTCTTCCAGCGTTTTGACGGTGACCTCGACGCTTCGGGTCGAACCGGAACTTGCGTGGGTTGCGGTAATGGTAACCGGGGCGTCTTCGCCACGATCATCGGTGGCCACGATGAGGAAATCCGTGGTCGGGATATAGGAAGCGTAGCTCTTTAACGCGACATAGGCACCGCCTTCTTTGTTATAGAGGGCGATGGCGCTGCTATTTTGGCCATTGGCCTCTTTTACAAGCCACTGCAACCGATCGGAAATGGTGCCGAGGACGCTGCTACCGTAATTGATGGAGATGATACGTTGCAAATTGATGTCGTTACGAAGGGCGTTGAGGTCATAACCGCTGATCGTGATGCCTTTGCCATCGCCCTCCTTATCCAAAAGATCGACGATTTTGGGGTTGTTATCGATTTCGATCGAGCTATCGGCCTTCTCGGTGCCATCCCCAGCTTGACCACCGGTGCTGCCTCCCACCTCGCCAAAAGCGACGTCTTTGATGAGGAGTTCGAGCACGTCCTTGTTGTAGATGGTTACCATCATCGAGTCGACGCTCCAAGGCTGCTCTTCGTAATTCTTGGCATAAACCGTGATGGTATAGGCTTTCTTTAAGCCATCGAAATCATCCGGAGTGAAGGGAATGACGCCATTGGCGGCATCTTTCATCTCGCTGATTTCATCGCCAGAACCTTGGATGGTGTACTTGATTTGGGCGCTTTCGACGGCGGAGGTGACATTGTATTTGATCTCGGGGATGTTATCCTTGTCGAAGTAATTGCCAGCAAGCTTTTCAAAGTGAATCTTCAAAGGAGCGGATTTTACTTCGATATAGACGATGACGGAAAAGGTTTGCGTTGTTGTGCCGTCATTATAATCCGCGCTGATGGTCACGGCATAAGCGCCCGGGCCATCAAAGGCCGTGCTCGGAACGACGATGTGACTTACCAAATCCGAAGCCGAAGCGGGGATTTGACCCCAACCTTCGATGTCGATGCGTTGGGCATTCGCGGGTAAGGTATTGAGGTTGCTACGGTCGATCCCGGAGACTTTATATAGTTGGGCGACGTAGAGCGTATCGATTTTGTTATGCTGGGCGAGATTAGAAGAAAAGGTGATTTCCACGCCACCAACGCCGGTGCCGAATAACGCGTTTCTGCAATAGAAGTCGTTATTGACGACGGTATTACTATAGTGATCGGCGTCGAAATTGATGGCCCAAAGCGCGGCATCGATATCGTTCACCCAAATGGAAACATGGAAGGAATTATCCACGAATACATAAGCAAGGACCGGGGATGCGTGGTTGTTTTTAATGGCAATCGGATATATGGCGCGAACGTTGTCGCTGGGGAAAGTGCCATCAGCGATTGCTCCACTGAGACCTTTGGTTTTGGTATATTCGCCAAGAACTTTGGCATAGTTTTGGAATTCCGTTTTGGAAGCAAAACCGAATAGCTTTGCTATGACCGCTTGGAAATCGACGTTCGCGTTATTTCCAAACGTCATCGTATAGGGGTGGCTCAATCCGATGAGTGCACTTTGGGAAAGGTCGTGGTTTGCGTTCTTTGCAAACGAAGCGAGGGAATAACGGTCATAAATCTCCATCGCCTTTTCATAAAAGGCGTTGTACCGATTTAAATCCTCGTCGTCGAGGGATGGAACGAATTCGGTGCCGTCGCTAGGCAAATCGAATTGTCCTAAGAACCCATCAAACAATTGACCGAGGCTATTAAATTCGGAAAACACCGTTTTCGAACCCGCATGCTGATTGGGTTCATTTGAAATCTCGCCAAAATCCCCGGCGAGCAGACCAAAGGGATTGCAATCGTCGTACCTTAAGGTCACCTCTGAGTCGTTATACCCCAAAACATGCCGTTCATAGAGCTCAGAACACAGTTTGAGGCCTTCGGTCGTTTGCCGGATTTGGGAAGATTTGGGAACCGACAGAAAGGGGTCGGCCTCACATACACGCATGTGAATGGGTATTCCGAGGTAATAATTCCCGAGGGCGTAGGGCATAATTCCCAGCATCGCTCTATTCGAATGGTCAAGATATCGATCCGGAGACGTGACTTTTTTCGGCGTGATCGTCAGGATGTATAAGCCATCGTTACAGGTCGTTTCGACGGTAAAATCTTCAGGCGTAAGGTCCTCATATCCATGATAACTATCATCCACCCATCGGATGCGTTGGAGCATTTGGCCATCGGGTGCGCGGGAGAAATCCCATCGATCGCTAATGCGAATTGCAATCCTAAGGTCGTTGTCTCCCAAATAAATCGGGGCAACCCAGGAATCGTCTTTCGCCTCTGCTTGCGCATAGGATTCATAGAGCTGCTCCGTCACCATGAGCTCCGCGTCGTGTTGGCGTTCCGGGTGGTCAAGATCATTCGGGTAGACATACGGAAAGTCCGGATTTTCCGGATTTTCTAGTTTGATGAAACCATGTTTCGCTTGCGTCCAGCTGCCTTCCGGTCTGGTTTTATAGAGTTCTGTCGTCAGTGAGATTAAGGGTGGGACAAAATACCACAGGCACCTGCCCGGAATGACGATTTTTTTAGTGTAATCGCCTTCGGCTGCTACTAATCCTTCCCTATTGGCATAATTCACCATATCCCAATAATGGTTACCCAAATCGTCAACATAAGAATCTTCCCACGAAGCGATATATGGCTTGGGGTATTCAGTGGAGCTGTAAACGGCCGAATTGCCCCTTGGATCCACATACAATCGCAGCGTATTCAAATGCGGGATTCCGCTCGTCGTAGTTGGCGCCATATAACGCGTCGCTACCGCCACAAACCTTCCGGTGCTCTCATCCTCCACCAAATAAACCGGCATGCGGATACAGCCATGATCCTCTCGATTCCCGCCTGGTTGCAAAACGTTATTCCCATAGAAATCGCGAGCGTCACCGTCATATTGGAAAAACATGTAATTGAAATAATATTTCAGGTTGACCTTCCCATAGGTGGGCAGTTCCATTTCCAGGCCGATACCGTTTTTCGAAATGTCGGTCAGCCGGTTGTTTTGGCCGTCCGTCGCGATGATGTTTTGGACGAAGTCGTCGCTTTTTAGGGGCAACACCGCCGTAACCGTTGGGGTAACGCGATTATCGTCGATGCCGATGATGGCCTTCGACCAATCGAACATATCCCTTGCGCTATTCGGAGACACGCCGCCAACTTCTCCCGCGCCTGGCATCGCGTTTTCAAAGCCATTGAAGTAGTCATCATAAGCAGGATCGTGAAAAGGGTGGAAGAAAGGGTAGTTCCGCTGATACGTACTTCCGCTTACATATGGGGCATAATAATACTGGCCATCCTGCGAGAAGCTTAACTTAGAGGGTATGGTTCCCGGGAGCGAATAATCAATATCGTCCTGGGTATCGGAATCATTCGCCGTATCGCCAGACAACTGCAAAGTTCCCGTCTTTAGTGCCTTTTGCAAATCAACGGAACCGTTTTGAATGGCCCTAAGTAAGGCCTCGAGGTTCTTCGCGTGGTCGTCGGTGACGTCGATGTCGGATTCCAAAAGCTCGGCGATCTCGATGGCCGTATTGACCTGGGAGATCTTCATTACCTGCTCCGCCGTGGCGGGCTTGCCGTTGACGGTGATATCCCCCACTTTCTCTCCGTTAGCGATGCGCTTGGTGAGTTCGGAGAGTCCGACGCTTTTCCCGTCTTCGCGCAGGTCGAGTCCGGTGAGTTTGCCATTGCTATCGATGATGCCGGCCGCGTACAAGGCCTCGAGGTCCTCCTGGGCCCTAGTCTTGTCATCGTAGATTTCGCCGAGCGTGGTGACCAACGCATCCGGGACGGCGGAACCCCGATTTTCGTTCTCGGGGGAAGCAGGCAATACCTTAATGTTTTGGGTCAGCGTCTCATACGCCGCCGAAGCGCTTGTAAGCGACGGTGTGCTTAGTAACAAGCCCCCAACCAGCAAAAGCGCTGCCGGGACCAGTAAGCGTGCTTTATTCTTGAATCGTGCCATGGTCGTACCTCCTGCTTGTCTTCGTGTTCATGGGGATAACCACAATTATTCTTTCTAAAGAATACAGGAACTGGGTTCTCCAAAAAAGAAAAAGTTTTTATAGTCTTTGAGGATCGTTGAAACCGGCCAAAAGAAAACAAACCCCTTCATAAGAAGGGCTGTCTACTCGTCTTTCTTCGGCGCTTCTGGGGCTTCTACTTTTGAGGGCTCGGGTTCAGGGTTCTTAGACGCTTGGGCCACCGCATTCTTCCCGTATTTCTCTTCGAGTTGCTTTTGCTTCGCTTCGAGTTCTTTTTGGAGTTGGGCGATCAGTTCTTTCTCTTCCTGAGCCCGGGCTTGGGTGGACTCGTTATAGAAGTTGACGATGATCGAGGTGAGCAACGCCACCACCACAATGCCATAAATCCCCAAGATCACGGAAATGATACGGCCCAACATCGTCTTGGCGGTGATATCGCCAAAGCCGATCGTCGTGACGACGGCGAAGCAATACCATAAGGCATCGCCAAAGGAGGTGATGGTTTCGTCGTTAATGAAAAGCACCACACTCGAGGCCAAGATCAAAATGACCAAACCGGAGAGGATTTCGGCGGCATAGGATTCGCGGACGATCTTGATGAGGATGCCTTTACGAAGGTTGGACATGATCAAGGCGAAAATCGCAATGAAGGAATCGAGGGCCATGATCAGGCCAAGAAGCAAGGTCACGAGCAGCGGCCCGCCGGGTTCATTCGGGTTGAGCGCGATAAAGATCGCCCCCAGCAAGAGGAAGATGCCGCTGAAGAGGATGCCAAAGGCAATGCTCCGCTTGGTGCGGTGTTTCACCATCGTATAAATCCGCGATCCGGCCACGGTAAAGGCATAGCCGGCCGCGGCGATATTCAAAAACCAATCCCAAAGCCCAATGCAGAATCCAAAGACCGAAAGCAGGACCATACTCGCGGCGATTCCGGCATTTTTGACCCTCTGGGCGCGGAAACGAGGATGGAACACGAACGAAGCGCGTAACAGCGCCATAAAGCCAAAGGCGAGGCCCACCAGGAGGGGTGAGGCCACTTTTCCATCCGCCACGGCGGCGCCGGAAGCAAAAAGCAACGAGCAAATCAAAGCGCCCGTGGCTAAGGCCGAGCAAATGATCAAATAGACCAATTGCCACGTTTGTACGGCTTTCCGTTGGTTTTCCGAATCCATTAAATCTTGACTCCTTTGCCTTCGATTTGGCTCTCGTAGGTTTTGATTTGGTTATCTAAAGATAATTCCTTGAATTGGTTCATGTAGAGGTCGTAATAGGCACCCTTGGCCTCTAATAAGGATTTGTGGTTGCCGTCTTCGATGATTCTACCATGGTCTAAGACCAAGATGCGGTCGGCCCCGGAGATGGTGGAAAGACGGTGGGCGATGATGATGGAGGTGCGTCCTTTTAATAGCGCCGCCAAAGCGGCTTGGACTTCCCCTTCGGTTTTGGTGTCGATCGAAGAGGTGGCTTCGTCGAGAATCAAAATCGAGGGATTTCGGACGATGGCCCGGGCAAAGGAAATGAGTTGCTTCTGCCCTTGCGACAAAGAACCCCCTTCATCTTTTATCAATGTATCATATCCATCCTTCTGGCGCATGATGAAATCGTGGATGCCCACGAGTTTGGCGGCGGCGATGATTTCCTCTTCGGAGGCGTCTTTGCGCCCATAGGCGATATTCTCGCGGATGGAGACGTTGAATAAGAACGGGGTTTGCTGGACATAGCCGATATGGGAACGTAGCCACCCTAAGGAACGGGTGCGGTATTCGGCCCCATCGATATAGACTTCGCCTGAGGTCGGTTCATAGAACCGGCACAGCAAATTGGCAATCGTGGTTTTCCCGGATCCCGTCTCCCCGACGATGGCTAAGGAAGTGCCTTTTTCCACCTTCAAATTAAGGTGGGAAATGATCTCTTGGCCCGGCAAATAGGAGAAACCGACATCCCGAAATTCGATTTCGCCTCGAATCTCCTCATAGGCTTCGGTTTTCGGAGACAGGATCGTCCCGTATTTGGCGATGACTTCTGGGGTATCGACGATGGCTTCCTCGGCTTCGAGGAGTTGCATCACCTTCTCCGCCCCGGCTTGGGCCGCGACGAATTCGCCAAAGATCTCCACAACCGACACCAAAGGATCGTAGATGGAAGAGACGAAGGTGACGAATAGCACCAACGTGGCCGCGTCAATGGTGAAAGCGGACCAGCCTTGGTGGACGGCCCCAAGATAGACCACCACCGCGATCATGATGGAGGAGGTCAAAGACAATAAGGGCGAATAGATGGCGTCGACCTTGACGGCTTTTAAGCGACGACGACGGACTTCGGAGGTGATTTCGTCGGCCTCTTCCTCACGCCGCCCCTCGATGGAGAGGGTCTTGATGGTCTTCGCCCCGGCGATGGATTCGCTTAAATAGCCCACATAGTGGGAATAGGCGTTGCGGGCGGAGCGATGGAGCACTAGCAGTTTCTTTTCAAATAGAGGCGTCGCCAAGATGATGACGGGCAAAGAGGCGAGCACCACGAGGGCATAGAGCCAATTCACGGAGAACATCGTCACGACGGTGAAGATGACTTCGAGGATCGACCATAAAATGCCATTGAAGGCCCAGGATAAGACATCCCCGATGGAAGAGGTGTCGTTTTGCATACGGGCGATGAGCCATCCCGAGGAGTTCTTATCGAAATAAGAAAAGGAGAGCTTTTGGATCTTGATAAAGCAATCGTGGCGGAGTTCGCAGATGACGGTGAGGGAAATCAAATTGGTGACGTAGAAGGTGACGATGATTAAAGCGGAACGCACCAAAATCATGACGATTAAGGTCACCATGTAACTGACGAAGCTGAATTCGGCGCGGATGCCGAAGATAAAGGTGACGGGGATGGCGACTTGCCAGATACTGGGGACATCCGTCATGCTGGCGAGGTTCTCCCCGGCGGCAATCGCCCCGGCATTCATCACGGGCACGAAGGAAGCGTCGTAGAAGGAGACAAAGAGAGTGCCCAAAAGCCCCACCGCCAATAGGAGGGGGTGGCGAAGGAGATAACGGAAGATCTTTTTCCAGATCCCCAGGTTGAACTTCTCCGGTAAGGCTTCCTCTTCAAGCGTGCGCTGGGCCATTATGCTAACCTCGTCTGGATCTCGGCGATCTTCTTATAGATCCCGTCTTGGGCCATTAATTCGTCGTTATTGCCCCGTTCCACGATCTTCCCGTTTTCTAGGACCAAAATCATATCGGCGTTCTTCGCCGACATGTAACGGTGGGTAATCAAGATGACGGTGGCTTGGTTTTGGGCGGCTTTGAGTTTGGCGCGAATCGCCAAATCGGTGGCCGAGTCCACCGCGGATAAAGAATCGTCGAAAATCAAAATGGGGGCACCCGAAATCACGGTGCGGGCGATGGCGAGACGTTGGCGTTGGCCCCCGGAAAGGGTGACGCCTTTCTCCCCCACTTGGGTGTCGTAACCATCGCGGAAGGAGCCGATGGCCTCATCGACGCTAGCGACGGAAGCCGCATATTGAACCTGTTCAAAGGAAGCCTCTTCGTGGGCGATTTTGATGTTATCGACGATGGATTTGGAGAAGAGGAAGGGATCTTGTAAGACCGTGGAGACGTTGCGGCGAAGATGCTCCAAGGAATAATCGGAAATGGGGACACCGTCCAAGGTGATGGAGCCTTCTTGCAACGGATAGAGTCCACATAGCAAATGGGAGATGGTCGATTTGCCGCTGCCGGTGGCGCCCATGATGGCGATGGTTTGCCCTTTCTTCACGGAGAAGGAGACGTCGTCGAGCACCCGCACCTCGGGTTCATCGGGATAGGCAAAGCAAACATGGGAGAACTCGATCTGCCCCGAAATGGGGGTGGATAAGCCCGCTTTGCGGTCTTCGGTGGGGATGGCTAAGAGTTTTTGGATGCGATCGGTGGCGGCTAACATCTGCCCCAAATTGGACATGGTGGTCGCGGTTTGACGCAAGGGCCAGACCATCATATTGACGAAGGTATAGGAAATGACCAAGGTCCCCGAGGTGATATGGTCGGGGCCGGTTTGGAACACCAAATAGAGGCCATAAAGCAAGGCCACGGTACGGGAAGCGAAGATGAAGATGTCACTGCTGCCATAGAAGAAAGAGCCAAGCAGCTTCTCATGTTTGAAGGATTGGCGGTATTCGGCGATCTTTTTCTCGAATTCGGCGATTTCGCGACTTTCGAGGTTAAAGGCCTTAACCAGGCGCACCCCATCGAGGTTTTGGCTCATCTTGTCGACGAGTTCGGCCTCGGCTTCGTCGGTCTTACGATATCTCCGTCGTACCTCTTTGATTAAGAAGAAGGCATAGACGAATAGAAGCGGGAACATGGCAAGAGACACCAAGGTCAATTTCCAAGAAATGGAGACCAAGATGGAGAAGCAAAGCACCACCATAAATAAGGTGTAGGTGATTTGGCTCATGTCCATCACCATGAAACGCCGCACCATGTCGACGTCGCGGGTGCAGGTTTGGATAAGGTCCCCCGCTTTGGTGTTCTTATATTCGCTATAGGGAAGCTCCAACATGTGGTTATAGAGCTTCATCTGCATGTTCTTCGTGATTTTGGTGGAGGCCGATGCACGTAAGCGGAAACGCCCGAACATGATGAGTCCCCCGATACCGGCAGAAGCAAGCAAAGCCACCACGATCAGCCAGAGGCGATCATAAAGGAAGGAGGGACCTCGTCCCCCCGAAAGAAGCGCGACGACCCATTGCTCGATATAGACGGCATCGTCAAGTTCGTGGGTGAGGGCGTCGACGACCACCTTCATGAGGAAGGAAGAGAAGACGTTGCTGGCCACCCAGAAAAACTGGAACACGAAAGAGAGGATGTAAACACCCTTCACCCCTTGGAGCATGTCGCCGCTGGTCTTTCGTAACGCACCCATATAACGGACAAATTATGAACGGAAGAAGGACTTTTTCAAGGAAAAAGCACCCAAACGCCGCTTTCTGGATAAGCATTCTGGCAAAAAGGGGTGACCAGCACCTTGCACAATTTAAAAAAAGTGCGATGATATCTTAATAGTTTAGGAAAAGGACGCGTAAACCCATGAAGAAAAGTGCTCGTTTCGAGAACCGGGTCGGCTACATCCTCTATCCCGCTACCTTCAAAGATAGCAATGGCGATGGGGTAGGCGACATCCCCGGCATCATCTCCAAGCTCGATTATTTAAAGGACTTGGGCATCAATCTCTTATGGATTTGCCCCTTATTCCAATCGCCGATGGACGATAACGGCTATGACGTCTCCTCTTATGAGGATATCGATCCCCGTTATGGCACCAACGAAGATTTCAAGCGCCTCTTACAAGAAGCCCATGCCCGGGATATCCTGGTCTTGATCGACTTCGTCCTCAACCATACTTCCGACGAGCACCCCTGGTTCCAAAAAGCCCTCGCTGATCCCAATAGTGAGGAACGCGGTTATTACTTCTTCCGCAAAGGGAGAATCGGGAAAGACGGCAAAATCTTGCCGCCCAATAATTGGAAAGGCTTCTTTTCCACCTCCGTTTGGGAACAAATCCCCGGCACCGACGATTTCTATTTCCATATCTTTTCGAAAAAGATGCCTGACGTTGATTGGAATAACCCCAAACTGAGGGACCGTTATTACCAAATCGCCCGTCACTACCTCGAGCTGGGGGTCGATGGCTTCCGCCTCGACGCTTTGGCCCACCTTGGCAAAGACACCTCCTTTGCGGATTCCTCGCTTCAGGCAGACGAAAACGGACTGGTCTACGATACCGACCGCTTCTCCAACCGTCCCGAGGTCCTCTCCTATTTGACCGATTTCAAGGATCAGGTCTTCTCCCATTACGATTGTTTGCTCGTGGGCGAAGTCGGCGGCAACGTCACGCCTAGCACCGCCCTGACCTACTCCTCTTTCGAAAGCGGCCCCATCCACATGGTCTTTAATTTCGATACGGCCTGGGCCAATGGAGCTTATGGTTCCATCGGCAAACCCGATCATGAAATCAAAACCGACGTCATCGAACTCAAGAAGAGCTTCCGCCGCTGGTATGAAGCCTGCAACGGCAAATGCGATATGCCGATCTATTGGGAGAACCATGACCATCCCCGCGTCTTAAGCCAATATGGCTCCATCCAATACCGCGAAGAAAGCGCCAAAGCCTTATTGACCACCCTCCTATTCATGTATGGGACGCCCTTTATCTATAACGGGGACGAAATCGGGATGAGCAATTGCGAATACGAAAAGCCCGAGGACTTCTTCTCCGACGTCAACGCCCGCAACGAAATCCTTTCCTTACGGCAACGCGGCTTCGACGATGCGACCATCACCCACTATATGAACCGCACCGCCAGGGTCAACGCCCGCACCCCCATGCAATGGGATCGCAGCGAAAACGCCGGCTTTGGGCCCAAACCCTATTTAAACAAGATCAACCAAAACTACCTCCAAGGCGTCAACGTCCAAGACGAATATGCCCGGTTTGAATCCGTGCTCAACTTCTATCGCTATGCGATTGCCAAACGCAAAGAACCCTTCTTGGCCGCTCAGGTGGCCATGGGCAAATGGGATCTGCTTGATCCCAATCACCCCGATGTGTTCGCCTATACCCACGAAGGGCCGGAACTCTTGGTTTGCATCGCCAATTTCCGTCCCTATACCACCTACTTCTCCTTCTACTACAACATCAAGGACATCATCCTCCATAACTATGGCGACGTGATCTTCAATAACCACGTCTTCGAACTTCGCCCCTTCGAGTGCTTCTTATTAAAGGCCTAACCCATGGAAAAGCATTATCTGGTCAAGACCTCCGCGCCCTTTGATCCGACGTTGCTTTTTACGTTGCTTGCCGAAGCCGGCATCGATACGCGGACGATTTCCTTCTCCTCCCCCACCGAAGCCGAATTCGTGGCCCCGGTCTCCTTCTACGCCGAGCTCTATCAATTGCTCAAACCCTTCCATGACGATATCGGGGGATCGGTGTCGATTCTCATCGCCCATCAGCACACCGCTTTCGAGCAGCGTCTTTTAGACGAGGCTTTGGCCTATTTTCCCAATTCCTGCGTCTTCCCCAGCGACGTCATCATGAAGGAAGTCGGCTACGATAACTATGATTCCTATGGCCCCTTGATGGACTTATTCCGTCCGATCGCGGGGGATTTTGATTTGCTAGAAGCCGCGAAAGCCTACCTTGCCTGCGGACTCGATGCCTGTTTGGCCGCGAAAACCCTCTTTGTTCACCGCAACACCTTCTCCTATCGCCTCAATGCCTTCGTGGAGAAAACCGGCGTGGATATCCGCGATTACCATAACGCCCTCCTATTCGAGATTTATCTCCAATTCAAAGGCAAGCGATAATCCCCTACCCCTTTCTCGATAATTGCCGTAAAATCTAACCCGCTGGAGGCGTACCCAAGCGGCTGAAGGGACTGGTCTTGAAAACCGGCAGCGGGGTCACACCCGGCCAGAGTTCGAATCTCTGCGCCTCCGCCATAAAGCCAATAGCGTTCTTGATGCTATCGTGTCAGGAACGTTTTTTCTTTGAAAACCGCTGGTAGCGTAGACTTTTCTTATATTTTTAGCCTTTGGCGGGGAAGCTTTTTTCGCTTGCAAAGGAGAAACGATTGCCTCCCGAGAGTAGAGGGGTTGCCACTTGCGCATTGAAAAAGGCACTCAGGCACGGTTAATCATCGTCGCGCACGCTAAACGGTTTCGCTCATACGTTTGCCCTGCATTTGAACGGAAATGGTTCGGGGCCGCTTGTTTTTCAATGGCGTTTGCTTATAGTTTTAGTGGGCTGATCGCAAGATCATGGTCCACCGAGGCGCAGGGAAACATCCCTGCTTTTATAACACCGATTCAAACGGAACCAAAGTCGAGGTTAAGTTGATCGACGGGAATCTTTGGCTAACCCAAGAACAAATCGTCGCTCTCTATAACTCGAGCAAACCGAACATTTCGGAGCACATTAAGCATATTTTGGAAGAAGGCGAACTGGACGAAAAGCCAGTTGTTCGGAAATTCCGAACTACTGCCAACGATGGTAAACAATATAATGTTATACATTATAATCTCGACATGGTCCTTGCGATTGGTTATCGCGTCATAAAGACCGAGGATGGGTTCATCTTTTACCAGAAATAAGTGAATCAAACTTTGAATCGCAAATGTGGCCTCACCTGCTTCCATTGAGGGCATTTTCACCTATAATGTAATTGGGCTGAGGAGAAATCCTCTGGGGTCCATCGAAGTGTGGGAGTATTCCCGCTTTCTTTATCTTAGGTTCTTGATGCAATCGTGTCGGGAACTTTTTTCTTTCATACCGCGATGATCGGCCCTTTGATTCGGAGATGCCACAAAACATCTTCTTGTACAAAATTGGTAGTGATATACTAAAACCGTACAAAGGAGTAAGACGATGATTCGAAGGACAATTGAGGAAGTGGTGAGAAAATCCCTTCGCACCTTCCCCGTGACGGCGCTGGTCGGGGCGAGGCAGGTCGGGAAATCGACGCTATCGGATTATATTGGGAAAGATCTTGGCTTTACCTATGTCTCACTGGATGATCTGACCCTCAGGGCGGAGGCGAATCGCGATCCGAAATTCTTTCTTTCTCGTTTTCCCGCGCCCCTGATCATCGACGAAGCCCAAAAAGCCGCGCCCCTTTTCGATGAAATCGCCCGGATTGTGAATGAGGTGCGCAGAAGCGGAAAAAGCGCCAACGGCATGTATCTGCTTACGGGCTCGGAGTCCGATGACTTGAAGGGCAGGATTCAGGAATCCCTGGCTGGAAGGGCGAATCCCATCGACATGTATTCCCTCTCGTATGACGAGATAAATGGTCGACCCGAGAAACCCCTCTCCTACCACGCCGAGGATTATTATCCCTTTGAATCCACGGATTCCGTCGATGATGTGTTCCGCCGCATCGTCACCGGCGGCTATCCCGAACTCTTCGTCAATGCGGAATTGGAACACCAAGACTTTTATGCCGCCTATCTCAAAACCTACATCGAGCGCGATGTGCGAAAGATGATCAAAGACGCCAATGAGATGAAGTTCATCCAGTTCATGCAGTATTGCGCCTCCCTCACGGGGCAGGAACTCGGCAAAACGAAAATCTCCAAGGCTATCGGCATTGAAATGAAGACGGTGGATGCCTGGCTTTCGATTTTGGTGAAAACCAATATC
>JAFTDF010000012.1 GCA_017454295.1 Bacilli bacterium
CTTGTGCTGCTTTTGCCAGACCAGTCAGAATAGGAAGTGCCCGAAACGCCCGTTAAAGTCAGGTTTAAAGTATCATCAACTTCGATTGGTTCAGTGCTAGACCCGCCATCCGTAACAGAAATAGCAGTGCTTTCCCCCTCATACAGACCATCTTAGTCGAAGCGAAGTGATTTCCCCTACGGACCTTAGTAAATCACCCCCTATCATTCCCCTACGGGAGTGCTATAATCTTTCTCGCAAAGGAGCTTTAAAATGAAAAAAGCATCAAAAATTGTCTACATCATCGGTGCGATTGTCGCGATTGTCGGCTTCGTTTCCTTGTTGATCCTTGGCATCTCCACCTTAGCCATCGACAACCAAACGTTGTTCCAAATGTACAATGAGAGCAACAAGGCCGCGTTGGAATCTGGCGTTCCCATGGCTCAACTCCCGACCTTCAACGATTGGAAGGAAGCCCGCAACATGGGCGGCATCACCCTCATTGTCGTGGCTGCCGTCGAAGCGATCGTTGCCTGCTTGGCCTTCTTTGGTTTCTCCGCTTCTCTCCGCGGTTCCAAGAACAAAGCCATCCACATCGTCAACATCGTCATCGGTGCGATCTCCGGTAGCGTCTTGGTCCTCCTCGGTGGTATCTTCGGTACCATTGCCGCAAACCAAGCTCAGTAAGATTCATCCTTGATCTTCAAGCCTCGGGAAATCCTGAGGCTTTTCTTTTGCCTGCATAAGAAACGTAAACCCAAGGTATAATAGGAAACGATATTTTTGCGTTGGTATGAAGATATCGGTCAAGAATAGCATCTATCAGGCAATCCTCCATCGGAAGTGGTTGGATATTTCTTACCTCAACCGCAAAGGGGAAACGACTTATTACTACATCGGCATCAAAGGTATCGATATCAAAACGGGCAAAGTCATTTGCGATATTTTTAATCCCGGAAAGAACAACCGCGTTTTAGAAGGCAGACGAAATCAAGACACCTTCATTTTCATCGACCAAATCAAAACGGCATCGGTACTTTCCCAAAGCTATTACGAAACCCCGTCTTCTTTGATGGAGAAACTCAACCAAAAGGTTTTCGATGAATATCTCGAAGTGGTGAACTTCGATAATAACATCCTCCGTTACCTCTCCGATTGCTATCGTTTAGATAACGATCCCTTTATCAGCGATTCCGCCATGTTGGATGACGTGGATTGCCATCGTTTGGAGCAAGAAGGCAAATATCAACTCAACGACCGCCAGTTCGATACGATTCTCGATTTCGTCTTCCGTAAATCCCGACGAGAAGCGGAAAAGATCAATCGCTTCCAGACCTTGGCCATTAATCGGCTCTCCATTGATATCGATGACAAACAATATGTGGTTGCCTATCGCGTATTAACGCTGGATTTCAAAAACCGGACGCTGAAGAGTGCGGGCAAAACCTCCATCAACAAATCATTCCTCGTGAGCGAGGGCAAGAAAGCCACCATCGGGATGTATTTGGAGATGGATCCCGAGGAATTCGTGCAAAGTTACGATGAGCACGAAGAGGAATATAAACAGGCAATCGCAGAGAACTTTAATTCCGGGGAAATCATCAATACCAGGCCCAGCATTTTCTTGCTGGCCCGAGATCCCCAAAACATGGGGGCGATCGACGATGCCTTAGAAGCCATCCACCAAATGGATTTGGATGGGAAATTGACGGTGCCGCTAAAATCCTTTTTTGGGCGCAACAAAAGCAGAAGCGGGACTTCGAAAGACGTCGAAATCGTCGTCTCCGATCGCAATAAGATCAATATCGACCAAATGCGGGTCGTCTATAACGCGATGATGAACCACGTCACCTATGTGAAAGGGCCACCTGGAACGGGAAAGACGGAAACCATCTTCAACGTGCTGCTATCCGCTTACGCCAATGACAAAACCGTATTGGTCTGTTCGAATAACAACCATCCAGTCAACGATATCTTTGCCAAGATGGATGGTTCCCTTACCTATCGGAAGCCTTATTCCTCCGAACCCGAAAAGATTCTTTTCCCCATGATTCGCCTAGGCAATAACGACGAAATGGCGGAAGCCATCCGCAAATTGCGGGACATCATGGCCTTTGTCTCGAAGCATGAAAAGTCCAAGGTCCAAGAGGGACTCACCGCCGCCAGCAAGAAGCGATCCCTCTCCCATTTCCGTGAGCTAAAAGAACTGTTGATGGAATATGAGGCCCAAATCGATTTGCAAGAACGCCTCGCCACGCTGGAAAAGATCCGCTTGCTCACCAAAATCGACCGCATTAATTCAAAATTAGATGAACAAATCGCGGCTTATCGGAAAAAGGTGGCTTCTGCTCATCCGATTCAGGACAAGGATGTGCTGGAATATGCGATTTCCGCTTCGGAAAGCAAAGACTTCCAAAACTATGTTTATTATTCCGCTTTGGCGCGATTGAAGCGGTTAGCCAATCCGCCGTTTAAGGAACTGCGGGAAATCCTCGATGTTGAGGATATGGGTGAAGCGGTGCATCTATTGAATAAGTACCTTAAAGAAGATGCGAATTTGCACCGTTTCCTTTCCGTTTTCCCCATTGTCCTATGCACGAATCTATCTTGCTATAAACTCGGCAGCGCCAAACCGCAGTTCGATTTGGTGATCATGGATGAAGCGGGTCAATGCAATACCGCCTCCTCTTTGATCCCCATTGTCCGCGGCAATGATTTGCTTTTGGTCGGCGACACCAACCAGTTACAACCCGTCACGGTATTGGAAGAGCCGGTCAACGAATCCTTGATGCGCCGTAATTCGGTGGGCGAGGAATACGACTATATCCACAATTCCATCCTCTCCACGATGCTGCGGAAGGACAACAACTCTAAGAATATCCTTCTCCGCTACCATTACCGCTGTGGCCGCCGTATCGCGAGCTTTGTGAATCAGCGGTTCTATGACCACCAACTAAAACTCCTCAATTCGGAGGAGGGAAGTTTGGTCTATTTGCAAACCAAGAATCGTCCCGTCCCCGGAAAACGGAACGCATCGCTAGAAGAAGCGATGGAAGTGGCAAAGCTGATCAAAGAGAACCACTATAAGAACGTGGGTATCATCACGTCCTTTGTCAATCAATGTAACCTGATCAACGATTGTTTATTGAAGCTAGGCGTTACCGACACCAAAGCCGGCACCGTCCATACTTTGCAAGGCTCGGAAAAAGACGTCATCATCATGTCTGCCGGCTTATCCGTTCGCACCGGCAAAAAGACGATGGACTGGATCAAAAACAACCACGAGCTCATTAACGTGGCGGTGACCAGAGCCAAAAAGAAATTGGTCTTCGTCGGCGATAAAGAGGCCATCGACGCCTTAAGCCACGGCGAGGAAAACGACATCAAAGTGCTTTCGGATTACGTGCATCAAAATGGGAAGATTGTCGTCCCCAAAAGCGATGCCGTCATCGCCTATGGCTTTTCCAACGACTCCGCCAATGAAAAGGCATTCTTCGATACCCTTCAACCTTATTTCAACCGGCGGGGGAGCAAGTTCCGAATTGAACGGAATGTGCCCGTGATCAAGGCCATTAAGAACGTCCACTCGCAAGACCTGCGTCTCATCGGCAAGAAAGAGTTCGATGTGATCGTTCAAGTCAGTGGTGGATTTTTGAACCGCCAATATGCCACGATCGTCGTCTTCGAAATCGACGGGGGCGAGCATATCGGCCAAAAGGTGACGGCTCGTTTAGACCGTCAAAAAGAAGAGGTTTGCGCTCGTTATGGCATCAAGATGATTCGCATTCCCAATAGCGCCGTGAAGGACTACGAATCCATCATTAGCCTCTTCGAATTCGTGGTAAAAGACCTGAAAGATATCGACGAAGCTTATACCCAAATGAGTTTATTCGACGAGGATTAGCTTCTTCGCCACCCTTAAATCTTCTTGTTTCGCCTCCTACAGCGAATTCTCGGCGGGGATGGGATTCTCTTCCATCTCCATCTTTTTGATGTCCCTAGGCAGGAAATAGGCGGCCGCGGAGAGATTGCACACGGCAGCCATCCCCCAGGTGATGGGGAAGAGGGCGTAGAGCCAGGTCACCGTATGGAAGAAGGGCACATAGGTGAAGATGGTCTCCAAATAGATGATGCGGAAGACGGTGCAACATAGTAAGGTGACCACCATCGGATAGGTGGAATGCTTTAAGCCACGCAAGGCACCCGCGGATACGCCCATGAAGGCATTCAGGAAATACGTGGAGGACATCACCATCAAGCGTTCCATCCCCGGATCTAAGGAAGCTTCGTTATCGACGAATAGGCGTAAGAGGTGTCTACCGGTAAGCAATACCAAGGTAAAGGCGACCGCGTAGTAGATTATTCCCCAGGATAAGCCGAAGAAGAACACCTTCTTGATGTTCTTGCCTTTCTTCGCCCCATGGTTTTGGGCGACGAAGCTCATCGTGGCCATGGCAATCGCGTCGATCCCCGCGAAGAGATAGCTTTCCACGTTGCCAGCGGCAATGGCTCCGTTTTCTAAGGCGTCATTGGTGGGATCGATGGTATAGAGTTTGGCTTGGAGGAAGACGTTGGGGAGGGAGAAGAAGAATCCCTGGAGACCGGCGGGAACTCCGATGATTAAGAGTTCCTTCATGGCCTTCCCATCGATGCGTAAGGATTTGAAGTTTAATCGTAAGAAGGATTCCTTTTTGACGCGGAAGGTAAGAATCGCTAAGAACGCGGAAATGGCTTCGGCGATGATGGTGGCAAAGGCCACCCCGGCCACACCCATCTTCATGGGGAAGACAAAGAGTAAGTCAAAGCCGACGTTGATGATACCGGCGAGGGTCAAAATCAAGAAAGGGGAACGACTATCGCCTTGGGCGCGCAACATTTGGGCGCAGTAGTTGTAGACCATCAAGAAGGGGAGGCCTAAGAAATAGATCTTGAGATAACGGGTCGCGTTGTCGATTAAGTGCTCCGAGGTGTTCATCACCTTTAAGAGTTCCGGGGCGACGAAGAAACCTAAGATGCCCACCCCAATGCCAGCGAATAAGGCAAATAGAAGCGAGGTATGGAGCACCCGTTGGGCTTTCTCGCGATCCCCCGCCCCTTTGGCATTGGCCACCAATACGTTGGAGCCGAGGGCGATGTTATTGAATAAGACGATGATGAGATTGATGAGGGAGCCGTTAGCGGAGACGCTGGCGGCAGCATCCCCGGAATCGCCAAAGCGCACCGAGACGATGTCGATGGTGGTGTAGAGGAGTTGCATCATCGAAGCTAAGGCCAAAGGGAAGGCAAAAAGGATGAGCTTGCCAAAGAGGTTACCTTTGGTCATGTCGAGGTTGCCAAGTTTTGCCAGTAATCCCTGTCTTGCCATAGGGCACCCATTATATCGTTCCCCTTAGGGAAGAAAAGATATTTGCTCAAAGAGGGGGCTTCCTTGCGTATAAGAAAGCGGAGGACCAGTTTATGGATCAACAACCAATTTCATTCGGACGCATCAAAAGCCGCGTCGAAACCGCGCTAGGGGTGTCTTTACCCACCAATCGCGCTTTAGTGGCGGAGGCGGATTTCCTCGACGCCCTTGCTTCACGTCACCCAGAGGACTATCTTCGCATCCTCGAGCATGTCGTTCTTGCCGTAGAACAACCCCAATACGTGGGGTTTTCGGAAGCGACCATGTCCCTCACCTATTACCGGCTCTATTACAAAGAGGGGTTCTTGGTGATGGGATTCACCTTCCTTTATTCCGGATTCCCACGACGGTGGGTCTTATCTTCGATCCGCAAGCACCCCATCCCTGAGCAAAAAGTGGTGGAAATAAAAACCGCCCAACCCGGGCGGAAGAAGGCCAAATCCTAAAATGGATCGATATCCTGGCGGCGATATCGACCCGCGAGAAGATTATTGAGGAAGATATAAAGCAAGACCGTCAAATAGAGCACCGCATAAGCGAGGATGGCCCATAGGATAAATAGATCCCAGCCCGGTTTGAGGAAGGGGTAGGGGTACATGGCCCCATTGGGCAATAAGGCGTTAGGCCAGATCAAAGTGCGGAAGCCGATGATGATGACGTAGAAGACGGGATAGAGCATGGCCATAAAGGCCACACGGGGCCGGACCGTGCCTTTGATATCGAAGAAGAGCCATTCCAAAGTGGGAACCGCAAGGAAGAAGGCATGGAAGAGAATCGAGGTCAAAGACGAGGAAGAATACCCGGTGGGTAAGCCATAGACGAAATAGAAGAAGTTCCCGAAGAAGAGGAACGCGACCAAAGGTAGCTTGATGGGCATATAGAATCCGGCGGGGATGCCATGGATCCCATGGCGGAGATCGATGACGTTAAAAAGGATCATCAGGGCCAGCACGACTAAGTAGACCAGTCCGAGCCCCGTTTCGAATTCGAGGAAATAGGCCCAGGATTCGCGGACCACTAGATAGGGAACGGCGACGGCCAAAAGCACGAGCAGGAAGCCCACTCGCACGAAGAAGGAGATCAACCGATTCCGAATCAGCATAGGGATATTTTACGCCTTAGCGTAGTTCTTGAGTAGGGAAAAGGGGTAGAATCTAGGCATGGTCACGTTCCTATTTCCCGATAATCGTTACCCCGCCCAGCCCTTCACCCATACCCGGCCCATCGCCCGGGCCATCGTGCTCGATGCGAAAGGGAAGGTCTATCTTCATCATATCCATCGAAACGATCTGTTTGGCGACGCCACCTATTACGAAACCCCCGGTGGCGGCGTCGATGAAGGGGAGACCTACGAACAAGCCGTGGTCCGCGAATGCGAGGAAGAACTCGGTGTGGTGGTGGAGGTCCTCGCCCCGATTGCCGAGGTCGAAGACGCTTATCACCTCATCGGACGGAAAAACATCAATCGCTTCTTCTTATGCAAAGAGGTGAAGAAAACCAAACTCCATCATGAATCCAGCGGGGATGATTTGATTGCGTCCACCGATACCTATTCTATCGATGAGGCCATCGCCTTATATCAAAGCCAGTCCGAGCAAGGGGTGCCGGGACTGGTGAAGCAGCGGGAATTGCCGATTTTGCTTCTAGCAAAAGCCTATTTAGAACGATAAGGGCGAGACGATGCCCGTTTCGTTATCGTAGCTCAAGGCAAATACCTCCGCGTGGGGGAATTTGCGTTGTAGTTGTTCTTGGACCGCGAGAGCATTCCGATTCGAGGCCTGAATGGGGTCTTTTTCTTTGCCGATATGGTGGCGGATGGTTTCAAAGAGGGCCCCCTTATCCTGATGGAGGGCGCTGGAAACGGCGCCGCAATGGGTATGGCCTAGGACGATGAAGGTTTTGATATGGAGGTGGTGGTAGGCATAGCCAAAGGAGGCCTCTTCATTGGGACCTAAGGTATTGCCGGCGGTGCGAATGACAAAGAGATCGCCGATGGAGGCATTGAAGATTTCTTCGGGGATGACCCGCGAATCGCTGCAACAAAGCAGGGCCACTTCCGGGTGTTGGCCGTGGCGGAACGTTTCTTCGCGTCGCTGCTGGTTGATATTCGGATAGCTTGCGGCGCTTAAGAGCAAGGATTCGAGGATGGGATTCATATAGATGAATTATAAACGATTCTCCCTATGTTATAATCCCTTCATGGGTGAGAAGTTCCTGCGAAAAGCCAATTGCCGCGATCTTTCTTATTTGAGACGCCCCGATGGAACCAAATTAAGGGAAGGCCTTTTCTTCCGCAGCGCTTCTTTGTTTAAGGCCAAACCCCAATTCCTCGCCTATATCAAAGAACACGATATCCAAACCATCATCGATTTGCGGACCGATGTGGAAATCGAGAAGAAACCCGACGTCGCCATCGAAGGGGTGCGTTATCTCCATATCCCCATTTTGAAAGCCGAGACCATCGGCATTACCCACGGCAAAGGGCTCAACGGCTTTACCAAACCGCCGCATATGCCCGAACTCTATGCATCGCTCGTGTCCGCACCCGAATCCAAGGAAGGACTGAAGCAAGCCCTCTCCGTGATTTTCGATCCGGAACGTAAAGGCGCCATACTATGGCATTGCACCGCCGGGAAGGACCGGGCAGGGTTACTGACCGCCTTGTTCTTATTGGCGCTAGGTTACCAAGAAGAGGATATCTACGCCGATTATGAATTAAGCGATGCCCCTTCGAAGAAGAAGGGCCGTCTCTATGCCAATTTGATCCGCTTCCTCATGTGGAAGCCGCGTTTAGCCAAAGCCGTCTATTTAGCGATGCGGGCGAAACGGGAATATCTAAAGTCCGCAATCGCGGAAATGAAACGCCAAGCCGGCTCGATTCAGGCTTATTTGGAGTCGCTAGGCGTTGCCTGGGATCAAGTTGCTTCTTTATTTCCCATAGCAGGGGTGTGATGATGGACAATCCGTTTTTTAAGAAAATCGATACCGAAGGGTCAGCTCGCGATGATGAGCCCATCTTCCAATATGCCTATGACGAGATGGTGCGTTCCCACGAACTCTCTTTGAAGATCTCGCAAAAGAAACCTACCGATCCGGATTACCACGGTTTACTAGAAGAATTATTCCAAACCAAGGTCGATCCAAGCGTCGCCATCGTCTCTCCCTTTTATTGCGACTGCGGCCCTCGAGTCAAACTAGGCAAAGACATCACTATCAATAAAGGGGCGACGTTTCTTTCCTTTGGGATCTTAGAAATCCAAGACGGCGTCCTGATCGGGCCCGAAGTGAAAGTCGCCACGGTGAACCATGATCTCTATGATCGCCGTCACCTCTGTCATTTTAAGCAAGTCACCATCTGCAAAAACGCTTGGATCGGGATGGGTGCCATCCTTTGCCCAGGCGTAACCGTCGGCGAGAATGCCGTCGTTGCCGCGGGAGCGGTGGTCACCAAAGACGTGCCCCCGAATACAGTGGTGGGCGGCAATCCCGCGAAAGTTATTAAAGAACTTTAATGCCTCCTTTTCGGTTCATCGATGTTTTCCTTTTCCACGTTTAAACGGCAAAATTCATAAAACTTGGCAAAGTATTGCGCTTTTTGCCGTTTGCCTAGACGATGAATCGTCTATGCTTGGTTGCGGCAAGAAAAAAGTGGAGAGGGCTCGATAACCCTGTCCACTTTTCCTTAACGCTTGATTACCTTGGCATCAGATCTTGCGGGCGCTGCCATCGATATAGTACCAAACGTGGTTGATGAGCGTGGTGCCGCAGATTTCGATCTTGCCGTCGGAGAAGAAGTTCTTAGTCGGGGCGATGCGATGAGAGTCCCTCTTGCTTCCCCAAGTGATATCGAAGTCGAGCTCGAGCTGCCCATACATCGCCGAAATCTCATAGACGCGGTTTTGCGGGGCGCAGACGTGGGAGGCGCTTTCTAAGCGTTGGAGTTCGCCAAAAGAGAGTTCGCCGGTGGTTTCGTCCACGGAGACCTTGCGTCCATAGATGCCCCATTCCACTTCGAAGGCGCCGATGTTTTTCACTTCAAGCTTTTGGGCGCCGATGACTTCGCGGGTGGTTTCGACGTATTCGGCCGTGGCGTTGATCTTCGCGGTCTTGTTGTTCTTTAACCAAGAAGTCTTATAGCTAAGCATGACGGCGTTTTCGATTTCGGAGGCATTGGAGGCAAGACCCGAGGAGAGGAGGGCCCTCAATTCGTCGGCCTTGGTGGTTTCGGAGGTGTCTTTGATTTCGATGGGCGTCGGGCTTTCCGGATCCCCGCCTTCGACGGCGCCGCCGTAAACGAGGCAAGTGATGTTGCAGTCTTCTAGCACGGATTGGAAATTCGCCTTGGCTTTGACATCGACGCTGCCGGCGTATTGGAAGGCGGCGTTGACTTCGCTCTTGCTCCGTTTGGTCTCGAGCTTGAAGAAGACCATCTTGCCGTAGCTGGCTTGGGTGATCATGACGACTGGCTTATCCCCGATTTCGGATTCCACATCCGCTTTGGTGACGTCATCGGCAAAGACGATGGTGTCGTTTTCCAAGGAGGTGTTGACGGTATAGAAGATCTGCTCAAAGGAAACGATATAGACATTATTGACGGTGTCTTGTTTGTAATCGGCTTTGATATTGAGCTTTTCGGCGATCTCAAAACCGACGTCCAGACCTGCCTGGCGTTGGTCAAAGACCTGGGTGACGGTCAAATTCTCCTTGGCGGTGAGTTTCTTTTTCTTCGGAGAGTTGTACCATTCATCGACTTTTTGGGCGATGCCATTACGGACTTGGGTGCGTTTGGTCGCAGAAGCGGTGAATTCCGAGTCATAGAGTCCAGGGAGGACGACCTCAAAGGTCCCCGCGCCGCGAGAGAGATTGGACATGATGGTGGGGCTGCCGTTGACCAAACCTTCGTCGGCAAACAGAAGCTGGCCGGGGAAGAGCTGCTCGGATTGTTCCAAGGCATGCATGCTACCCGTTCCGTTGGTGGCCTTCTTAATTTGTTTGCGCGTGACGATGAGGCGATTTTCTTCGGTGACGCCGGTGTTTTTGGTGTCGAGGGTGGTGGACGGCCGCAAATCGAGGGCAAGGGCGACGTCGGGGTTGTAGGATTGGTTTTTGATGTAATCGGTGACTTCCTTGTCGTTGGAGATCTTCAGATTCTTGGGAGCGGGCAACGCGGCCTCGCTTTCGCCATTTCCTTCTTGAGGGATGGGTTCGGCATTGGCGTTACCGCAGCTGGCCAAACCGCCCAGCATCAAGAGGACCAGGCTGAATTTGCTAAGTTTTTTCATTGTTGGATGGCCTCGCTTTCTTGGGTGTTTTCGATTTCCTTCAGGCAGTTATGGATTGCCATGAAGAGGATGACACTGGAGAGGATGTAGGTCACCTGGCCGCTGGAATAGATCGCGGAAAGCAATCCTTCCGGGGTCGAAACGAAATAAGTTAGGAAGGATAACACGGAAGAGATCACGGAGAGGCAAATGCCAAGCATGGCAAACCCAAATAACGAGGTTTTCCTGGCTTTTTGTTCGAAGATGCCGTCGATCAGTAAGAAGACGGCAGCAGCGAGGCCAAGGTTCGAGATCAGGGAAAGCACCAAGGCGGCGACCTTTGCATCGGGGATATATTGGAGAATGCCCGAAGCGATGGCGAGTACCGCGGCGATGAGGGCGGTGATAAAGGCGCCCATGCATTCCTTGTTGATCTTCATGGTCAACACGAAGGTCGCGGCGGAGAGCACGATCGCCGATAACCGCAGGATGAGGAAGATGGAAGTGAAGACGTAAATAGTCATCGCTCCCCCTTCAGAGAAGACGTGGCTTTCCCCAAAGGACATGGCAATTCCTTCCACGATAAACGAGCCAAATCCCGCTACCAACGAGATCAGGAAGATGGCCCTTAGGAAGAAGAGGGCTTTGATTCTTTTCGATATGTCAGTCATAAGTACCTCCTTCGAATCAAATATCCTTTAGTATGCACGTCCGCGCATTCGAGACAATAAGACATTCCTACCTGGAATGGCTTATGAGTATTTCTTGTTATGACGGTCCGTTTGTTGGATTTATAAGAAAAAACGTCCCGGATCGATTGCATCAAGAACGTATTTTTCATCGGGTTGAATCGGTGGTTTTTTTCGAGTTCGAGCTACCGTGAACGTGACGTAAACCCCATTGCATCGAGGTTTATCCGCGGCTTGGGCACCTTGCCCCTTTTGGGTTCCCTTCGATTCTAGATCGCCGATATTGGCAGCGCGAACACGTTTTCCTTCAGCTTGGAAAGCCGATTTACCATGCAGACGAGGTATCCGACCCCCATTTGATAGGCAGAGCCCGCAAGCTGGGCGAACGCTTTGACATCGGAGGAGCTGGGATTCATCGTGGTTTTGATTTCGACAGGATGAAGTTCTCCGTTTTCGAGAATCACGAGATCGATCTCGTTTTGATGGTTGTCGCGGTAATAGTAGAATTCCGCCTTCCTGCCATGGTTGTTAAAGCCCTTTATGATTTCATTGACGCAGTACGTCTCAAAGAAAGCGCCGGCGAAATAGCTTAAGGACAGATTTTTGGGGTCGCCCAGCCTAGCGAGGTAACAGGCAAGCCCCGTATCCCGGAAATGGAGTTTTGGGGTGCGGACGATCCTTTTGGTCAGCGAAGAGTCGATGTAGGGTTGAAGAAGACATACGATATTGGTTTTCACCAAAATCGAAAGCCAGGCATCCACCGTCTTCATTTCAATGCCGATAGCCTTGGAGATTTTCGTTTTGCCGAGTTCCTGCCCCGTGAGGGAGGCGCAATACTGCATGAACTGGATGAACTTCATCTC
>JAFTDF010000013.1 GCA_017454295.1 Bacilli bacterium
TTGACTATTACAACAACCAAAGGATTAAAAGCAAAACAAAATGGATGCCTCCATCCAAGTTCAGGGAAGCATCCATGTTATCCCTATGATACAATCCAGTTAACAAACATTTAATGTCTAGGAAACTGGGTACCCATCATTCCTATCTAAGTGTTTTTTGGTTCCCTCACTCATAGATAAAACGATATACCCTTGCTAATTTTTCATAATTATACATGGGCCGATGCGAATTAGTTAGTTCATGTTACTTGACAGAGAAAAATGTTACTTGACTGAGTGATTGCAACAGCCCGGCTGCCTTGGTCCTCTTTTTCTTCTTTTCCAGGTTTTTAGCTATCATGTCCTTCCCCGCCGCCCCAACGCAAAGAAAGGACAGCGAAGACATGAAAGAGAAAAAGAGGCTGGGGCACGACGACAGGATCAACCTTCAGGCGCTACATCTACGCACCGGAAGGGGCGAAACGGGATCCAGAGGTACGTGTACCTTGGATGCGGAAGGCACTTCACCCCGCCAAAAGGATGTCAGCAGAAAACGTGTCGGAAGGAAGCGCTGCCCCTATAAGCGGAAACGAAAAGGGGGCCGGAATGACCGTGAGTCACCTAATCCTGATCGACTGGCTATCCGAAGTCCCATACGGATATTTAAAGCCCCTATATTTTTCTATATTGAAGAACCAAATAGTTCAACTAAGCAAAGCATTCCGCGCCTCAGCTATCGGGAGGTGGAGGCCAACGCGCGGACAATTGGATAGTTGTCGGATGCCCATTCAGCCGGAAAACACAGCCAAAGACATCCTCTTGAAAAGGCAATCATTTACACCTAGAATTGTTGTGAGAAAAAATCTCACGTTACTGCTATGCTAAAAGAATTCACGATCAAGAACTTTAAATCCATCAATCAGGAAGCGACCATTTCCATGGAAGCCGATGTGGAAAGGGTGAGCGAACATCCGGAACATATCACTTATATCCGCGGCAACGCTTTGCTTAGGGTGTGCTCCATGTATGGGCCAAACGGAGGAGGAAAATCCAACGTTTTGAAGGCACTCTCACAATTAAGAAACATCGTGATGGGAGACGGATGGCTCAACGACGATAACAATGCATGCGTGTTCTCCGAAAGCGACATCTCCGAATTCACCGCCTTCTTTGCCACAAAGAATCGCGATATCGGCTATCGACTGCAATTCAAAACCTCGATGGATTCTTTCGATGCTGAGGAGGACGGCCCAAGGTCCCTATTCAGAAACAGAGCAAACATCATCGGCGAGGAAATCTATGTCGCTAATCCCGATAATGGGCAATACGAACTTTTTTGTTCGCGAAACGAAAACGGCATCGTCTCGTATGCAAACCAAACGTCAGGCGAAGGCATACCAACAAGGCCATTGGGAAGCTCGCTGAGCATAATCAGCGCTGTAAGGAACCTCTTCTACAATGAAAATGAAAACGATGAAGATTACGATGAATATGGCGTTCTTTTCGAACTGTTCAACGAGATACGCCGCATCACTCCCATTTCAAACATGCGCGGACCAAGACTTGTGACATCGTTATACGCGCAGACTGTTGAAAAATACAAAGAAGAGCTAATTGCATTGCTGGGCGCCGCAGATATTCACGTTTCAGGTATTGAGGTGGAGAAGAATACGGATCGGCGTGCCCGCATATACTTTCTAAGGAACGCGCAAGACGGGTCCGGGCAAAAAGCAATTGAACTGTCCAATGAGTCCATGGGAACGCAGAAGCTTTTCGAGATGCTCGTGACTTTCCTTCGCGGCCGAGGTGCCGATGCGATATTCCTCGGAGACGACCTCAACGCCTACCTACATCCGAAACTGCTTTCCGCATTCATAGAGCTATTCAACAACAATGTCAATGGACGTTCCCAGCTGATATTCAACTCCCACGACATCGTCAATATGAACAACCGGCTGTTCCGTAGGGATGAGATCTGGTTCGTTTATAGGGACGAAGGTTATCAGACCTCGATCGTTCCGCTTTCGAACATCACCAATTACAAAGGAAAGCAGATCAGAAACGACGCAAGCTATGGGAAGCAATACCTAGAGGGCAAATACGGGGCAGATCCCTTCATCGAAATAGGGCTTAGCTGGAATGAGTAGTTCTTTCGGGCCAAAAGGAAGAAGGGGCCTTCCGGATCAGTTGCGGAATTTCGGCCGCCATCTCGTATATTCGGAAGGAACCAAAACGGAGCCCTACTACGTTCAGAACATCAAGGAATGCATCGCCAGCAAATACAAGGTAAGGCCAAACGACATAGAGCTGATCTCAGTTGGAAACGGCAAGGCGCTGAATACCAAATCGTTGGCGAAGCATGCGATGAAAGATGTCGATCAGCGGCGTTCTAACGGGGAAGCCATAGACCACGTGTGGGTCTTCTTCGACAAAGATTCCTTTCTTCTAAGCCATTACAAAGAAGCCTATGAAATGATCGTCAAAAAGAACACTTCCACCAATGACGAAGGCGTCCCCTCCGACAAAGACGGGATTGCTTGGCACGCCTTGCCAAGCAACGAGTGCTTCGAGCTTCTCCTATTGCTCTATTTCAATTATGAGACTTCCGCAGGAAGCAGGAAAACCTATGCAAAGAGGATTGAGGCCAACGTCAGGAAAACGATACCAGGCTGGACTTACGCCAAGAACCTCCAAGGCATCCATTCGACGATGATTGCTGCTGGAGGAAAGATCAATAAAGCGGTCAAATTCGGAAAGAAACTAGAAAAGGAGAACGGCCTAGACAACCCGACTTCCTTGGCGTATCACTTCTTAGAATACTTCCAGCTATATTTGGAGAAATAATGATTGCGCCAATTAGCTTCCGCTCAATCATTTTATTAATGTCAGCTTAGTTTGGCGGAGGCAAAGAGGAGAAAAGCTGCGGCTTAAAGATGCGTTGCGTTCCAGATAGCTCCCGTCTCTTCTTTCCAATCATTTGATGCGAATAGCCTTCCAACCACTATCTTTGCCTTTTCTGTGTCGGACGTAGAAGATTTCGTCGAATTTGCCAGCAAGGCTATGCCCGAAAGGCAGAACCCGATGTGGTGAACGCTTTATTCGCAGAAGTGAAAAAGCGCACCAAATCCGCTTTCGACATCACGGGAATCAAACTCTACGATTAAACCTATTTCCAAAAGGTAAAGCCATGGAAGGCCAGTTCGCCATCGGGGGTGAACCTGGAAATAGGCGAATACTCGATAAGCATAGATCCGAAGTTGTTTTCGTTTTCGTAGTGGACGAAAACGGCTTTTGCCAAATCGTCGTTTATGTAATCTATGAAGGATTGAGGAAACGTCTCGTCGATGCCAGTAAAACTGATTGTATAGATTCGGAAATTCCCCCCTCTTTCGCCATAGTCATTATATGAGGTTTGGGATCCAACCCATTCAGATAATGCATAATGCCCTGCCCAAACTCGTTCGGTCTCCAAAAGGGTGAATTCGCCATTGTCTCGGAGCATGAGGTTTCCTTTCGCCCCGTTATATAATCCAACAATCAACGATGCTTCTTTTTCAGGTTGAAGGCTCGTCGGAAAACTGCTGCAAGAGGTGCAAAACATTACAATCATGACCAAAAAGAAACGATCGATCATACGTTTTTCCTTATTAACATTATTATGTAGACGGCATTTATGCGAAGTAATTTCATTATATAGCATCTTTAGAGTGTTACTTGACAGAAAGATTATCAAACCGCCATCAGCGAGTGCGGGACAAACGATTTGTACACCTCTTCCGTGTTCTTGATAGCGATGTAGTGAGACGGATGCCCGGATTCAAGGCTAGAGGTAACGGAAAGAACGATCCACGTTTTGTCCATGGCAAAATCAATCTGCCAGCTTCGATATCCGAAGTCTTGTAATTCCTCGTCCGAAAAAGCGATTCTCATGCTGCCGCCTTTGATTGCTTCTTCTTTTTTCAGTCGTTCTAAATAACCTTCACCGCCTATTGAATATTCGCAAACGCCAGAGAGAATCAATTCCTTAAGAGCAGTCCCGCCATCAGCAGGTTCGCTGGCTTTGATGATTTCCATTTGAGGATACGAATTGAAGTAAGCTCCGTTGTAGGTGCTTAGGGTGATCAACGGATAGTAAAACCCTGCATTCGAAATCCGGTCCTTCGAAAAAGCGGGCAATTCTTTAGGCCAGCTGTTTTGCAAAACTTCCATAGCTGGAGCTTCACCGCCACCGGAATATGGGTCATGAACGAAGTCGACGTCGGGATAAGTACGGCGCCTATCATCGGGCTCCGCGCCATCTAAATCTTGGCGAAGAATCTCTTTGGACAAATCTTCATGGAGAGAACGAGGCGTTTGAATTAAAAAACTGAATTCCTTTTTGACGTGAATGGTTTCACCGTCTTGGTCTACGATCGAAATCGAACAAGCGGACAAATATTTGTCCACGTAAAATGTGCCTGTTAGCGTTTGGTTCTCACCCGATAGCCGATAGGTCGAGCTTCGATGAAACCAAAACGCTTGATCGTCCAGGCAATCCACTTGCTTCGCGGGGCAATTCCAAATCACATCATCGAGAACTGATGGCAAAATGGGAGCCACACTAAAACCGTTGGATGAATAGGAATAAGGTTTTACGGCGATATGGTATTCGTTAAAAGGCCCAACGGGCTCATCAGGGTAACCGGCATTGGAGAAGGCGATTTTGACGGCCTGTTCAAAAGAAATGTCTTCAAACGAAACATCAGGAATCGCTTCTTGGCCGCAAGATGAAAGCAAAGCGAGAACCAAAATCGGTAGGATGATTGCTTTCTGTTGAATTCTATCCACGACAAGTCCTCTAATATATTAGACTCCAGAAACAACATAAACCCGTCGAAAAAAGAAAACTAAACGTTCATAAACGAAAAAGATGCGATTGCTCGCATCTAGGGGTCGGGTTGGTGGACCGTGAGGGACTCGAACCCGCGACCCGCTGATTAAGAGTCAGCTGCTCTACCAACTGAGCTAACGGTCCAGTGCGCTTTTGCGCTTTGCTATATTATGCTCTTTGGCATTATTGGGCAAGAAAAAACTGTTGGTAATCACGGAATCTCAAAGATTTTAGGATAATCAGCGCAAAAGAACCGTTTCCGGAAGGCACCATACGTCATCTTTAAATAAAGGTCGTTCGAAGATTGAATTTGTAAGCGAAGCCAAAAAACCTCTTCCTGGATTTTCAAGGCTTCATCGTCGCTGAATAAAATCTCCCCTCGGCTATCGGCGCCGCTCAGCTCTGGATTCCAGAGGAAGATTTTCCGATCCTTGTAAGCGACCACCACGTTGCCGCCAGATCCTTCCATCATCGGAAACGATGCATGATTCCAGTCCTTAATTCATATCTTGCCCATGGGCCAAATGAATAAGACCCTTCTGGAATAAAGGCTTCTTCTGGGCAGACCTCGTAGCCTTGGTGATTTTAAGATAGGCCGGAAAGCAAATCAGGTTTCGGTAATTTCAATAGTTGGCAAACGATACCCCCTGCGTAGGGCGAACCACAACCCCGTTCGTAGCGATGGAGAAACGGCGTTGAATCAATAGAAGAAACAAGCGACCTCGGTATTTTTCGAACCGGCCT
Source organism: Bacilli bacterium (assembly GCA_017454295.1). Lineage (GTDB taxonomy): Bacteria > Bacillota_I > Bacilli_A > RFN20 > CAG-826 > Alloenteromonas. The sequence continues at coordinate 5,594 of JAFTDF010000013.1, forward strand.
TATCTTAACGGCCTCGGAAATCGGCATATCATCATTAAGTTCTTTGCAGGGGCTTATACCCCCCACGCAAGAAATCATGCCTAGGGAGCAAGTAATTAACCCCAGAAAAAACCTAGATATACCAGCAAATGATGGATGCGGAAGCCCCATGCCGTCGACGCTTTTCAGAACAGCTTTGAGGAAATGTCGCTTTTCGTCGTCCCGCAGACCCGGTTGAACAGGTAGTCGACGGTTGCCCTGAGCCCATATTTCCTAACGTGGCTCCAGCGGTAGAGGAAGAAGTTCCCGTAGGCCTCCAACTTCGAGAATTTGATGCCGTTATGCGACTCGAAGCAATGCCTAAGGTAGGAACAGCAGTTGTTCATGAGCTTCATCTTCCTTTCGTATTCCGGCTCCCCGGCGACGAACTTGACCCAGTCGTCGGAAAGGGAGAGTTCCCTCACGATTCCGTTGTGGGAACTGGCCCCATCGTGGGTGAGGAGCGATTTCGGCTCGATCCGATTCGAAAGGCATTCCGTCACCGCGGCCTTCGTCGGCGACCCGAGCTTCTTCGCGTACAGATGGCAGAAGCCGCGGCCGCCCGAATCGAAGGCGACTTCCATGTACGCGTCCTTCACGATTTTGCCCGCGTAGGTCGTCCAAACCCCGTCGACGAGCCCGGAGGCCCTGATCGGGGCGAAGCGCATCTCGTCGATCCAAACGTGTCCGGAAAGCCTCGATGCCGTCGACCATTCCGATGCGGCGTCAAGGCAACGGTCGACCCAATATTGGGCCGTTTTGGCGTTGACTCCGGCGATCTCGGCGACCACCCAATCCGGGCAATCCAGCGTTATCAGCGTCAATATCGCCCTTATCCTCGAAGGCGTCAGCTTCGAGGATGAAAGCGACGTCGACGAGGAGTCCGAGAAATGGCGTCCGCATTTCGGGCATTCGTACCTCGCGACCCCGTCGTGCCTATGGCCGTCGGCCATCAGGGGAACCCTGCATCCGGGGCACCTGGGATCCCTTTTGTTCCTCTTGGAGAGCACGGCCTTCTCGAACCTGGCCCTCTCCCTCTCCCTCCTTTCCGATTCGCGGAAAGCGAGGAGAGCGCGGCCCCGAGTTCGTCGTCCGTCATGGACGAAACGGTGGATGCATCCAACATAAAAATCCCTTCCGTCCGTTGGGAGGCGTCTCGGGGGAAGGGTCATCGCCAAACAACCAAACCCGGGCCGCCTCCCAACCGTCTCTGATTGTTTGGCGGTCCAATTATACCATCGGTCCGATCATCCATCATTTGCCGGTGTATCTAGCGTTTTAAGGTTTTTCTCGATTCGTGGTTTGATAGTAATCAAGCCACGAGCGATAAAAGTCGCGCGTTATTTCCTCCTCGTTTGCCTTGGCCGAACCGAAATGATCGATTCGATAGCCCAGGAAACGACGCTCCAGTTCATTCGTTTGGTTCAGGCTGAAACGCCCCATTTGGACAAGGTCGCTTAGACGGAACACCCGATTTGCTTGCGTAGAATAGGCGTAGACGACGCAGAAGCACTCTCCCAGATAGCAAAGCCCATAATAATCGGACGAACTTTCTTTGGACTCTTTATCCAAAGCCTCTCCATCAGGAAAGGCGAACACTTCATAGTCCCCGTAATTGCCGAAGTCGACGCATGTCTTTGTTTGTTCTTGGGAAAGACCGTAATTTCCTCTTAGGTAAGTGGAAGTTTCTTCGGAAACTCCAATGGCATAGGGCATCGGCGTGAACCCTTGATACTCCATCGGCGTATTTTGCCGTCGAATCAACGAAACGGAATCTGCGTAGTAACGCTCGCTTTTGCTCCAGGCATCATTGGTTTCCCTTAACCAAGAGAGAGCGATATCGCAATCATCGTTTGCATAAAAATGGGCACGATGAACGATAGATAAAAGGACAGCTTCTTCTTCCGTCAAAAAAAGGGACGAATAAGCTTCTGGCAAATCAAAGAAAGGTTTCTCTCCCCCCTCAGGATAAAAGAAGAATCCGGATTGTCCGTTTTGGAAGAACAACGATTCCGAGTAGACCGCACCGCCGTTCCCAAATCCCCAACCCGGTTCCAATGCCATATAGCCAAGCAGATGATAACCACGGAGAAGGCCGTGATAAGACAAACCCTCGAATCCCTTGACCACGGTTTCGCTAATCCGATCTCGAAAACTGATATCGGACTGAATCTCAGCCAAAACCGTATCGGGGACTGGGCGGCTTTGCAAAGTAGCACAGCCTTCAGGCACCGTTTCCGGAAGCCGCGCACCGAAGTTTGTCCATTTTAGCTCTATGTCGAAAGAAGAACCGGAAATCGGATTATCCGTCTCATAACGGCCTCGCTGGGAAGGATGGGCACATGAGATGCACGAAATGGCAACCACAAAAACTAAAAGACGCTTCTTCATAGAAAATTTTGCTTCAATCAAATTGGGAAATAGTATCCGCAAATTGCGCATTTTCCATAAGTCGTATTGCCATTGACATAAGAATTCACGCCGTCCCATTGGTGAACCTCAAAAAGGTCATATCCGCAGTTTGCAGTACATCTGATTCTGTGCTTGATTGAGGAGGCATTTGTGTACACGAAAGTATGAAAATGGGGGTTTGCCAAAGCACCGTAAACATTTAGACGTCCATTGGTTTTGCACAGCGAAGACAAAGAAGAGACATAATCAACTCCGTTGAAAATGCTTTGTTTAATTTCGTAACAGTCCATGGAAGGGTAATAGGATTTCAAAAGAGCCGCTGCGCCTGTAACCTGAGGGGCTGCAAATGACGTTCCTTTTTTAAGTGGGGAATCGTGTGGCAAATTATTTGAATATGAAGATACGCTCTCATTCGTTAACGAAAGGATATTAATACCGGGGGCGAATAAGCCGACCGAGGAAGACCCGTAATTTGAAAAGTTGCAACGAGAATCGCTATCATCGCTTGCGCCAACAGCAATAACATTCGATAAGTCCCAAGCGGCGGGATACGTTTTCGTATAAGACGTATCGATGTTTGCATTGCTATTGCCGGCCGCCACAACAAGAAGTCCGGAGTAATTCATAATTTGCTGCTTCAACGAATAAAGATTTGATGAGTTGACCGTCACTCCGTTGTTACTCCCGCTCGGATATTCAAACCCTCCGGAAAAATTTAGAATTGGGATATTTAAGGAATTTGCATGATTAATCGCCGCTATGATACCTTCGACGGTTTCGTGACCGCCATATCCGTAACTAAAAGGCGAATCGGCCCGCAAAATCGAAATCTTAACACCATCAGTCATTCCCGCGATGCCTTTGGAGTTATTCCTTTTCGCTGCAATTATTCCAGTTACCATAGTCCCATGATGGCCATACATATACTGTGGAATCCCAGAATATGGGGAAAATGTTTCCGGCGAAAAAGGGGCATTCCTTGAAGAATACACATCATAAGCAAAGCTCAAGCCGTTCATTATCGAAGGAAAACGATTTGAATCAAAATCTTCGTGCGCAATATAACACCCAGTGTCAATAACGCCAATTTTCAGATTTGAAGATCCCGTGGTATAAACGTTCCATGCGTCCTCAACGTTTATTTTTGATAGATACCACTGGTAAGCAGCATAGTTGGAGTTGTACGCATAAAGGGGGTCGTTTGGGGAGGAGAAACTCCCTTCAACATCCATTGCATATTCAATAGAGACAATGGAAGGGTTGTTTGCCAAACGAACAAAGTCTTGCTTAAGATTAACGGAGTTCCGAATCCGCTTAAACAATAGGATCCTGCGGAATTTCCCAAGTGCCAAATAATCGGGGTCTTTGGTTTGGACTTGGTTCCGGAAGCTGGATGTCATGTCAATCAGCTCATAGTTCTGGCCAAGACCAAAATCGCTTGTCGAATAATCCTCAAAACGAAGTGACTCTTCGTGATTAATCACCGCAATCAGACCGTAGGCTTCAGCCGGCGCTTGCTGCTGAACCGGGGCGCTCGAAAACCATCCGCCACTGCCTATGTTACCCAGAAAAACAGATTCGCTTTTGGCGCCGGGTAACAACGAAAATAGGCAAACGCCGGCGGTCCCAAATAATGCAACTAAGGTTTTTCGAAATACATGTTTGTTCATATGAAAAATTATACTCTTTGGACTTCACGAAAAAACCGCTTGCTTTCATCTTTTAAAGCGGAAAGGAGTGTTCACAAAATACACAGTTCCCGTACTGCACGCCACCTTGCCACCAGGTGTTGGCCATATCGTGCACATGACCTTCCATCACATAAGCCCCGCAGTCACAATAGGAATAATGCTGAGAGCCGTTGGCATACACAAAGTGATGGTCGTAGCTATGCGCGTGAAGCGGATTCTGCATTGCATTAGCGAGGTTTAGGCGCCCTGCGGCCACACATTTTCCATAGAACGTTGGATTGTAAGTCCTATTCCAGATAATGGTCTCGCGAATGGAATTCAAATTTAACGTCGTATAGTAACTTGCAAGGAGCGCCGCCGATCCGATGACGAAGGGGGCAGCCATCGAAGTTCCGTTTGCACGAACATAACTTCCGTTTTTCGAAGTGCTTAAAATATTCGATCCAGGCGCAAATATGTCAACAAGAGCTGAACTATAATTCGAGGAATCCGTTCCATCTGACCACAAATTATCGTTTTCGTCGCTTGCCCCGACCACGATCGTGTTTGGCAAATGCCAGGAAGCCGGATAGGTTGGATTGATGGATATATCCGATCCGGTATTTCCGGCAGAGACCGCGATTAATCCGGAGAAATTCTGCATCGCGGTTTTGACCGCATTGTTTTCGGCAGTGCTGGAGCCGAAACTCATGTTGGCAAACCGAATTCCGTTTCCTTGCGCATAATTTAATGCGCTGATGATGGCGGCTGAGTCAGCATAACACTTTGCATTGAACCATCCGCCCCAGTAACTGCATTTCAAGGGAACAAGACCGACGTCCCAGCAAACGCCCGCAACCCCTTTGGAGTTGTTGCCTTTTGCGCCGATGATACCCGAAACATGAGTCCCGTGCCCAAAACTGTCGGAAGAATCACTTGAATTGGCATGGAAATCATATCCGGGTTGTGCGTTTGAAGACAAATCCTCATGATCCGATTTCATACCACTATCGATTACGGCAACCTTGATGGAAGAAGAACCAGTGGTATAGTCCCAAGCGGTCGGGGCCCCTATTTTGGTTAAACCCCATTGGTCGGAGAAATCGGTGTCGCTAGGTGTCGTGGAGTCAAAACAAATCTCCATGAATGGCATTTCGGCACTTTCGACGCCTTCGTTTTCTTTGAGTTTTTGTAAAGAATCGGCACATGCTGCCTCATCGCTAAATGTGATTTCGAGAATGCGTTTATAGTTCAAGAAAAGATTCTTGTTCGCCTTGGGGCGTTTCAGAGCCACTTCGCAAGCATCACTGAGATTTCGAATGTTGAAAGCCCCAACCAACGAACTGCCAAGATTGTCTTCCCAATTGGGTTTCATCGTCTCCTCATGGGACAAAACGACAAGCAAGCGATTTGCCTTGGTTTGCTCATCATCATCCGACTTTGCCAACCTGTTGATCTTTGTTTCGTTCAAGACAGGACCCGTTTGTTTTGATGTGAATGGAAGGCTTAAAACCGCCATCGCAGCAACACAGGAAACGGAGAAGAGAAGGTTTTTGGTTTTGTTGTTCATAAAATCGCCTCATTCATAAGACGACCAAAACGGCAAAAACCCGTCGAAAAACAAAAATATTAATTAAGACGGTTCGGATATTGATTCCTCACCAGGACTCGAAAAAGATTCGCTAGAAGAGGTTCGACTCTTATCTTCGCTCCAGTAGAATGCGTAATCGTCCGTCCGCTGAGAGAAGACGATTCCAAGAACACTTGCTGGAATTGCCAACAAAACGGCAACGGCTCCACCGATTAACAAAGCCCGCCTCCAGCTCCATCCCGACTTTGGGAGAACTTCAGGAAGGGCGGGAAGCAAAGAACGATTCACCCAGGCTTCATCGATGGGAAAAACTCTGTCTAGACCCGACAAGGTTTCTTTTTTGATCAATTTCTGCAACTTATTCCCCATAATCCTCTCCTAGTTCGTTTCTTAATTTCCTCATGGCCCTTCGATACAGGCTTTCGCAAGCCATCGTCGATATGCCCATCGTCTTGGCCGCTTCTTTGAAACTCATTTCGAAGGTGACGCGGTAGATAACGGCGTCGTATTCCCGCCTCGACAAGGTCGATAAGGCTTTGGATAAATCCTCGCTATAGGCGATGGCTTGGATGAGCCCGTCCTCGCCGACGATGGCTTCGTCGCTTAGCTCCTCATTTCGGGGGTGACACATATCGGCGCATGCGTTCTTGGCGATTTTGCATAGATACGCCTTGAGCCCCTTGAACTTGACATGGTCCAGACTTCGGACGAAACGTAGGAAGGTCTCACCGACGGCATCCTCAATGTCTTCGGCGGTTTTGAAGTAATGGGCCGCCACGAAAGCCACGAGGCCATGGTATTGCCGGTAGACCTCTTCGACCAGGGCTTCGATTTGAGCGCGGTTGCTGGAAGCGATGGCCGACTTCAGCCGTTCTTCCAATGTCGTTTCCTGCGTTTCTTCTGCCATTTATCTTCCTGTTATATATCGAAGAGGCCTGGAAAAGAAAGGGGAGAAAAATCCGCACGATTCCCATCTTTTAGATGATTCGCCCGCGTTTATCCTATAGCGGTTTGCCCTTCCGCCTTTATAATGTTTCAAAAGCGAGGATATCCCCATGGGACTATTTCATAAAAAACCGAAACCGAAAAATCAAATCCCGGATCTTTCCAGATCGTTTCAGGAAACCATCATCTTCGCGACGAAAACTGGCGAAATCGGAGACCTCGATTGCGCAGAGCCAATCGAAAAACTCAAACAGGCAAAAGAGGCTTTTCAAGGCGTGGATCTTTCTCCCGCCTGCGCTTCGCTAATCATCGCTTTAAACCAAAACGTCCAAAAGCAACTCAATCCTTGGGATCTTCCCGCCGCCTTGTCCGCCCTCCTCGAGACATTGGAACTGGTTTTGTCCCATGGCCAAGCCTTCGAAGAAAAGGGCGTGGTGGAAAAACTGATGGATTATTATCTGACGACGTTCCAAATGTACCAATGCCAAGATGGGATCGGACGCCTTAAGCAAAAGGGACGTTCCATCATCGCCTTTGCCAAAGAAGGCAAAATCGATCAACAACAAGCCCTTGAGAAAACGCAAGCCCTCAAGAGCCAAGTCGTCGCTTTGGAAACGCGTCTTAAAGCCGTAACGGAAAAACGGGCTTTATTGTTCCAGCTGTTCCAAAACGAAATCGGAGGCTTTGCCTAATGGTTGAATACGATCCGCTGACGGGCCAACCCATCGGAGGAAACGCCCCGAAAAAAGAAATCGAAACCTCACAAGGGGTGCAATCCCTCTATCAGGAAGTCCTTTTTACGCTTTATGACCGCGTGATGGAAATCCCCTCGCCCCGCTTACAAAGGATGCTAAAGCGGAACTTCGACGAGGCACCCGATGCAAGCAAAATCCCCACAAAAGCAGAACCCTTGTTACAACAATGGCAAAAATTTCTGGAAGATGCCGATGTCAAAGACCCGAAGCGTTATGACGCGGAAGGCCTCATCGTCACCACCGCCTTTTTGACCAATCTTTCCCATTTCAAACATTGGAATCCCCCGGAAATCGCCGCCCAAATCGCCGCCTTGTACCAAAAGGCGTGCAAAGTCGCTTCCTTCGAACGGGAAATCTATGATTTAAAGTATCGCATCGAAACGTTCCCGCCCTTCTTCGACGATAAGAAGAAACAAAAAGAAAAAGACGCCCTTCGGAAGAAACTCGATGCCCTCCTTGGATCGAAAGCCTACCTTCAGGCCCTTGCCGAAGAAGAAGAGGTCAAAAAAGAACTCTACCGCTACTTCGGCTTAAGCGTTTATATCCCGAACTTCCTGGCCCTGGAAAAAGAAGACCTCCCCCAACCCGAGATCGAAGAAGAACCTTTGCAATCCCCCGAGGAAAAAGAAGCGCCCACGCTTCCAGAAGAAGTCCTGGCTGAACTCAATGAAGCGTCCATGCTCCTGGAAAACCATGGACGAAAGCAAGAAGAAACCAAAGACGCGGCAACCTCACTTGCCGAACTAGAAGAATTCTTCAAATAGGGCTTAAAGCTCTTGTTCCATTTTGAAAGCGACGGGTTTTCCCATACCTGGGATATCGCTTAACCGGATTTCGGCTTTGTCGAAATAGATTTTCGCTTCGGAGATGTCGACTTCGTAGAGCTTGAGCATGTAATCGGGGAAGGATTGCCGGTCTTTGGTAAAGGCCATTAAGGAGAAAGACACGAGGAAGGGAATCCCAAAGGTAAACGGGGTAAGGAGCAATTCCCCGAAATAGAAGATGGCGAACCGGGCCAAAGTCCGCCCCATCTTCGGTACCAAGAGACGCTTATCCACCGTGCCGATTCGATAGAGGAATTTCCCTAACGTCATCCGTCCACGCCGGAAGATCAATACCGGCACCAAATAGGTAAGCAAGCCCGCGAATGCGTAAGCGGGGATGATTTCGGCGAAGAAGAGCAAATTGGACTCATAATGAGTTGCTTCATTAAAGGTGGGGATTTCCGTCACCAAATAAGCCTGGGCGATGTGATCGATATAAGGGGCGTAGGCCTGCTCAAAGCGAATCGATAAAGAAGCGATTTCCACCACCGCTGGATTTTCGATGATCGTTCCCGCTTCGTCTTTGATGAAGAAAGGCAAACCTTTATAGGTGAGTTTGGGGGAAAGGCGATACTCGTCATAGGACTTTTGCACCTTTTCTTGGGAATCGGGCAATCCTTCCTTCCCGGTGAAATCGATAAAGGTGTCGATGGCCTTCCGGCTCATATTCCATTTGTAATAGCCATCGAATCCGCCGTCGCGGAGATAAGAGACGATATCGAGGCTATGGTTATTGGAATGGTTGATGTAGAAGAGGCCGCTTTCTTCGCGGATGCGTAAAATGGTGGATTCCGCTTGTTGGAAGTCTGGGGTCACCGTCACGATGGAACGGCAAGCCAAAAAACTTAATCCAAACAAGATGGCGAAAACCAAAAAGTCCAATAAACAGGCGAAGCAACGCCGATGGAACCGCGCTTTTTGATAGGAGATATTCACCGCCATATTAGAAATGATACCCTTTCGCGCGATAGATTTCGTCTAATGTGGCTTCGCTGACCATCACCGTGCCGGTGAGACGGTCGCTTAAGGTGCGGTTATACGGCTCAAAGAGCAAATAGACAAAAGACCCTAAGATATAGGCCGCGGCGATTAAGGAAACGGGTAAAAGCACGGGCAAAGCAAATAGCGAGGTGAAATCATACACCCCCAAAGGAAGGAAGAAGACCCCCGCCATATTCGCGGCGAACCAGTAAAGGAAGCAAAGCAAGACCCGCCGCTTCTTCATGACGACGAGCTTGGACGAATCAATCCGTTCCGTTCGCATAAATAGCATCCCCAAGGTCCTTCTGGATTTGCCAATCAAAGGAATGATCAAACAGGTGATGGACACCGCGAGCACATAAGCCACCAACGCGGCGATCAAAATCAAATTCCGCTCCAGTGCCACCGTCGCGGCCACGATTTGCTGCTGTTCCTTATAGGAGACGCCTTCGTAAACCAAATCCTTCTCCCGGATATCGTCGATCATTCGGTTATAAGCCTTAAGGAAGATCTTCGAAAGGAATTCGTCATAATCCTTCTTCCCTTGCTCGGATAATTCATCACCTTGGATTAAAGCGTGTTTGAATTCCTCGCGGTAAGCCGCTTTCATCGTCAAGGTGGAGACATCGAAGAACCCCACGGTATCCAAGCTGGAATAGAGGTTGGAATAGGCACTCTCGTCATGACGGATATCCACGAAATAATGACGGAAGACTTCGCCTTGTTTTCCTTCGTATTCGGGGATGGCACCATCGACCTTCACGAATTCGTAAAGATAGTATTTGGAGGTGTAATCCAAGTTGCTGGTGAAATCGATGGCTTCCTTCTTATCGGGGGAAGGATAGAAGAGCAATTCATGGCCATATAAGACGGAATCGCGCTTTTTTTGGGCCAAAACGGATTCGTTGATCCGCCCGTCGAAGTTGACGAAGAGTTTGCCTAATTGATAGGTGCCCAGATGGAATAAGGTGATGGCGATGATAAAGGTCAAAAAGAAATCGGCCAAAAAGGCGAGCATCCGTTTCCCTTTGCCCAAAGGGAAGATTTCCACGTCGTTACTAGGTTGCTGGACTTTGGCTTCTTCCATACCCCGATATTATCCGTCAACGGATAAAAAGAAGGAAGAAAAGGAACGACGGGACCTTTTATTATCCAGTCAGTCTCACAAACTTTCGGTTGTTTTCCTATTTTTCTTTCGGTTGTTTTCCTATTTTTCTTTCGGTTTTCCTTTTTTCTATATAGAATGATCGTGTTCTAGGAAGTTGATTATGGATGAAAAAGCGCAGTATATTCCCCGTTTGTTCGACGACGTTCTTGATTTTGCGTTAAAAAGCAAGGGGGCTGTAGTCGTCGAAGGCCCGAAATGGTGCGGAAAGTCGACAACTTGTCAGAGGCACGCTAACACCGTCGTCGATTTAATGCCGCTTGAAACAAGGCAGCAATACGTTGACTATGCCAAAGTCGCTCCTCACGAATTCCTCAATGACGGAGAGCATCCGTTGCTAATCGACGAATGGCAACACATCTATTTCATTTGGGACCAAATCAAAGTTGAAGTCGATCGAATTGGCCGCTTTGGCCAATATATCCTAACCGGAAGCGTAACGGATAAAGCGATTATGGACGCATCTTTCGAAGAATCCCGTCACACAGGAAACGGCAGGATTATCCGCAAATTCATGAGAACAATGTCACTATTTGAATCCGGAGATAGTGACGGAAGCGTTTCCCTTTCAGATTTGAAAAATGGAATTTTCAAGCCCCACTCCTCCCAAAAGCGAATTGCCGATTATGCGTTTTACATTTGTCGGGGAGGCTGGCCTTTGGCCCTGTGCCAAGACAGGGAGGTCGCGTTGCAACAAGCCATCGATTTTTATGAGATCACGGCAACGGACGATATTTTCTCGTTAAAAACCGTCCCCATCCGAAAAGACGAAACCAAAGCCCGCCAAATACTTCGTTCCTATGCTCGAAACGTATCTATTGCCGCCGGCGACCAAACCTTGCTCGGCGATTGCATCGGGGAAGGAGAAACCTTCGACAAAGAAGCTTTTGCCAAATACATTCAAGCTTTGAAATACCTGCACGTCATTGAAGAGTTGCCGGCTTGGAACCCCAACCTAAGAAGCAAAACCGCGATCCGTTCCAAACCGACCCGTCATTTTGTTGACCCTTCCATTGGCGCGGCCGCTCTTGGTGTTTCTCCGGAAGGACTATTCCGGGATATCGCCACTTTTGGATTAATGTTTGAGTCTCTTGCGGTCCGTGATTTAAGGGTCTATGGAGACACGATGGGAGCCCATTTGTATAAATATCGAGATGCGAAAAAACGAGAAGCTGATGCGGTCATGCAATTTAAAGATGGCTCTTGGGCATTATTTGAAGTGAAATTGGGCGGAAATGAAGATATCGAAGATGCCGCGAAAAAACTATTGGCCATTGCAAATGACATCGATGCCGAAAAAACGGGGAATCCTTCGTTTCTGATGGTGATTACCAAAGGTCCGCTCGCATATCGTAGACCAGATGGTGTCTATGTCGTTCCCTTGGCTTGCTTAAAACCATAAGAAAACGGGACGTTTCCGCCCCGCTTTTCGAGCTTGCCTAATTAAGCTTTCTTTGTAAACTCAATCGATTTCACGTACAAACGTAGATCGGTGCTCTTTTCTTCGCCGATGGTCGTGCCTTTGGATAGTGGCTTCAGCGTCAGTTGGGAACCGGATTCAAATTCCTCATTCACTTCCACCACCTTTTCGGCGAACTGGTTTTCCGCATCACCAAGCATCGCTTTGGTATTGCCGATTTGAACTGCGGTGAGGTAGCCCTTATAAGCGACGAAGGTCACGGCCACCTTAGAAACGGAAACGCCCAAATCAAACACCAACGAACCAGCCTCTTCCGACTTAGATAATTTGATTCCATAAGAGGCGAGGTAAGCGTTAGTGGGAGTAACGATCGAAATAAATTTGCCGGTCCCGGTTTGATCAAACAAATCGGAGGCTTGGTGCGCCTCACTAGTGATCATCGTTCTAGGATCGGCAGAACTGCCGGTCTTCGAGTCGTAAGTGGAGACGGCAGAAACATCGGATGCCGCGGAAACCTTTACGGTCACCTGGTCTTCTTTGCCGCTCGTATTGGATTTGGCGGTAATCACCGTGCTTCCTACGGTCGCGCCGGTAACAACCCCATCAGCAATCGTTACGATTCCGTCAACGGACGAGGACCAAGTATAGGTGTCATTCTCCGTTCCTTCGGTCACCGCCTCAAAACGCACCGACTCGCCAACTTCCAAATCGGCTGATGATTTGGTAATTCTCACCGTTCCGGCCGGGGTTTCAATGCTAGTTTGAACAATGGAGGCAAACCCGCCGTGGCTGATGTCATAACCTACAAAATAGGCCGTAACAATATATTGTTGTCCCTCAACCCCGAGGTCAGCAGTTTTCGTATGTAGGGGCTCAATGAGCGTGCTTGACTCCGCAAAGGGATAGGTTGGGAAAGTCCCCGATTTTCCTACCGTGGTCGTCCAAGTATAGAGCTTATAGTCGGTGAAGGCCTTCATGTTAGGAAGGGCATCGGCGATTTCCTTGGTCATTTCAATAGGAGTAATCGTGGCGGCGGTTCCTTGGACTTTTGCATAAATCACGTCTTTGGACACGCGGATATAACCGTGGGACCCAGAGCTGCCGGAGTAGGTTTCCGCAACGCCTTTCACGTTGACGACATCCCCCGCAGCCACATCGCTGACGGCTTTATCCAAAAAGACATAAACCGAGGCAGTTCCATCGGTTAAGACAAAACCTTTATTAGAAACGGCACCAACGGTCGCGGTGATATCAATTTGGGCTCCATCGGTGATTTGGGCAATCGATTCGATAGTCGGGGCAACGCTGGAGGAAGGAGCAACACTGGAAGATTCCTCGGAAGAGATGGCAGCGCTAGAAGCCTCGCTGGAAGAAGCTTGGCTTGAAGCGGCTGAGGAGGATGAATATCCGCCACAGCTAGCAAGGCCCAATAGAGCAATCATAGGAATGAGGAAGTTCTTTTTCATAACAATCCTTTCTGTTAAGGAAATCCTTAACAACCATCACGTTATTGCATTATGCGCGTTAAAGCGATTTCTTTCAATGAAAGAAGCGGCACAAAGGACGATTGAGAAGCACCGGTTATTTGTAGATCTCTTTAAGATAACGACCCACGTTTTGATAATGGACACCCTCCAATTCTCGATCTTCTCCCTGATAGAGGACAAATCGGTGACGAATCGGATAAAAATGGGCTTCGAACTCGGAGGCAAGAGCTGAATCCAGCAAGAAATGGGCTTGTTCCAAAATGGGGGTTTGGCTGTATTTAATTTCAAAGATATCGGCAAAACCCCGTTCTTTATCGAGCAAGACCATGTCGTATTCGCCGTGGGAAGAAGAATATTGAAAACACCGACCATGCGGATTGGCCAATGCGGTTTGCCAAAGCACAATCTCCTCAAGCATGCGGCCTTTGACGTCGCTTAATAGCTTAGCCTTGATGAAACTTTTTATCGGCGCTGGGAGAACACTCACTGCTTCTTGGTTCAGCAAGATGTTCAGCAGTTCCTTTGCCTGGGCAAAACGCAAACCCAAGGGAATGAATGTGCTTTTGATTCGTGTCACGAAAGAGGGGGCGGAAATCACTTGGATGTCCCGCGTCACATCCAATAAGCGTAGATATTCTTCCAATTCGCTTAGCACCGCTTCGGAGATCGGAAAGGTTTGTTTTTCTTGGTTGATGATATCGAGGGCCTTCATCAAAGAGGCGGTTACTTGATCGACGTCGATTTCCCGGGCGACATCACGGAGGGATTGTTCTTTTTCTTTTTGCAATAATTGCCGAAGTGAGCCAAGGTCACGAGATTTGAAATCGCGCAAAATGGTATCGATGGCAAAGCGGTGATTGGTATCTTCGACGATGCGGTTAATGACGTTAACCAATTCCCCGCGTCGATCTAGTTCCATCAAAGAGACAAAGCGGCTTCCTTCGTCATAGTTACGCAAAGAATGGATGATGTTATGGGCAATCGCGGTATCCACGTATTCGTTGATGGTGCCGAAATCGTTTTTGATTTCTTTGTTATAATCGATGCCCTCGTAAGACATCGAACCCCCATATTCGATATAAGCGTCGATGGAATCGATTCCCAACACGCGGCTCCATTCCGCATAAGGAATCATCGAGGTATGGAGGAAGATCGCCCGATCATAAAGCTCTTGCCTCGAAGACAAAACAAACCCCAGGGAATCGGTACCCGACAAGACGACTTTGCCTTTCATGGCATAGATATCGGAGTAAACGCTGGCAACGGAAATAAAGTCATCCATCAATGTGATTTCATCGATAAACACGTGATTGATGCCATGGGTAAACAAGAAATCCAAATCTTCGTTTAATTGCAAATAATCTTCGCCTTTTCCGACTTTGACATAAGCGGTATGTGTGAAATCGGAGAGTGATAAACCCGCGATCGCCTGCATCATCAATGTGGTTTTTCCGCTGCGACGAAGCCCGTAAAGAACCAAAACGCGGCCATAGGTCCGATCGTCGCTAAGGTAACGACCAATCTCTTGCAAGGCGTCCCGAGCACGAAAGGCGCGCGTCTTTTCGATTAATGAAAACAAAGAAGCGCCGATCTCGACTTGGGAATTAAAGCGATGTTCAATCAGGGTTTCGTAATTTCCCTCGTTTTGATGAGCGATAAGAAAGGACAGACGATAAGCCTCGATTTCCGAGACGTTCTTGGTGACCATCTTGCCGTTTTCACGGTATTGATGGGAATAATACGTCTTACCCTTAAGCGTCTTTTTATAGATGTTTCCTTTGATGTCCATGATCTATCCTCAAAGAAAATTTACAACAATTTACAACAATTTACAACATCGCTAGATTTACTAGGTCAAATCGAAAACGGCAATTCAAAAATAATAGTTCGTTATTGCTGAAAACATCGTTTCTGCGACGAAAGAGGACCTAAGCCAAATCAAAGATTACCCACCTTGCTTTCCGTTATCGTTTCAACTCGAACATGAAACACCCGGGCAAGGGCGATCACGGATGCCGCTCCGACTTTTCCGATGGCTCTCCTTCGCCGCTTTAAGCTAAACAAGGTTTGATAAGGAATGCCCGTCTCTAAGCTTACTTCTTTTACCGAATAACGATATTTTGTGAAAAGCAGATCCAACACGGATTTTTCTTGAAACGCCTTTTTGAATTCGCCGACGATTTGAGAGAAGTCCATTTCGTGGTACAAAGGGAAGCAGTCGTACATTTCCCGAAGAGGGAAATAAAGGAAGATCGCTTCGAAGGTCAAACCGATTTCGGCTTGGATACGGAGGTAGGCTTCCGCCGCCCAAAGGCATTGGTTATAAACGGGGACATCCTCAGGGAGAACATCCAATTCGGGAAAAACAGCCTTGAGCAACGCCCTCTCTTCAAAGATAGGCGCTTTGCGATTCCCTTCGATGCTTTGGAAGAAAGGGGAATATGAAATGGCTCTTTCCACCGCCGCATCCGCGTAGCGAGAAGCATGGGCAACCGAAAACACCCGTTCCAGAAGTGCCGCGTATTCGTAAAGATAGGCGCTATTCATGGTCTTGCCTCATCAAATCTAAGATATAGGTTTTCCCTGGGTCGCGGGGTTGATTGAGAATCTCATCGAAATCGCGACTTGCTTTGGTGATCGAGTGGTAATAATGCCCCAAAAAGGAATCTTCGCACTCAATTGCTTTCTCAAAGCGGAGTGCCTCCACCGCTTTAGATGACATGAAGGCATATTGAATGCCCAAATTTCCTGAAAGGAACACGTTTTCTAGATCTTCAAACGCCAAATCGTTGGAGATAAAACGAATGGGGAAACGGAAATAGGTATCATCTGCCCGGAAGCCAATTACCACATCGTACTCATCCACATCGATGTAATACTTTTCCAGCCATTCTAGAACCAAGCGGTTATTCCGTTTGAAAGAAGAATCCAAGGTCCGAAAATGCATGAGTATTGCTATCCAATGAAGTACCGAGTAATGGCTTTTGTCCGTTAGGTCCAAAACCTTCATCTTTTGAAACTCAGAATCGCTCATCCGATATTGGTTGACGATGCCAAGGCTGTCGTTACGGCAAGCCCAAGACTTGGCTGCCTCCAACTCAAGGGTCATGTAAAAAGAAGGTCCATAATCATTCGTTGGATTGGATCCGTGCTGTCTAGGAGCTTCAACTATCTGTTTGCTGCCGTGATAAAAGATCATGCCTTTATCATAGAGCACTAATCGAGAAATAGACACTTTTTCGTACTACAGTACAAACTATTGCCAATTGAGACAAGAAAAGGCAGCCGGTTAGGGCTGCCTTTGTGCTTGTTTCGCTATAAGCAATTCAAGACTTATTCGCCGACCACGAAGAATTCGATGGCGGTGATAACGATGGAAGTGGAATTGGTAGAGATTGTCAATTCCGTCGCAGGTGTGCTGAGAATGAAGGAAGATTCACCGACGTTATTAGCATCGACGTTGGTTTTGTTGGCAAGGTTGGCCTTTAAGGAATCGCTATCAACACCATTGATGGTAGTGATGATCGAATTCTTCCAGCCATAACCGGTGATTACAACTTTCGAAACAGCTTCGGAGAGGGTGATTTTGACAGTTCCGCCAGCACTGGAGGAACCAATCTTCAAGGCGTTGTCGAGATTCCAAGCTGTATCGCCATTACCACCGTTTGCACCCGGATACACTTTAGTAGGATTGGAAACTGATGAAACAATGCCATCACCAGAGGCTTTAGTGAACCAACCTTTGATGGTGTTGCCGTCAGTGACCGCGGTGCTGTTGTGGGTGTTCGTGAAGGTATATTTCGCTTTGCTCACATAAGAGGCGGCCGGGGCGGGGGTAACAGTTACTTCGACCGAAGCGGATCTTGCGGGGTTAGCAACGGAAGTCGCGGTGATGGTGGTTTTACCGGCTTTAACGCCGGTTACTTTGCCGTTGGCATCAACAGTTGCCACGCTGGTATCAGAAGAAACCCAATTATAAGTATCGTCGGTGTTGCCAGCGGTCTTCGCGATGATGTCGATTGTCTTCTTTTCTTCAACCGAATTCACGGTGGAATCAATATAGACGGTATCTTCGACTTCGTTGGCCTTCAAAGGCACGAAGGTAAGGTATTTGTTCGCGCCACTGGTATAGGTGCCGTAGAAGAAGCCTTCGACTTTGTAGGTGTGACCGACTTTCATGTCTAAGCCTTGGATGGTGGTTTCCATCGGGGTTCCGTGGAAGTCGAAGTAGATGTAGTTACCGGAACCTCCGGTGATGACGCATTCGTCAAGTTCAAACATTCCAGAAGCCGGGATTAGTTGCGGATTTTCACCAAAAGCAAATTCATAGGCTTGGGCAGCCGCTTCGGCGGGAATAGGCACGGCAATCGGTTCCGGGATGGATGCGGAGGATTCGCCAACGAGGTCGGCGCTCGCGGTGGAATCGAGTTGGTAGCCACCATTATAGGTCGCGACTTTGCCATTAATCTTGATGGTAGAACCAACAGTGGGAACGGCAATACCTTTATTGAGACGGGCAACCGTGCCGGCGGTGCCATCCCAAATCACGATGTTGTAGGCTCCGCTGCCCGGGTTAGCGGGAGCAAACATGACGCGGGCATCGAGTTCGAGGGCATCTCCTGCCTTAACCAAGCCTTGTTGAATGTCGCCAAGGCAAGCAGCGTGGACATCGATGACAATTTCTCTCTTGACGGTCGGAACGTCTTTGGCGGAAACGGTGATGGTGACTTTGCCAATGGCCTTGGCAGTGACGATACCGTCTTCGTCGACAACGGCGATTTCTTCATCAGAAGAGGTATAAACCAGGTTGGTGGAAGCTCCTTCAGGGGCAACGCTAGCTACGATCAGGCCACTCTTGCCGGGGTTAAGGCCTTCCGGATAGCTAACGACCGATACATCTTCGGCGGGAATCGCGGATTTTGCACCGACGGTGATTTCGATAAAGTCTTTGATATCAGTGCCAAAGGCGGTGGCATAGATCTTGACGGTGCCTTCGGCAACGCCGGTCACTTTGCCCTTCGCATTAACGGTGGCAATCGCGGGATTCTCACTGCTCCAAATGACGTCTTGAGGAGCATTTTCGGGTAAGCAATCGGCGAAGAGGTAAATGCTTTCCTCGGCGCGGACGGAAGTCGGACCGGTAACGGCAACGGAGCTGACATCAGAATGATATTCTTCAGCAGCCATCGGAACCATCAAGGCATAATCGTACTTGGTGTCATAAGCGGCGAAGAAGCCAGTGAAATTATAGGTTTTCCCAACTTGGACATCGACGTTGGAGTTCGGGATTTGGATCTTGATGTCGCTGCCATCAACGTTGGCGCAAAGCTGACCGTCGATCGTTTCGGCTTTGGCAGTCCAAGAATAGGCTTTATAACCGGTAAAAGCAGCCGCTGTCTTTAAAGCGTTGGCGCCTTCGGCGGTCAAGGCAGTCGGGGTAACGGCCGCGGGAGTACCTTCGACCTTTTCCATCGCCAAACCGGAATTACCAATCTGGACGAAGCCATGGTATTCGGCGGCGGTGCCGGTGAGTTTGATGACATCGCCAACGGCGAGGTTCACCTGGTCGTCACCAGTTCCGATAGCCGGAACGGCGTTGGCATAGACGTAAATGGAGGCGGTGCCATCGGTAAGGACGAATGCCTTCTTGGAGATGGCGGCCACGGTGCCGGTCAATTCGACGCTGTCGCCAGCTTTGACGTCGGCAATGTTCTTGACGACGATGACTTGCTGTCCGCCGTCTTTCCATTCCTGGATCGCGGCGCCGGCATCATATTCGAGGGTACCCTTGTAGTTTTTGATCTTACCATTGATGACCACTTCGTCACCGACTTTGATCTTGGAACCATCGATTCCTTCGGCGGGAACGACGCGGTAGCAAAGGAGTTCATTATCCGCGTCGGCGTCCTTGATCTTGAAGGAGATGTTGCCATAACCGGCATCCCAAGCGGCGGTGATTTCCTTCACGACGCCCTTGGTCATGATCGCTTCGGGGAAGGTTTCGTCTTGGGCGAGGTTGGCAATTTGCTGTAAGGTCGCGGCGACGCTTTGGGCAACCTTCGGAGCGACGACGTTGACTTCGACGGTGTCCGTCTTGCCTTTGCAAGTGACGGTGATGGTGGCTTTGCCAGCGGCCTTGGCGAAAACGCCGGCGCCGACGACATCGGCCACTTCGGCATTGGAGGTGGTGATTTTGAGTTCACCGGTGCCAATCAAAACCGTTTCGGAAAGCCGTTTCCCTTCGGTGTTGAGGACTTTGATGGCGAGGGTACGAGAACCTTCGTTGATCGGCCAGTCCTTCTTCATCGCATCCTTGTTGGTGATTTCGACGGAAGCGATTTTGTCGACGTCGATCGAGGCGTGGGCATCGGAGCTGGATTGCTGCTGCGAGCTGCTGGATTGTCCGCCGCCGCAAGCGACGAGGCCAAACGCCGCGAGGGCGAGCATGGGGATGATGAATGTTTTGGCTTTTTTCATGTGATTCCTCCTTTTTCTAGAAACACTTTTTTAAAGCTACTTTATAGACCGGACTACTGAACGAATGTCCGATCGTTAATTTCCCGGAGCAAGCGTTCGTTGGCCTTTTTCCGGGCAATGCCGGCAAAGACCAAACCGCCGCCTACGCCAAGAAGAATAACCGAGGCGATAAGCAACACGAGGAATACGTAGAATTCCGCGCAGTTGACGACCAGTTGGTACTGGTTGGATGGCTTCTTCGCAAGAAAGAAGAAGAGGATGGAGATGGCTAGAGCGATGATGCCCACGGAGACGTTGCCCATCCCGGAGGCAAAGAAGTTCCGGGCGCGTTGGATTTGGGCGTGGGCGGCACGGGAGAGGGACTTGGTCTCCTCTTCGTCGATGTCGTGATGGACCAAATGGCCGCAGCGGGGGCAAACATAGGCGATTTTGGTGTTTTCCCCCACTTCCGGGGCGAGGGAAAGGGAGGGCGACTTCGCTTCGAGTTTGGTCTCGTCGATTCGTTTTGCGCAATGGGTGCAATACATAGACGCCTCCTTTTTATTCGCTAGCCGGCACGTAAACCATGTCTTCGCTGCTGCGGGGCAAGATCTCGAGCTGGAGCTTCCCGGATTGGGTGGTGTGGGTGGTCAAGACGCCAGAGATTTTGAAGGTCTTGCCGACGAGCAAGTCCTCGGTGGCCCAGGTGGTGCCTTTCTCGGGCTGGTAGTTGAAGGTGTAATAGGCATGGAACTTCGCGTTTTCGAAGTACATGTAGGTCGCGCTGCTGGTCTTATTGATCGAGGAGACGGTCACCTCGGTGGTCACCGAGACCGAGCAATAGAGGGATTCATAGTTGCTATCGACGAGCATCTGGTCGACTTGAGCGGCCGTGTATTCGAAGTTATGGAGCGCATGCTCATCGGTATTGGCCGCGGCTTTGATGACGACCTTGGCATCGTTTTCGCTATAGGCGACGGTGGGCAAGGTGACGTCGGTGATTTGGAAGCCGAATTGCGATTCCAAGGCCAAACCGCACACCTGGATATAGGTGTTGGGGATCGTGAACTTAGAGGGAATGGCGCCCATGCCGCAGAAAATGTTGATGGCGGCGTATTCGCCCTTCAAGGTACCGTCGGGATTCTTGACGGCATTGCCCTCGGCATCCTTTTCGGGGAAGAAATCGGTAATGTAAAGAACGTGGTTGGAGAAGCCGGCAACCGTCCCTTGGACGCGGACTTTCTTATTGTGGTAGGCGTTTTCGTGGGTCGGGTCGGCCAACGTCGCCACCACTTCCTTCTTCAAATCGAGGAGGGAAGCGTCTTCGTAGTCGCCGTAGTTATAGAGTTCATCGGGCAATCCGGAATGGAGGTTGAGTTTATATTCCTTGGCTTGGGCTTCGGCGGCATAGAAGGTCTCGACATAGTCGGGGACTTCGTTGACGGCTTTGACCCAGGAAAGACCCTCTTGGACGATCATGAGGTTGAGCAGTTTCATCTCGGAGATGGGGGCATCCTTCTTTTCGGTGTTGACCCAAATCAAAGAGAGGTAACGGCTACCGGTGCTATCGGCTTGGGGCTTGGCGTAGGTTAGCGAAGCCGCGGTGACGACGATGGTGCCGTTTTTATCGGCTTCTTCGAGGATCTTGGCGGTGTAATTGCTCGCCGGTTTGCCATAAGGCTGAACCTTACCGGTGGATTCGGGGGTATCAATGCCATAGAAACGGGATTTGATGGTGTCGTCGATGGCGCTGGAATAGACCGGGGTAAAGTGGGCGGTATCGCCGTCGATGGCGCTGTGGAGTTTGACCTGTGCCACGCCATCGGTCATGAACTTGCGGTCTTTGTATTCGAGTTTGAGTTTGACCGCGCTACTAGAAGCATAGTCCACCCAGTTGGCGTCGCCTTTGGATTTTTCGCCGCCTTGGGAGGCTTGGCTTTGGCTACCAGCGCCGCAAGAAGCGAGGGCGCTAACGGCGAGGACCAATGGGAAAAGGGAACGGATTTTCATCATTAGAATCCTTTCTTGGCCTGAGTGATCGCCTCATCGAAGATCTGCGTGACGGTGCCACCGGTGCCACGGAGGGCCGCGGTGACGATACCACCGCATTGATCACGGAGTTCGGCCGAGCCTTTGAAGACGGCGGAATTGAAGTAATTGCCGTTGATGTCATTGATCAGGACTTGGGCGGTTTCGGCGTAGATTTCGCCGTTTTCGAGGAATTCGGCGAATTCGGGGGTGTCATAGGCGCTATAACGGACGGGGAGGTAACCTTCCGAGCCGTAGATGCAAAGATAGACGTTGCTATCGGGGTTGGTAATGTATTTGTAGAACTGCCAACCGTATTTCGCCCGTTCGTCATTGGCTTCTTTGGAAAGGGAAGGATTCTTCAAGAAAGCCACGGTCGGGCCTTGGGAAACGTAAGAGGGGTTGTTATTGGAAACGGGGACTTTGGCGACGGCCACCTCGAAGGCAGCGCCTTCAGGCATGGCATAGCCCGTGCCGCCGCTGGAGCCAATTTCGAAGAGGGATTCACCGGCTTTGAAGGAGTCGGAACCATAGGTTCCTTCCACGCCTTTGGTGGTCAAGAGGCCTTTGTTACGAGCTTCGACCAAGGAAGTGACGAAGGCTTCGGCTTTGGTGCGGTTTTCGCCGGTTTCGAAATCGATTTGTCCTCTGTTGAGGTTATTGATTGAGCAATAACCGATCTTTTCTTGGAAAAGTTTGGAGATGAAGAGGTTGGAATCGGAGTCATACCAAATCGGCTGCTTCATCGTATCCAAAACGGTGGATTTATTCGCTAAACAATGTTCCCCGAATTTGAGGAATTCATCCCAGGTGAGGCTTCCGATGAATTCTTTGATCTTATCGTCGCTATTGGCGATTTCGGGTTTATAAGTCGCCATGGCGCGCTTGGCCGCATCGAAGTTATAGAACATGACTTCGGAGGACTTCATAAAGGGCATCGAGTAGGTGCCTTGGTGGATATAGTGGTTCCCTTCGTCGATGAAGGCTTCGACAAAGTCGTCTTTGCCCTTGGCATCGCCTAAATAGGATTGTTTGCCAAAGCCGATCTCGGCATCTTCCATATAGGGGGCGACGTTATAGACATAGTCACCGGCCTTGGGCTCGTTGGCCAAATAGTTAGCGACGTGGTCGGGATAGGCGATGGCCATGGTGGGGACGTTCCCGGCGGAGAAGCCGTTGGTCACCTTGTTGAGCATATCGTCATAGGAGCCTTGATAGGTGATATCGATCCGGACCTTGACGTTTTGCTGCTTCTCCATGATGGAGGCGAATTCGTTGGCCTTCTTCTGCAAGGCTTCGGCGTTTTTCTGACCGAAGGTCGTCCAGAAGGGGACCACGATTTCCTTGGAGGGAGAGGAAGAACCCCCGCCGCAGCTAGCCAAAGCGGCGGCGAGTAAGGGTAAGGTTAATGCAAATGGTTTGAATTTCATGGGATTTCTCCTTGCCTTTGCGGCGGGGGTAAGTGATTTAGGGTGAAGAATCTAATTCTTCGGATTACATCTTGGCGAGGACGTTGTTTTTGGCGTCGTCGAAGAGTTTGTTGAGGGAATCGTCGGTGAGGCTTTCTTGCATCAAGGCATTGGTGAAGAGGGCACCGGCTTGTTTACGGGCTTCCGCGGAACCTTTGAAGACGGCGTTGGCGAAGAGATCATCGGCAACGGTGGTCACGTATTGGGAGACGCGGGCCTTGATCATATCGACGGTGCGGGGTTGCTTGCCTTCGAGGGAGGCATATTCGGCATAAGCTTCGGAGTCGAGGGTGCTGTAACGGATGGGGTTGTAACCGGAGTTGATGGCCCAAACGGCGGCATTATCGACGTTGGTGAAGAACTTGTAGAAGAGCCAAGAAGCAAGGCGGCGATTCTCGTCTTTGTGATCGAGGAGGGCAATGGAGGGGCCTTGGTTGATGACTTTGGCGGCTTTGCCGGCGGCATGAGGAATCTTAGCGACGCCGGTGTCGAAGTTATCGGACTTCTGGTAGCTGGCACCACCGGTGGAACCGACGGAGAAGAGGGTATAACCAGCGGTGAAGTTCTCGTTGGTGTACTTGTTCTCGTTGGAACCTTTGGTGAGGAAATAGGGGGTGCCTTCCTTATGGGCATAGCCATAGAACTTCTTGAGGAGGCCCTTCATGCCATCGTTGACGAAATCGATGGAACCGGTGCCAGTGGCCTTGTCGATGGAGGTGTAACCATAACCATATTGTTCGGCAAGGGTGATGAAGAGGTTGTCGTCGGAGTCATAGGCGAAGACGGCGGTCTTCTTATCACCGGTTTGGAGGATCTTCTTATCGGCGGCAAGCCCATCGTTATAGGCGACGATGGCGGGGCAGAGCTTATCGAAGAGTTCTTCCCAGGTGAGGTTGTTGATATAGGCCTCGGTCAAGGGTTTGCCTTCGTTGATGGTCGGGTCTTGCGCGGAGAGGTTGAGCCCGATGAGCACGTCCTTGTTGTAGAACATGGCTTCGGTGGACTTGGCGACGGGGACGGAATAGGTGCCTTCGATCGGATAGGACTGGCCTTCGTCGATGTAAGCTTTGATGACGTCGGCTTTTTCGTCGGCGGCCCAGCCGTATTCGGCGTTATTCATATAATCGTCGAGTTTGACGACGGCGCCATACTGCATGAGTTCCTGAACGGAGTCGGGATAACCGACGAACATATCGGGGTGGGATTGGGCGGCGAGGTTTTCGATGACTTTGTCCTTAAGGGCGTCATAGGAACCGGATTCCTTCTTGATTTCGACGGTGACCTTGGGTTCGAGTTCCATGAACTTCTTGGCCGCTTCTTGGATGGTGGACTGGTAGTTGTCGTTGAAGGTGGACCAGAAGGTGATGGAGGTTTCTTCTTTGATGATGCCGCCCTTTTGTTCGTGGGAGGTCAACGTGGCCTTGCTGGAAGTGGCACCACCGCCGCAGGAGGCCAGAAGCATTGCTGCTGCAATCGGTAAGATGAGTTTGGATTTGGACATTGCGAATTTCTCCTTTGATTTCTTGAATGTCTATATATTTATCAGCACACGCTTGATAAATCGAAGTTAGGGGGCGATTAGCCTTTGATGCCGGCGCGCCCAACGCCTTTCATGATGTATTTACGGAAGAAGATGAACAAGAGGAATAACGGCACGGTGACGAGCACGGTGGCGGCGGTTTGATACCCATAGAAGGTGATGCCGGCATCGACGTCGACGAAGGCCGAGCCACGAAGACCGTTCGAGATGAGACGGTATTCGTTTTCGGAGGTGACTAAGTTGGGCCACACATAGGAGTTCCAAGTGCCCATGAACTTCAAGATGGTGATGGAGATTAGGGTCGGGGAAGCAAGAGGCACCATGACCTTCCAAAGGAAGGACCAGTCCGATTTGCCATCGACCTTGGCGGCCAAATAGAGTTCATTGGGGATTTGCTTAAAGTTTTGACGGAGCAAATAGATGTAGAAGACCGAAATCCAGAACGGCACGATCATCGCCAAATAGGCATCCATCAAGGTTTGCCCTTCGCCGACCCAACCAAAGGAGGCGACGGTGATGTAGTTGGTGATGACCATCATTTCGCCCGGGATCATCATCGTCATCAAGAAGATGGCGAAGACGGCGTCGCGGCCTTTGAATTTCAAACGGGCAAAGGCGAACGCGGCCAAGATGGTGGTGAGCAAGGTCCCGATGGTCGAGAAGATGGCAACGACGATGGTGTTGCGCATATAGGTCGAGAAATCGAAGACCTGGAAGACGTGGACGTAGTTGCTCCACATGACGATGGTGGGGAAGAAGGTTTGGTTGGCACTGCGGATTTCTTCGTTTTGCTTTAACGAAGTGATGATCATCCAGTAGAAGGGGAAGACCACCACCACGGCCAAGGCCAAGATGAAGAGATAGGTGAAGATCGTCATGATGATGTGGCTGGCCTTTTCGGCGCGCTTGATGGCGTCGACGGTTTTGCCGGCCTCATCCAAAGACAAGACGATGTCTTCATTGACTTCGACGTCTTTGAAGTCGATGTAGGTTTTCTTATTGATAGAGGTAACTTCGCTCATGGGATTGCCTCCTTAATAATGAACCCGCTTCTTCGCGACCGCGCCTTGGAGGGCGGTGAAGAGAAGGATGATGACGAAGAGGAAGACGGCGGCAGCCGCGGCAGCCGAGGTATTGGTCTGCAGGTTGTCGTAGACGTAGTAAACCATGGTGAGCATGTTCTTGTCGGTCGAATATTGACCCAAGGTGCCCGGACCATTGAACAAGCCGACGATCGCGGTGTATTCCTTCCACGCCCCGATAAAGGAAGTGATCAACAAATAGAGGATCTGCGGGGAGAGGAGGGGAACGGTGATACGCCAGAGGACTTTCGACTTCGGGGCGCTATCGATTTGGGCGGCTTGGTAATACTGCTTATCGATGCCTTGTAAGCCCGAGAGCAAGACCAAGATCTTAAAGGGGATGGAGCCCCAGACGATATACATCATCAAGGGGATCATGGCCGTCCAGCGGTCCGCCCCGTAAATCCAGGTCGTATCGGTTCCGAAGAGGAAGTTGATGATGCCTTGTTTATCAAAGATAACGGAGAACACCATACCGACGGCGATCGTGTTGGTGACATAGGGGAGGAAGAAGATGGTTTGGAGCACCTTCTGGAACCATTTGATGGAGTTCAAGGCCACGGCGATGAGCAAGGACAATAACGTCGACACCGGAACCGTGATGATCACCACCAAGAAGGTATTGGGGATGGCGTAACGGACAAAGTCGAGTTCCTTGGCCCCACTGCTACTCTCGGTTAAGCCCAAGATATAGGTGAAATTGGTGAGGGTGAGTCCATCGAATTCGCCCGAGGCGTATTTGTAGTTGCTGGTGAAGGCGATGAACATCGTGTTCACAAGCGGATAGATCAAGAAGACCGCGATCAAAATGATGACCGGGGCGAGGTAAAGCCAGCCCTTCCAGTTGTTCTTGGCACCGATATCCTCGATCCCACGGGTCTGGTAGGCCTTGGTTTTCGCCTTCTTCGAAACCAGGCGGACAACGACATCGTGTTCCGCGTCATAGCCTTCCTGATAAACAGGACGCTCTTCGGCGAAAAGCTCGTTGACGCCAAGAGACGGCGGTTGTTCGGTCATCTTCTTTTTAAATAACGAAGAGATTCCCATACGTCTTGCCCCGCTTAGAAACGAATCCTTTCTTCGGTTTCGCCATCGAAGACGAAGACCTTATTGGGTTTGACCTTGACCTTGATTTCGCCTTTGAGGTTTTCGGCCTCTTCCGCGGCGACGATGATCTTGAAGGTCGGCTTGATGCATTCCTCCTTCTTGGCGACGATGGAAACGTCGCGGCCCATGATTTGGACCATATCCATTTCGGCATGCAACACGTTCTTCTCGGCTTTGCCACTAGCCATGACGAAGCCTTCGGGACGGATGCCGATGTAGACGTCTTTATGGCCGAGGTCGGTTTTGGTTTCGAGGATGACATCGTCCCCAATTTTGACCTCTTTCCCTTCGACGCGGCCTTTGAAGACGTTGATCGGCGGGGTGCCGAGGAACTGGGCGACGAAGAGGTTGGCCGGGTTGTTATAGACTTCCTGCGGCGGATCGATTTGCTGCATGACGCCAAGTTTCATAACGACGATTTGGTCGGAAATCGACATGGCTTCTTCCTGGTCGTGGGTAACGAAGAGGGTGGTGATGCCGGTTTCTTGCTGGATACGGCGGATTTCCTCACGGGTTTGCAAACGCAAACGGGCATCGAGGTTGGACAAAGGTTCGTCCAAGAGCAAGACCCGCGGTTTCTTGACCAAGGCACGGGCGATGGCGACACGTTGCTGCTGACCACCGGAGAGTTGGCTCGGCTTACGGGCGAGGTATTCGTCGACCTGGACGAGTTTGGCGGTATCGTAAACGATGTCGCGCCGTTCTTCTTTGGTGAGTTTGCGGTGGGTGATGGCTTGGGCGGTTTCGACTTCGACTTCGGAAAGTCCAAGACGTTCGCTTAAAGCGGCGATGAGTTCGTCGGCTTTGGCTTTATTGACCCGTTTCAAACGGAAATAGACTTTGGTGTGATGCTTGTCGAAATAAAGTTTGAAGTCACTATAGGACACCTTTTGTTCCTTTAAGTAGGAACGGATGCCTTTTTCGAGGGCTTTGCTCTTGATGCCGAGGATCGTATGGCCGACGCCGTCGGGATAGTTATAACCACCTTCGACGGAGGCGAGCAATTCATCGAGTTGGCGGTGGGAGACGCCCACGAGGTTGGACATCAGTTCGTACCCGGTGCTGGTCTTTGTGATCAAGCAGGATTCGATGGAGCCAAAGGCTTTGACCGAGGCTTTGAAGGCGTTGATGGTCTCGTCGATATGGCTGGTTTGGAAATGATGGCCTAATTTGCCCTTGATGGCGATGCGAAGGGTTTCGTCTTCGCCGATCTGATTGACGGTGGCGCGGACGGTGGAATCGAAGAGGGCGTCGCTGGTTTGAACGGAATTCTCGGAAACGAGTTCGGCGGGGATGATCTTGGGGAAATTCTCCTTGAACATGTCGTTGACCGCGGGGGCCACGTTATGGAGCGTCACCTTCAAGGTGAGGCGGTTGCCGTTTTGGCTGGATTCGACGGAGGCTTCTTTCTTCTTCAAGCCCATCTTGCGGAATAAGGAGCCGGTCGCCCGTAGTATGCCCTGAAGATCGTCGTCTTCGGCCATGTCGTAGCCATATTCGAGGGTGAAATCGAAGAAGGTGACCAGAGGCACCTCGACTTTGAGGTTCGTCAGCGGGAACTCAATGTTCTTATAGATGCTCATGTGCGGGTAAAGGGCGTAGTTTTGGAAGACTAAGCCGATGCCGCGCTTCTCAGGGGAGAGGTTGGTGACTTCCTGGTCCCCGAACCAAACTTCGCCAGAGGTCGGAACCTGTAAGCCCGAAATCATGTAGAGGGTCGTGGATTTGCCACAGCCCGAGGGGCCTAACAAACCGACGAGGGTTCCATCGGGAACGGTGAAGTCCAAGTCTTTGACGGCGATGGTGTCGCGAATGTTCTTTCTGGCGTCACCCGGGAAGATTTTGGTAAGGTCCTTGATGCGGATTTCCATAGTCCTGCTCCTTTATCCTTTATTTGGTGCCATCGTCTTCTTTGTCCATATCGAGATGGAGACGGATGGCTTCTTTACGTTTGCGGCTATCCTTGATGGCGGCGACCATGTTCTTGATCGCAAAGCCGAGATAGATGGCACCGGCGATGGTGAAGATGATGACCATCGCGTCGATGGGGTTGAACACGACGATGGTCGTGTCGAATAAGGCCCAACGGGCGATGATGGAGAAGATGGCGCCGAAGACCAGGGTCGCGCCGATGCCGTTTTTAACGGCTTCCTTGACGAATTTCTTGCCATTGACGCGGCGGAATTCGTCGTTCTTATATTTGTTCTTCGCGTAGAAGTAATAGGCTAAGGACAAAGCGGCGAAGGCGGCCATGAAGATCACAAAGGATAAGACCGTCACCAAAGTGAGGTTGATCTTGCCCGCGGGAGCGACTTTCTCGGACATCAGGACCAAGGAAGAGAAGCGGATCGTCAAATCGGATTTGCTCACGCGGCTATCCTTTTCATTGTTATAGAGGTCGAGTTTGACGTTGAACCCTTCGAAGCGGATGGAACGGAGGCTATCGGCGGAGAAACCTTCGCCGACGTCGCTATTCTTCACGACGAAGCCCATTTCCATTTCGTTGGTGGTGGAAATGATGGCGTTGCTGATCGGGGTGACGATTTTGACGCTAGGGTTCCGGACGAGCTGACCGTTATGCTCCCAGGTCACGTCATAGGAAGATTGGGCGAGGGCCACGAATTGATGGCGGATCGAGTAGGCACCGGACTCAATGTAGTTTTGGAAGGTCTTGTAGGCGTTAGGCAAAGCCTCTTGGTAGGCCTCAAGGCTACGCTTGAGATAGAGGCCGATCTTCGTGTATTCGCCAAAAGAGATCACGCTGCCGGGACGATTGACGAAAAGGTCGGAGAATTGCAGGGTTTGGGAGAAGGCGGCACGAGGAACCGCATAATAGGGCTTGCTGGTATCCGGGTAATAGACGTAAGTGGTCTTACCATCGATTTCCTTGGTTTCGAACAAGGCCGGGAAGATGTTATGGAGGGTGATGTCTTTGTCGTCGACGTGGAGCCCTTCGGGTACGTCGATATCGATCACAAAGTTATTGGAAACGGAGAAGTCGGAACCGACGGCGTCATAATCGCGGTTGGTCGAGGTGATGGGGAGGTCGGTGGTGAGGTAATCCCCCACTTGATTCCCGTCTTTGTCCAAAAGGCGGTAGGTGGCTTGTAAGGGATAATCATAACCTTCCCGCTGCATGCCGATGATGAAGTTCTCGGCCTCCCCGAAGGTACGCGGGGTGGAGGTGGCGACCAAATTCAATTTGGAGGCGTCGGGTTTGACGTTATAGGAGATGTTGGTGGCATCGGTCCAGCCATCCTCGAATCCTTCCTGAGAGGAGGCTTGGAGGTTGATGGAGACGGTGTCGGGGACATTTAAGAACGCCCCGGCTTCGATATAGGTAACGGTTTTGGGAATGGCAATGGACTTGATCTTTTCATAGACGTCGGCGGAAGCGACCGCATCGGCCCCGATGCCGGTGATATCGATATAGAAGGAATTGCCGCTATAGGAGAGGGTTTCGGGAATGACGATCTCATTGGGGGTGCTGCCCGAAGGAATGATGGTATAGACCCGGCCATTGTAATGGGGCGCGACATAGGCTTCGCCCTGGGCTTCTTTTTCGCTGGCGGCATCTTCTTTGGCTTTGGAGAAGGAGCCAGGCCAGCTGGGGTCATCGACGACGACGAAGACGTTGTTGAAGCGGCTGGAGTTGCTTACCGCCTCCATCACCGAGGAGCTCGCCGTCACACGGAACGCATGCGAAGTGGCCGTCGCGGCAGAGGAGGTAATTGAAAAAGAGAGGCGGTCGCTTTCGATACGCTGTTCGGAAACGATCTCCTCTGCTTTCACTTCTCGAGGTGTAGTCGCGTTGATCCCGCCAAAAACGGTCAGGGAAAGGGCGCCCAAAATCCCGACGAGGCCAAGACCGAGCAATGAAATCTTGCGGCTTGGCTTCTTGATTTTGGTGCAGACCATAGTTCGATATGATTTGTCCATATTTCAATTATTATACGAGCCCAGCACTATTTGTAAACGAAAGCGCGCATATAGGCGAGGAGTTTTTTCTTTGAAAAGGGGATGGCTAACGGAGTTTCTTCGGATGCCTCGGGATTTTGCAAAAGCGTTGTTAGCGATTTCAATTTTTGGAGGGATCCGCGCAGTTTCCGGAAATAAAAAACCCGCTTGACGAGGAAACGGGTTGAGGCTTATTTACCGGCTTTTAGGCGGAAATCGACCGCGCGATGAAGATAATCGGCATAATCGGGGTCTTGGCACATCGTTTTGCCCGGGGCGTCGCTAAGCTTGGCCACTGGGGCACCGCCGACATATTGGAGTTTGATGACGATGTTCAAGGAGGGGACGCCCGTATCGTTGCTAAAATGCGTGCCGATGCCAAAGGCGACCTTGGATTTATCCTTGAAATAACGGTATAAGGCTTCCGCCTTCTCGCAATCCAAGGAATCGGAGAAGAGCAAGGTCTTCGTTTTCGGATCGATGCCATAACTCCGGTAATGGGAGAGGATCTTCTCACCCCACTCATAGGGATCGCCGGAATCATGACGGACCCCAGTGAAGTTGTTACACATGGACCGGTCGAAATCCAGCAAGAACAAATCGGTGGTCAACGTATCGGTCAAAGCCGTGCCATTATCCCCTTTGTATTCGTCATACCAATCCCGTAACGCCGAAGCGTTGGTATAGGCCAAAGGAATCGTGGGAATCCCTTGGTACATTTGGACGAATTCATGGGCATAGGTGCCGATGGGGGTGATGCCGTATTTCTTGGCCAAGAAGACGTTGGACGTGCCCACCAAAGCGTGTGTTTTTTCTAGTAACGTCTTCACCATTTCGTCTTCCCATTCTAAGGACAAGCGGCGACGGCAGCCAAACTCGGCAAACCGGAAGGTATAGGTGCCGTTACGGAACTTCTCGACCTTCTCCGCAAGACGCTTTCTCGCCCCTTCGAGGAGGGTTTGATAGTCATAGGTGAAGCGGAAATAAACCTCATTGACGATCTCGAGCAAATAGATCTCGAATTGCATCGCCGAGAACAAGGGCCCGCGGACCCGTAAATCGAGGTTCCCATCGGGGAGCAACGCCGCCGTGACATAGTCGCGCATCGGATGCCAAAACCGGAGGAATTCGATAAAGTCCGGTTTTAAAAACCGGATGGAACGCAGGTAATTGAGCTCGTCGTCGTTGAAACGAAGCTCGCAAAGGGCATCGATTTGCTCGTTGATTTCCTTCACCATTTCCGGTGTGAAAACGACACCTTCGTTGCGACATTTGAACAGGTATTCCCCCAGCAAATCATTGTGCTTATGGAAAATGACCTGATTCATATTGAATTTATATAAATCGGTATCTAGTAAAGAAGAAACAATACGGGGAAATTTCATAAGACCTCCACTTGGATTGAGGATAAGACTTTTAAGGCGGCTTCATGGAGTTCGGGCGCGACCCCGGCGCAGCAAGAGGCTTTGCAGGTGATTTTGGCGTTAGGATAGCTGGCTTTTAAAATCGCGGCGTTGGAGAGGACGCAGATATCGGTGCAGACGCCGATGAGTTCGATCTCCCCCACTTCTTCGCCGAGGACTTCCTTCCATCCCAAATACCCAAACGTCGGCTTCTCGATATAGCCCTTGAATCCAGGGTGATTGGATAAAGCCTGGGCAACGCGTGGCTCTTCTTGGTGTCCCGGCGTGCCTTTGACGCAATGGACCACGGGAAGATAATGCCCTTCGTTCGATGACATATAATCCTCTCCATGGGTATCTAGCGTCGCATAGACTTCGCCTTGGAAATCGTTGATTTCCTTGATGACGGGATCGATGGCGGCAACCCCTTCTTTGTTGGCAAGGCTTCCCGTTAGGAAGTCCACTTGCATGTCGATAACGATCAAAACCTTTCTCATATTTCAGTTCCTTTCAACTTACTTACACAATATTGAGTGCCTAAGTTATTTCTCATAACGTTTCCGCAAGATGGCTTTGGCCCTTAGTTCATCGTCGAGGTCTTCCAAAGTCCACCCGAATCGCTCCAGCCAGTTTTCCACGCACCACTGCTCGGATTGGGTATGGTAGACGTAATAGTCCCGAACGGTCTGTTTCACCGGGAATAATGAGAATAGGCGTTTGGTGGGACAATGATAGACATAGGCCATATAACGATAGATATAACCAAGCCAGTGCATGGCGTCTGGACTATATTTCACCTTTCCGTAGTCGGAAGAAGGGAATTCCTGGGAAAGCTCATAAAAAGCATCGTTCACATCTAAGGATTGGGTGGGGATCGCTTGATCGAGTCGATAGGCGAGGCTGGATTTGCCAAACCGCCGCAAAAACACCAACGACGAGCAATCGAGCCGCTCCACCGATGCTTCGAAGATGTCCGCCTGATAAGAGGCGAAACGAAGTCCTTCCAAATCGAATTCCCTCATAAGATTTCGTCGATGAATCGACCTTTCCCCCGATATTCCCGTTTGGCCAAACTAAGTTTGGTTTCGATATATTTGGTATGTTCCACCCCTTCTTTGGCAAAATCGTTTCGCTCGTTAAGGCAGAGATAGAAGCGTTCCAAACAACGTAAGGCATTCAGCCCCTTTTGGGTTTTGAATACGTATTGTTTTCCTAGCCGTGAGGCCGCCAAACAATGCAAGGCCTGCTCATCGGTGATTTCTCCTTTGGCAAAAAGCCCCATCACGTAATACATGCGGTTATCGGCAATCGGGGCGATGATCACGTCTGCTTCTTTGATTTTCGCCACCGCTTCCAGAACCAACGGGTGATTTTGATATTGCCCCAGATTCCCACGGAAGAGGCACACCAATAGCATCCAAGTCAAATCGCAGTTCAATTCCACCACGTTTAAGCCAGTCAAATCCGCGGAAAACGCATAGACGGAGCTACTCGGGATCTCATAAACGAAGCTCGCGGCGGCGTGATAGGATTCTCCAAGATATAAGCCGGACCCGAGGTCGCAGTTTTGCCGCGATCCGTCTTCGGCCACCTTCTTCAGACCCCATTTCGAACCATGGAACAAAATGAGTTCCCTTCCTTGTTCGCGGAAGATTTCCTCTTTGCTTTGATTCAGACGATAGCCCGATTCATAAATATAGGAATAAAGGGATTCCAGCGTCGATAGATTAGGCGTCACATCGCCTTTTTCCAGATGGAAAACCGTGGAAGAAGGCAGGCCCATCGCCCGAGCAATGGAGAGACCGGAACCCTGCATTTCCCGAATGAAGGCATAATCCTTGGAATATTCGTAATCTGGGATTTTCATAACTAAATCATACCTGTTTAAACTTACTTACTCAATATTGTGTATGCAAGTTTTTGGCAGAAAAAGCAGAAAGAATCCCTGTGCCAAACCAAAAAAAGTACTTTGTTCGGCTTTTGGGCATTGTAAGAAAATAGGATAAGTCTAGTCAACTGGTTTTTTCTCTTTTCGCGCTTTCTCTTTTCTTCGCATACTGAAAACGAGGTGTTCGAAAACGCCTTCCATAAATCCGAGGTTTTGCTACACTATCTATCGAAGAACGTCCCGCTGCGAAGCATTCCCCAGATGCACACCAGGAGCTTCCTGCAGGCCGCCGTCGCAGCCGCCTTGTGGCAAAGGCCGCTGCTTTTCTTTTTCGAGTAGAATTCGGTTATCGCGTTGGACGCTTTGTGAATCGCCATGTTCTCCACGGCCAGGTATAGGTATTTCCTTAGGAACGCGTTCCCCTTCCTGGTTATGGAATAATGCAGACCGTCGTTCCTGCCCGACTGGAGGATCGTCGGGTCCAGCCCCGCGTATGCGACCAAGCCGTTCCGGCTAGCGAACCTGGACGGATCCCCGATTTCGGCGCAAAGCAACGCGGCCAGGACGTCGCCCGTCCCGTCGATGGACAGGATCTGGGCGAAATGGGGGAGCCCCTTGGCCAAGGCGATCAGCCTTTCGGTCGCCTCGTCCAACGCCTCCATGTCCCGCTTGACGTCCGACATGGCGGACATGAGGGCATCGACTTCGCCGTCGTTCGGGGAGCATCCGCTCAGGGCGTCCTTCGCGTAGGCGATGAGCTTTGACGCCACAGTTTGCCTCGAAGCTCTGCCGACTCGGATTTTGGCCCCGTCCATCGCCTTGGCGATCGATTCCCCCTTCGCCTTCGCGAGCCTCTCGGGATGCCCGTATTTCCCGACCGCCCACATCGCGTATCCGCTGAACGGATCGCACGCCTCGTCCAATGAAGGCCAGACGCAGTCGAGGCTTTTCCGGTATTGGTTCTTCGACGCGGTTAGCCTGTCGACGATCGCGGCCCTCCTTCGGGAGAGCGAATACAGTTGGGAATAAAGGGAGGATTTGGGCGTGACCCTCCTCAGGCTTCTGGTGTAGGCGACCTCGGCTATGACGGCGCAGTCGAGCGCGTCCGTCTTCGTGGGCCTGAGTTTGCTCTTCCGCACCTTGGCCGATTCCAGGGGCGATATTAGGTAGACTTCCAGGCCATTCAGCTCCGCCCATCTGATTACGGGCTTCGAGTAGACGCCGGTTGCCTCTAGAACGACCTTCGGCCTCCTTCCCGTCTTCCGCTCAAGCGCTTCGGAGATCCCCTCCGCGGCCGCCATGCCGCTTTTGCTGTGCGCCACTTTGATCGGCTTGGACGACGGTTTGCCGAACGAGAGATAGCCTTGGCAATGGCTGCTTCCCTTCGACGCGTCGAACGCCAATATGGGCGCTTCCCTGTCTATCATGTAAATAGACCTTCCTTCCTGGCATTTGGATCCTTCCCGTGATCCGCGTTCGTCCGATGGCGTCGCTTTTTCCTAAGATGTACTCGCGATAACAGGATGTTTCGCATTAGGGTTAAACGCGCTCCTCCAAAGGTGCGGACCGCGCATTTTCTTATCCGAGCATACGCTCAAAAAGCCCCACGCGCTGATCCGCCATTCCCCTTGCATGCCTGTAAAGGGAAAGCCGAGGCCATGGCCTCTCTCCGGGAATCCGAGAGGGATATTACCCTTGATACGGATTATTCATAGGAGGGAAACTATTTCCTCGGCTCTAAGTGTAGGAAAA
>JAFTDF010000014.1 GCA_017454295.1 Bacilli bacterium
CAGGCATAGAAAAATGCCTCCGTGAACAAGAGCATTTTAAAGGAAAAGCGCCCGAGGTTCGATTCCTTGGGCGTTTTCTGTATTTCAAAAGGGGCGTAACCCCACCTCCTAACTAACGGGAGGTTTTGTTACAGCCCCTTTTCAATTTGCCTAAGGTTATTTCCGTGGGGCGAATCCGACGAAGATGACGCCGACGGCATAGCCGATCGGTAAGGCGAAGCTGAAGATCGAATTCATGATCGGCAAGAAGCCTTGGACCGCGCCGGTTTTGACTTGGTTATAGATATTCCAAGTCACGACGCCAAGGGCGATGAGGGCCACGAGGATTTTGAAGAAGCCCGCATGTCCGGTGCTGGCGGTGAGCAATGCCGATAAGGCAAGCAAGAAATAGCCGATCGCGGTGATGAAGGCGGACAGGTAAGCCATCTTTTCGGGATAGGCGGCGATGTCGCTCCAGCCGGAAGCGTTGAGTCCGTTCAAGGCATTGATGAAGTTGGGGACGCCAAGGGCAACTAGGGCGATGGCGACGACGAGACAGAGGATTCGACCAAAGGTTCTCATGTGTTTTACTCCTAGGGATAGGAAGATTATATACGCTTTCCTAAGACAGAAAAGAACGAAGCGCAGGGCGGGAAGCGTTTATTGCATTTTGCGGTCCATCGTTTATCCTTTTAGCCATGATTGATTTATTTGCTTTACCCGCCGACCAATATCGTCGGTTCAATGCCATCACTTCCCAGATCAAGATGACCTTGGGTGTCGAGGAGGGAATCCTCCAATATGCTTTGTGCGCTAACGATGCGATGACGATGCATCTGCTGGTGTCCGGGCGCGAACTCTCTTCTGGGGATATCACCCAAATCACGAGGGCGATGGGCGCCGCCAATGCCTTGGTCCGCCCGCGGGTGCAAGATTTCTATGCCCATTGCTGCGAGAAAACCGTTACTTTTGCCGAATTTTACCAAAATGTGCGCAAATCCCCCGCCTTTTTCTACCTTTGGGCGCAAATGGACGAACAAAAGCTTGCGAAAATCCAAGCCTCCTATGGCGATAATTTCTACAAGAACTTAGACCTTTATGAGGAAGCCTTTGGCAA
This sequence comes from Bacilli bacterium, assembly GCA_017454295.1. Classification (GTDB taxonomy): domain Bacteria; phylum Bacillota_I; class Bacilli_A; order RFN20; family CAG-826; genus Alloenteromonas. The sequence continues at coordinate 1,097 of JAFTDF010000014.1, forward strand.
GGAATTCAAGCAAGCCTACGAGGAGATCCTCAACGCGATCCATGGCCAATAAAAACCGCTGCCGAACCTATTTCGCAATCAAAGGGGATTTCAATCCTACCGAGATTTGCGCTACCCTCGAGCTCTCTCCTAATCAATCCTGGAACGCCTCAGATTTACGGCGCGATGGCAAACCTTTTGGGTTTTCGTATTTGGAATTCGGATATAACGAAGACTATGACGTCTATACCGAAAACCAGATGCGCAAGACCATCGCCCCCTTTCTCGATAAGATTCCGTTGCTGAACCAAATTCGGGAGCATTATGGCGTCGAGTTTTATCTCACGGTCGTTCCGGAATTATATGTCGACGAGGTGCATCCTTGCTTGGCGCCGCCCCTGGATGTCATCGACTTTTGCCACGCCACCAGAACCAAAATCGACATCGATTTGTACCTCTATTCCGACCCCCTGGAAACTGACGCTAATTAGCGCGTTCCCACAAGCGTCATGCGCTCGCACATTTCGTGTGGTTTTGTAGCGCCTGCCCATGCTATACTTGATTAAACGCAGCCCATTTTGGGCCATTATCAGGAGGACATTTCCATATGTCGCTATTTACCGATAAGATCGAACTCGGTATGCAGGATTCGCGGACGCATTTGGTTGAGAAATACGTTTTCGACGTGAAAAAAGGCACCGTTCAGATCCATGTGAAGTCCGGTTATGAAGCCTTGGTCAACGGCTTTGATACCATCGGCAGCAACGAGACCAACACCTACTACAAGAAAACCATCGGCAACTCCATTACGGCCTTTGTCTATCAAAAAGGCACGATCGCTAAGCCGATCATCGTCCCGTTCTTCGCCGGCCAGCATACGATTTCCCTCGACACCCATAAGACGGCGAAAGCCACCTTTGCCTTGGTGGGCAACGCCAAAGTGGAAATCGATAGCTTCAAGGAATTGGCCCGTTATTTCGATAACACCATTTCCTATGCGGATTTGGAAAAAGAGATCAACGACAAATTTAAAGAGCAATTCTCCATTGCCATGACCGCGGCTGCGAAGAGTTTCATCAACTCCGCCTCGACCGACGTCTCCATCCATAGCGAGCTAAAGAACATCGCCAAAGCCGGGATTTCGGGTTCGGCGGTGCAAAACACCCTCCTCGATATGGGCTGCATCGTCATGCCCGCCGGCATCACCCTCCGCCTCAATCCCATCGGCGATTCCGAGGAAGTCATTGCCAAAATCAACGCCAAGTTCAACGAAGCCGCTCTCGAAGAGTTCGATGATGCCAAGAAAGAAAAACAACGGCAATGGGACAAAGAAGATAAACAAATGGACTATCAGCATGAGATCGACGTCATCAATGCCGAGAACACCGATACCCATAACCGCAACGACAGTCATAGTTATAACTATCAGGGTAATGTCCCGAAGTATCCTCACGGCGAACCGAGGGAAAAGCAACCGAAGAAACGGTTCTGTTCCAACTGTGGTCGCGAACTTGCCCCGACCGATACTTTCTGCCCCTCTTGCGGCACGAAGACCAAATAACCAACAAGGAGAATATTCACCATGGGTTTATTTAAAAGCAAAGAACAAAAGAAGGCCGAAGCCGAAGCCAAGGCCCGTCAGCAGGAACAAGCCAAAATCAATTCCCGTATCAATAACGAACTGGCACCCTCCAATGACATGGTGCCGACGGGCAACGAAAAGAAGCGCCGCCAGCAGATACAGCAAACCAACCAGCATCAGGAAAAAGCCCGCGATAAAGTTGAGGAATTACTTCGCAATCTCTCCCGCGAACTTTCCGCTAGCATGGCTGATGCCGACGAAGAAGCGCAAGAAATCCGCAACCTCTCCATCCTCGTTCGCCGCATGAACCTTGGGCAGAACGTCGGCACCACCGATGCGATTTTGGCCTTTATCGAACGCCAGATCCAAGATGTGGTGGTCAAAGCTCACGCCGGCAACTACGCCGCCGTCATGATCTTCTGCCAGGATATCGGCGCCCTCCTCAACGAACTAGAGAATCCCGCTTCCGCCAAGCTCTTCCTCAATCCCAAATACGTCGATGTCCGCATCCGCGTCGCCGAACTCTCCGCGATGAAGGAAGACCTTGAAGGGCAACGCATTGGCGAATACAAGAAGCGCGACAAACTCAAAGCCGCGATGGAAGCCGGCAAGATCGATAGCCGCATCGCCGTGGAACGGGCCAACCAAATCCGCGCCAGCGTGGAAGACCTCGACCGTCAACTCCGCAACGTCCAATCCGATCTCTCCGCCGCCAATACCGCCTTAAGCGAAGCCAAGGCCCAAACCCTCAATACGCTCGAACAAAAATCCCGCGATATCGATACCTTCAATAGTCTTGCCGACCAAAAAGCCGATGCGGAAGCCCTCTCCGAAGAACTCGGGGATGTCACCTCTCGCCTCCGCACCAACAATTCGCATGTGTCCAACGACGACATGCAATTCCATAACAACAACAAAACCGAACTCACCGCGGAAGAGGTTGAGAACGCGTTTGATTTCTAAGGAGGCGAATCGATGTTTGGCAAAAAACAAGTCGAAGCCCCCAACCGCTCCGAAATCAACCTCAAATTCTCGCAAAGCCTTCGCCAGTTGAAGCGTTCCATCGATGTCTTCGACCAGAAAATCGAAGCCGAAGTGGCCAATGCGATCGCCTATAAAAAGGCCGGCAATATCGACGAGGAACATCGCTCTTTGAAGAAGATCGAACGCTACCTCGCCGCCAAAATCCAAAAGGAACGCTTCTACGATAACGTCGAACTCGTCAAAGAACGGATCGACGATATCCTCGACAAAGTCGAAGTCTCGCGCAACCTTTCCGATACTTTTGGCACCATCGGCAACCTCGTCGATTCCAAGGAACTCAAATCCATCATGGGCGAATTCGATGCTTTCAACAAGAACTTCGCCAAAACCAACAACATGATGGATGCCTTTATGGGGCAAATGGATGAATCGGTCAACAACATGAACCTCGATCCCAGCTATGCCTCCTCCGTCCAGAATTTGGTCAACGACCGCATGAAAGGGTACGAGACCCGCATCGAAGAACAGGCCGCCGCCGAACTCGATGAGAGCTCGTTCAACTTCCAATAATGGAAAGCATCAATTCCTTAAAGAACCGCTTCCTTACCGAGAAAAACGAAGCCGAATATCGCCTCTCTGGCAAAAACTACGAAGTGGCGATGAAGCATCTAGAGGCCGCCGGCAAGCTTTTGGGCGAAATCTATCGTCGGGACATCAATCCCCAACGCCGCGAAGAATACAAGCAAATCCGGAACCAACTCGAAGAGAGGTTCCAGGAATGCAAAGAAGCCCTTGGCCTCGCCCCGTCCCGTCCTGCGCCCGCTCGTCCTGCGCCGCGGCCTGTGGCACCGAAACCCGCCGCGAATGCCGCTGCCCCCAAACAGGCACAAGGCAAAGCCAAAGCCCAGGAAGAAGACGATGGCGTCAATTACATGATCAACGGCATCGACGTGAAGCAATTCCTCGCTTCCGAATCCCGGGATAAGAACGTCATGTTCGAAGATGTTATCGGCATGGAACGGGAAAAAGCCACCGTCCGTGGCGAACTCTTCCTCACCGAAGAAGAAAAAGCCTATAAGCAGGAAATCGGGTTGAAGAGTAAGAACTTCATCCTCCTCTATGGCCTTCCCGGCACCGGCAAAACCTTCTTTGCCATGGCTTTATCCAATGAGCTCCGTCAATTCTCGGGCGAAGATATTCCCTTCTTCTCCGTGGTTTGCACCCAACTCAAATCCTCCCATGTCGGGGCGACCGAGAATAACATCATCGCCTTATTCGAATTCACCAAGCAATTCGACCGTTGCGTCCTTTTCATGGACGAATTCGACGCAATCGGCCAATCTCGGCAAAAAGCCTCGGGCGATCCCACCGCGGTGACCACCGTCAATACCTTGCTCACCCAACTTGGCGGGTTCGATTCCAACCCGAATCTATTGTTCATCGCTGCGACCAACTGCCCCTATAACCTCGATGGCGCCCTTCTTTCCCGCGCCTCCCCGAAGATCGAAGTTCCCTTACCTGGGGGCGAAGTCCTCTATGGCACGTTGCAACGGAAATTGGGGAACCTCGTTGCTCCCGACGTCGATCTCTCCGCCGTGGCGAAGAAACTCGAGCAAAGCAAATTCTCCAACCGCGACTGCTCGAACCTGATCGACGAAATCAAACGTAAGCTCTTCGAGGCCCATCGCGTCGACGACATGATCAATAACGTCGATTCCGCGATGATCGCTTCGGCCTTACGCGAAGTCAAATCCTCCGTCAAACGCGATGAACAAATCGCTTTGGAGGAATTCAAAGCCCAGTTTGCTGAAAACTAAATATCCAAAGGAGTTCAATTATGAACGAAATTAAACGTCGCATGAAAATGATGGAAGAGAAGGCCCAAGCCAAAGAGATCATCAAGCAATTCGATTCCGTCATCAACAACCTCGATAACGGCATCGCCAAATGCCGCGAAAAGGCCAAGGATGCCTTGGTCAACCGTAACGACATGAACTCGTTCCGGATGTTTGGCCGTTCGATGAAGTATTACAACAACATGAAGACCTCCATCGAAATCGTCAAAGCCCAGTTTGAGAACTATCTCATCCAAGTCGAAGTCGCCAATACCTTCGTCGGCTTGAAGGATGTCCTAGGCAAAACCGCCAAGATGATGGATTCGATGCCTTCCCTCCAAAAGAACAACAAGGACTTCATGAAGTTCAAGAAGTCCATCATGAAGGGTCAAATCTCCATGGATTCCATCAATTCCATGATGGCCAACCTCGATCCGAGCGCCGACGCCGAAATGACTCCCGACGAAATCGAAAGCCTCAAGGACGAGATTTTGATGCAATCCGGCGCCTCCAAATCCAAAATCGGCGCCACCGATACTAATACCGGCAAGGCTTCCGAATCCTCCTCTGATTTCTTCTCCGAATTAGACATCTGATATGGCTTTCGACTATCCCAGCAAACTCCGCGCTTACGAAGCCGCTTTGCAACGGACCAAGGATGCCCTCCGCGAAGATGATCGCGATAACGGCACCCTCTTCCTCGACAAAGCCGTCTCTTTGTCCGCGGAATTAGCCGCCAATGCCGCCATCGCCGAATTCCAAGTCCGCTTCAAGAAAGAACACGATCAACTTTTGAAGATCCGAGGCTTGCTGGAAAAAGGCGAGAACCCCTTCCTCAAAACCAAAACCGTCACCCCTTCTTCCCCCAAATCGGAACAAAAAGACGGTGAACCGGCGACCACCGGCTTCTTCAAAACCGAAGTCCCTTCCGTCACGCTCGCTGATGTGGCGGGGCTTGAAGATGTAAAGGAACAAATCCGCATCAACGTCTTGCTTCCTTTGCAAAACCCCGATCTTTTCTACAAATACAAAAGCGATGCCGGGGCCCGAATCGTCATGTATGGTCCCCCTGGATGCGGGAAATCCTTCGTGGCCGAAGCCATCGCTGGCGAGCTCAAATGCCATTATGCCGTCATCGTCGTCCCCGATATCCTCGATAAATATGTCGGTGAAGCCCCGAAGCGTCTTAAGGCGATTTTCGAGGAGGCGGAACGTTACGATAACGTGCTGCTCTTCTTCGACGAAATCGATTCGATGTGCGCCTCCCGCGATTCCGATGAATCCACCCATACGAAGGATATCCTCAATACCTTCTTAACCTGCATGTCGGGTTTTAAGCCCAAAGGCAAGGCCCTCAAAGTCATCATCGGGGCCACCAACCGTCCTTGGGCTCTTGATGCGGCTTTGGTGCGTGGCCAACGTTTGGATACCGCCATCTACGTCCGTCTTCCCGATGAGAAGGCCAGGGCGTTCTTCGTGGATAAAGAATTCGCCAAATTCCCCGACGCCTTCGAAGGCAGCGATTTGACGAAAGAATACGTCATTCAAGCCACCGAAGGGTGGTCTGGCGCCGACATCAAAACCATTCTCGACCAGGCCAAGACCCGGACGCTAAATCGCGTCATTCGCGATCAATTGCCACCCGGTCAATTCTATAAAGTCTCCAAGGACGATTTCGATGCCGCCCTTGCCGCCCACCATAATGTGGTCAATCCCGAAATGTTGCTTCGTTACGAAGCCTTCGAGAAAGGAGTTGGGTTATGAACGACAACGCGACCCTTCTTGCGGAAGTCAAATCCGCGATTCGGCATGAGGAATATAAACGCGCCATCCGGGCGCTAGAAAAACTCCTCACGCTCCTCAAATTCGATTATGAAAACGGCATTGACCGCGAACGTAACGGCCGTGCCTTCAACGCCCTTGTCAAAGTGCGCAAGGAACTTTTGGAAGGCAAACTTAGCGATGCCTCTTATGCGGTGTTGAAACTAGAACCTCCGAAAAAAGAGAAGCCGTTCACCGATTATCCTCCGTATAATCCGCCTGAGGATAAGAAAGAAACACCTGCGCCTGCGCCCGCACCTGAACCCGAGCCCGAAAAGAAACCCACCCCCGAAGAAACGGTGGTGGCCAAAGCCGAGACCCAGTTCCATTGGGATGAGATCCCGACGGTGACGTTTGAGGATATCGCCGGTTTGGATGAATGTAAGGCCCTGGTTGAACGGAAAGTCATCCTCCCCTTGCTCCATCCGGAAATGCTGGAAGGCTATATCAACGGTGGCGGTGGAGGCGTTTGCCTCTATGGGCCTCCCGGCACTGGGAAAACCATGATTTCCGCCGCCATTGCCAACCGTATCCAAGCCAAATTCTGCTCGATTACCCCTTCGGATTTGCTCCAACAAGGTCAAGGGAACACCGAAAAGGCCATCAAAGCCTTGTTTGCGGAAGCCCGTTCCTTCCCCTGCGCGGTGATCTATTTCGACGAAATGGATTCCATCGCCCCCAAATCCACCCGCTCCACCGCGGCAAGACAACTCCGTTCCGAATTCCTGGCTCAGCTACAAGGCGTCTCTTCCTATGGGAAGAAGAGCAAGAATATCCTCTTTTTGATTTGCGCGACCAACAAACCTTGGGATATCGATAGCGCCTTCCTCCGTCCGGGCCGTTTCGGCACGAAGATTTATGTCGGCTTACCCGATGATCCGGCCCGCCGCTACATCGTGACCCATCACCTCGATAAGATCAAAAAGAAAGGCACGGTCGAAATCAAACCCGATATCGATATCGATTTGATTGTGGAGAAGACCAATGGTTTCAACTGCGCCGACGTTTCCAACTTCCTTAATTCCGTAGAAGAAGTTTCTTTGGCCCGCGCCATGAAAACCGGGGAGAAATATATCGCCAATAACGATTTCCTCCTCGTCTTAAGGAAAACCGTCTCTTCCGTGCAAGCCGAAGACATCGAAAAACTCGATGCCTGGCGAAGAGAAAACGATGCCCCTATCTCTTTTGATGAAGCCGATTTGACGGATGAAGCTCCTGCTCCTGAAGCCCCCACCGAAGCTCCTGCGCCAGAAGCCCCTGAAGCACCGGCTGAAAAAGTTGCCAATCCCGAAGAAAAAGCGCCGGAAGGCGAAGAATAAATCCAATAAGGAGAACCCCATGAAAGCAAAAGCGGAAATCTGCCCGAAATGTAAAGGGCGCCTCTTCCTCTCCAACCGCGACGGCACCAAAACCTGCGCTTCCTGCGGCGAAACGATCGGTATCCCCGTTTATGAAGCGGGGAAACAACGCAATGCCGATGCCGCCCCTGCCCCGGTTGCCACGGCCATCTGCCCCTCTTGCGGTTCCCAGGCCAACTATGTTTCGACCGATGATCGCGGCCAAGACGTATATGCCTGTGCGTTCTGCGGCAATCGCTTCTCTCCGAAGAAAGCCGCTGCTCCTAGTGCGCCTGTCGCGCCAACTGCCCCGAAGAAAGATGAAGAACTCGATGGCAAAGAAATCTTTGCTTTGGCCAAAGCCAATACCGTTGAAATCTTAGCCACCTTCACCGAAGGGGCTGGAGCGGGTTCCGGTTTCTTCATTGCTCCCGGTTATATTCTTACCAACGCGCACGTGGTCACCGAATCCAAAAAGAACGATCCGATTGGGGCACTTGTGGGAGAAGTCCAACCGGCCAAAAAAGTCGTCGTTTGCTTCAAAGGCGGCAAACAGCAGAAAGCCGAAATCAAATACTATGATCGGAAAGAGGACATGGCGATCTTGCATACCGATCTTGCCTGTTCGAAAGTAGCCACCATCTCCAGCGACATGCCCGAAACCGGGGAAACTATCTATGCCGTCGGTAATTCCGCCGGACAGGGGATGTGCATCATGGAAGGCCTCGTCGCCGATCAACTCCGCGAAGTCGCCGACAATCAATATATGATGATTTCCGCCAATATCGTCGGCGGCAATTCCGGTGGTCCTATCTTCAATAAGAAGGGCCAAGTCGTAGGCATCGTCACCTTAGGTTCCCGTGATGCGGTTGCCATGAACTATGGCATTCCCATCCCGCGGATCCGCGAGTTCTTGAAGGCCTCCAAACTCTTCAAGATCACTAACTAAATCCCTGCAAAAGGGCAACGAAATACGAAAAAAGGTCGCAATTTGCGACCTTTTCTTGTTGGTTGCAGAATCAGAGCAAGCGGTTGTAGTACTCGATGATCTGGGATTCTTGGATATCGAGGGGGAGTTCGTTGCGTTCGGGCTGACGGAGGAAGACGCCTTCGAATTTATCGGCATCGACCTGGACGTAGGCCACGGAAGCAGGACGGGATTCCATCGATTCTTTGACGACCTTGAGCGGGGTTTCTTCCTTGAGGCTGATCTTGTCGCCGACGGAGCAGAGATAGGAAGCGATATCGACCTTCTTGCCGTTGACGAGGATGTGGCCATGGTTCACGAGTTGGCGAGCCCCGGCGCGGGTACGGGCGAAGCCCATACGGAAGACGAGGTTGTCCAAACGGGATTCGAGGATGCGGAAGAAGGCAAGACCGGTGACGGTCGGTTCCCTTTTCGCGATGAGGAAGAGGCGGCGGAACTGGCGTTCGTTCACTCCATAGAGATTCCGAAGTTTCTGCTTTTCGAGGAGCTGGATGCCGTATTCGGAGGGTTTCCGTTTACGATCTTGCCCATGCTGACCCGGCCCATAGGGGCGCTTCTTGAGTTCCTCCCCGGTTTCCAAAGTGGAAAACCCAAGGTGACGGCTCTTTTTCCAAGAACTGGCGGTGTACCTAGACATATGTGTTTCTCCTTTCTTTGCGCTTACAAAGACGAGGGTGACCTTCCCATCTTCCCGGGTGTCGGAATTTCGGCTTTGTAGCTAAGCTTACTTTAATAACTCCGACGTCTGACGGAAGCGTAAGGGCATGCTGCTTGTTTACGCAGGAGGTAGTCTATTCAATCTTGGCCCCTTTGGCAAGGACTTTCGTACTTTCCTTATAGGATATGTCGTTTTCATGTGTCAAATGCGGGGGCGCGTGCTAACATATGCGCAGCGAAGGTTTTTACCATGCCACCCAATCTACCGTTACTCATCACCTTACTTGCCGTCTCGGCGGTCGTCATCGCCGGGATTTTGATTTTGCTTCACTTCACTTTATTCGCCTCACTTCGTTATAAGAAGCAAGTCGCCGAGCTCACGCGCCGCTTCGAATATCTACACGCGTTGCTTTTTGGCCAGGATAGCCAATACATCAAGCGCATCGAATATATTTCCCGTGTGAATCTGCTTTATGTCGATCAGCATGTCAATTTCAACAAACGCTTCAAGGATATCCGCGATAAAAGCGACTCCGCCGCCCAGACGACGGTCAATAACCTGAAGGACTTGCTCGCGGAACGTAATTATAAAGGCTTGAATGTGGCCTTGCCCGACGCCCGGGTCGTCATTTCCAATTACGATGAGGAAGTCAATAGCCTCACCAACGACCTCTCCGCGGTGATCCGCCCCGAAGAGGAATGCCGCCAAGCCGCGGCGACCTTGCGGGCGCAACTTCGGACGATTAAACAGGACTTCTATATTAAGCAAGCCGACTTGTCACTCGTTTCGGAATCTTTCGACCGGGTATTCGCCCGCATCGATGAAGGTTTTACTTCTTTCGAAGGACTCGTCGAATGCGCGAAATACGACGAGGCTCAGGAAATCTTGCCCCAGCTGGAAAAAGTCATCCAAGAACTTGGCCGCGACTTAGCCGAACTTCCGGGTCTATGCGTTAATATCTCCACGCTCATTCCCGATCGTTTTGCCTCTTTGGAAAACCGCTATGCCGATATGAAGGCCGCGGATTATCCCTTGCATCATCTTTATGTGCCCGAAGCCCTGAAGGAGATGAAGGCCAAACTGGAAGACATTTCCAAACGCGTCAAAGTCTTTAACCTTGCAGGAGCCTCGGCTCAACTGGATGAGATCTTGGCCCGTATCGATATCCTCTTTGAGGAGTTCGACAAAGAAAAAGATGCCCGCACCATTTTCGAAAACGGCTACGAAACGGCCTATGCCCGTAACAAAGCCGTGGATAACAAATATATCTCCATCTGTAATGTTTTGCCCGAAGTCAAAGCGTTGTATTTGATCCCCGAAGAAGGGCAAGACCAAATTGATAATATCAATACCCTCATCAACCGCATGGGCGCCACCAAGCGTTCACTCGATACCCTGGTGCACTCGGGCATGGCCACCCCCTATAGCGTGCTGATGGAAAAGATGAAACTCCTCCAGGAAGAAACCGAATCCGCTTCTTCTTCGATCGATGATTTCCAGCGTTATCTCCAATCCCTCAAAGACGACACCATGGCCGCTTACGAAGCCGTCGATATCTATTTCCGCCGCGTCCATGAAGCCGAAGTCGCTTTACGCAAGTTGGATGTATCCGCGGCTACCGCCCGCCACCAGCAGACCATCGAAACCTGCCGGGAATTGATTTCCCGCATCCATACCGCTTTGTTCGCCCAACCGATCGATGTGAAGACCATCAATCAGGATTTGGCGGAACTTCGTACTTTGGGCGATGGCTTATCGGTGACCGTCTCCTCCGAATGCCAAGCCGCGGTGTTTGCCACCAACACCATTCTTTACGCCAACCGCACCCGGGACCATTTCGGGGAAGTCGACGAAGGCATCACCCAAAGCGAATCCTTCTATTTCGAAGGCGAATTCCAAAAAGCCTACGAATCCGCCGATGCCTGCTTGAAACGCCTCAAAGGAAATTAAGATGATCTATTTGGATAATGCTGCCAGCACGCGCCCTTACCGCGAAGTTTTGGAAGAATACGTTCGCCATAGCCAAGAAGATTTCGCCAACTCGAATTCCAAGCATTATTTTGGCTTTGCAACCCATTCTTTACTCGAAAAAGCCCGCAAATCCGTCTTAACCGATTTGGGCGTGACGGATACGCACCAAGCCCTTTTTTGCTCGGGGGCGACCGAAGCCAACAACACCGTGTTCCAAGGAATCGCCTTCCGTTATGCCAATCGCGGCAAGCGGATTTTGGTGGGTTCCACCGAACATCCTAGCGTTCTTGTCACCGCCCATTCTTTGGCGCGCTTGCAAGGTTTTGAAGTGGTGGAAATCCCGGTGAATGCAAAAGGCCAAGTCGAGCCGGACACCCTTGCTTCGATGATGGATAAGCAGACGATCCTCGTCTCCATCATGGCCGTCAATAACGAGACCGGGGCCATCAATGATTTGCCCGCCTTAGCCCAGGTCGTTCATCAATTCCCCAAGGCTTTTTTCCATAGCGATCTCACCCAAAGCGTGGGCAAGATGGAGATGGATTATTCCGGTGTCGATTTCCTTTCTTTCTCCGGCCATAAGATCTGCGCTCCCAAAGGCACTGGGGTTTTGGTTTATCGTTCCAAGATTGGGTTTGAAAGCCTCCACCGTGGTGGCGATCAGGAATTTGGACTCCGCGCGGGTACCGTCGACGTGCCGGGGGCCCTCGCTTTAGCCGACGCGCTCCATCGTACTTGCCAAGAACGGGAAGCTTATATCGCTTTGGCCAAAACGTTGTTCCAACAATTAAAAGAAGGACTTAGCCAGATTGAGGAAGTCGTTTTGAATTCGGATGAAAACGGTTCTCCCTTCGTGCTGAATTTCTCCCTTCGTAAACATAAAGCCAGCGTAGTCGTAGAAGCCCTCAGCGAACGGGGAATCTACGTCTCTTCCGTTTCCGCTTGCAATAGCAAAGGCGAGCCCACTTCTTATGTCCTTGCCGCCATGGGAAAAGATCCCGGCGATTGCGCCAATTCGATCCGCGTCTCCTTTGGCCACGAAAATACCAAGGAAGACGTGGATGCCTTCCTTATCGCGTTAAAAGAAATCCTGACGGAGGTTGCCCCACGATGAAATTCGATTCTTTACTCGTCCATTATGGAGAACTTTCCACCAAAGGCAGCAACCGCAAAGAGTTTATCCGTTGCCTCGTTCATAATGTCCGCGTTGCCTTAAAAGCTTTCCCCGTGGAAATCAAAGGGAACCGTGACTATATCCTCATCGGTTTAGGGGATCAAAAACCCGAGCCCGTCATCGCGCGGTTGCAAGAGGTTTCGGGGATCCAACGCATCTCGCTCATTTATAAGACCGAGACGCCAATTGAAACGATTCAAGAAGCGGCGACGGCTTTGATCGCGACGCAGCCTGGCAAGACCTTTAAGGTCGAAACCAAGCGCACCGATAAAACCTATCCTTTGGATAGCTATGGGATTTCCATTGCCGTGGCCGACGCGATCTTAGATCACACCGACCTCGAAGTGGACGTCCATCATCCCGACATCGTCATGAAAGTGACCCTTCGTCCCGGGGAATGTTTATTGTCTTGCCAGGACTACCCTGGTTTAGGTGGTTATCCCTTAGGGATGAATGGCAAAGTCACGATGCTGCTTTCCGGCGGCATCGATTCGCCGGTGGCCGCCTATTCCTTGATGCGTCGTGGAATCTTGGTGGATTGCCTTCATTTTGCCTCGCCTCCTTATACCCAAATGGCGGTCATCGATAAGCTCAAGGATTTATTGAAACAACTAAACGTGTATCAAAACGATATCCGCCTGCAAGTGGTGCCCTTTACGAAGCTACAAGAAGCCATCTATGCCCATGTTCCCGAACCCTATTGCATCACGATCATGCGCCGCATGATGATTCGAATTGCCGAAAAGGTGGCCAAGAAGAATCATTGCCTTGGCATCGCCACGGGGGAATCGATTGGCCAAGTCGCCTCGCAGACCTTGCAATCGATCGTTACGATTAATGACGTCACCTCCTTCCCGATTTTGCGACCCCTTTGCGTCAGCGACAAACTCTCCATCATCGAGACTTCCAAACGAATCAAGACCTATGAAATCTCGATTCGTCCTTATGAGGATTGCTGCACGATCTTCAAACCAAAGAAACCCAAAACCAAGCCACGGATCGATGAGGCCGAGCGATATGAAGCCTCCTTCGATTACGCCTCGCTGATTGAGGAAGCGGTGGAAGGAATCACCAACATCTACCTTTCCGGCGGAGAGGAAGTTGAGGGCAAGCAAATCGTTTGCCCAAATCCGGGGGACTTGGTAGAGTAATCCATATGGATTACAAGAAACAACATTTTACCGGCGAACGCGCCCTATTTCGGATCCGTGGGGGTCAAATCGAGGAAAGCCGGTTTGACGATGGGGAATCCCCATTAAAAGAAAGTCGGAACTTCCAAGTCCGTCATTCGACGTTTGGTTGGAAATATCCCCTTTGGTATAGCAAACGTTTTAAAGTCGAGGATTGCGTCTTCGAGGAAATGGGCCGGGCCGGCATTTGGTATAGCCGCGATTTCGAATTGGACCATTGCGAATATACCGCCCCGAAAGGGTTACGGAAATGCCGCCGTTTCAAAGTTCGTAATTCTCATTTCCCCAATGCCCAAGAGACCTTGTGGTGGAATAACGACTTCGAACTCGAAAACATCCAAGCCTTAGAAGCCCCTTATTTCTGCATGGGGTCGAAAAACGTTCGGATCAAACATCTGGAGCTGCAAGGGAATTATGCCTTCGACGGTTGCCGTAACGTGACCATCGAAGATTCCCATTTGCTGACCAAAGACGCCTTCTGGAATGCGAAAAATATCGTGCTGAAGAATTGCTATGTGGAGGGCGAATACTTCGGCTGGAATAGTGAAAACGTGACCCTCATCGATTGCGAAATCCATTCCCATCAGGGTTTCTGCTACATGAAAAACATCAAACTCGTGAACTGCAAAATCATCGACACCGATTTGGCGTTTGAATATTGCCAGAATATCGACGCCGAGATTACCACGCCCGTCGATTCCATCAAGAATCCGATTTCCGGGCGGATCGTCGTTCCGGCAGTCGGGGAACTCATCCGTGACGATGAGCGTTTGGACCAAAAGGCAACGGAGATCATCTACCAATGAAATACGATTTTTCCAATCCTCCTTCCCGCAGAGGCACCTCCTGCTATAAATGGGACTCCTTCCCGGGCGATTATCAGATGTGGGTGGCCGATATGGATTTTGCGACCGCCCCCGAAATCATCGCCGCGATCAAGGCAAGGGTGGAGCATGGGATCTATGGTTATGCCAAGATTCCCGAAGAATGGACAGCGTCCTATCAATCGTTCTATCGTGACGAATACCAATGGGAGATTCCTGGCGAAGCCTTGGTGTTCGCCCTTGGCGTCGTGCCGATTCTTTCTTCTTCGGTCCGAGCGCTCACCGAAGCGGGGGATAACGTGGTGATTTTGCCCCCAGTCTACAACATCTTCTATAACTCCATCGTGAACAATAAGCGCAACGTCCTTGAGGTTCCTTTGGTGGAACGCGAAGGCCAATTCTATATCGACTTCGGGGGGATCGAAGCCGCGTTTGCCCAACCTAAAACCAAACTCTGTATCTTCTGCAACCCCGGGAATCCGGTGGCCCGGATTTGGAATGCCCAAGAACTGAACGAACTCGCTGCCTTGGCCAAAAAATATGGCGTGATCATCTTATCGGATGAGATTCATGGATTGGTGACGCGCCCTGGGATTCCTTATCAACCGTTCCTAACGGCGAAAAAAGAGAACGAAGAAGTGGGATTTGCAGCCATTTCCCCCACCAAAGCCTTCAATTTGGCGGGGATTCATACCGCGGCGCTGGTCTGTCCCAATCCTGCGATTCGCGCCAAAGTGGAACGGCAACTGAATACCGATGAAGTCGCCGAGCCCAATGTCTTCTCCACCGTGGCTTCCATCGCCGCGTTGAACCAGGGAAGAGAATGGCTCAAGCAATGCAAGGAAGTGCTTTTTGCGAATCGTGACCTTGCGACGGCCTTCATTAACGACCAGATTCCCGGACTCTATGCTTATGGAGGCGATGCCACCTATTTGCTTTGGGTCAATTGCAAAGACGTAGAACCAAATGCCGAGAAACTACTCGCATATTTATCTTCGACCCAAGGCCTCGTCTTTAATGACGGCGCCCATTATGGCAAAGGCGGGGAGGGCCATTTCCGCATCAACCTCGCTTGTCCAACCTCCCGCTTAAAAGAAGCGCTAGAACGATTGAAACGGGGAATCGAAACCTATGGCAAAAGGTAAATACCAAGCCGACGTCGCCTATTTAGAAGGCCGGGGCCTACATACCGAAAAAACGGTAGAAAAGTTCTTTGGCTTTCATTACGAAGGATATTATCCCTTCGGGGAGAAGCGGTGTGACCTCCAAATCGATTATCGCCCATTCTCCAAAACCGCGACTTTGGAGATGCGTTTTCCTTATGGGAAACGCGATGCCGACCTCGAAGCCGCTTATGACGCGGCCTTCCCCGAAGAAAAGGGGATGTGGGGTCGCTCTTCGCCTAGTTTCGAACAAGCCATCATCGATTATAACCGGGGCCAATCCGAAGGCTCTCCGCTACGGATTCGCCTTACCCAAGGTGGAACGCGCGTGGAAATCTCCATCACCATCGCGACCTTAAAAGGCGGGGTGGAAGGATTCCACCAAGCCATCGGACGTTTCTATTTCGAACTCCGTCAGGGGCAACTACACCGCGATGTGCTCATCCATTTGTTTGCTTAACGATGCCGGTAGCAAAGCCGGAATCCATAGATAAAACGGAAGATACCCACCACTACGATGCCTAGAATCGCTGCAGGCCAGTATTTTTGGTTTCCCGTGAGGAAGAAATCAAAGCATAGATAAAGGAGCGAAACCACCAAAACGGTGGCAAGATTTCCTAAAACGAATACCCCGACGGAACGCAAAGAAGAATGCCTTCTCCGATACACGTAATAATACCGATATAAATATAAGAAGGGATTGATTAAAGCATTGGAGATCAAAAACGCGATTGGGACGTCCAATGCCCGGATACCGCTGATGCGGAGATTCCCTAATATGAAAGCGAGGAATCCAAGCACGAGGCCCGTGGCAATCAGGCCGCCTAATAAGGAAAGCAAAGGGGCTTTCATGATGCGGAAGGAATCCACGACCGCGCGGAAATGGGTGCCCTTGTTTCCCTCTTCATAGATCGTTTGGATCGGCAAGGCATCGACGGGGGCAAGCAAAACGGCGTCTTTTAAGAACGTCATCTCGTAATCGAAACGATCCCCATAGGTTGATAAAGCCAATTCGAATAAGTTCGCGGGGATTCCCCGGAGCCCGGTTTGGACGTCGGGTAAGGAAACGCCGGTGGCGGCCTTGAAGTAGCGGCGGACCCAAATGTTGCCGCTTTGGGATTTGGGTGGGGCATTTTCAAAGACGCGGGTCCCAAGCACCAAAGTATTGGGATGGGCCAAGGTTTCCTCTTTGACGCGCAGGATATCGACTTTGGCGTGCTGGCCATCGCCATCGGCGGTCACGATTTCCGTAAGTTCGGGGACGATTTGCATTAAGTAAGAAATTCCGGCTTTAAGCGCATAGCCTTTCCCATGGTTTTTGGGATAGGAAACCACCTCGAACACGGTGGAATCGGAAATCTCTTGGAAAATGGACTGATAATCCGGACCTGAACCATCGTCGACAACCAAGAAGGCATCGAATTCACCTTCCTGGAAGGTTTTCAAAAACGGGACGACTTTATCCGTCGGTTCATAGATGGGGATGAGTAATGCGCAGGCCATGTGGGGATAGTTTAGGGCAAATGGAGAAAAAGAAAAAGACGGCTAAGCCGTCTCTTCTTGGGTTTCGCTTATTTTAATGTGGACCCCATGTCAAGGACACATTGAGAAAACGGCCTATTGAGAAACGGGAATCCCGAGCGAGGGGTTCCCGTTTTCTCTCGCCGCGGCGACGGGGACGGGAAGGCGGATCGGCTTCGCCAGGAGATATTCCCTGA
>JAFTDF010000015.1 GCA_017454295.1 Bacilli bacterium
ATCTTATTAACAATATAGCCGTACCCTTCCGATAGGAGGGCAGCCGGCCGGCTGCCGCGAACTCTCGTCTGGACGGGTATCATATCCGTATGCCGCGGAACCCTTTTAATAATTTTACGGTTCGACCGTCTGCTTCTCATGCTAGGGCCGCGGCCTTTCCTTTTCAACGCCGATTGTTGGTTGCTGCTTTGACTTCGGATCACCGCCGAGATGATGCGTGGGGAAGGCCCGCGGGAGACGTCCGCGGCAGGAAAAGAAAGGAGGCATATCTATGCCGAAAGTCTACGTGGGGATCGACGTGGCCAAGTTCAAGCACACGTGCTGCGCCGTCTCCGAAAAGGGGGAGGTCCTGAGGGAAAGCTTCGACTTCGGGAACGACCGGGAGGGGTTCGACCTCCTTATGAAAACGATCGCCGAGCTCGGCGGAAGGGACGAAGTCGCCATCGCGATGGAATCCACCGGGCACTACCATCTGCTCCTATGGAGGTTCCTCGCCTCCAAAGGGTACGCGGTGGAAGTCAAAAACCCCAAGGTCATCGCCAGGTTCAAGGCCGCGACGGAGATCTCGGGGGCGAAAACGGACAGGAGGGACGCCCTTCTCATCGCCCGATACGCGATGACGTTCGGCTCGTCTCCCACCGCGCTACCATCATACGCCCTTTCGCGGATGAAGTCGCTCGAGAGGGAGAAGCACAGGCTCATCCGCGACAGGACGTCGCTGTATAACCGAATCCTGGCGATCCTGGACCTGACGTTCCCCGAGCTCGTCGGCTTCCTGGGGGAGAAATCCGGCGCGGGGAGGGACGTCCTCTCGTCCAAGACCGTGCGCTGGCTGATATCGACGCACCCGTCCGCGGAGTCGGTGGCATCGACGAAGGCGGCCACGGCCGAAAGGCTCAGGTCGATGTCGAAGGGATCCTTTTCGCTCGTGAGGTTCCACGGGCTGAGGGAACTCGCCAAAAGGTCGATTGGGACGTCGTTCCCCGACGAGGAGGCCGAGCTCCGCCAGCTGCTCGCCGAATGCGATTCCATAGACGCGAGAACGGCCGCGATCGACGCCGAGACGGCGCCTTTGGTTGACGAGCTCTGCCCCCAGATCGCGTCCGTCCCCGGCATCGGCAAATCGACCGCGGCGATGATCTTCGCCGAGGTGGGCGGATTCGGCCGGTTCGATTCGCCCGACAAGCTCATCAAATACGCCGGACTCGACGTCAACGTCTACCAATCGGGGACGGTGCTGAAGCACGGGAGGATGGGGAGGAAGGGGCCTCCCATCCTCCGATACGCGCTTTTCCTCGCCGCCGGCAAGTGCCGCATCCATTGTCCCGAGATCGCGGAGTACTACTCTTCGAAGGTGAGCCAGGGCAAGCATAGGATATGCGCTTTGGTCTGCACGGCCAGGAAGATCCTCCGCATGTGCTGGGGCATGATGAAGTCGGGCGAATTCTACACTCCGAGAACCGCCGAATAGGAAGCATTCGGCCTTCTCCGTTGAAGTTTCCTTAAGGAAACGTCGTTTTCCTATCGCCTTTTCGAAAAAAGTACTTGATAATTGTTGGCATGAGGAAAGCTGAGTTCTTCAAAGTTTCATCGATCCTTTGCATTTTTTCTCTTGCGTCTTGCGGTGGCCCTACACCCCTTGCTTCGTCGTCGGAAACTAGTGGTGGGTCCGCGCTAATCTCTTCTCAATCAAGCGAGTCCTATATTGAGCCGGATAGTTCTTCTGAATCGAGCAACAGTAGCGAGATTTCATCGACCGAATCGGCCTCGTCTCAAGCCCCCATTTATGATGAACCGGCTGATTCCATGGAGGGATTGGACCCGGATGACATGTCAGGACTATACAACCCCTTTCGATACCCAATAACAAACTACACGTCTAGCGTAACTACCTATTTCGGCGATCAAGGATTAAAAGACTATTATCGGCGTCACAAGCACAACTATATCCAAGAAAAAACCAGCATTTTCACGAGCCAATCGATGTATTCCTATGCTCGAGATGATGCTTATTTCCCACTCTTGAATATCGGTTATCTTAATTTGTACAACAACATCGCTTCCTTCGAACTCCCTGGTAACAACTTGTCGGAGCGGCTGTCATATTCCCTTACCGAAGCCGATTTATCTTTGGTCAAAGAAAGTGACAGCTATCGAAATAACCTCTTCACTTTGGAAGATTTAAACGAGGCTTACTTCATTTCGTATGGGTTCAAACGGGTCTCCAAACGCAAGTATCAATATGATCGGCAGTTCGATTCTGCCAAAGATAATGTCATCTTCCGCAATTTCTTGGATATCGTGGCTCCGTACTTCGAAAACGATGACATGTTCATGACATTTTCGAAAATCACCATCGAGGTTAACCCGTTAAAAGACGTATCCTTCCGCATTCGCCTCTATGCTTATTCAACCGATTACGGGAAGCTTATCAAAGATCACTGGACCCAAGATTACCCAAATTGGTATCTACTTTTCTCGGAAACCTTAATCACCGATATCGGAAGCACGCAATTCTACCCTGCGAACGCTCTTTTGGGTAAATAAACGTTTTTTATTGAGACTTTTTCGTCACATTAGGAAACAAAAATAGGAGTTTTGTAACGCTTTTCCGTTTTTTCGTTTTGACATCCCTATATTAGGGATAGATAATAGGACACGGCAATACGTTTTGGTACATCAAACCTACCATGACTGCGATCCTAGCAAAAACGAAAACCTACTTTACGACGATGACGCTGGATAAGGCGTTTCGTTTGGTTTCGTATGTCCTCGCCTTTTTGACGGTGACTTGCTATATCTTCCAACTTGGGGTTGCCTATGCCATCGATGAGCATCAGGTCTTGCCCGGCACGACGACCATCACCATTTCCGTGCTCCGCTGGGCCACCATCGTCACCGTCGCCCTGGCCACTTTGACTCCCTTTTTCGGCGGGCGAAAGACCCGCGTTTTATTAATCGTCTTCGGTTTGGGTGTCGGGGTGATGAACCTTGTGATGCTGGAGAATAACCTCCTTGCCTGGGGCAAAGGACGGGAGACTATGTTCCCGCCCGATGCCGGCTATGCCTATACCCCAGAACGGACCGCCTTGTTCGTCATCGAGCAAATCGCCTTTATCTTGCTCGCGGGTCTCTCTGCTTTCCGCTTCATCCGCGAGAAGGAATATAAGCAATTCACCCGTTCCGACTTCCTGTGGTTCCCCGTGGTTTTGGCGGGGATGGTGCTTCTATTTATCAACCCCTATTTCTTCGAAGACGTCAAACGCGTCTATAACGAGGAGGTCCATCATTGGAAAACCGAGGACTTCTCCCCCTCTCATTTGACTTATCTCTCCTTCAATATCCTGCTGATCATCGGCGGATATGTCGCTTTACGGAATAAGGACGAGAACTCCAAACGGTATTTCCTAACCGCCTTAGGGTTAAGTTCGTTCTTCATCTTCTTCTACGCCCACGTCAACAACAAATCCTGGTGGAACTTTTCCGTCATTCCGACCCTCCACCTTTGTAACCTGGCCACCATCTTAATCACCTTGGCTTATGCCTTTAAGATTCGGCCGTTATTCTATTTCACCTTCTTTGTCAACGTCATCGGCACCGTCTTTGCCATGACCATGCCCGATGCCACCTATTATGCCTTTGGCTATGAAGGGCTTCGCTTCTGGTATAACCACATCCTCGTCTTCACCGCCCCGATCTTAGGGGTGGTTTTGGATTTCTTCCCCCGTCCTAAGCTCAAAGATATCGGAGCCTCCATCATTGTCTTCACCTTCTATTTCCTAGCCGCGGCCATCGCCAATGCCTGGGTTTCCAATTACAACCCCACGATCAACTATTTCTTCATCAACGATAACTTCTATCTGTCCAAGGTCGGTTGGACGGATTCTCCGTTACGCAAAGACCCCTATATCTGGACCTTGAACGTCAATGGCCAACCTTGGGTCTTCTATCCCGCCTATCATTTGTTGGTCTATTTCATCTATATCGTCTTGATGTTCTTGCTGTGGTATCTCTACGACACCCTCTTCTTGGTGGGGGATGCCCACAAGAACCTGCGCATCAAGAAACACCTGATGAAGCAGGGCTATGCCGATTTGAAGAAGATGCTCAATGGAAGATCACTCAAGGAACCGTTATACGAGGAGGCTAAGGACATGATCGAAATCAAAGACTTCACCAAAATCTATTCCGGGAGCTCGGTCCCTTCCGTGGATCATTTGTCCTTGACCATCCATCCGGGCGAAGTCTATGGCTTCCTCGGCCATAATGGGGCGGGCAAATCGACCACCATCAAGTCGTTGGTGGGCATCCAATCCATCACCTCGGGCCAAATCATCGTCAATGGCTATGATGTGGCCAAGCAACCCGTCGAAGCCAAACGCACCATCGGCTATGTCTCCGATAACCACGCCGTCTATGAACGTTTGACGGGCCGGGAATACATCAACTATATCGCCGATTTATACATGGTTCCCCAAGCCGAGCGCGATGAGCGGATCGAGAAATACGTCAAGATGTTCCATCTCGAAGACGCGATCGACCGCGAAGCCAAATCCTATAGCCATGGCATGAAGCAAAAGCTCGTCGTCATCGCCTCCTTAATCCACGATCCTAAGGTCTGGGTCCTCGACGAACCTCTAACGGGTCTAGACC
The DNA here is from genome assembly GCA_017454295.1 of Bacilli bacterium. GTDB lineage: Bacteria > Bacillota_I > Bacilli_A > RFN20 > CAG-826 > Alloenteromonas. Next base: position 4,654 of record JAFTDF010000015.1, read on the forward strand.
CCACCTCGTCTTACCAAATCAAGGAAGTCATGAAAGAACATGCTTCCCGCGGCAATATCGTCTTCTTTTCTAGCCACGTCATCGAAGTGGTGGAAAAGATCTGCACCCGTATCTGCATCATCAGCCATGGCAAGCTGATGTGCGAATATTCCCTTGACGAACTCAAGGAGAAGGGGATGTCTTTGGAGGAACTCTACCTCAAATACGTCTCCAGCCAAGAAAGGATCCATTGATGTTCCGACGATTGAAGATCCTATCCCTCCTTCAATTAAGCGAAAAAGGCATCACCCGCCGCTCGACCACGAAAATGCAGGCCTTAGGCACCGCGGGGAAGACGCTCTTCTTCATCGGGCTTTCCTATGGGCTTTTCACGGTGTTCTTCTACTTGATGTTCAACATCGTCTTCTTGCGGGCTTCGACCTCGTTATTCATCTTCTTGGTCTTCATCCTGCAAGCCTTATCCGTCATCACCTCCACGGTGTCGCTATCCCACGATCTCTATATGAGCCGCGACAACATGATCTTGATGACCTATCCGGTCAAACACGTGGAGATCTTCGTCTCGAAGTTATTGGTGGCCTATATCATCGAACTTCGGAAATCCTTGGTGATGACCTTCCCCTTATTCATGGCCTATGCCACCGCGGCCAATGGGGTGATGAACGCCAATTTCGCCATCGGCTCCGTATTCTATGCGATTTTGCTGCCGCTAATTCCGGTCTTGGTGGGCTCGCTTTTATCGATTCCCTTCGTCTATCTTTCCAAGGTCATTAAGAAAGCCAGCTGGGTCCGGGGTTTCTTCACCTTGGCGCTATTTGGCTTATTGATCGCCTTATCGATTCTCTTTGTGAATTGGCTCAACCAAATTGGGGAAATCCGCCTCGTTGCCATTTGGAATCGTTTCTTGAATGATTTCGAGGCGTTCCTTTCCAATGTCAATCGCTTCGCCTTGCATTGCAATTTCGTGGGCCTTTCCTTGCTGGAGAAGGATGGTCTGCAAGCGTTCTTGAATTATCTATGGTTCTTTTTGGTGCTCGCGGGCATGGTGGGACTTGTGGTTTTAGCGGCTTTGCCGACGTTCTACCGCCTTTCTTCCTCCGCTTCGGAAAACGCCTCTTCCCGTCAGCACAAAGGCAAGAACAAAGCCCATCGTTCCACCTTCTTCACCTTCGTGCGGAAGGAAACGACCCTGGCTTTGCGTAACCTCTCCAATTTCGCCTCTGACTATGTCTTCCTGTTTGCGATGCCCTTTATCTTGGTGTTGCTCATGACCTTATTTACCCACATCAACCGCAACACCTTAGGATATTCGCTTACCTATGGCATCTTAGCCTTTATCACGCTGGTCTTGCTTTCCGTTTCCAATACGGCTTCGGCCACGGCGATTTCCAGCGAAGGCAACGAATTCGTCTTGCTTAAGACCGCCCCAGGAGATACTCGGAATATCATTTGGTCGAAATTGTTATTGAACTTCGTCATCGCCATCGGCTCCACGCTGTTCTCGTTTATTCTTTTGACCATCTTCCTTCAGCCCGATGTCTCCGCGGGCAAGATCAACCTCGGTTTGATTTGGATGATCTTCGGTCTGGCGGTCCTTTTAGAAACCGGGCAGCTTTTGGGCGCCATCCAATATGACATCCTTCATCCCCGGTTACGCGAATTCGCCAATAGCCAGAACAAGAACGATATCCGTTCCTCTTCCCATTCCGTCATCTCCGGACTCGTGACCGCCTTAATGGGCACCGTCTTGGTGTTTGTGATGGTGATGTTCCTCATTCCCGGCATGGTTGGCTCCATGGGCGAAGCCGGGGCGGTCGGGATTTGCACATTGATTAGTTTGCTCGTCGGTTTTGCTTACGTGGGGATCCGCTTCTATTTCCTCATCCAATACCGCAACGCTTATTTCGAGGATATCCAGTTATGACCAAGAAGACCGTATCCTTGATTCTCATCTTCGCCATCTTCTTCTCCGTCATCGCCATGGCGGTGTGGGGGAAGGTACCCGAAACCACCGGTGATATTTATGTCACCAGCATGGTTTTCCTTAACCAAGATGGCCAAGAGGTCACCGAACTTAATGACTCCGAGGAGAAAGAAAAGAAAATCACCCTCCAACGTGACGATGAGGCCACGATTTCCTATATCTTCCAAGTGGTTTTATTGCCTGCGAATGCCACGGATTTGAGCATCGATTACATCCTCGAATCCGGGGATGCCACCATCGAGGTTCTCGAATATCGACCTTTAGGTGATGGCACCTTACCTGGCCAAAGCGATTCCCCCGAAGCCGCTTCTTCCAGCGCCTCCTCGCAAGAAGGCGAGGTTAGCGCCCCCGCGAACGTGTATACTTATCGCATTACGTTTACCGAGCAGAACCTGACGACGATTTCCTTCTTCTCGAACTTCTCGGGAAGCCGACGCATCAAGGATTACCTGATGTTCGTCTTCGAAGGATCGCGGCATACCGACATCATTCCCATCTAAGCTAAAAAACATTACGGATATTTCAGAAAGGAACCATTCTTATGAAAACGAAAGCAGCGAAACTGTTTACCCTTCTTTCACTAGGGATTTCCACCCTCGCAAGCTGCGGTGGAAGCAACTACGACACCAAGGTCATCAAATTTAACACCGACGGTGGGACGCCCATCGACGATATCACCGTGCCTTGGGGGAAGAAATTCACTTCCGCGGAGATCCCTTCGACCACCAAAGAAGGCCATACCCTCGTCAATTGGTACGCCGATGCGCAGAAGACGACCGCCTTCACCGAAGCCATCATCGAAGCGGATACGACCCTCTATGCCAAATGGTCGGTCAACGCCTATAAGGTCCATTACCTCGATGGCGATGACACCGCGAAAGAACTTTATCCGGTCCGTTCTTTCAATTACGGCACCGATGTGGCTTTGCCCACCCCAACCAAGACCAACGTCACGTTCGTGGGCTGGTACACCTCCGCTAATCGCGATGTGGCCTCGCTAGTTTCGGGCACCTATAAGATGCCGGCCACCGACATCACCCTCTATGCCGGGTGGAGCAACAACTATTACGATGTGACCTTTGCCCAAAATGGCGACGCTGTGACCGGCGAGATGGCCAACGTCCGCCTTTCCTATGGTGGCAACGTCACGCTCCCCGCGAATGTTTTTAACCGCGTTGGTTATACCTTTGCCGGTTGGAATACCGCGCCCGATGGTTCCGGGACCGCTTATGCCAACCAAGGCCAAATCACCAACTTCGATCACGCCGGTCCGTTAGTTCTCTATGCCCAATGGAAGGCCAACCATTACAAAGTCAACTTCTACGATTACAACGAAAAACTCGCCGACCTCCAACTCGAAGGCGATTATCGTAGCCAACTCGTCATCCCCGATAGCAGCTCCTATGTTCGCGCTCGCGCTGGCTTCGAGTTCCAAGGCTGGGGCACTTTGGCCAAAACCAAAGATACTTCTTTCAACGACGCCAAGCTCTATTACCAAGTCGAATCCGGCGTCGCCACGCCGCTAAGCTTTGCGCAAGGGAAGGTTGCCTTCGATAGTGGCGTCGCCCTCTATGAAGCGACTGCCTTGCCACTCGATTACGCCATCCAAGGCGAGACCAACCTCTTTGCCATCTATACCAGAAAAATGGTGGTGATCTCCTTCGTCAGCGAAGGTGGAGAAGCGGTGGAAGCCGTGACGGGCCGTTACGGCCAATCCGTGGTGCTCCCCACCCCGGTATATGCCGGCCACACCTTTAATGGTTGGTACGAAGAGGGCGCCTCCGAACGTTATCACGGCACCGATTTGACCGTGGTCATGCCCGCTGAGGCCGTGACGCTCCATGCCCACTGGACGCTCAACCAATACAAGATCTCGTTCTTGACCAATACCACACCCACCTCCTTGCCCTCCGTTACCTTGGATTATGGCGCGCCTTTAAGCGATGCTTTACCGGAGGCCAGTGCCCTTTCCAAGCCGGGCTATTCCTTGGAAGGTTGGGCCTATAGCGACCAAACCCCCGTTTTGCCCACCGATACGGTTCCCGCCAAAAATATCACTTTGTCCGCGCAATGGTCCGCCAATGAGCTCACCGTCTCTTATCACGCCGGCGAAGGAACGGGCGAGACTTATGTCGACGTCAAGACCTTCGGCGAAGAGGGGTATGCCTCTTTGGCCTCGATTCAAGATGCTGGCTTTGCCTGCGAAGGCCATGATTTCAAAGGTTGGAACACCAAGGAAGATGGGTCGGGCGACGATGTACTGGTTTTGGATGCGGCCTATTTTGCCAAGTCCAGTAGCGCCATCGACCTTTATGCCCAGTGGACCGTCAATAAATACACCGTCAACTACCATAGTGGCATGGATTCCATCTATATCGCCCCGATCAAACCCGATTATGGCACGGCCTTGAATCAACCCCCTTTGGCCCAAAACGGCTATCGTTTCGATGGCTGGTTCTACGATGCGAATTTCACCCAGCCCGTCGGGGAAAACGATACCGTTCCCGCCCATAACGTCGATCTTTACGGCAAATGGCGTGCGAATTCCCTCCAAGTCAATTACCACGCAAACCAAGGCGAAGGCACCGTCGCTTCGACTAGCCACGTCTATAACCAAGGCGACTGGACCGTCCTCACCAGCGAACGCTTCACCCGCCAAGGCTATACCTTCGGTGGTTGGAACACCAAAGCCGATGGCACTGGCTCGACCATCTCCTCGCTCAGTTTAAGCCAACTCACCGAAGTGGGTGGCACCCTCGATTTGTATGCGATGTGGGCCAGCAACGTCCTCACCATCCAATATTACGGTAACGGTTCCACCGCCGGGTCCATGCCCGCGGGTGGGTCCGAACACGTTTTCGAGGTCGGCACCTGGTCCGTCTTGCCCGAAAACGGCTTCATCAAGCAATACCATCATTTCACCGGCTGGAAAGACGCCGATGGCAATGACGTCAGCGAATTGACCGCCAACGATTTCGCCTCCGGCTTTGTTGGTGGCAAAAAGACCATCGCCCTTTATGCCCAATGGGCACCCAACACCATTGAGATCCAATATGACGATGGTGAAGGCCAAGGCGTTCCCCAAGCCCAGCAGAAAGTCTATGGGGAAGAGGGCTATAAGGAGATTTCTTCGGTTGTCCCGACCCTTACCGGCCATACCTTCTCTCACTGGGCAGATGGTTCCGGCAACCGTTATGATGCCCTCACCGATGCTAGTTTTGCCACGGACCAAGCCGTCATCGCCCTCCACGCCGTCTATACGAAAAACGGTTATAAGGTGAACTACGTCCCCGGCAACGGCGATGAGATCCACACCATCACCGTCGAATACCAAGATGCCTTTGACGCCACGGTCTTGCCTTCGCTTACCCGCCCTGGCTATGACTTCGTTGGCTGGTTCTATGAATCCGGGCGGCAAGCCAAGATCGATGATCTGATGCCCGCGGAGGACATCACTCTCACGGCACGTTGGAATGCCCACAAAGTCGCTTTGTCCTATTACCCCAACGCCACCAACCCCGTCTCCGGTATGCCCGAAGGCATCGTCTTAACTTATGAAGAAGGCGATTATCTTTCGCTTTCCGATGAGGTTCCCTCCTGGCAGGGATTCACCTTCCAAGGCTGGAATACCAAAGAAGACGGCAGTGGCGAAACCCGCACGGCCTTGACCGCCGAGGATTTCTATGGCGAATCTTTGCACGCAATCGATTTGTATGCGCAATGGGCACCCAACACGATGCGTGTTGTCTTCAACGCCAACGACGCGGTGGGTTCCACCCATGCCGCCAATGTGCCCAATGCCGTTGACCATACCTATCGTGGCACCAACTACGGCTTAGATTTCCTCACCGACCTCTCGGTTCCGACCCGTTATGGCTATACCTTCGGTGGTTATTACCGCAATCCCGAATGCACTGGGGATCCCGTTTCGGCACTTGCGGAAGATGACTATGCCCAAATCGGTGGCACCATGACCCTCTATGCCAAATGGACCGCGAAGACTTTGTCCGTCGAATACCGCAAAGGCGTCGTCGAGTCCGAAGAGGATACCGTCACCAATATGCCGGAAAGCCTCGACAAGACCTTCGATCAGGAAGGCTATGCCGAGATTTCCAGCGTCGTTCCCGTCCGCGAAGGGTTCACCTTCTTGGGTTGGTTCATCGCGCCCTTTGTCGACGCGGATCAATATCGCGTCCAATCTTTCGCGGATGCCTATGCCTCCAGCAGCATCATCCTTTATGCCGGATGGTCGGAAAATGACTATACCGTCACCTATGACGCCAAAGGCGGCACCTCGGTCAATACCGATACTTTGAATTTCCAAGACGAAATCCAGCTGCCTTCGACCACCCGCACCGGTTATACCTTCGATGGCTGGTATTACAAAGACGGCCCCAAAGCGGGCACCAAAGTCGCTTCGGGCGATAAGATGCCTTCCCAAAACCTCACCCTGGAAGCTGTCTGGACCGTCAATACGATTGCTTTGACTTATGCGTCCAACGACGCAGTGGGCTCCACCCAAGCCACGGGCATGCCCGCTTCCAAAGATCATGTCTATGGCAGCGAAGACTATGCCGCCCTCGCTTCGGTCGAGCCGACTCGCCCGGGTTATACCTTCGGCGGTTGGTACCGTGACGCGGCATGTTCCAGCAACCAAAAGGTGACCAGCTTAACCGGTGCCGATTTCGTTTCGCCCACCGGCACTTTGACCCTTTACGCCAAATGGACCCCGGTCACCATCAATCTCCATTATCACGGCAACGGCGCCAACCCCGCCTATGAAGACGCCGTCTCCGGACGCACCTTCGATAGCGAGAATTGGAACGTCCTCACCGATGCCTTTGCCTTTGCCAAAGATTACTATCACCGTTCCGGCTGGGTCGATGTGAACAATGCTCCCGTGACCGAGCTCACCGTGGCCGATTTCTCGAACCCGGATCAACTCGACCTCCATCTTTATGTCAATTGGGTCGGCAATACCCTCCACGTCACCTATCTGGCCAATAACGATACCGAGCAAAGCCAAGCCTATGACGTCGTCTATGGCAGCGAAAACTACAAGCAACTCGTCTCCGGATCGCTCTTCTCCAAGACCGGTTATTCCTTCGCCGGATGGTTCATCCAAGACGTCGGCACCATCGAAGAAATCGACGATAGCCGCTTCGCCATCGACGATGCCTCCTTGGAACTCAAGGCGAGTTGGACGATCAACCAATATGCTTTGACCAGCATCTACGATAATGGCCAAGACGATGGGGTCAACCAAGTGACCTATGGGCAAAGCCTTGCCGCCTACCTTTCCGCTCCCGCCAAGACCGGCTATGCCTTTGTGAAGTGGGTCTACGCTAGCGGCGAGGAAGAGGGCGAGGAAGTCTTGCCCACCGATACCATGCCCGCGGAAGGCGTTTCGATCCGCGCGATTTGGGTCGAGGACTATGTGACCCTTACCGTCAACGCCAACCTCGAAGATCCCGAAGCCCTTGGCACCTACCGTCAGAACTACGATACCTTCCTCTACCAAAACACCTATAAAACCAACCAAGTGGTGGACTTCGCCCCGATTTCATCCGCGATCTTAGCCGCCTTCCCGAATTTCGAATTCGCCAGCGCCGTCCCCACCGAAATCACGATGTTCGCCGAAGGGAACACCCTTTCGCTTAACCTCTCCCTCATCCGCCGCAGCGTGAGCTTCATCAGCGGTTCCGACGAAATCGCCGCCTATCAAGTGGCCCATGGCACCCATGTTCTCCATGACAACGCTTTGGATGCGGCCGTGGCGGCCCTCATTCCCACCGGGCATACCGCCCAATACAAGGTGGGCGAATCGACCTATGCCTCCTATACCGACATCATCGCCACCGGCGATTTGGTGATTGAAGTGGTGGCTCAGGTCAACACCAATGCGTTGACCGTCCATGCCAGCGGCGGCAAATTCGCTTCCAATAACCAAGGCACCCGCGCCTATGACTCCTTTGCCTATGGCACCAGCTTCGACGAAGTGGAAGTCCCAACCTATCTTGGTTATTCCTTTGCCGGTTGGTATTTGGATTCTTCCTATGACACCCCGGCGGTGAGCATGGGCGATGACCAAACCACCATCTATGCCAAATGGACCGCCAATCGCATCACTTTGGTTTACGATGCCGGCCTTGGCAGTGGCGCGCCCGCTTCAAGCAACCGCACCTTTGGCGCAAGTGGCTATCTTGCCCTTTCTAGCGACACCCCCATCCGCGAAGGCTATGACTTTGCCGGCTGGTTCCGCGATAGCGAAGGAAGTGGCGATCCCGTCGAAGTGCTTAGCAACAATGATTTCGCCACCAATGGCGCCACCGTGACGCTCTATGCCAAGTGGGTCATCCGTCAGCACAGTATCTCCTACGATAGCAAGGGCGGTCCGCTCGTCGATGCCACCGATCCTTTGGATTATGGCACCGTTATCGGCGAATCCCGCTTGCCGCAAATCGCCAAGGATGGCTATCTCTTCTCCGGTTGGTTCTATGAAAACGGAACCCCTGTCGCAGCGACCGATGCCATTCCCGATGCGGATTTGCTACTCGTGGCCCATTGGCAAGCCAAGACCTTGCAAGTCATCTATCACCTTAACGACGGCAGTGAAATCACCGACACCGTTAATCTCACTTATGACGGCGAAGGCTACGCCGCGCCTTCTGCGGCGATCTTTGCCCGGACCGGCTATACCTTTGGTAACTGGTATGGCAATGCCGAAACCACCGGCGATGCCATCTCCGATTTGACCGCTTCCTATGTAAACGCCGAGAACACGCTCCATCTCTATGCCAAGTGGAACGCCAATACGTTAACCGTCCGCTTCCATGCGATGGGTGGCACCGGCACCATGGAAGAAATCAACAAGGCTTATGGTGAATCCGGGGCGATGAATGTGCCCAATAACGGCTATGCCAAGACCGGTTATCATTTCACTTCTTGGTATCGTTCCGAAACTCCTTCCGAAGAAACCAAAGTGAATGGCTTCACCGATGCGGATTATGCCGCTTCGGCCAATGTGATCGATCTTTATGCCGGCTGGGAAGCCAACCTCTATACCTTGGCTTATGTCACCGAGGTCAGCAGCGCCCCCGTTTCCGTCAAAGTGGCCTATGAAGAAGCCATCGGCGCAAGCCGTGTGACGCCTTTGGCCCAGGACGGCTACACCTTCGATGGCTGGTTCATCGACGAGCAATGCCTCAACCAAGCCACCTCCGCCACCAAGATGGCCCTCGATGGCTTGACCCTCTATGCCAAATGGACGGCCCATACCCTGACCATCATCTATGATGGCAATGGCGCGACCGCCGGTTCCGAAGATTCCTCGGAGCGCACCTATAGCGTTAGCGGCGAGGCTTGGAGCGAGATTCCCACCTCCACCGGCTATACGAAAACCAATTACCATTTCGCTGGTTGGAAAGACGAGGCAGGACATGATGTGACCGCGCTGACCGTGGACGATTTCGCTGCCGCTAGCGGCGAACTCCATTTGATCGCCCAGTGGGAAGCCAACTCGATCAACATCGTCTACCACGCCAATGGCAAGACCGCCACCGGTATGCCCGCAAGTGCCTCTTCCACCTATGGCGCGACCGGCTATGACGCGATTTCCGATGCGACGCCTAGCGTTGCCCATTATCGCTTCGATGGCTGGTTCCGTAGTCAAGAAGGCGGCGTGGCTTTGACCAATTTGGCGAACGCCGATTTCGCCGAGGATGGCGCGACCATCACCCTTTATGCCCATTGGACGGCCTATAGTCTGAACGTCGTTTACCAAGGCAATGGCGAAGGCGCGACCAATCTTCCCGAAAGCGTCCTCCGCACCTATGGCGAGGAAGGCTATACCGTGATCCCGACCACGGAAGCGACCCGTTCTTATTATCGTTTCGATGGTTGGTATGATAACGCCGAAGGCAAAGGCGATCCCGTCACCGCCCTCGACGATACCCGCTTCGTCGGTGTGGGCGCCACGCTGAACCTCTATGCCAAGTGGACCGCTTATTCCATCAACCTTTCTTATGATCTCAATGGCGGTAGCGCGAGCATTCCCGCTTCCACCAATACCTATGACCAAATCGGTTATACCGCGCTTACCGATGTCGTCCCGACCCGGGCTGGCTATACCTTCGATGGTTGGTATCGTGATTTAAGCGACGCCAACTCCAAGATCACGGCGTTAGCCAATAGCGACTTCACCTCCGTAGGCAAAGCGATGACGCTTTATGCCCGCTACCTCGCCCATACCATCGACGTCACCTATAACGGCAATGGCGCAAGTAGTGGTGCCATGGCCTTAGAACATAAAGTCTATAGCGACGATCCCGCCTCGCTTTCCTGGCAGGCGATTTCCGAAAACGCCTATAGCCACACTGGCTACCATTTCGTCGGTTGGAACACCAAAGCCGATGGCACGGGCAAAGCCTATGCCCCCAGCGATTTCGCGACCGCCTTTGCCTTTGCCGATTTCGAAACCGAACTTTATCAGCAAATCACCTTGTTTGCGCAATGGGAAGCCAATACGCTCACCGTCTTCTATCACAAGAACGATGGCAGCGTCCTCACCCCGACGCAAATCGATCTCACCTATGACGTGGGAGGCTATAAACAAGTCGCCTCTAGCGATCTCTTCGGCCGCCTTGGCTACGATTTCACCTTCTGGTATGCCGATCCGGAGGACCCCGATTCGAAAGTGACCGCGTTTGGCGATTCTTATTATTCAAACGAGGCCAATACCATCCATCTCTATGCCGGATGGCAGGTACAGGTGTATACCCTCACTTACGATACCGCTGGTGGCACGCATCAAAATAGCGCGGAGATTGCCTTCAACGAGAATCTGATTTTGCCTAGCGTCAGCAAAGACGGCTATGTCTTCTCCGGTTGGTATTATGTCGGCGGCACTGAGGATGGCGAACCCGTCTCCGCTTCCGATAAGATGCCCGCTTCGAATGTGACCATCATCGCCCATTGGACCGCCAAATCGATCCATGTCGTCTATCGCGACGGCCAGGGCAACGAAGCCGACTCGGACCACACCTACGATCCCGTTAGCGAATCTTGGAAGGCTTTGTCCGCGAACGCCTTTGCTAAGACCGGCTATTATTGGGCTGGCTGGAAGCAAGGCGAGAACGCCAAAGAAGCGCTCGCTCTTGCCGACTTCTTGGCCTTTGAAGGGCAAAGCACCACGATCACCCTCGATGCCATTTGGGCTCCAAAGGTCCTCCATATCCTCTTCCAAGGCAACTACGGCCAAGGCAGCATGGACGAGGCTACCTTCACCTATGGCGAAGGCACGTACCTCGGTACCATCGATTGCCTCTTCCATCGCCCCGGTTACCATTTCACGGGCTGGGCGGATAAAGACGACAATCCCTTCGCCGCGATTACCGCATCGACCTATGCCGAAGCCGAACAAACCATCACCTTATATGCCCAATGGGCCGTCAATACCTTAAAGGTGAGCTACAACGCCAATGGCGCCACCGGCACCGTTGCCGATAGTGATCACACCTATGACCCCGACTCCAATATCTGGACCATCCTCTCCGCGAGCGAATTCGCCAAGACCTACTACCATTTCGATGGCTGGTATCGTAATGCCGAATGCACCGGTGAAGCCGTGAAGGTCCTAACCATCGACGATTTGAGTTTCGACGATGTCACGCAATCTAATGGCACCCTGACGCTTTATGCCAAGTGGGCACCTAACCTCGTCACCGTCGTCTATAACGGCAACGGCGCTGATGGCGATGAAGTGGCCAATACCCGCCATTTCTATGGTGAGGAAGGCTACCTTGCCCTCACCGAAGTCGAGCCCACCCGTACCGGCCATGAATTCCTTGGTTGGAACCTTGCTAGCGATGGTAGCGGCGAAGCGGTGGCCGCTTTAACCGATGCTGCCTTCCTGGCCAATAATGGCGTGGTTTCCCTCTATGCCCAGTGGAGCGTGAAATCCTATGAACTCAGCTATGAATCCAATGGCGGCGACGCCGTGGCAAAAGTCACCGTGGAATACGGAACGCCTTTAGGCAACGAACGTCTCCCCATCATCGCAAAACTTGGCTATACCTTCCTTGGCTGGTATTTTGATGCCGACTTCAAAGAAGAAGCCTATAACGTCACCACCATGCCGGCGCGCAACGCCACCCTCTATGCGAAGTGGGTTGCCTCCAAAGACCTGGTTTACTATGCCGAAGGCGTGGCCTTATATAACGCCGGGGAAGTCAACCTCGATAGCGACTTCCACGATTATGTGAAAGGCCTCTATTACGCCGCCGAATCCTATCACTATATCTACGGTGTACTCCAAGAAGGCGTCGTGGGGAATCAATTAACCCTTGGCACCTTGATTGCCTACATCAAGACCTATGTCGCCACCAGTGGCCATACAAATGAAGATTTGGTCGCGAAAGGTTTACTTTCCAACGCCATTTCGAATGCCAGCCTCATTGATAACCTCGTGGCTGCTTATAATGCTGCCAAAGGCGATCGTGAGAAATTTATCACCATGATGGTGATGGGAATAATGAACGACGTAGCTCCAGAAGACGCCTTGCTTTATCTTTCTTGCTTTAACGGCGCTAGCGGAGACTTCCAAGGCTTTGTTACCGCGATGCTGGAACAAGCTGGTAAACAAACGACCAAGGATGCCACCACGTTGGCCCAAGCCTACATGGATTCGGGCGAGAGCCGCGACGATTTCATCGCCATTATGGTCACCAACGAGACCTTACCCGCCGCCACGGCCAAAGCGCTCCTCGCCTTGTATAAGGCCGATCAAGCGACTTATGAGGCCGAAGGTGGCCAGTCGGCTTACGGCGCCAAACTGATCCAGGAAGGATATGCCAGCGATCTCGAAACAGCGACTGCTTTGACGACGGCGATTTTCACCGTCGCCGGCGCAATTGCCATCTATGACGCTGCCGAAGGCGACGAAACCGCATTCGCCCAGGCAATGACGGCAAAAGGTGCTACGGCCGAGGAAATTCAAAAGCTCTATAGTGTCTTCTATGCGTTCGCCATGATTTCCGGCGACATCACAGCGGCTTATCGCGGTGTCACCCAGATCAAAGCCATTATTTCCGCTTATGATAACACCTCGAGCAAAGCCGACTTTGTCAATGCCATCAAAGGCGATGTGGGCGAAGAAAACGCCAATATGCTTTATAGTCTTTTCGACGCTCGTGACACCATTGCCTACGCGAAGGGATATTACCAAACCGTGGTGGATGGGCTTGCCGGACTGCCGATTGAAAAGAACGCCGAATACTATGGCATCGTCTCCGAAGCCACCGACAAGGAAAAACTGGAAGTCGCGGCGACCTGGACCAGTGAAAAGCGCCAGGCCAGTTTGGATGCCTATCTCTATTACGAAGATTCGGCATTCGACCCGATCCCGCAGCAAGATAACTACTATTTTGACTCCTGGAAACTCAGTGAAACCGAAACCGAAGTCCAAAAGACCGCGGTTTGGGTCTACAAACTCCCACAGGTGACGGGCTTATCGCAAACCCACACCAGCACCAGCGTGACCTTCGTCTGGGATAGCGTAAAAAACGCCGCCAACGAAGCCGATCCCAATGTCTGGGGCTATCAAATCAAAATCTACCGTAAGAGCCAGCTCTTTAAGGAAATCAACCAATACGGTGTGGAGAATTGTTCCTACACCGTGGAACACCTCGAAGAAGGCGAACGCGTGGATATCGAAGTGGTGGCTTTATTCAAGGCCAGCGACGGTTCCATCCGCTTGAACTCCTATTCTCGCACCGTCCACTCACTTATCGACGGACGTGAACTCACCGTCCCGGCTCATCCGTTATCCTCCGATGTCGCCAGCTATTCTTACGTCAACAACGAAGCGGCGGCCATCGACTTCGATAATGTCACCGCCGGTGCCTATTACTACATCGAAGACCGCGGTGACCACAAAGACCTCTATCTCTTCTCGGAATGCTCTTATCAGTTCCCGGGTAGAACCATCGTCAGTAGCGACGAAACCGTGGCCAAGCCGCAAGGCGACGTCCTGAACGTCACTTCGAAGTTGCCGCCCAGTGGGACGATCACGATCACCATTGGCGGCACCGACTATGTCGCCCATATCAACCCCTTGCTCAACAACCTCGATCTTGGCAAGTCCATCAAGTCTTACCAAGAAGCGGTGGTCAGTGGGAATGTGGGCTTAGACACCGACCCTGACGTCTACTATGGCACTGCCAAAGAAGCCCTCACGGTTGGTTTAGCCAAGAAGAACGTGGCGGAAAACTCCAGCTACCGCAAGAGCGACTATCAAGCGGAGATCGGGGATGACCGCTACTACAACGGCGTCAAGCTCGACGTCGTGGCCAAGTCCAGTACTGGTGCGACAATCGATAACGCCAATTTCAAATACGACGTTGCCATCGAGGGTTGGACCTTGGGTACGGATTACCTCTATGACACTGAGACCACGTCGTTATATCTGCTTAAGACCGGTACTGCCGTAATCACGGCGACTCCGGCCGTCGCGGAAAACATTTATGTGCCTCAGGCCTATTTGGAAAATGCCGCTACCTATGCGAAGACCTATACGGTCAACGTCGTCGACGGCTACAACGTCTACAGCCACGATGCGATGCGCGCCGCTTATGCGGATACCTCTCTGGCCACCATCAACATTCTGAGTGACATCGAAGTTGAATTCGCCGCCTCCATGGTTCCTTATGTGGACTACGTTGTGGCGAAAAATGCCTCGAAAGATTCCGTTTTGCTAAAAGATAACGATGCCTATCACGGCGACGTCGATATCGAAAACAACACCGCCGTGATGAAGTGGATTGACAAGACGGCCATCCCGACCGGCCATGATATTTGCCGTTATAAGAAGGTCGCCGAATCTTATGAAGGCTATAAGTTCTTGGCCATCGACGAAAATGGGAACGCCGGTGTCTGGTTTGCCTATGACGCGAATGGCGACTATTACATCGATCATGGTGCCAAATGGGTCCAAAACATTTCCGGCGGTCACTTCAAGATCATAAATCAAAACGCTTCTTCGACGGACATCGCTACTTTTGAAAAGTACGGTTTGGAATTCGGCTACATCTATAACCGCTACAATAGTGGCGATACTTCGACCACTGAACTCACCATCAACGGGAACTACTATACCTTTGATGCCTCCAACCTCCGCTTTATCTACAGCTCTTATAAAGTCACGGCCAGCAGCAGTTGGGCGGCTGAATATAACATTCAAAACATCAACTCCGCCGTTTTTGCCAACTATGGTCATGACGATGAAGCCACTGCCGAACACAATGAAGCTAACATCAACTTCAAGAACTTCACCCTCTATGGGAACACCGTCAATACCTCGAAGTATTATTCGGGTAGCGAGGAGAACCTGAAGGAAGATATGGAGCAGCATTCCGGCGGCATCTTAGGTTTCGTTTCTCGGCCTTGGTCAAGTTGTGCAGACAACGTTTCGACGGATCCGAGTGATCCCGAATACATGCCTGCAAGCGAGGCTCTTTCCGGCGGTTACCATGTCCCCGGCGCTACGGCCAAGATCACGCTGAGTGGCGTCAATATTTATAACACCCTAATTGGTGTCCATAGTACGACTTACAGCGATCTTGATTATGTGCGTATCGACAACTCTTGGGCCAGTTCCATCTACTCGCACAGTGCCGCAACTGACAGTGTGATGAATATCAAAAACACGGTTATTGGCACCAGTGGCGGTCCAGCCATTGACATCGAAGATCAACTGTACAAATTTGATCCGACTTTGAATATCGATTATTCAACCACCACGATGTCCAATATGGTCGGTGGCGAAGAACCGTGGTTCAAAGCCTATAAGATGGAAGTTACCGTCATGGGCTTAAAGGGGAATTTCGAGACAATTGTGAAATCTGTCACCTCAGGCAAATACACGATGCTTCGTGAAGTTACTAATGCCGGTATAACGACCGAGCAACTTAACTTTATCTTCTTTGGTCGAGTCCAAGATGGCGAAAAAGTAAAAGGAACATCCGATGTTGCTTATATCAACATACTTAACTTGCTCGACAGCTCTCAATTCGTCAATTCTGTGACACCTCCAACCAGCTTAACGGGAGGGGTGGAAACGACTTTCCTCTTTGGCGAAGAGCACTCTTATTTCTTCTTCAAACTTTACATGCAGAAAGTTGGCGTAATGTATGGTTTGCTAGAGATCTTCCCGGTCAGTTAACCTGTCTTGGAGAACTTGAAGCGGCGTCCTATGCGGATGCCGCTTTTCTATTTCAACAATGGGTCGATGATGCGGTGGAAAAAGATAGGATCTGCCACTTTGATGATGGATGTGGCTTTGCTTCCGGAATCTTTGCTGGACGAACCACAGAGGTAGATGGATTCTTCCTTATTTCCGTAATCCAGCGCGATGTAGCGGTCGTGCACTTGGTTATTGGAAGGAAGCGTCACCAAGGCAATGCCCGCATCTTTTAGGAAATCATCGATATCGGTTTGGGAGATGCCGTCTTTGGCGACGTTATCGGAGATGATCGTAACGGTCACGCCCGGCTTACAGGATTTGAGATGACGGAGCGTTTTCACGTTGATGTAATCATCGATGAGGATGATATTGGTTTTCGCGGATGCATAGATGGATTGATAGGCAAGATCCGCTTCGATACGTTCTCCTCCGAGGATGACGAATTGCTTGAAGTTGGCTGGATCTTGGAATCGATCCATCATCACATCAAGTTTGGATTCGATGACACCAATCCGGGCTTTTTCCAGAGCAAAGTCTTTTGATAGACTCTCGAACTCCGTTCTGCTTACCAGATAGGGATTTGATAAGAAATGGTCCTTCATTGCCTTAAATAGACGGATGAGGGCTTTGCTCTGCCGAACGGCGAGATCGCCCTTGAGGACGGTCATCAGCATATAGATGCCTTGTTCGGTGAAAGCTAATGGCATAGTTGCACGCCCGCCCCTAATGCCTTTTGTTTGAAAACTTGTCGCCATTTTCCTCGATTTTGATATCGCGGCCATCTCTTCCAGACTTAATCTGAACAGGAAATCATCATCAAACTTCTTTGCGTTGTTTTTGACTTGCTGATTAAAGGAGCTCGTAGAGTAGCCGTATATTCTGGCCAGGTCGAAGTCGAGCATGACCTTCTGGCCGCGTATTTCGTAGATGAGGTCTTCGATGTTTTCTTCATTCAAAATCATAATTTCATTTTTCTTTTCCATTTGTATGCCTCCTAGAGTTTTGCTTCTTCGGTGTCCTGTTGGCATCGTTATCAAAAATTTTGATTTCGATCCCTTTTGTTTCGGCTTTTACGACGGTTTGTCCTTGTGATTCCTCCCTTTCACATCAAGACTATTTCCAACTTGATGCCCCGGTTTTTGACGCAAATATATCATTTGTTATCTTCTAAAGAAGATATAGTTCCATTTGCCTCCTCCTTACCCAACATTCCTGAACCATAAAGCTGATGGAAGGTTTTTGCTAAAGAGGACGCGAAACATCGTGATCACATTTTTTGATATCGATTCTGCCGGTTCCTGGCTAAAAGGCCAATAAGACCTCCTAATTTGTCCAGCCAGCCTGTTAAGATTGGAATACCAATTTGGTGAAAAAACATCGATGACATCGGTGAGGTAAAATTGTTTGACCTCACGAAAAAAGCATTATCAGTAGCTCGCTTTGGGGTTTGTTCTTTTCTTTCTTCGGGGATAGGGTTCTTTCGTTTGACCTCTTTAACTTGATATCAAAATTTTAGATTTCAAGATCTTATGGCCTTGTTGGTAAACGCTAATAATCTCTGGCTATAAAACCGGCGATCACTTTTTCGGCAACCAAGTTGAAGATTTTGCGGTCTCACAATTTGTGACCTCAAGAAGAAGCACTGAAGTGTCTTCTCCTCTCTAAACGACGGAAAGTGTCGATTGCATCGGTGTTATCAATTTTTTTGATTTCACCAAAACGGTGAACCCGAAATCGTCGGAATCTCGTGATGTGAAAAATCTGCACATCACCAATCGTATCTTGTTTGCTGGCCCGACCGACAGTCAGACGGCTTGAAGTGCCTTTGGCCCATTAGACCGTTCCTGTTAAGGCAACGACCTCCTTTCTTTTTGGAACACATAAAGACGTTCTTCGCTTTCTTATACGTAGGAAAGGGCCCGTTTTGAGAACAAAATGTATAAAACTAGTTTTAAATGCTTATTACTTCTTTGCCAGACTCTTGTCCAGCCCTTCGGGCTTGGCTAAAATATAGCCACAATGATTGCGCGTAGTACCGTCATTCATGATACGAAGGGGCTTTTAGATGCCCTTCCTACTCTAAAACTAGACGTCCCAGATGATGTTTTTTTGGCCACTGGGAATGCCCGCTGCGCCAAAGCGGAAGTCTTCGTCAACGAAGGCGACCATGTCTATCTTGGCCAAGTGATTGGGATGCGCGATGGCGGCTTTTTCAAGCAGCCGATCCACGCGACGGTTTCCGGGACCTTCACGGGTTATGAGGAACATTATCACCGTAACGGCAAGATGACCAAGTTCATCCGCCTCCATAATGACCACAAGGACGAATGGGATCCTTCCCTCCAACCCCGTAGCGATGAGGAAATCGCCAAGTTGACTCGTAAAGACTTTGTGGAAATCCTCCAGCAAAACGCAATGGTCGGTTTAGGTGGATCTTCTTTCCCCACCCATGTCAAATTCAATCACGATAAGCCTATCAACGTGATTTTGATTAACGCCATCGAATGCGAGCCTTATATCACCTCCGATATCCGTTTGATGAATGAGGAAATCGAAAAGATTATTCAGGGTATCCTCCTCATTCAACAGGCGTTTTCCTGCAAAAAGGCCCTAATTTGTATCAAAAAGAAACATGGTAAGCTCTGCCGTGTCTATGAAGAATATCTCCGGCGTTATCCCGATTCCGGCATCGAAGTGTGCCGGGTGGGGAACTTCTATCCCCAAGGCTGGGAAATCGCGATGATCAAATCCGCTTTGGGCATCGATATCCCCTCGGGTCACTTGCCTAGCGAATACGGCATCGCCAATTTCAACGTCTCCACCGCCTGGGGGATTTATGACGCCGTGAAATTAAATCGCCCCGTCGTCGAACGCCGCATTTCCGTTTCTGGCGATGCGGTGAATTACCCTTCCAACTTCAATGTTCGAGTGGGTACTCCCTTACGCTTCCTTTTGGAGAAGTGTGGTGGTTATCGCCATCCCGATAAAGATAAGACCATCATCCTTGGTGGCCCGATGATGGGCGCCTCCATGCCTAGCGATGATTGCATACTCACCAAGACCGTGACATCCGTTTTGGTCTTCGATTACGAAGAGGCCCCCGAATCGCCTTGTATCCGGTGCGGGTCTTGCGTCTATTCCTGCCCCACCGGGTTGGAGCCCAAACAAATCATGGATGCCGTGAAGGCGTTTGATAAACCCCGAATGAAAGCGCTCAATCCTTTGAAGTGCATCGAATGCGGTTTGTGCACCTATGTTTGCACGTCCCATATCCGGGTGACCGATTATGTGCGGAGGGCGAAGGTCTTCGCGAAAATGAAATGAACATCATCAAAGAAACCGCTCCCCATATTCGCCGTAAGGACTCCCTTACCCGTATGCTTCTCGACGTGGTGATTGCCTTAATCCCCGTCGTGGTGATGGCCTATGTCGCCTATGGCTGGGCCGCGTTCCGCAATTTTGCCGTCTCCATCGCCACGATGATGGCCTCCGAATTCGTGTTCGTGCTCATCATGAACCGCATTCCCTATGACGGTACCAAGCATACCTTGAAGGAGCAATTCCTCCATGGGTGCAAGGCGTATCGCCCCCATCACGCGTTGGCGCCGCTGGTGTCGGCCATGATCTTCGCCCTCATCATGCCGCCGGATAGCAATCCGGGTTATGTCATTTATTTGGCGTTGGTATTTGGTTCCCTCTTCGGGATGATCATCGGCAAGTTCGTCTTCGGTGGCACGGGGAACAATATCTTCAACCCCGCCGCGGCAGGTATGGTATTTGCCAAGCTGTGCTTCGGTTCCAAATATGTCTATACCACGAATAACTACGTTTCCGCGGTCGAAAGTGGGGGCACGGTCTTAAGTAATTTGACCAATACCTCGACTTCCTTGGTGGGCCGTTATGCCTCGATTGGCGATATCTCCGTCTTCGATATGTTCTTCGGGAGAATCCCCGGCACGATCGGCGAAGGCTTCAAAGTCGCGATCCTCATCGGCTTGGTGTATTTGCTGATTCGTAGAGCTGCCGATTATCGGGTGCTTCTTTCCTTTGGTTTAGGCTATGTGGGATTGATGGCTTTGGCCGGAATCTTCGTGGTTACCAAAGTACCGGGCGTCGATTATGGTCACTTCCTCTTATTCCAGTTATTGACCGGTGGGGTGATGTTTGGCGCGGTCTATATGTTGACCGATCCCGTCACCATGCCCATCAACGCCCCAGGGCGCGTGATGTATGGCTTATTAGCGGCGGGGCTTACGGTGACGATCCGTTTGTTTGGAGCCTTACCCGAAGGCATGGCCTTCTCTATTTTGATTTGTAACTTAGTGGCCCCGGCTCTTGATCATTACACCTATAGCGGCAATCGCTTCACCCCGAAGAAGATCGCCGTCATCGCCGGGATGGCCGCCGTCTTCATTTTGGCGGTGTGCCTCGGGCTTGGATTCCAGGAGGGCGTGACTTTATGAAGATCTCTTGGAAACGGGCCTTTGCCGTCGGCGGATTCCTTGCTGGTTTATGCGGGGTTTTGGGCTTATTGATCGCAGGCGGTGATTTGCTTACGAAAGACACCATCGCCAAAAACAAAATCGAGAAAGAAAGTAAGGGTTTGCGGAAAATTTTCGGCGAAGAAGCCACTTATGGCGAAGCCGTTGCCGTTACCGATGAAACCCGTCCCACCCTCCAAAAATATTGGACCGTCCAATTAGGTGGGACAGAGCTTGGCCGCGTCTATAGCGCTTCTGGGAAGAATGCCTACGGGGACGTCTCCTTACTCATTGGTATTTATGCCGATTATTCCTTAGGGACCATTTACGTGTTGGAGAACACCGAGTCCTATGGAACCACCCTTCAAGAGAATTATCTCGATGTGTATGACGCTTCCGATAACAAAGAAGAAGCGGTGGAGCAAGTCTCCTGCGGTGCCACCTATGGCGCCAAGCTGTGCCGGGAAATGATTCTCGCCAGCAAATCCCATTATGAAGGAGGTGCGGAATGAGTAAATCCAATCATAAAGAATCCTTCCTCGCCCCTATCTGGAGGAGCAATCCCCTCATCGTGTCGATGCTGGGTCTTTGCCCTGCCCTCGCGGTTACCAAAACCTTGGAGGCCGCCTTTGGGATGGGCATCCTCTTCACCATCGTTTTGGTTTGTTCTAATGTCCTAATTTCCGCGATTCGGAAAATCATCCCCGAGGAAGTCAAAACGCCCGCTTATATCGTGGTCATCGCCACCTTCGTTACTTTGGTCAAGATGTTCGCCGAAGCCTTCCTTCCCGAGCTTTATAGCACCCTTGGCGTCTTCGTATCCCTATTGGTCGTCAATTGTATCGTACTTGGTCGGGCAGAGGCCTTTGCCTCGAAAAACGGGGTTTTGGATTCGTTGCTCGACGGCATCGGCAATGGTATCGGTTATACCTTAGCCATCTGCATGATTGGTTTAATCCGCGAGGTATTAGGCAGTGGCATGCTCACCTTTGGCGCGACCTTTACTTTCCTTGCGGACGCGAATAACGGAGAAAAGATCCGTCTCTTCTTACTGAAAGGCCCGAGATATGACTTCTCGATGTCCTTCTTCTCTTCGCCGGCCGGTGGCTTCTTGGTGCTTGGCATCATGACCGCAATCATCGCCGCCGTGACCAATTACAAAGAGAATAAGAAGAAGGTCGATGCCCGCATCGCCGCGAAGAAAGAGAAAGAGACTGCCGCCGCAGCTTCCGCTTCTAAGGAGGTGGCACAATGAATTACCTCGCCGCATTCGTGATGGCCATCATTTCCTACGCGTTGATCGATAACGTGGTGCTTTCCCGCTTCTATGGGATTTGCTCATTCATCGGTGTGGGCAATAAGGTCAAATCCTCCTTATGCATGGGCGCCGCCGTGAGCTTCGTCATCATCATGGCCGCCGCGATTTGCTACCCGCTTTATAACTATTTGCTGGTGCCTGCCGGGGTGCCTTTCCTCGACACCATCGCCGCGATTTTGGTCATTGCCTGCCTAGTCATGATTGTTGGTCTCGTCATGAAGAAGTTCCTACCCGGCCTCTATCAAAGTCTTGGCATTTATCTGCCTTTAATCACCACCAACTGCGCCGTCTTGGGTGTGGTCAGCGAAAACATCGCCTCCAAACTGGATTTTGGGATGGCCATGGCCAATGCCGTTGGCACGTCCGCCGGATTTACCTTAGTCATCTTCCTTTATGCCTGTATCCGCGTCCGCTTAGAAGCCGCGAATACACCGAAGGCCTTTAAAGGCGTGCCCATCGCGCTTGTCACCGCCTCCTTAATGGCGATGGCCTTTATGGGATTACAGGGGATTGGCGTATGAACCAGGGCGGATATTTAGCGATTACCAGCGTCGTCTTGGCCGGGCTTGGCTTACTTGCTTTGAGTTTGTTCTTTTTGCTCCGCCGCGGCCCGAAGGTGGAACGCCCCCATTGCAAAGGTTGCCAAGAAGTCGGTTGCCCGTTAGCGAAAGCTTTGGAGGAAAAACAATGACATTACTATGGTCGTTATTGATCCTTGCGGGGCTGGGCTTGGTCTTTGGCGTCGCTTTGGTGTTGTTTGGCGTTTTATTCCACGTTCAGGAAGACGAACGCATCAAAGAAGTGGAAAAGATGCTCCCCAATTATAACTGCGGGGCTTGTGGCTATGCCGGATGCCGCCAAATGGCGGAAAACCTCGTTTCGGGGAAAGAAACGATGGTGAGCAAATGCAAGCCGGGAAAGAAAGATAAGAACTACGATCCGATCGTCGCCTATTTGGCGGCCCATCCGGATCCCGATGGCACTACGCATGTCCCCAAGATCTAAAAGCATCGTTTCCTTTTTCCTATTGCCCCTTGCGCTTGCGGGGCTTTTTTCGTGCAAAGGCGAAGTGCACCATATCGAATATGCCTATGCCTATGGGACAAATTGGGAAATCCACCTCTATGAGGGCACCAAAGCCGACGCAGAGGCCATTTCTGACTATATTCGGACTTCTTCCCAAGTGCTGGATTTAGATGCACGTCATTGCCAAAACGGCATCTATGCCCTGAACCATCAAGAAGAAATCGAAGCTTCCCCCTTTTTAATCGAAGCCATTCAACTAGGCCAACGGATCGAATCCCAAAGCCATGGCGCTTATTCCATCTCGATTGGTGCATTAACGAAGGCTTGGCTTGAAAACTTAGAGCAAGGGAAGATATTGGAACCAACATCAGTTGCCTCTTACCTAGAACAGGCCCAAGCGACCACCGTGACGGTTCAAGGCTCCAAGGCGAAAAAGGAAGGTTCAGGTGAGATTGATCTTGGATCGGTTGGGAAAGGGCTTTGCTTGGACCATGTGAAAGCTCAGCTTACGGAAAAAGGAATTCGTAAGTACCTGATCAACGGGGGCTCTTCTTCCTTGCTGATTGGAGAAAACTCTTCTAGTGATGGGTCCACAAAGGTTCATCTCGCCGATGCGAAAGGCCGCTACTTTAACGCTAAGAATATCGCCGTTTCCAATTCCGCCATCTCGCGACAACGCTATGAAGTGGATGGCCACGTTTATTCGCATATCGTCGATGCGCGGACCGGTATCCCCGAACTAGCCTATGATGCCCTTTGCTTGGCCGGCAACGGGGCAGGCTTGCTCGATGGCCTTTCCACCGCCTATTTGGCCTTAGGGAAAGATTATGCAAACGAATTAGAAAACCAAGGCATCCAAGTCGCTTTTATGAAGGGAGGGGAAGTGGTGTATGAAAGCGCCGGTTTCCTTTCTTAAGCAAATCCAACGGCACTGGGTGGAAATTTTGGTGGTTTCTCTTGCCCTCATTGCCACAATTTTGGCAGTGATTTTTGTTTCGATTCCAGCGAGGCAAAAAGCCGCTTACGCCAACGTATCCATCAAAGGGGAAATCGTTCGTAGAATCGAACTGAATCAAGATGCCACCTATCAAGTGGATGTTCCGCATGGAACGATGCAAATTTCAGTCAAAAACGGCAAAATTGCGGTGTTTTCTTCTCCTTGCCCTGGCCAATATTGTGTTCACCAAGGCGAAAAAGAACACATTGGCGATAGTTTGATTTGCGCCCATGAAGGGGTCGCGATTTACCTCGTCGGCGAAGGGGAAACCACGGAGATTACGATATGAGTATCGACGTGCATCACTTAGTCTCCGGCTTGTTGTTCGCGCTTGTGTTCTTAGCGACTTTTGCCTTGCTCCGCAACGACCACCAATTTGGGACCAGACGAATTGCCCGGCTTGGCGTATTGCTCGCTTTGGCCCTCGTCGCAGGCTTGGTGGAATCTTTGATCCCCGGCTTTATCCTGCCCGGATTCCGTCTGGGACTCGCCAATATCGTGTTGCTCTTTGTTCTTGTGACATTTGGCTTTTATGATGGATTGGTGCTAGCCGTATTAAAGGCCGTGCTGGTCTCAGTATTGCGAGGCTCCTTTCTTTCGATGGGCGGTTTAATGGCACTTTCGGGAACCTTGTTATCGTTCTTAGGCATGGCTTGTTTACATTATCTTTGGAAAAAGTGTTCTCTAATTGGCGTTTCCATTTTTGGTGCATTGCTCCACGTAATCGGCCAAATTGTCGTTGCCTATTTCTTTATGGGACCGGCCATCTGGGGCTATCTCCCTTGGTTGATGCTTGCTAGCTTTGCAACCGGGGCATTCGTCGGTGTGATTGTAACAATATTAATCCGCCGAACAGCCTTCCTTCATCTACTAGGAAAATGAAAAAGGCTTGGGACGTGCCAAGCCTTTTCGTGATAGAAGCTTACTTCTTAGGGACGTTGTTTTCTTCCGCTAAGCGTTTGGCAAGCGCGATGACACGGCGAACCGCAAGGTCGGATTTGACTTTGAGGTAGGAGGGAATGTCATCGAACTTTTTGGCTTCGGAAGCGTCCTTCATCGGGATGGTGGAATTGGCAAATTCGCGAGGATCGATGGCGAAGTGGACTTTCAAGGTCTTGCCAGCCATGGTGATGAAGATCAACCGTTTTCTCTTATAAGAGAAGGTTTCGCCAGGAATCGACATACGATCATTGAAGTCATATTCGCGAAGTGCATTCACGATGTCGCGATAGCGACCACGGGTATCGGTATCGGTACGACGGACTTTGTTTTCGAAGGGGATACGTTTGCGGCGATTACCTAATGTATCAAAGAAGTCGACATCGTCTTCGCCCTGTTTTTCAACAGCGGCGACAACAGGAACAACAACAGGGGCAGGCTCGGGCTCCGGCTCCGGCTCCGGCCGGGCTCCGGCTCGGGCTCAGGTTCGGGCTCAGGTTCGGGTTCGGGTTCCGGTTCCGGTTCCGGTTCTTGACGAGGTTCGTCAGTTGCGAATTTCAATTCTTCTTTGCGTGCAGGTGCGGGAGCGACCTCTTCTTGAACTTCTTCTTCCACGGGGAAGGTCAAAGCTTTGAAAGCGCAGAAAATCATCAGCACAAACAAAAGAACAAGGAAGACGACGGATCCATAGGCCCAGACATCGGAAATGGCTTTGGCGGCGCGTAATTCATAGGTGGTGGTCAGCAAGAAACCAAAACCAATAGCGGCAACAAAAGCAGCGACAAGGCCAGGAATGCGATCTCCGTGCTTGCGTTGCGACATGGCGATGGCGCCAAGGACGAGCATAATCAAGCTCAAATAGAAGATGACGCCGGCAATCGCGGCAGGAACGGCGGCGCCACCGAGTTTGGCAACCGTAGCTTGTCCGCCAAGAGCCATGCCGAAATCAGCAAAGCCTTTGGTGGCAACATCGCCAGCGTTGGCGATAGAAACGCCGATGGAAAGCCAAATCGCAGCAACAGCAACAGCAATCGCAACGCATGCTAAAAGCTTGTCGAGCGCATTGGGCTCCGTACGGCCATAACGTTTTAAGGGTTTTTTCATGAAGTTCAACCCCTCCTTTTCAACAACAAATATACGCGTAAGGGCGCATAATGCAAGAAATACTTACCTTAAAAGCGTGCACGGGGCTTGAAAAAAATAAGAAGGACGTAACGTATTTTTTAACTTTTTTAAAGCAAAATTAGGGACCGGATCCGCTTGGATTTCATCTATTTTTCGGTACAAAGACCAAGAAAACGGCTAAACCTAAATATGAGGGGCATGAGCGCAAAAAATATTTTTGAAGAAAATCCCGATATTCGCGTTTCAAAATGCTCCCTATAAAGCGGTTTAAAACAGCCTTTTTGTTCGAAAAATAAGATGTACATGTGCACTAAAAACTACTTTTCGATTCATTTTGATGCTGACAAAACGCTTCGCCTGCGTATAATGGGTGCTATGAAAGGCAAGCGCAAAGGATTCACTTTAGTGGAAGCTGTCGTTACCATCGCCGTTCTCGGCGTAACGTTTTCTTTAACGACGGTTGCGGTCACGCAGCTTGTCCAAGTGCAGAACGGTGCGGCCGATCAGACCGCCCTCGAATCTCGGTATCAAGCTGCCGATTCTTTGATGAATGAATATGTTTCTTTTGTCGGTTTAAAAACGCCGGGCGAACAAGGGATCTCTTTTGCATATAAGAGTTCTTCTGCAAACTCTCTTGTATTTACCGCTACCTATGCTAGTTCGACTTACGATTTCGTTTTGTCTCACGATTCGGCGAATCAAGTTTTATCCGTAACCTGCGACCAAACCCCACCAGAGGGATATTTGTCGAAATCAAATTGGACGAAAACGAATCGAATTGAGGGTGTCGCGTTTTCATACGTTGAAAGTTTGTCATTAATTACTGCCGAGATTCGCCTTGATGCGTCGCATCAGCGGAAATTCGCTTATGTTGTGAGGGTTACTGCATGAACCTGTTCATCGATTCCCTTCATCAGCGTATATGCTTCTTTAGCAACCCGCTAAAAAAAGAAGACCCTTTGTTTTTTGAAATGGCGTTTTCCTACCCTCTTTTAACGCCGGAAAACCAATTAAAGGCTCTTACTGAGTTCCTTGCCAAAGAAGAGACGAGGCCCCTTTTCCAAAGCAAACGGGTTGATTTATTGCTTCCGGACTCCGGGATTGGCTTTGGTAGTTTTGAACTTCCCGCCCTCTCCAAAGGGAAGGCTTTAGATGCGTTCAATACTCGGTTTAAAGTCTCGTATCCGAATTTCGAAGCTTTCTATGTGAGCCAGGAAGAATACGAACGAAGCAAAAATGGATGCCTCTATTTCTACACCTTTGTCAAAAAGATTCGGATAGACCAGGTTACGGCCATGCTCAAAACCAGAAACATCGCGGTTGGGTCGGTGAACTTCTTCGCTGGTCATCTGGCCCGGATTTCCGATCCCAAAAATATTTACCCAAAGGCGACTTTAGTCGTTGGTGAGGATAATGCAGAGCTGATTATCACCAAAGGCCGTACCGCGCTATTTGCCTACGATTTCGGTTATGGTGCCCGTTCCATTTTGAATGGCGAACAGTTCTTTGATTCGTCATATCACCCTTACCATGATCGTTCCAGCCAATATGCCGGATTTGCGGCGAAGAACTTCGCGAGTAAAATCCCGTTTACCGACGAAAACATTGCAAAAACCGATCCAAAAGCAGGTTTTTCCATAAGTAGACCGAAAGAACTGAGAATCATGAAAGACGAGATTCTCGCCAATTATGTGATCAAAAACAACTTCCGGAAATTCTATGCCTTAATTGGAGATATCTTGGCTCGTTATGCTTCCGCCCCTTGGTTTTTGCCGCTGACGGAAATCGATACCTATGCCCCGGGAGAAATCGTGTCTGGGCTAACGGACATTGGAGAGTCTGAAAATCTAGTTTTTAAACCTTGCGATGAAGGCGCTTGGCACGCCATCTATAAACACACAATTTCGAACCACCGCTTGTTCGGTTCTGCGATAAAAAAAGAAAGGAGGAAATTAGATTGGCGAAAGTTCTTAACCATGGAAATCGGAAAGAAAAAGGCTTAACCCTTATCGAAGTGGTGATTGCCCTTGGGATCGTCGTGACGGTTTCTTTAGCCACCGTTTCGATCGTGATCTATTCCTCTTCTTCGCTGCAATCAAGCGCACGGAAGAGCTTCTTTCAGCATGAAATCGACACGTTCGCCGATCTCTACCTTTCTTATGATGGAGAAAACTATCAAAAAGCAATGCGCACCTATACGGGGGAGACGGTCAGCGTTGGGACCGACCACACCTTTTATTATGATGCCGCCTATCGCTATAGCGAAGAATCCGCGGCCGCTTATTACACCGTTTTAGATTTTGAGGAAAATAACCTCCATCTTGGTGCTTATAAAATGGACGGAACAACCATCTTGAAGAAGGACATTACGAAATGAGAAAAAGAAAAGGCGCTGCCCTGCCTGGGGCCATCATGCTTTGCACCTTGCTAATGGCGGTAACTTTTGGCGTGGCTTTCTTGGTCGTCAATGCGGCGACCACAAGCCGGGTGGAATCCATTGAGAGTGCCTATCGTCTCGAATTTGAAAGCGCCTACCGTTATTTCTTGAAACATGATGGGAGCATTGCCGGGTTTGAAGGCCAGACCTTTCTCTATTCCGTCCTTGAAAGCGGAAATACGAAGGGCGTGCTCGCTAAAAATAAAGCCGGATCCCTATGTTTTTACGCCATTATAGATTTCACTACCAAGAAGACTTTAGCCTATCAAACCAGTGATTTCTACATCTCCGTGAAAGATGGGGAATCCTATCTAGGCGGAATATTACCTATGACGGAGTAAACCTATGACCGAACTTGCGATCTCGATTATCACGATTGTCCTAACGATTCTTCTTGGCTTATGCGTTGGCAGTTTTTTAAATGTCGTGATTTACCGTCTTCCGAATGGAATGTCGCTTGCCAAACCCGCTTCGCATTGCCCAAAATGCCAAAATCCGATCCGTTGGTATGACAACATTCCCGTTCTTTCCTATTTGATCCTCGGCGGCAAGTGCCGGCATTGTAAGGAAAAGATTTCGTTCCGTTACCCCTTTGTCGAATTGCTCAATACCGCGATGTGGTTCTTGTGTTTACTTTGTTTCACCAACTTCATTATCCCTAGCAATCCGATGAATTGGCTCCGGTTCGTGGTTTCCTGCATCGTTTGTTCCACGCTGATTTGCATTTTCTTCTGCGACTTAGATTCCATGGAGATTCCCGAAGTGCTATTTCTGGTGCTTTTGATCTGCGGGCTGGTCTTGTTATTGGATAACCCAAGCATGGAACGCTTAATGCAAAAAGTGTTTGGCTTCCTCGGCGCCGGATTGCTCTTCTACCTCGTCAATGCAGTCTATAAGCTCATCCGGAAACGGGATGGCATCGGATTTGGCGACATCGAACTGGTCGCTTGTGCCGGATTGATCATCGGGGGCTATCACATGATCTTTGCCTTGGTGGTGTCGTGCGTCCTAGGTGGGATCGCCCTCATCATCATTTCCGCAATCAGAAAAGAAAAAGGAAAGGAATATCCCTTTGCGGTGCTACTTTGCAGTGGCATTGCCTTGGCATTGTTCGTCGGCGATTACGTCGTGAATTGTTATATAGGGTTATTAGGGTAAACGAAGATGAAGAAATTCAAGTACGTCGCCACCGACAAAGACGGCAAAACCATCAAGGGAAGCTTCGTCGCGGAAAACGAAGCCGAGATGAAAGAGATGCTATTGAAAGCAGGGTATTTCGTCACCTCGTTCCGCCAGGTCTCCACTTCGGATTTATCGGCTTTCTTTTCCCTCTCTGGTAAAGTAAAAGTTAATGAATTAAGCCAGTTTTGCAATCAATTTTCGATTATGATCGCCGCCGGGATCTCCATCGAAGAGTCCATCGAAGTGGCTTCCCAACAATCGTTTTCCCGCCTGTTGAAAACCACTTTGAGCAAGGTCTTAGAGGACTTGCGCCAAGGGGTATTGCTATCCGATGCGATGGCAAAGCACCCTAAGGTGTTCCCACCCTTTTTCTCCTCCATGGTTTTCGTCGGCGAATCCGCGGGTTGCCTAGACCGGGTCTTGGTTAACGTGGCCGAGTATTACCAACTCGAAGAACGGACCAAGAAGAAAGTCCGTGGGGCATTGGCCTATCCGATCATCTTGCTGGTGATGCTGATCGGCGTTGTCGTCGTGATGATGGCTTTCGTCATCCCACAATTCGTCGGCGCCTTTGCCAAGATGGATATCGAGATGCCCGCGCTTACCATGGCCATTTTCAATATGTCCAATTTCTTCAAAGAGAATATCTTGTTTATCTTGGCCTTCCTTTTTGCCTTCATCGTGATAATGTGGGCACTGCATTTCTTACCCTCGGTCAAAGAACTTTCCGATAAGCTCAAAATCAAACTCCCGATTTTCCATCGCATCAATCTGGCTATTTTCACCTCTCGTTTCTGCCGGAGCCTTGGTTTGCTACTTGCTTCTGGCTCGGATAGCCTTTCCGCTTTGGAAAATCTGAAGAAGACCATCACCAACCGTTATTTGGCAAAACAATTCGATAAAGTCGTCACCAACGTCCAAATGGGGATGAGCCTTTCTTCCGCGCTTTCTTCGGAAATGAGCCTTTCTCCGGTTTTAATCCAAATGATCATCGTCGGGGAACGCACCGGTGACCTCGCCCCCATTTTGAATCGGACCGCCCCGTATTTCGATGCACAGGCTGAGGCCTCGCTCAATTTGATCACGACGATCGTGCAACCGACGATCATGCTGCTGCTTGGCGCCTCGGTCGCGATTCTGTTCATCGCCATCTATAGTCCGATCCTCCAGATGATCACCCAATTGCAGGTATAAACCATGACCCAGAACAAAACGCGTTTGACGTTATTGTTAGAAATCCTGCGTCGGGAAAACAAAATCAGCCCCGCCGATCAGGAAGATGCCCTCGAAATCGTTCGACAGGGAGGGGATCCTTTCGCGTTCTTGCAAAAGCAAGACCTCCTGTCCGCGACGGATTTGCAAATGGCGTTAAGCCAATACGCGAATGCCCCTTATGTCGATTTAGACAAAGTGGAAATCGAAGCGGATTTCTCTGAAGTGTTTGGTTTGGAACTACTGACCCAGTATTCCTTCTTACCTCTTTATCGCTATCAAGATGGGACGTGGCTACTTGGTGCCGTGTCTCCCGAGGATTTTGATTTGAACCAAGTGCTTCGGGCCAGTTTGGAAGGGAATTATCAAATCCTGCAAGTCGATCGCGATAAACTCGAATCTTATCTCAAACTCTATAGCGCCAACTTGGCCGCCCGTAATGCGTTGCGTTCCATCCAAAACGACGACAATGCCGAACTTGCCAAAGGCAAAGACGCCTCTAGCGACGTCGCCAATGCCCCGGCGGTCCGCTTTATCGATTCCACCTTGGAAGAAGCGGTGAAAGTGGGGGCCTCCGATATCCATGTCGAACCCAGCGAAAAGAAGGTCAATGTCCGTTATCGCATCGATGGCGATCTCCATGAGCAAGCCACCTTCGATATCTCCTTCTTCCCGGCCGTATCGACCCGTATCAAAATCCTGTCCGGGATCGATATCGCCGAAAAACGTATCCCCCAAGACGGACATATCACCAAGATCATCGATGGCGAAAAATATGACTTCCGTGTCTCGACGCTGCCGACGATCCATGGCGAAAAATTCGTCATCCGTGTCTTGGATAAGAAGATTTTCTCGCTGTCTTTGGATGAGTTACGCTTTGCCAAAGAAGCCACCGAAACCATTAGCAAAGTCCTCCACCATCCCCATGGCATCATTCTGCTTACCGGTCCCACGGGCTCGGGGAAAACCACGACGCTTTATTCGTTCTTGAGGGAGTTGAATAAGCCTAACGTGAATATCGTCACCATCGAAGACCCGGTCGAATTCTCCATGGATTCCATCAACCAAATCCAAATCAACAATAAGGCGGATTTGACTTTCGCTTCCGCCCTCCGTTCCATCCTCCGTCAAGACCCCGATATCATCATGGTCGGGGAAATCCGTGACGAGGAGACCGCCCAAATCGCCATCCGTGCCGCCATTACGGGCCACTTGGTGTTATCCACATTGCATACCAACGAAGCCCCAGGCGCGGTTACCCGTTTAATCGATATGGGCGTGCCTTCTTATTTGGTTTCCGACGCGCTAGTTGCCGTCATTTCCCAGCGGCTATTGAAGCGGCTTTGCCCCCATTGCAAGAAACCGGTTTTGACCACACCCGATCAGCGCCGGGCATTGGGGTTAAAAGAAGACGCCACCATCTATGAGCCAAACGGCTGCCCTTATTGCAATAACACCGGATACCGTGGCCGTCTTGCCGTTCATGAAATCATGTATCTAAATGATGAACTACGTGCCGTTATTTCCGAACCTGGCGCGACGATCGAAACCATTCGCGAATCCGCGATTAAACAAGCGGGCATGACTCCTTTATTTGCGGCCGCCCGAAAAGTGGTGCTTGAAGGTGAAACCAGTTATAACGACCTCCTCTCCATGATCGTTTCCGAGGAGCGGGAACGCAAAGCCAAAGCCAAAGATTAGGTGCGCATATACGCGTTAAGGGAGTTGACTTTTGTAACCAAGCGTATATAATTTCCTAGACAAAAGTCTGCGTTTTGTCACTTTTCCATGGAACTGATACTACTCATCGTCGTCTCCATTCTGATCGCCCGTTACTTAGAACGGACCCAGTATCGTATCGCCATGATGGCCCATGCGGTTCTTTTTGTCGTTTTGTGGGTCTTTTATTTCTTTGGAAGCGAATTGCCTCTGTTTGTTTCTTTAGGCAAAACCTGGCTCGGGCAGGATATTTATTCGTCCCTCCATGCCGCCATTACTTCCAATTACGGTGGGATTTCCCTTGGATTCTCTTCGTTCTTCTTCGTGGAAATTCTCGTGCTGGTTTCCTTCGCCGGCGTTTTGACGGTCGGCGTGATCCGTTCCTACAAGCGGATTGCTAAATTGATTCGTCTCCGCGCAGGTTGGGGTTTCTTAAGAAGCGACCTCCCCGTCGTGACATACGAAAACACAGGAGTGGGCACCTTTGGCCCAATGGGGAAAACCTATTTGGTCTTGGGCCGTCTCCGGAATTAGAGAAAGAAGGTGACACAATCCTCGTTTGGATTCTATTCAACAGCGATTTTATATCGCACAACAAACAATTCAGGAGAAACAAAATGAAACACAATAAAAACAAAAAGGGGTTCACGATTGTCGAATTAGTCATTGTAATCGGCGTCATCGGCATCTTAGCCGGAATCCTCATCCCCACGTTCGTTAACGTGACCCAAAGAGCGGAAGAAGCCGCTGCCAAGAGCGAAGTCGCCAATGCGTTCAGCTCTTATGTCGCCGATGCCGCCGATGGTGAAATCGACAAAGATAACGTCAAAGCCGTCATCAACCAAGAGTACAGCGCCGAGAAAACCTATACCATCGCTCTGATCAAACAGCAAGATGCCATCTTGGTTCGGAAAGAAGTGAAATACACTTATGATTCTGAGAAAGGCTGGGTTGAAGATGCTTCCGCCGCCCAGAGTTCTACGCTTCTCGTTACCATCAAGCAGACATCTGTGGACGATGTAAACTTGACTCCCAAGTACAACGGAATCGAAATTTACCAAAAAGCCGCCTAATTAACGAACAAAACACATCAAAAAACATCAAAGTAGTGCTTTCCGCGGGGAAGGTACTACTCCATTTAAAGGAAAACTCATCATGAAAACAAAGAAAATCAAAGTCCGTCAGGGCTTTACCATCGTTGAGCTCGTGATCGTCATCGGCGTCATCGGCGTCCTCACCGCCGTCCTCGTCCCGACCTTCATCAACCTCAACCAAAAGGCCAACCAGGCCGC
>JAFTDF010000016.1 GCA_017454295.1 Bacilli bacterium
CGAAGCGGCTGTCCAAAAAGGGAAGGAAGGTTCACGCTAATACCTACCAAAAATAGGAACATGCGAAGCATGTTGCGAAACCTCTCGAAGTATAGGAAAAGGGCTGTCAATCAACCCATAGGTTTTTCAACAGCCCCTTTTCCTTACTGACGAAACTCAATCACAGTCAGGATAAACAGTACGAATACCAAGATCAGTTTGGTTAACATACCCGTCTTTCCTTTGGTATTCACGGCTCCCGGCAAGCTTGGGCCTATCCACATAGAGATACCTCCTTGGATAGGATGCCCCTAGAATAGCCGATAAAAAGGTCAAAAGGAAGGGGGCTCCCCTCACTTTTTTCCTGAATTCTTATCTTATATTAATAATATAGATAAAAGAGCGAACTATTACCCGATTCAGTTGTCCTTTTTCGATGCCGATTTGGTCGCCCCTTTATGGGATGATTTCGCCTTGGTTTGCACGGGGTTTTTACCGTCATAAAACCGGCGTAACGAATCCGCGATTTCCCGTTCATCCATCACCACTTCCAAATCCGGATAGAGGCGGTTTAAGGTGGGTCGCCAATCGGCTCCGAGGAACCGCGAATCGATAAAGAGGGCCGCCCCCACATCGGATTCGCTGCGGATGACCCGCCCCACCGCTTGCAGGACTTTATTGACGCCGGGATAGAGGTAGGCGTAGGCAAAGCCTTGGTCCATTTCTTGCTCGTAATAGGCGCGCAAATCTTCGGTCTCGACGCCGACTTGGGGCAAACCGATGCCCACCACGGCCACCCCGATGAGGCGGTCGTCGACTAAATCGATCCCCTCGGAGAAGGCCCCGCCAAGGACCAATAGCCCAACGGTGGTCTTTTGGGGATTGGGTAGGAAACGGGATAAGAAGAAACTCTTTTCCATATCGTCCATCTGCCGCTCCTGGGGATAGACGTCGGCATCGCCAAAATCAAGGATCGAGGCCATCTTTTCCATATATTCGTAACTGGGGAAATAGAGGAAATAGTTGCCCTTTTTCCCCGCCACGAACGCTTCTAAATAACGGGCCACTTCACCATACCAACGGTCGCGTTGCTTATAACGGGTCGTGGGACGCGGCGCCACCAATACCTTGAGGTTTTCCTTTGGAAAGGGCGAAGATAGCAGCAACGTGGAATCGTCTTGGCTTCCCACCAAAGAATCTTGGTAATATTCCATCGGGCTCATCGTCGCCGAGAACAAGACCGAAGCGCGGACCTTCTCCAAGGTTTCCCTAAGAAAAGGGGAAGGATCGAGGCAAAATAACGACACCGCGGGATGTTCGTCTTGGAAGACATGGACTTTGAAGCGCGTTGGATTGGATCCGTAATATTCGTCGTAGATGCGGTTAAAGCGCCCGATTTCCCGGCTCAAAGCGATATAGGCCTCCCCCGGTTTTTGCTTGGGGGCGCCCTGTTCTTGCTCCTTTTTATCTTGCTTCTGTTTGGCTCTTTTAAAGGATTCGAGGGACTTCAAGAAACCCGAAGAGATGGTGTCGGGATTCTCCGTCGGCTCGAGGAGGGCCTTCTTGATTTTCCCTAAGGCGGTGCGTAAGGAACGATAGCCATCGCCATGCAAAGCATGGATGGCCGCTTCCACCGCTTCATAGGAAAGGACGACCGAATACATATCCCGACCCCGTTTGATGAGGTTATGGGCCTCATCGACGAGGGTGACGAAAGTCGAGGAATCCACCGTCTCATCGAAGTAGCGTTCCAAATGGACCATCGGGTCGAAGAAATAGTTATAGTCGGCGACGATGATATCGCTGCTTAAGGAAAGATCGAGTTGGAACTCGAAGGGGCAAATCTCCTCTTGCCTGCAAAAGGCGGAAAGGGAAGGCGGATCGAAACGCGACAAGGTCTCCTTGGCTTTGCGCAAGGCACCTTTGAGTTTGCCATAGTAGTTTTTGGCAAAGGGGCATTCGTCGGGATTACAAGAAGCCCCTGGCTTAAGACAGATTTTCTCCTTGGCTTGAAGCAGGGAATCGTAACCGACGAAACCCTGATCATAAAGTAGCCCCACCGCATCGAAGGCGGCTCTGGCGCCCGTAGTTTTGGCGGTGAAATAGAAAATGCGATCGACACGGTCTTTTTCGAAGGACTTCACCGCGGGGAAGAGGGTGGCCATCGTCTTGCCGATCCCCGTGGGCGCTTCGGCGAAGAGGCGTTGCCGCTTCTTGATGGCCCCGAAAGTAAGGCGGGAGAGTTCCCGTTGCCCCTGGCGGAATCCACCAAAGGGGAAGGTTAAAGCCGCCGCGGAGGCATCCCGCTTTAGCCGGTGCTCCCGATCCTGCGCCATGTAATCGATATAGTCACGGGCGAGGTTTTCCACGCGGGCAAAGACCTCTTCTTTGGTGAAGGTGAAATCGCGGACCCATTGGTCGTCATTGACCTGGGAAAGGTAGGTCAAACGGATGCCAATTTGCTCGCCTCCGTTTTGTTTAAGGTAAAGGTAAGCATAGCTTAAGGCCTGTCCTAGATGCCATTCCTCTTGGGTGGATGCGAAGACTTTGACGTCTTGGACGGTGGATTTGATTTCGTCAAGGATCGGGTAAGGGCCGCCGACGATGATGCCATCGGCCCGGCCTTGCAAGGTGATGGTCCCACTTTCGACTTCGATGGTGCCGGAAAGGGCGACCTCGGAGAGATAATCCCGGCCTTGTTTGGCTTGGAAGGCGGCATGGAGTTTGGTGCCCATGCCCATGGTTTCTTGGTTATAGATGCGGTTATCGATGTCACCCGCACGCAGCAAAAAATCGACGAATTGGTGAACGGATAAGGTGTAATAGACGCCCATTAAAGCAGCGTCACCCCTTCATAACGGCGGTAACCACTAGCAAACCCGGCCCCATCCATTTCCTTTTTCCCGGCAGGTTGGACTTTGCCTAAAAGCAACCGCCCATCGCAAAGTTGAAGGGTCACCCCTTTCTTTTGGAAGCGAAGGGTGCCGAGGGGATCCCCCACCGCTTCATCGAACACAAAGGCTTCAAGAATCTTGAATTTCTCCCCTTCCAAAAGGAGATAGCCTCCCGGCGTCGGGGAAAGGCCGCGAATCCAATTCAAAAAGGTTTGCTTGGGGAGATTGAGGTTGAGTTTTTCGTCCTCG
This sequence comes from Bacilli bacterium, assembly GCA_017454295.1. Classification (GTDB taxonomy): domain Bacteria; phylum Bacillota_I; class Bacilli_A; order RFN20; family CAG-826; genus Alloenteromonas. Next base: position 3,123 of record JAFTDF010000016.1, read on the forward strand.
GGAAGGATTTTGTTGGCAAAGGTGACTGCCGCTTCGTCTTGGGGGACGCCCGGCAGCAAGCCTTGGGCATAGAGAGGTAGCGAATCCTTCGCCACTTCGATCGCGGCTTGGGCGATCTTTTGGCAAAGCGACCCATAGTTATCCTCGGGAAGGATTTCCACTTCCGCTTTGGCAAACATCTTTCCGGCGTCCATCGCGGCCACCATCTCCATCAAGGTGACCCCGGTTTTGGCTTCGCCTTCGATGATGGAACGTTGGATCGGGGCGGCGCCACGGAGTTTGGGCAAGAGGGAACCATGGAGGTTCAGGCAGCCCTGGCGCGGGATATCCAGCACCGCTTGGGGCACGATTTGGCCATAGGCCATGGTGAGGATTAAATCGGGTTTTAGTTCTTCTAAAAAAGCATAGTCCTTGCGGATTCGTTCGGGCTGATACACGGGAATCCCGTAGGAGGTGGCAACCACTTTGGTGGGCACGGGGGTTAAGATGCGCTTCCGCCCCACTTCCTTATCGGGGGAGGCGATGAGGGCTTTGATGGGAAAACCGTCTTCCAACAGGGCGGATAAGACGGTGGCCGAAATCTCGGGCGTCCCCATATAAACAATGGAATAATCGGGTGGGAAGAAATTCATATCGGTTGATTTGCCCTCCTAATGCTTGTAGGATTTTACCACGCCTTATGGCGTTTACCTAGTATGGCCAAGAAAGAAAAAGAAAAAACCTTGATCCAATCCATCATGGACCGCGATCCGGCGGCGCGGAACAAAATCTCCGTCTTCTTTTTCCACCCCGGGGTCAAAGCGATGATTTACCACCGCATCGCCCATTTCCTGTGGTGCAAATGGCATTGGAAATTCCTCGCTTTGTGGGTCGCCGCCCATGCTCGCCGAGTGACCTTAATCGAAATCCATCCGGCCGCGCAAATCGGCAAGCGCCTATTCATCGACCACGGCTCGGGCGTCGTCATCGGCGAAACCGCCATCGTGGGCGACGATTGCACCATTTATCACGGGGTCACCTTAGGTGGCACCTCCTTGGAAAAGGGCAAACGCCATCCCACCTTAGGGAGCCACGTCATCGTCGGCACCGGGGCGAAGTTATTGGGAAATATCGAAATCGGGGACGGGGCCAAAATCGCGCCCAACGCCGTCATCCGTCATAACGTCCGGCCGGGTGAAATCGCCTTCTCCGATTCCAAAAAAGTCCTCCCCCACGAGCAAGAATGAAGCGATCCTGACGGGTCGTTTTCTTTTTGCACCCGCTTGCGGATATATGCATATTTGCAACGGGCGGGGAAAAAGGTAAAATCATAGCGTTATGAGAAAAGACAAACACTCCGCCGTCGCCGCCTTTATGGGGGCCACCGCCAAACTCGCGGAAACACGGCAAACCTTCGAAGATATCTATAACGCCATCATGGATCGGAATCCTTCCGCCTGGGCTTCGCTTTATTTCGACGAAAACGGAAAACCGCAACATACGACCTATGGTCAAACCAAGGATCAGGTGTTCACCACCGCCAGCAAGCTCAGCGCTTTGCTTTCGGGAACGCCCCGCGGCTCCATCGTCGGATTGAAACTAAAGAACTCTCCTCGTTGGGGCGTCTTCTTCTGGGCCATTTTGATGTCGGGTCACGCACCCTTGCTAATCGATGCCCGTTTGGCCAAGGAAAACACCAATAACCTCCTCCGCCAAGCCGGGGCCGTCGGCATCGTGGCCAACGACGAAGAAGAATTCATCGTCCCCTCCTACCGCGTCAATAACGTCATGAACCAAGAGGTCAACTATGGTTTTGACCCCGATTGGGCCGATACCTGTCTCTTCTGCTCCTCCGGTACGACCGGCGACGCGAAGATGATGGTCTTCCACGGCCATAACATGGTCGCGCAAATCCTCGCCTCCCTCTCCATCCCGGGACGGACCGACGATTTGATGTATCCCAGCCCCATCCACATCTTGGCCATGCTCCCCCTTCACCACATCTTCGGCTTCGTGGCCGTCTTCCTGTGGTTCTCCTATTACGGCAAGACCATCGTCTATCCTTCTTCTTTGGCCACCTCCGATTTGCTTTATGCCTGCCAAAAAGGCGGGTGCACCCATATCTTCTCCGTCCCCTTGTTCTGGGATGGCGTGGCCCAAAACGTAAGCCGCACAATCGCCAATAGCAAACCCCGCACCAGCGACATCGCCGAAAAGATGATCGCCTATAACACCAAAAAGATCTCCAAACGCGAAGCCGGCTTCGTCGCCGCGCGCCTTGCCAAAGGCAAACTCCAAAAGAAAGTCTTGGGTAAAAAGGTCCGTTATTGCATTTCCGGTGGCGGGTTCCTCTCACCCAAAACCCTCACCCTCATCAATGGTTTGGGCTATCCCCTTTATAACGGCTTCGGCATGACCGAGGTCGGTGTCACTTCCGTTGAGCAATCCCCGCGCGTTGAAAGCCGGATGAAAGGTTCCATCGGCCGTCCCTTCCATGGCGTCGAATACAAGATCGACGAAAAGGGCGAACTCATGGTCCGTTCCGCCATCATCCACGAAGAGGAAATCATCGGCGGCGTCCGTCGCCCCACCCCGTTAGAAGACGGGTTCTTCCGCACCGGTGACATCGGCGCGGTCGATGCCCAAGGCAATTACTACCTCAAAGGCCGTATCAAAGACACCATCATCCTCGCTAACGGCGAGAACGTCTTCCCCGACGAACTCGAATACTACTTCAAAGACGTCGCCAATCTCCATAACGTCGTTTGCTTGGGCGCCAAGCTCCCGGGCGAATCCGAGGAAAAGATCGTCTTGGTCTGCGAAGTCGACAACTCCGTCAAAGACGAGCAGATCGAAAAGATCATGGCCGACATCAAATCCATCAACGATACGTTGCCTAGCGAAAAGAAAATCCAACGCATCCTTATCGATAAGCGGCCCTTGCCAATGTCCTCCTCGATGAAGATCAAACGCTTCTTGGTCAAGGAAGCCATCGAAAAAGGCTCTTCCGACTTTGTCGGACTCGGCGGTACCGAAGAGGCGAAGAAAACCGTCTCCTTCGAAGGTTACGATCCCGCTCGGGTGGAGGATGTGCTCAAGCGCGTCACCAAAGTCTGGAGCGAAGTCTTGATGCTTCCGCCGTTTAAGATCGATCCCGATGCCATTTGGAATGCCGATCTCGGTGGCGACTCGATGTCGTATATCGAAATGTGCCAACTCCTCGATAGCGAATTCGGAATCACGATTCCGGAAAACCTCTATGGAGTCTTAGGCAGCGCCAACGACTTCACCAAGACCATCCTCGATCTCCTTCCGGAAGATGCCCCCGCTTCTTCTAAGAAGAGAGGGAAAAAATAAGGTTGCCTATTAGCACCGATAACGCTAAACTATTCACCGCAAAAAAGGAAAGAAACCATGCCGAACATCAAATCTCAAATCAAACGCGATAAGACCGCCAAAGCCGCCAACGCCAAGAACGCGGCTGCCAAGAGCGAACTCCGCACCGCCATCAAGAAAGTGGAAACCCTCGTTGCCGAAGGCAAGAAGGAAGAAGCCAAGGTCGCTTTGACCAATGCCATCTCCCTCCTCGACCGCAATGCCCAGAAGGGTGTGATCACCACCAACTCCGCCAACCGCAAAAAAGCCCACCTCCAAAAGATCTGCGCTTAATCGGAAACCAAATGAAAACGACTCCCATTTGGGAGTCTTTTTTGTTGTTTGGCTGTCTTTAGCGCATCTGCAAACGCGTTAAGAACAAAGAGAAGGCATAATCCGGGGCGACTTCCCCGCGTAAAATGGAACGTTGGCACTGGTATAAGCCTTCTAAGGCCTCCTCTAAAGCGCCGCGACGTAGGTAATACAAATTGTTTTGGGCGATTTCGGCACGCTTGGGGGAACCGCCTAATTGCCGAGAGATCGCCACGGAATCGAAGCCCATCTCATCGAGGAAACGGACTTGATCGAGATAGAGCAGCTGCGAAGAAAGCATGTTGATGAGGCGAACTTCGTCCGCGCCGTTCTTTTTGGCTTTACGGTAAGCTTCGATGGCCGCCCCATTATTGCCACGGATCAAGGCATTGCCTATGGCAAAGGCATCGTCTTCTTCGAGTTTGGTGACCAAATTGGCGACGGCTTCGACGCGGATCGGCTCGCCGGCGGAATAAGCCTCGAGCTTGGCAAGTTCATTCAAAAACACCCCAAAGTCACCGTTGACCCGACGCACGAGTTCGGCGGCCGCTTTTTGTTCGATTTTGACGCCCCGTCCACCTAAATAACGTTCGGCGTAGGCAATCCATTCCTTGGTCTCGGGAACCAAGCATTCTTTGATATAGCCATTCTTTTTGATGGCGTCGATGAAATCGGACTTTTTGGCCAGGGCTCCGTTATATACCAATAGGTATAGATCCGTTTCAAAGATGGGGTTTAGCAAATAGTCCAAGAGGGCATTGGGATCATCGTCCTTGGCGAATTTGGGTTTGGTTTTGCTTTCGCCTAAGAAGGCGCAATCATAAGCCAGCACGCATTTTTTCTCCGTGCCAAGGCTAAGGAAGGAGCATTCTTCGGCCAACTCCTTTAAAGGAGTTACCGCCATATTAAACGACACGAAATTACTTTCGTCTTGGTGGGGGAAATCCTTTTTGATTTCCTTTTTGGCAAGGCGCTTAACGATTTCGGGGGAAGAACCGAAGAAGAGCTTAATCATCGCTAAGATTATACGCGTTTATGGCAAGCCATAATAGACGATAGTTCCTTCGATGTCGGTTCTTCTAATCGTGATATTACGTTCGTTGAGGCGCGCAATGACATCGGCGTTTGGATGTCCGTATTTGTTTCTTGCTCCGCAGGAAACCACCGCTTCCTTGGGGCGAAGGCAATCTAAGAACTCGGCGGAGCTGCTGGTGGAGGAACCATGATGCCCCACTTTGAGGATGTCGCAACGTAACGAGGGATGCTCTTGAATGATTTTCCGCTCCACTTCTTTTGGGGCGTCCCCGGTTAATAGATAAGAACGCCCGCCAACGTAGGTAGATAGTACGAAGGAGCGATCATTTTCGTCCTTACCCCCATAATGGTTGTAATTTTCGAACGTCAGCGGCCCAACCCGTAATGGAAACTCGGAGGCGGAAGTCACATATTTTCGAACCGGATAATTGGCTATCAAAGAAGGAACGCCACCGACATGATCGTAGTCCCCATGGCTCGCAATCAGGGCATCGATATGATAGATGCGTCGCTTCCGCAAATAAGGGATCACCGTCTCCTTGGCGATATCGAATCCAAGGACGCCGCCGGTATCCATCATGACCGTCGTCACCCCGCTGCGGAGCAAAATGCAGTCGCCTTGCCCCACATTGATAAAACAGACTTCCGAAGTAGCAAAATGCCAGGAAGGAATGAAAGTAAAGAGATAAAATCCAAGTGTCGAAATCGCTAGTATTTGTCGGCATTTCTTCATTCTTAAAAAGTAGGTTATTAGTATAATAATAGTAATACATATGAAGAGCAGGATTCCCGTCTTCGAGAGGCTTGGGATCCCGATTTCAAAATCCATTTTTGCTAGGAATAGCGTAACGGAAGAAAGCGCCCCGCTCATGCCATTTAGAACATGGGTGAACGGAAAAGTGAGGTAACTAAAATACCCAATCCCCATCAGTAAAATCGACCAAGGGATCAATAGGAGCGAGAAGAGGATTCCCAGCGGGTGCAACGCCCCGGTAGATAAGGAAACTGGTAGCAATAGGAAACGTAATAATCCATAGGAAACCGCCTTCTTTTTTAGGCCCTGAAAATGAGATGTGATCGGACGGGCGAAAAGGAAGAACAGACTCAGTCCAAATCCCAGGATAAAACCGGTTTGATAGGCATAATGGAAATCTAGGCCAAGGATGATGAGACCGGATAAGGCAATCAAATCAAGGCGTTGCCACCGCTTCTTCGTGATTTTAGGTAATGCGAGGGCGAGAATCGACCCCAGCCATAGTCGCAAGATCCCTACTTTACGAAACGCTAGCGGCAAAAAGAGGCTCAAGGCCACCACACCTGCAATTTCCGTGACACGTGACGAGAATTTATAAGACAGAAGATGTTTGATAAACCCGATGATTCGGCCCAAAAAGAAGCCGCTAGTCGATAACGCAAAGAGGATCCCCATTTCCTTGGCTGCGTCTAAAGCCTCTGATTCTCCCACGCTACGGGCGAAAAGGAGCTTCCCTAGGAGAGATGCGGTTTCTTTCTCAAAGGAAGAGAGAAAATGGTTTTCCCACGATCGAAAACGCAATGGAGAACGAAAAGCAAACTGCGGATACCCTTCCGGAACGATTTCCTGGGCGATGCCCAAACGCTGCAAGTATAAAGGAAAAGAGAATCGGCTTTCATAAGTGGTCGCCCGGAAAGCTTGACTGTCTCCGCTGATCCTTAAGACATCCCCCACTTCGTAAGCCCCTTCTTTATCCGTTAGATAAAAACGGCTGATGAAATTCGTGACGAATACATAACCATTCCCGGCCTTATAAACCAAGAATGGCCCATTTCCGGAAAACGGAATGACCCAAAACCGCAGGCATCCTAGTCCGATGCCCAGCGCTAAAGCGATCGCATAAGGCCATAACGCCCCTTTTCGATAAGCAAAGAAGCCTAACCCTAAGCAAAGCGAGGCCAATAAGATCACGAAGGACGGCTCATAGCCGCCGCTAAGGAAGAGCCCCGCCCATAGCCCGATAAAGGCATAGAACAGCGCCATCAGGCATCGCGGAGGCGAATTTTATCGCGCACCGACATATAGGTGGCCTGTCCGATGCCGGGAACGCTGGTAATGTCTTCTAACGCCTTAAACTCGGCGGAAGCGCGATAGCTCACCAAGGCGGAAGCCACGCTTTTGGAGAAGCCCGCGGTTGCCATTAACGAATCCACGTCCGCGCTATTAATGTTGACTTTGTTAATGGGCGTATTCGAGCAGGTATTGTTGAAATCCCGCAATGGAGCGATGTAATACGATCCTTTGGCGGTTAAGACATAATCCGTGTTGAAGGCCAAGGTATCGGCGTTTTCGCTGGTCCCACCCGCGGCATTGATGAGGTCCATCATCGTCGCTCCTAGGTCTAAAACAAAGGTGCCGGGCCGATTGACTTGCCCCGAGATGGTCACCGACATCCCCGCCACGGATGAGGCGACCGAACTTGCCGTCACGATCGGATCGGAGACGGTCATGGCGTGGACGATGCCAAAGCCGACCAAGGCCAAGGCGGTCAAGCCCACAATAATGAGAATCACTTTCATAACGATTCCTCCTTACTTCCTTATACGGGGGAAGGGAATCGATTTGAGAAAAAAGAAAACCGGAACATAGTTCCGGCATTTCGTTGGTTGGTGACTTATTTACGGCCGTAGGCGCGAATCTCGACTTCGTAGGGTTCTTCGCTTTCGACGCGGACGACATCCCCGACTTCGTGGCCAAGTAAGGCTTTGCCGATGGGGGATTCGTTACTGACGGTGGCGATTTCAGCCATCGGGTCGCCGCCGATGGAACCGACGACTTTGATCTTGATTTCCTCTTCCAGGGATTGGTCGAAGATGGTGACGGTGTCGCCGATGGAGATACCTTTGCCCCGAGCATTCTCCACTTCTTCGGCGGAGATGGCGTTGTTGAGGATATTCTCGATTTGGAGGATCCGTCCTTCGATTTGGGCTTGGCGGTCACGGGCGGCATCATAGTCGGCGTTTTCGCTTAAGTCGCCTTGGCTACGGGCGAGTTGGAGCTTTTCGATGACATCGGGACGTTGGACGTCGATGAGATCGCGATATTCACGTTCAAGCGCTTCGCGCTCTTCAGCGGTAAGGATGTTTTTCTTTTCTGCCATGGTTTTCTACCTCGGTAATTTTGCGATAGCAATTATATACATTGAGTAACCCTTTTGCTAGGTTTACTTCCGCGCCTCGGCGATCGTGGGATCTTCTTCATAGGCGGAGAGGACTTGATCGGCTTCGTCGAGCTCCTCCTCATCGCATTCTTCCAGATGTTCCCCATCGGCGCAAGAGAGGACGAAGATCTCGTCTGGGGATTCGCTGCGGTAGAGGAAGTAATAGTCTTTCCCCCGCTGCTCATTCGTGTAATAGAAGAGAATGTTCAGTTTGGTTTCTTCCCCATTCTCCCCATAGAGGATGATTTCGTTGTCTTTGGTGATTTCCATAGGTACTCCTTTATGCCTTAAGGGCTTCACGTAAGGCGGATTTGACGGCTTCGATGTCGGCTAAGGCTTTCCCCGAACCGGAGGCAAAGCTGGGTTTACCACCGCCATTGCCTTGATACAGGGGCCCGACGAGTTTCATCGCGCTGCCAGCGCCAAGACGTTCCCCTTTTCCACCGGCAAAGGCGCTGAGGGCAATGCCTTTTTCGCCTTTGGCGGCGATAAAGATCAGATAATCGGCGAACTTGGTTTTCATGGAGTCGCCAAGTTTTCCGGCTTCTTCCCGGCCTCCTTCGATTTGGGTGGCGAAGAAATGGACGCCATCGATCTCTTCGAATTCGCTGGTAAGCGAAGAGGCGAGCGAGGAAGCAAGCTTGGCTTTGAGGCGGTCGATTTCCTTATTTGCGGCATTTAGTTCCTCGCGGAGCCCATCGACTTTCTTGATGATGAGGGCATCTCCTGGATTGCCTAAGGTTTCTCCGAGCTGGTCGAGGGCTTCCCGTTTGCGGGCAAGATATTGATAAGCGCCTAATGAGGTGCGTCCTTCGATACGGCGGACGCCACTGCTGACGGCGGAATCGCTGGTTAAAACGAAGATGCCGATGTCACTGGAATTGGCAACATGGGTGCCACCGCAGAATTCTTTGGAGAAATCCCCAAAGGTCACGACGCGGACCAAATCGCCATATTTCTCGGAGAATTCCATTTCGGCGCCGAGTTTGGCGGCTTCTTCGATTGGCAAAACCAAGGTCTTTTCCTCGATGGCTTCTTCGATTTTGGCATTGACCATTTTTTCGATGGCTTGCAGTTGCTCTTGGCTAGGACGCGGTTCAGCCTCATAGTCGAAACGAAGATATTCTTCGTTGACAAAGCTGCCCTTTTGATCGACATGGTGGCCTAAGACTTCCCCGATGGCGGCGTGGAGCAAATGGGTCGCGGAATGGTTACGGGCGGTTAGACGACGCTTTTTGGCATCGACCTGCAAGGTGAATTCATCGCCTTTGCGGATGGTGCCATAGGCGAGCTGGACGTGATGGAGATGGGCTCCATTGGGGGTTTTGCCCATGGCGACGACCCGTCCGGAGGCGTTTTGGTTTTCGATGCTGCCTTCGTCGGAGACTTGGCCGCCGGATTCGCTATAGAAGGGCGTCACATCGAAGACGACGTCCCCTTCCTCATCGATTTCTTCCGTGGCGACGCCATCGACGAAGAGGCCGATGACCTTACCTTTGGTAGAAAGGGTGCCATAATCGAATTCGGATGTTTCTTGGAAGGCGAGCAAGTCTTTGGACTGCTTATGGAAGGAAGCGACTTCGCTGCGCGCGGAGCGGGCGCGTTGCTTTTGTTCTTCCATGCAAGCGCGGAATCCCGCTTCATCCACTTTGACACCGGCTTCGGCACAGATTTCATTCGTGAGGTCGAAGGGGAAGCCAAAGGTATCGTAGAGAAGGAAGGCATCCGCCCCGGAAAGGGTATCCTTGTCTTCGATTTTTTCCCGAAGCAACGCTTCTCCGGAGACCAAGGTCTTCAAGAATTTGCGTTCTTCGTTTTCGATCGATTTGACGATGTAATCCCGGCGACCTTCGAGATCGGGATAGAAATCCTTATATTCGGCGATGACGGTATCGACGAGTCCATACATGAAAGGATGGTCGATGCCGAGTTTCTTCCCATAACGCATGGCGCGACGGATGATACGTCTTAAGACGTAACCGCGGCCCTCATTGGAGAAGGAAGCTCCATCGCTTAAGGCGAAGGTGAGGCAACGGGCATGGTCGGCGATGACGCGGAAGGCCATCTTGTTCTCCCCTTGATAGGATTGACCGCAAAGCTGTTCGGTCTCTTTGATAATGGGGGTGAATAAATCGGTTTCGAAGTTGGTTTCGGTGCCCTGTAAGATGCAGGCGATCCGTTCTAAGCCCGAGCCCGTATCGATGTTTTTCGAGGGCAATTCCTTATAGTCTTCCCGTTTGACCCCGGCGACGGAGTTGAACTGAGAGAAGACGATGTTCCAGATTTCGATATAACGGTCGTTTTCGATTTCCTTGCGTAAGAGTTCCACGCCTCTGCCTTCGGGATCGTAGGCTTCGCCCCGGTCGAAGAACATTTCGGTGTCGGGACCACAGGGCCCTTCCCCGATTTCCCAGAAGTTGCCTTCTAGGGGAATCAAATGATCCTCGGGAACCCCGCATTTGACCCAAAGGTCATGGGTGGCCTTATCCAAGGGAGAATAGGTGATATAGAGCTTTTCGAAGGGGATGCCAAAGCCGACTTCCTCGCTGGTGAGGATCTCGGCGGCCCAGGGAATGACCTCGTCACGGAAATAATCCCCGATGGAGAAATTCCCAAGCATTTCAAAGAACGTATGGTGACGGGCGGTATGGCCGACGTTTTCGATATCGTTGGTGCGGATGGATTTCTGCACGTTGACGATGCGTCGGGATGGCGGGATTTCGCTCCCATCGAAGTATTTCTTTAATCCGGTGACGCCGGCATTGACCCAAAGCAGGGATTTGTCGCCCTGGGGGATCAAAGGAACCCCAGGAATATAAACATGTCCTTTGGATTGGAAGAATTTGATCCAAACCTGGCGGATTTCGCGGCCGCTTAATTTGCGCATAAGAGTGCCTCCTAAAATAAAAAAGCGCGGGATGAAGGAACGCCATGGCGCGGTACCATCCTTCTTCACCTCGAGGGTGCGCTTACTTCTTCACTTAACGCGTGATACGGTGGCATTACCCACATGAGGGGGAGTGGCAAGTTCCCGATGGCAAAATTAAAGCACTTTCTTTTAGAAATATCCACTAAAAAAGCGGTTTTGAAAACAACGATGGAACGTTTAAATATCGATGCGCTCGTCGCGCCGATAAATTTCGCCGATGATGCCGCCGCCTCGCATCGTTTCGCCTTGGTAAATCACGGCGATTTGGCCAGGGGTCACGGCTTCGACGGGGTGGTCTTCGTAATGGAGGTAGATGCGATCTCCCTCAAAACGCATTCTCGCGGGTTGATCGGGCTGGCGGTAACGGAACTTAACCCCCACTTCGATTTCCCCTTCCGGACGAGGTCCGACCCAATTGACGCCATCGAGATAGCAAGAAGTCGATTGCAGGAGTTCGCGCTCCTCAAGTTGGGCCACGTGGAGGATATTTCTCGCCACGTCCTTCTTATAAATGAAGTAGGCACCTTCTTTGACCCCTTTGACGCCACCGATGCCAAGGCCCTTATGCTGGCCTAAGGTGTAATAGAGGACGCCGATATGCTTGCCGATCACGGGACCGTTTTCCCCTAAGACGACGTCGCCTTCATGGGAAGGGAGATAGTTTTGTAGGAATTCTTTGAAGTTGCGTTCACCGATAAAACAAACCCCGGTGGAATCTTTCTTGTCCATGACCGATTCCAAATCGAGTTCATGGGCGATTCGCCTCACCTCTTCTTTTTCGATGTCGCAAAGCGGGAAGAGGCAAGAAGCGATTTGCTCTTCGTTGATTTGGGAAAGGAAATAGGATTGGTCTTTCTTCTTATCGGCGGCTTTTTGTAGATAATAGAGCCCATCCTCTCCCTGAATGCGCTTGGCATAATGCCCCATGGCGATCATCTCGCATCCCTGAGACTTCGCGAATTTCAAAAACGAATCGAATTTGATGTATTTGTTGCAAAACACATCGGGATTGGGCGTTCTGCCCTTCTTGTATTCTTCGAGGAAATACGTGAAGACGTTATCCCAGTATTCTTTGACGAAATCCGCCCGTAACAAAGGGATGTCTAGTTTTTTGGCGACCGCCACGGCATCCCAATAATCTTTTTCCTGGGGGCATTGGTCGTTATTGATCGTGGGATTGCCCAGGTAATCGTTATTGGCGAGGGCATCCCAGTTGCGCATGAAACCCCCTACCACTTCGTAGCCTTGTTGTTTTAGCAAATAGGCGGCGACGGCCGAATCCACCCCACCGCTTAATCCGACCATGACTTTCATTTGAAAAGCTCCTGCGAATCCAGTAACACGGTGAAAGGACCCTCATTGACTAGCGATACCTGCATATCGGTTTGGAAGACGCCCCCTTGTAAGGCGGGAAATAGGGCCTTTAACGAAGCAAAGAAATAGGCGTAGAGGGCATTGGCCTCCTCCGCTTTCATGGCTTTGACGAAACTCGGGCGGTTGCCTTGGGAGCAATCCGCATACAAGGTGAACTGCGAAACGCTTAGCACTTCCCCGCCAATATCGGCCAAGGCCAGATTGGTTTTCCCGTTTTCATCGGCGAAAATCCTGAGTTTCGCCACCTTTTGGACCATTTTATCGGCGATTTCTGGGGTATCCCCGGAAGTAAAACCAACCAGGAGCAAAAACCCTTTGCCGATAGAGGCCACCCGTTCCCCTTCGATATCGACGGAGGCGGAGGTGACCCGCTGAATCAATACGCGCATTAGGAAATCACCTCATGGATAATCGGCGGATAGGCCACTTTTTCCGACGTGATTTCGAAGGCTTGTTGGACTTCGGCGAAGACATCGTCGACGTTTTCTTTGTTGGTATGGCAATAAGCGATGACTTCATTTGCTTCCACCGCATCGCCGACTTTCTTGGTGAGCATGATGCCGGCGGACATATCGATGGTATCGGTCATCTTTTCCCGCCCGGCGCCAAGTTTCATGGCCGAAATGCCGATGGCTAAAGAATCGATGCGCTTGATGTAGCCAGCCCGCGGAGCGTAAATGGGCACGATGCGGGAGGCAAGGGGGAACTTCTCGGGATGGTCGATATAGGTGGGATCCCCGCCTTGGGCTTCGACCATGGCCCGCAATTTGGCTAGACCACTGCCATCGGCAATGGCGGCTTCGACTTTCTTACGGCCTTCTTCGACCGAATCGACGAGCTTGGCTTGGGTCAATAACAAAGCGGAGGCACCGATGCAGAGTTCGACGAAATCATGGGGACCTTTCCCCTGCAAGGTGGCAATGGCTTCTTTCACTTCGAGTGCATTGCCTACGGCAAGCCCTAACGGCTGATCCATGTCGGTGAGGGTCGCTCTGGTATCGCGGCCGAGGTTTTTCCCGATCTTGACCATCTCGCGGGCCAATTCCCGGGCCCGTTCTTGGGTCTTCATAAAAGCCCCGGATCCGAATTTGACGTCGAGGAGGATCGCATCGGTTCCCGCGGCGAGTTTCTTCGACATGATGCTGGAGGCGATCAAAGGAATGGATTCGACGGTCGCGGTAACGTCGCGAAGCGCATAGAGTTTCTTATCCGCGGGGACGATGGAAGTCGTTTGTCCGATGATGGCCAAGCCGATGTCATTGACCTGCTGGATGAATTGTTCGCTGGTTAAGGAGATATTGAATCCGGGGATGGATTCGAGTTTATCGAGGGTGCCTCCGGTATGGCCAAGGCCGCGGCCCGACATTTTGGCGAGTTTGGCGCCACAAGCGGCAACCAAAGGTCCTACGGCAAGGGAGGTCTTATCCCCCACCCCACCGGTGGAATGCTTATCGACTTTGACGCCTTGGATGGCGGAAAGATCGATCGTTTCTCCCGAATGCATCATGGCATCGGTCATGATCGCGGTTTCTTCCTCGTTCATGCCCTGGAAATAAACGGCCATGGTAAAGGCGGATGCCTGATAATCGGGGATATCCCCGTTGGTATAGCCTTGGATGAAGAAGCGGATTTCTTCTTCGGTTAAGGGATGGCCATCCCTTTTCTTTTCGATAATGTCTACGGCTCTCATACGCACTATTTTAGCGAAAGACTTTGTCTTTGACATCTTAAATGCGTCGCCTCTACAATAGCGCCATGGATTTTCGGGAACATTTACTCGCTTATCTACCCCTCGGAGAAGTCGATGGCATCCTCTCCGCCCAGAAGAAAGAACAAGTCCACGGCTTGCTTTTGAACACGGAAAAAGTCGACCCCGTAGCATTTACCCAAGCCTTCCCACATATCGAGCCGATTCCCCATGTTCCCCATGGTTATCGTTACTCTTCCGAGGAATATGCCTTTGGCAAGCATCCCCTGTTCGATTTAGGTGCCTATTACATCCAAGACCCGGCGGCGATGCTCGTCGCCTCGCAACTAAAACCCCGGGAAGGGGCGAGGATCCTCGATCTATGCGCCGCCCCTGGTGGCAAAACCATCGGCACGTCCTTGCTTTATCCTAGTTGCACCCTTATTTCGAATGACCTCTCCTATCCGAGGGCCAAGGAACTCTCCGGAAACGTCGAACGGATGGGACGGGGCAACATCGTGGTGACCTGTGCCGATTTCAAAGATCATTATCGAGATTCCCAAGGCGCCTTCGACGCCATCATCCTGGATGCCCCATGCTCGGGCTCGGCGATGTTTCGGAAAAACGACCTTGCCGAAGCCGATTGGTCCATCGAAAAGGTGCAGCGTTGCGCCACCATCCAAAAAGAGCTTTTATCCTTCGCCTATTCGATGCTCGCTCCCGGTGGCATCCTTTTATACTCAACCTGTTCGTTTTCCAAAGAAGAAGACATCGATCCCATCCTTGAGTTACTAAAAGAACATGATGATCTTTCACTTTGTGAAATGGAAGACGATTCTTCCTTCTACCACCACCCCGATTTGCCCGAGGCGATCTTCCTCTTCCCCCACCGTTATGAAGGGGAAGGACAGTTCTTGGTGAAAGTTCAAAAGGCAGGCAGGCCTCCTCTATTCGCAATGAGGAATCGTCCTGCCCCGAAACAGAATCCATTCGTCGGTGCCTATGGATTAGAAGGACGTGACTTCGAAATCAAGGGAACCGCCCTCTATTCGATGCCTCGCTGCACCCCTACCCACCATCTCCCTGTGCTCCGTTATGGGGTAAAAATCGAGGAAGACGGGAATCCCGATTTCGCCCTTGCTAGATACCTCGGAGTTGAGGATTCCATTCCTCTAGACGGTACCCAGACCAAGGCCTATTTATCCGGACTCACTTTCGACCTAAATGCGGCAAAAGGATACCATGTAGTTTCCTATCAGGGACTCACGATGGGATGGGTGAAAGTCAGCAACGGCGTCGCCAAAAACCATTACCCCAAAGGGTTGAGGCGAGATTATGCCAAAGACTTATTTCCGTTCTTGGTAACTACGGATCGTTAAAAAGGCGATCACGGCTTCGCAGGCGGCGATGACGATCCCCGAGATGATGAACTCGACGTTTTGCCATACCACGCCAAAGGGGATGGAGCCGCCAATGCCAAATCCGGCGAAGACAAAGCAGATGATGGAGAAGATGAAGCAATCGTAAGGACGCTTAATGTCGTGCAGGATCCAATACACCCCCGTGCCGGCGCAAAGTAAGCATGGGATGCCATAACCGATGCACCAAGGCAAATAATACGGCAGGTTTTCGGCCCCCTCGGGTTTGTTCTTTTGCAATAAAAAGAACATCGCGACGAAGACGATGAACCCCAAAATGATGAGGCCCGTGCCGGCGGTTTTGCTTAAGGAATACGTCCCCTGAAACGGGTCGGAACTATTCGGCATTCTTTTCATTCTCATAATGAATCCATTCTTGGTGTTGTTGCATCTTCCACCACTTTTTCGCTTTCTTCTTCCCTTGCCCGTTTTCGTAATAGAGGCGGTCTTTTTCGATGAGCCGCTGCAAGGGGGCATCCATTTCCTTTTCCATTCTTTCGGCGAATTCGCCGGTGCCGGTGGGCCCCATTTCCGCTAAGGGCACCACGGGTAAGGCCGAGGCTTGGACGTAGTAGCTACGATGGAAGGCTTTTTCCTCAACGAAACGCTGCTCCCCAAAAAGCAGGACGGGCTGGATATCAAGTCCCGCCATCGAAGCGAGTTTGAACGAACCGGGATGGAATTCGTTCATCATGCCATAGGGGAACTTGTTACGGGTGCCTTCGGGGAAGACAGCATAGCCGATTTTTTCGGCTTTGATGAGTTTGGCCACGTCGCGGAACTTCCGCAGCGTGCCCATCGGGTCGTCCCGGTCGATGAAGATGCCGTCAATGGCCTTGATCAGATGCGGCACAAAGGGCATTTTCAAGGTTTCTTTCTTGGCCACGATGCCGATCGGCTCGGGGGAAAGGGCGATCAAAATCAAGGGATCGAACATGGACAGATGGTTGGCGATGATCAATTTGCCACGGCCCAAAATCGGTGCCGTGCCCGGATCGAGGTCGAGTTCCATCTTCATTTGGCGCAGCAAAAACAAAATCGTGCCGCGGACCCGCCGATAGCGTTCTTCGATGGGGTAATCCTCGGGGTGCTTCGAGTATTTGCGCATGTAGGTAAAGTACTCCCATACCACACGCGGGAGGCAAAGGAATACCAAACGAAGCCACTTCAGCGCTTTCTTCATGCCTTTTTGCCTCGAGTCAAAACGGTGGAATGGGCGGGGATGATCACCGCATGAGGATCAGTATCGAGTCGGTCTTGATGCGAAGAATCAAAGACCTTCTCTAGCGGCGTCGGCGCCCAATAGGTTTCGTCACGTCCGCTGGCGTTGAAGAAGGCATGGACTTCCTCTTCAGGGGCGATGAGGTTCTTTTCCACGAACGAGAGACGGACGGTGTCGTTGATTTCGCCCACATCGATGGCTTGGTTGATGAGGCGAGGATCGTAAATACGCAGATAAGGACTCTTCTTACGGATGGCGACCATCTTTTTGAAGTTCTCGGCCATTTCATAACGTTCGTCTAAAAGACGATAGGAGAACTTGTTATAGCCGTCGCCTTTGTTATAGGTGTTGTCTTCTTCCCATTTCGACATGCCGATTTCCTGCCCGGCGTGGAAGAAGGGAATCCCAAAGGAGAACAAAATCGCGGCATTGACGCCCTGGATGATTTCGAGTTTGGTTTCCAAAGAATAGTCACGGCGACGCATCGAAAGGAAATCGAAGAAGGTCGCGTTATCGTGGCATTCGACATAGTTGATGGTCTGCGTGGCGGAAGCGAATTTCGGCGGCAAGATGAAATCGATGCAAGAACCGGCCAAAGCGTTTTTGAAGGCGTTTTTCGCCCCAAAATCCCCGGCGGCGTAATTCTTTAAGGTCTCGCGGTAGAAATCGTTGAAGAAGCCAAATTCGGGCAAAAGGTTGGCATTACCCATGTGGCCAAGGGGGACGCTTACTTCCCCACCCATGTTCCAGCCTTCGCCGTAAAGGAGGAATCTCGGGTCATGGGAACGGGCCATGGCGCGGATTTGTTGCAAGGTTTCCACGTCGATGATGCCCATCAGGTCGAAGCGGAACCCATCGATATGATAGGTTTCGATCCAGTGGCGGCAAGCATCGACGATGAGTTTGCGCACCATCGGACGTTCCGTGGCCAAATCGTTACCGCAGCCCGAGGTATTGGCCAATTTGGAATTGGCACGGCGCCGGAAATAGTAATTGGGCACCACTTTTTCGAAGACGGAATTTTGGTATTCGTAGACGTGGTTATAGACGACGTCCATGACGATGCGGATCCCGGCTTGGTGGAATTTGGCCACCATGTCGCGGCAATCGACGATACGGGATAAGGGATCTTCCAAGTTGGAGGCGTAAGAACCTTCGGGCACGAAATATTGGGCTGGGTCATAGCCCCAGTTATAACCGGAGGAGGGTTTGGATTCGTCGACGGTCTTATAGTCGTAAATCGGGAGCAATTGGAGATGGGTGATTCCCAAGCTCTTGATGTAATCGAATCCGGCAGGATGGCCGGCCTCGGTTTTTCGTCCTTCTTCGACGAGCCCTTTGAAGCGGCCCTTTTCGCGGATGTCGGTATGGGGATCGATGGTGAGGTCGCGGACATGGCCTTCGTAGATAATGGCGTCGCAGGGGCTATTGAGGACGGGTAACGCCTCGGGATGATCGTTGTCCTTGAGCCGGCCAAAGTCGATGACGACGCTGTTTTCGCCATTTAAGGTCGAGCCTTTGGCATAGGGGTCGGTGACTTTGACCGTCACTTCAGAATTGGTGACGTGATAATGGTATTCGGCAAGATGCAAATCGCCATAGACGCGGCCTTTGAAGACCCCATGGTCGCAACGGATCATTTCCACCACGCTCCAAGGATCCTCGGGTTTCTTCCGGTAGGAAAGCACGACTTTGGAGGCTAGAGGCGCCCACAAGGCAAAACCAGTGTATTTTTTGGAATAGGTATAACCCAAATCGTTGCCCTTGTAATGGAATTCCTCGTCGAAGCCAGGGAAGGTGGTCGCCTCGGTGACATCCACGGGGACGGATCCATATTGGGGCATCACCAAGGAATAGGAATGACCGAGTTCCAAAGGCTCGTTTAACCGCAAATCGACGATGGAGATGGAAGAGAGGGTTGAGGTTCTCGCCACCGTGGGTTTGCCCATGGAGACGCCATCTTTCCATAAGACGGGTTCTAACTTCTCATAAGGAAGGGAGGAAAACACGACGAGCCGTAAGAGATCGGGGGAAATGAGTTTCGCGTTGAGATAGGTATCTTTCATGGGTCGTCCTTTCTATTGCTGATCTTCTTCGGGGAAGGGCGCTTCTTCGGAAGCGGGTTCCTCGGGGGCGGCGGAGGCGGAATGCACGACCACTTTGGCGCCTTTGGAGGAATTGGGAGTATCCAGGGAGATAATGCCTTCTTTGAGCAAACGGGAATAGATTTTCCCGGCGCGGGGGAAGCCAACGCCATAGTCCCGCTGAATCTGGCTGATCGAGGTGAATTCCCTGGCCATGACCGCTTCTTTGATCATTTGGTATTTCTCTTCGTCGCCGGCGGCTTTGATGTTAGCCAAAGCCGATTCGCTTAAGCCCGGGTCGAATCCCCCACCGCCGCTATTAGAGCTGACGGAACCGGGGATATTGTCTTCCTCGTCTTTGAGGTTGAGGAAGTCGGGATCATAGGCGGGGGCCATTTGGTTACGGATGAAATCGCCGATCACCCGCATATCGGTACTGGTGACGAAAGCACCTTGGGCACGGACAAATTCCTTCTTGGCGACTTGGACACAATCGATCAGCATATCGCCGCGGCCATTGAGGTCTTCCGCGCCAATGGCATCGAGGACGGTCTTCGAGTCGACCGAGGAAGCCACGGTCAAAGCGACGCGGGTCGGCAAGTTGGCTTTGATGGTCCCGGTGATGACTTTGACGTCGGGACGTTGGGTCGCCACGATCATATGGATGCCGGCCGCACGGGCTTTTTGCCCGATGCGAAGCACGTAATTGGCGATGTCTTTCTCCGCCCCAACAAGGTCGGCGTATTCGTCGACCACGGCCACGATGAAGGGCATTTTCCGCTTATGGGCATAAACGCAATAATCTTCGTTGTAGTCGCGAATGCCTTGGACGTTGGCCTCTTCGAACATCTTGTAGCGGCGGTCCATCAAATCGCAAAGCTTCTTAAAGGCCACTTTGGCTTCGCTGGGCTCTTTGATGATGGGGCAAAGCAGATGCGGCAAATCACGATACTTGTTCATTTCGACGCGTTTGGGGTCGATGAGCATCAGTTTGAGTTCCTCGGGGCGGTTACGCATCAGCAAAGAGAACAGCACCGAGTGGATGAAAACGGATTTACCCGAACCGGTGGTCCCGGCGACGAGCATATGGGGGAGCTCGGTCAAATCGGCGTAGCGGACTTTGCCGGTGATGTCTTCGCCAAAGGGGAAGAGCATGTTGTTCTTTTCGTTTAGCGGAGGAAGCGCGGCGACCAATTCCTTCAAAGGAATGGTACGTGACACCAAATTGGCGACTTCGAGGGCGCAGGTGCTCATGCCCGAAACGCGCTCGGCGAAACGGGTCGGCACGCCCCCAAGACGGACTTCGATATCTTTGACGAAACGGCCCAAAGTCGAAACCGAAACATCGGAATCGGCTTGGATGGCGAATTGGGTGACGGAAGGGCCGATGATGTGGCTGACGACGTGGGCCCCGGCATGGAGGTCTTGATAGGCTTGGTTGATGATGAGGGTCTTTTCCTCGCAATCCCGTTCCATCTCTTCAAGGTTTTGGGCGTTTTGGATATCTTGAAGCAGATCAAGGCTCGGCAATTGATAAGGCGGTAAGGGTACTTCGGCTTCGGGGTCGGGAGCAGGAGAGGGAGCAGGTGCGGGTGCAGGTGCTGGGGTGGGCGCGCGCTGGGGAGCAGGCGTCACAATGGGCGCGGGAGCAGGCGAAGCAACCCTCGGCGCTTCCGGGGTGGGCGTTGCCACGGGTGAAGGAACTTCTACGACGGGCGTTTCCACCACTTCGGGGATTTCGGCTTCCGGGGCGGGAGAAGCTTCTTGCAAGAAAGAGGGTTTTGGATCAAACACCGGCTCGGGGGTCGGGTCTAGCGCAACCGGGGCTGGGGCTGGGTCGATGCTAGGGGCCGGTTTGCCGAAGGTGACGGGCGAATACGTGGTCATCGGGGTGGAAGGCACCGCTTCCATTTCTTCCTTTCGCGGACCGAAATAGGCTTTTTGCAAGCCGGTTCTTTGCAATGGGAGATTGGGGTTATATTCGGGCATCGGGATGGGCGTGGCTTGGCTCGGCTCGGGCGAAGGTGCTTGGTAAGGGGTCGCCGGAGCGAGGGTATTGGTATTGCGTAACGAACGGCGCGGAAGCAAGGTCTTCGAAGCGGGCAAAAACTCGGAAAGTTCCCGTGTATTTTGGCGTTTGGCCCGGAGCTCTTCTTTGGGGGCGATATTATCTTCGGGCAAAGCCACGCCAAAGGGATTGACCTCGGCGGCCAAAGCTTCTTGCCGTTGCTTTTCTTTGTTGGCTTTCCCCACGGCGATTTTGCCTTGGATAAAGCGTACCAAACGCACTAAGAGCGGATAGAAGAAGCAGACGAAAGCGCCAAGAAGCAACACCACATATAAGGCGATGCCCCAACCGCGGACCCCGGCATCGAGCAAACTGCCGGTAAGCAAATAGGCCAAGATGCCTCCGCCAAGGCGCAAATCGGAAAGCAAGGCGCTTCCTAAATGCGTGCGGGCTTCCTCAAGGGCAAAAAAGAACGGCTCGGTCGTGCGTCCGGTGGCGAAATTCGTGGCCCCTAAATCCGCCAAAAGGATGGCCACGCCTAGATATGTGAGCAGCCAGCCAAGGTAAATCCGCCAATGGATCGGTTTTTTATTGGCAAAGAGGACGTGATAGACGCCCCAAGCGGCAAAAGGGAGGACCAGCACGTAAATCCCGGCGATGCCGAAGAGGAAATCGATACCATAGGCAAGGAAGCGAAGATGCGTATTGGCGGAGAAAAGAATCGTCAGCGAAAACAAGGTGGCGGTGAGGCCAACCATGCGCTGAACGCGCGAGGGTGTGAAAACACTACCGTTTTTCGCCATGCTTGCTCCTTACTCCTAGCCGATGTCGACGATTAAGGGCAAGACCATCGGCACTTGTCCGGAGAGCCGGCGCAAGCCCCGAAGGACCCGTTCATAGACATTTTGTTTCATCTCATCGAGATTGACGTCGAATCGAGAGAGGAATTCATTGACCGTCGCCACGAAGATGCGGGCGGCTTCTTTCTGGGCGGCTTCCCCTTCCTTTTGGATAAGGTAGCCCCGCATCGCCACTTCCGGACCCGCCACGATCTCGCGGCGGGAAGAGGAGATGGTCATGGCCAGGACCATGACGCCTTCGGCGAGTTTTTCGCGGTCGGCGAGGACATTTTCGGAAATATCGCCCACGCCCGAACCGTCGATCATCAAATCCCCATGGGGAATCTTCTCATCAAAGATGCGGCCACCTTTTTCATCGATGAGGATGGACATACCGTTTTCCACGACGAAAACGTTTTGGTGGGAGAGGTTCAACCCCATGGATAAGGCCAACATGGCATTGGCGAGAAGATCTTTGTAGAAGCCCTTGACGGGAATGTAGTATTGCGGTTTGAGGATGGAGGCGAGCATCTTGAGGTCTTCTTCGGAAGCGTGCATGCGCAGGAATTGCTTCTTGGGCACGATGGTGACCCCACAGCCGCAGCGGAAGAGTTCATCCACCGCATCGGTGTATTCGAGTTCGGTATTGTCGGTGCTTAAGGAAGCGACGACGAAATGGTCGGTATCCTTGAGGCGGATCCGCTTGTCTTCATTGGCCCCGGTGGCGAGCAAAGCGATCTTGCGGAAGAGCTTGGCGCCAAAGGCGACCATGATGAAGACCAGGTCGCTATCTTTGTGGCGAAGGATATCGTCGCTGGGGACAAAATTCTCTTTGGGGATGGAGAGGGCGCCCGAGGCGATGATCGGCTCAAGCACCGCTTTCGTGGTGCTGTCATAGAAAACGATTTTCTTGCGATTGGCCACCGCCAGACGGATGACTTCGTCCACGTTATAGATATCGGTGGAGAAGATGGATACGAAGATGCGGCCTTTGGCTTTCTTAAACGCCTCGGAAAGATGGGGCGTTAGCTTATATAAGGGGGCCGTATAGCCCGGACGGGTCGCATAGACGGATTCGGGCAAAAGCGCCAAGGTCGGCTTTTCGGCGATGATGGCCAAGGCGTTCATATCGTTGAGATAGGCTTTGTCGGCCGCGTTTTCAACGACATAGTCACCGGTGATGACGATATTGCCGTAGCTGGTTTCGATGGCCATGCCGGAGCTATCGGCGATGTTATGGGCGGTATGGAAGAAATGGATCGTCCGTCCCGCGACTTGAAACACTGAGGAAGGTTCCACCGGATGGAGGTCGTACATGCTGGGGTCGCGTTTGACATGGCGAGTGAAAATCGAAAGCATCGACAACGTCACTTTGGAGCCATAAATCGGGGCCGGTGCTTTGGGATAAACATAGGCCAAACCACCGATTTCGTCATCGTGGCCATGGAGGAGGAAGTAGCCTTTGATCTTCTCTTTGTTCTCTTCCAGGTAATCGAATCGGGGGATGACATAGTCAACGCCGGGTTTGGTCTTATCAGGTTCCATCACACCACAGCCGACCACGAAAAGATCGCCGTTGATGTCGATGACGAGGCAGTTTTTGCCTTCCTCATCGAGGCCACCTAAAGACACAATCCGGATTTTGTCGTTCATAACGCCCTCCTATGGAATTCGGGTTTCTCGTAGAGAATTATAAAGAAAAGCCCGCCGATTAGGAAGAGAATTCCTAAACAATTTTCGCGCGTTAGATAGTTTCCTTGACGATGGCGAATCCGGAAGTGGCCAATTTGCCGTTTTCCAAGCCGTTAGAAAGAAGGGCGGGGAAGGGGAAAGCCACCTCGTTGCCGGAATGATTGAGATAGAGCGTGTAGATTTCGTTGCCGAGGGCACGGGTTAGTTTAAGAAGTGGGCCTTCGCTAGAGATGAAAAGTTTGCCCTCCCGTAACGCTTTGGTATCCCGTTTAAGACAGCCCATTTTCTGAAATAGAGCGAAGCCGTGACCATGAAATTCCTCGCTTTCCCAGTCCATGGCCCGCCGGCAATCGGGGTCTCCCCCACCGGGAGTGAAGATCTCATCGCCATAATAAAGGCAAGGCATGCCGGGGAAGAAATAAAGCAACGCATAAGCAAGGAGCACGTCATTCTTGTTGCCCTTGACCAGGTTCATAAAACGTTGAATGTCATGCCCGGAAAGCAGATTGAGCATGCATTCGTTATGACCTTCTTTATAACGGACCAACACACCTTGTAAGGACAACGCGATTTGGGCGGCGTCTTTCTGATTCAAGACATAGGCGGAGACCACCCCTAAAAGAGGGTAATTCATCAAACCATCGATTTGATGAGGGCCAAGATAGGACTCGCTATTGAGCCAAATCTCCCCGATGAGCAAGATATCGGGATCCATCCGCTGCAAAGCCATTTTTAGTCGCATCCAGCATTCGTGGGACACCCCTTCGCAAACGTCTAGACGGAAGCCATCGACATGGAATTCATTCATCCAATAAGAAGCGACTGAAATCAAATAGTCCTGCACCTTGGGATTGCTGGTGTCGAGTTTAGGCATCCAGGGAACGTGGGAGAAGGTTTCGTAATTCTTCGTCATCGGGTTGGGCTTGTTCCCATGAATCATATAGAAATCGTAATAAGGGGAATTGCGCCCCTGCTTCTTGACGTCTTCAAAGAAGGGATGGCGGAATGAGGTGTGATTAAAAACCATGTCGAGAATGATTTTGATATCGCGGCGATGGGCTTCCTCCACCAGTTTGCGGAAAGCGTCTTTGCCCCCGAATCCCGGATCGACATCGAAATAATCGAGGACATCATATTTATGGTTACTCGGCGCGGGATGGATGGGATTGAGGTAAATCGCCCCCACTCCTAAGGAAGACAAATAATCCAAATGATCGATCACGCCATACAAATCGCCGCCCAAAAAGGCATTGCCTCCGAGTTGATGACTCTTCCAATCCCGATTCACGTATGGCTTATTTTTGGGATCGCCATGGCTTGCAAAGCGTTCGGGGAAAATTTGGTAAATCAAGCGGCCACGCCAGGCGGGTTTAGGCAAGACGAAATCGGTCCGATTCTCCCCGATCATCTGAAAAGCGCTAAGGAAGGCCAAGTCGAATTCGTAATCATGGGTGAGCCCCGATTCGGAAAAATAAAGGGTTTCTCCGTTTTGGCGGATGCGGAACACATAATGGAAGCGCGGCGGCTTTCCCGAAATGATGGTTTGATAATAAAGGAACGTCCCGTCGTCATAGACGACTTCCATCGGTTTGGCTTCATGTTGGCGTCCAAAGGTCATCTGGTTCCCATAGACCACCTCCACCTTTTCTACGGGCTGGATTTTTGCAACGGCCAAGCGCAAAAGCACCTCGTGGTCCGAAACGCTATAACAATAGCGGGAATCACTTTGGTGGCGGAAATAAAGAACGTCCATGTCAATATAAATCTAAGAAAGCCAGCGTCGTGTCGTCGTCGAGGGATTTGATTTCGAGGTGGTTATTCACCATGATGCCATAACTGGCGGGTTTCCCTTGCTTGGGGAAGGAGATGGATCCGGGATTGAAATAGGTGACCCCGTCTTCGGTTTTTAGCATCGGCACATGGGTATGGCCAAACATCAAAATGTCGCCGCGTTGGACATCGATGAGATCGCCCGTAAGCAAATCGCCATGGATCAAATCGCAGCGATAACCGTTTAAATAAACGGTTTGGGAGTCTTCCATATGAAAACGCAGCAAGCTTTGGTCGATACGGGAATCGCAATTCCCCCTCACCCCAACGGTGCGAGGTGCCCACTTGTTGATGATGGCGCTGACCGCCATGGGATCGTAATCAAAAGGCACCCCATTACGGGGGCCGTTATAGAGATAATCGCCAAGCAAAACAATCCGCTCGGGCGCGAAAGACGAAATGATGGCGTCTAGCCGTTTTGCGGCTTGGAGCCGGCCATGGATGTCGCTGGCGATGAGGACTTTCATATGCGTGTATTATGCGCGCAATCTTAAAATTGTCTATTCGTTGATTTCGCGGGTGGCGATGAGATCCACACCGGTATCCCCAATATTGGAGACGAGGAGCTGTCCCATTTTCACCGGGGGTTGAACTTCGGTTTGGTTGACGATTTCCATGATGCGGAATTGGTCGCCTTTGCGAATGGTGCCACTGGTCTTGCAGGGACAGACGCGAAGCAGCTTCCCACGGCATTTGACGGTCGTGGTCAAAGTGCGACGGGGATCGCGGATTTCTTGGGCTCCGTAAATGGCGCCTCTGGGGCAGCTATTGCCGGTGACGTTGAAGTTTTCGTCGACGTGGAGTTCACAGCCTCTGGGGCAGACGATGCAAGTTAAAATGTGTTCCATGTCATTCTCCTTTCGCGACGAGGGAAACCTCTAATTTCCCTTGGTTAGAATCTAGTAGGTTTTTAGGAAGTTTCATAATTTCCATTTCGCTAGGAATCATCGCAAGTTTTAGCATCTTTTTGATTTCCTTGCCGTTGAAGGAGATGCTGATATATACATTCTTGCTCGGCTTGCGGCAGCGGAACTTCAAGGGGATGGAATCACCCGCTTGTTCCAAATCGATCCAAGAGGGGACGACATAGCCGATTCCATTGCCCGGAACGCATTCGATACGGGCTTCGGATTTGCCTTCTTTTCCCTGGAGATAAGCCGCCGCGGCAGCCCCGGCTTGACGGCCTTCCTCCACGACGTAATCGACGAGGTCATGGACATGGAGAACATTGCCGCAGCTGAAAACACCGGGAATGGAGGTTTCCATGTTTTGATTGACTTTTGAGCCACGGGTCGAAGAGGGAATCGCACCCGCTTGGTCGAGGATGGAATTGTTGGGGATTAAGCCGATGGAAAGAAGCAAGGTATCGACGTCGAAACGCTGCTCGGTTCCCGGGATGGGGCGCATCTTCTCATCGACTTGCGAGATCTCGATGGCTTCAAGATGTTCTTTCCCGATGATTTTGGTGACGGTATGGGAAAGATAGAGGGGGATATCAAAATCCTTCAAGCATTGTTGGATGTTACGGTTGAGCCCATTGCTATAAGGCATGAGTTCGGCCACCCCGAGGACTTTCGCCCCTTCGAGGGTCATACGGCGAGCCATGATGAGACCGATGTCGCCAGAGCCAAGGATAAACACCTTTTTGCCGACCATGTAGCCGAATTCGTTTAGATAGAGTTGAGCTTGGCCTGCGGTGATGACGCCGGCAGGACGGGTGCCGGGAATCCCGATGGCACCGCTATTGCGTTCATAGCAACCCGCCGCCATGATGACGGCTTTGGCTTGGATTTCCGTTTTCCCTTTGGCGGAAAGATAGGTCACGACTTTGTCTTTGGAAAGGGAAAGGACGTTGGCTTCGAGCTCATAGGCGATGCCACGTTCTTTGACTTGGTCGACGAAACGGGTGAGGAATTCGGGACCGGTGAGTTCTTCTTTGAATTCATGGAGCCCGAATCCGTTATGGATGCATTGGTTGAGGATGCCACCGAGGAACTCGGTACGTTCGAGGATCAGGATATCCTTGATCCCGGCATCATAGGCGGCGACGGCCGCGGCCATACCGGCGGAACCACCGC
Organism: Bacilli bacterium; assembly: GCA_017454295.1. GTDB lineage: Bacteria > Bacillota_I > Bacilli_A > RFN20 > CAG-826 > Alloenteromonas. The sequence continues at coordinate 30,179 of JAFTDF010000016.1, forward strand.
CGATGATCACCAAATCTTTATGTTCCATTATTTGGCCTCCTTTGCGATGATTTCCGATCCTTGGTTATCGTAGAGGATATCGGCGGGCGAGCAGCCGAAATGCTTGGCTAATAGCATCACGACCTTGGGTTGGCAGAAGCCACCTTGGCATTTGCCAAAGCCGGCGCGGGTCCGTTTCTTGACCGCTTTCACGGTTTGAGGCGGTAAAGAACGGGAGAGGCAATCCTTGATTTCGCCTAAGGTCACTTTTTCGCAGTTGCAAACGACGATGCCATAATCCGGGTCTTTCCGGATGAGGGCATTGAGTTCTTGCTCGTCCATCGTGGCTGGATGGAGGTAAGGACGGATTTTCGGGTTATAGCTTTCCTTGGGTTCCAAAGGAAGGACTTTGGAGACCAATTCGTCGATGACGTATTCCCCAATGGCAGGAGAAGAGACGAGCCCCGGGGATTCGATGCCGCCGCAGTTGATGAAATTGGGGTATTTCTTCGACGGTTCGATGATGAAATCATGGGTGGAGGGGGTAGCCCGCAAACCGGAGAAGGTGCGGATTTGTTCCCGGAAGGGGATATTCGGCACCATCATAAGCGCTTGCTCTTTGACATTGGCAAGGGTCGGCGCATCGGTGGAGAAATCCTCTTTGTCGTCATCCCATTCGCTGGAAGGGCCGACGAGGTAATTGCCCGAGGTGGTCGAGGTCACCAAGATGCCTTTGCCCTTTTCCGAAGGAAGGGGGAAGAGGACGTGGTTCACCAAGCCTTTGGCGTAATGATCGAGGACGAAATATTCGCCTTTGCGCGGTTTGATCGACCAATCGATGGGTTCCACCATGGCGGCAATTTCATCGCTATGGAGGCCAGCGCAGTTGATGACGACTTTGGCCTCATGGTCGCGACGCGTCGTATGGACGACGAAGATTCCGTCTTTTTCCTCGATGCCGATGACTTTTTCGCCGAGATGGACTTTGACCCCGTTATCTACGGCGTTTTCCATGGCGTGGGCCACTAAGGTAAAGGGATTGACGGTGCCGGCGGTCGGGCAAAGCAAGGCGCCTTTGACCTTGGGGGAGATATTGGGTTCCATCGCCTTCACTTGTTCGGCGGAAAGCAGTTCGGCGGGGACGCCGTTTTCCTTAGCCCGTTCAAGCAAAGGCAGGAGCATTTGGTATTGGGCATCGTTTAAGGCGACGGTCAAAGAACCGATAGGCTCGAAATGGACATCCAAATCCTTGCAGACTTGGGGGAACATGCGGTTGCCCTTGACGTTGAAGATGGCCTTCTTCGTACCGGGGACGGGATCGTATCCGGAATGGACGATCGCCGAATTTGCCATGGAGGTGACGTCCCCGACATCCTGGCAAGCTTCGATGACGGAGACCTTCAGATTGTAAGACGAGGCCTTGCGGGCGACAAAAGCGCCCACGGCACCGCCTCCGATGATTAAAATGTCTTTCATATGAAACTATTAAACCCCTTTCCGTAGGAAAATGGAAGATGTATTCCGGTTTTTTGATATAATCAAAGCATGAAATTGGCCGCGGATTTGCCCTTATTGGAAACGTTGCTGCTCGAAGAGGAGGAAAACCAACTCCGCGACGAGATTGCCAACACCTATTTTTTGCATCAAGATCCCGCGGTTTATCGTGCTATCGCCCAAGGAATCGCAAAGGGCGAAACCGTGGAAAACGCCTATCGGAAATCGTTCTTGTCTCGCGCAAGCAAGCAAGAGAAAGAAGCCTTCGCCCAGGTCGCCTATGGCATGGGGCTCGACGAATTCAAGGAACTCAACCATTCGATTGAGGAAAATCCCTATTTCCGCTTATTGCAAGGCCTTAAGGGTAAACACTTAGGCGACTTATCCTTCTTCTTACGTTCCTACGCCCCTTACGAGGTGTTCCTCACCGATGACGAAAGCGAAGAAAACGGGCGCCTACAATTAAGCCTAGGTTATTATCGGGACGGTTTGTCCTTCCCCGCCCTAAGCAAAAACGAGCAAGTCTGGATGAGCCTCATCCCCCATGAAATTAAGACCATGGAACAAGCCATCATAGATGCCAAAGGAAAAGTGCTGACGCTAGGACTGGGGCTAGGCTATTACGCCTTCATGGCCGCGGAAAAAGAGGAAGTCACTTCGGTGACCGTCGTCGAAAATGATCCCGACGTCCTAGCGATGTTCCGTTCCTTGCTTCTTCCTTTATTCCCCCATAAAGAAAAGATCACCCTCGTGCAGGCCGATGCCTTCGACTTTGTCGAAACGAAGGGAAAAGACTACGACTTCACCTTCGTCGACATCTATCATGACGAAACCGATGGATTGCCCCTTTATCTGAAACTATTGAAAATCGAACAAGGCCCCACCGTCTATTGGATTGAACGGGCCATCCTCTTATATTTCCGGCGTTATGTCCTCGCCTTCTTAGAAGAGCAATATGATGGCTATCCCGAAGAAGCCTATGCCGATCGTAGCGATTTCGCTTCCGCCTTATTCGGGGCGCTTTACGACGCCACAAAAGAAGAAAGCATCCTCAACGAGGATGCCCTTCGTTCGTTTTTGGATTTGAATGCCCTAAAGGCCTTAGCGAAACGCTTATAAGAGCCGTCCAGTGGAATAAAGGTGATATAAGACGTCGAATTGCTTTTGTGTGAACGCCTATTTCAGGCGGCAAGAAAAAAGCACCCGTTTTCCAGGGTGCTCTTCCTAAATCTTACTTCGACCAGGTGTAGGCGTTGGATTCCCAGGTGGAACCGGTGGTCACCTTGCTCCAGAGGGTGAGGCCGTCGCCGTTGATCTTGTATTCGTAGGCGCCGTCGGCATCCTTGTAGCTGAATTCGAGGACATCGCCATCGGCTTTGAATTCGACGCCTTCGATCAGGGCAGCGCTCTTGACGGCGGCGATGTTGACGGGAACCAAGGTGCCGATGAGGAGGGTGAGGCCAGCCCCGGTGAGGTCTTCTTCGGTGTTCTTACCATCGGAAGTCTTGGTCACAAGGTGGCATTTCGCATAGCCGGCGGAAGTGGCTTTGCTGATGGAATAGCCATCGGCCATTTTGCTGGCCGCGGCGGCGGTGATGGGCTGGGCGCAGCTGGCAAGGGTGGCGGCGCAGGCAAGGCCCAAGACGAAGGTTTTGATCGATTTCATGATGAATATCTCCTTTGTTTTGTAACGGCAGTATTCTACTACCTTGGAAGTGATTATAAACCCTTATTTTTGAATAAAAATAAAAAGCAGCCCATTTGAGCTGCTTTTGGAAACGCTTTCTTAGCGGCGTCCGCCCCGGTTTCCACCATGGCCATGGCCATCGTGGTGACCGCCATGAGGACGATCGCCACCCCGGCCGTGGGGCTTGGCTTCCCGTTCGGGACGTTCGACATAGCCTTCCGGCTTGTCTTCGAATTCGCGGTGGGAGACTTTGACTTTGCCCATTTCGAGGCCGATGACCACCACTTTGAGGGTGTCGCCGACTTTGACGATGTCATTGGCGTCTTGGACGTAATCCCATTTCAAGCGGGACACGTGGCAGAGCCCATCGACATCCCCGAAGAGATTGACGAACGCGCCATAATCCTCGACGCGGGTGACTTTGCCTTCGAAGATTTCGCCGACTTTGGCTTCGCGGGTGATCTCGTCGATCATCGCTTTGGCCTTGGCAATCATCTCCTGGTTGGAATGGTAGATGGTGATGGTGCCGTCTTCCGCCACATCGATGGCCGCGCCATCGCATTCGCGGATCATGCCCTGGATGGTTTCGCCGCCTTTGCCGATGACGTCGCGGATCTTGGACACATCGATCTTGAAGGTGACCATCTTGGGGGCGTATTTGGAGACTTCCTTGCGCGGTTCGGGGATGCAGGCGGCGATGGCGGCGCGGATTTCGGCGCGGGCACGATTGGCCTGTTCGAGGGCTTCGTGGAGGACTTCACGGGTGACGCCGTGGATCTTGATATCCATCTGGAGGGCGGTTAAGCCTTTGGCGGTGCCGGCGCATTTGAAGTCCATGTCACCGAAGTGGTCTTCAAGACCCTGGATATCAGTGAGGATGGTATAGGGGTGCTTGCCATCTAAGGGGCCGGAGCTGATCAAGCCCATGGCGATGCCGGAAACGATGCCTTTGATGGGGACACCGGCGGCCATCAAGGACATGCAGTTGGCGCAGATGGAGGCTTGGGAAGAGGACCCGTTGGATTCGACGACGTCGGCGACGCAGCGGATGGTATAGGGGAATTCCTCTTCGGAGGGAAGGACATAACTTAAGGCGCGTTCGCCGAGCTTGCCGTGGCCGATTTCGCGGCGGCCAGGGGCGCCCATACGGCCGATTTCACCGACGGAATAAGGCGGGAAATTGTAATGGTGCATGAAGCGGCGTTCGGTTTCGCCGGTGAGGTTATCGATGAGCTGCTTGTCGGAGAGGGGCCCTAAGGTCGTGGTACCGATGACTTGGGTCTGGCCACGGGTGAACATGGCAGAGCCATGGGCACGGGGGAGAAGGTCGACTTGGCAATCAAGCGGACGGATCTCGTCGACTTTGCGGCCATCCGGACGGATCTTTTCGTCGGTGATGAGGCGGCGGACTTCCTTGGCGACCATGGATTCGAGGATGTCGTTGACCATAAGCATGGACATCTTGTAATCATGTTCGTCTTCGTATTCGCGCTTCTCATAGTCGTCGGTGATTTCCTTTTTCAAGGCATCGACGGCATCCTGACGTTCGAGCTTATCGAAGATGGAGATGGCTTTGACGAGGCGTTCCCCAATGCGGCTTTCGATATCGGCGACGATCTTGGGATCGGGGCTATAAAGGCTGATTTCACGTTTGGGTTTGCCGATTTTGGCGATGATTTCCTTTTGGAAGGCGCAGAGTTCCTTGATGGCCTCATGACCGAACATGATGGCATCGAGCATCTCTTCTTCGGGGACTTCGGCGGCGCCGGCTTCGACCATCATGATGGCATCGGCAGTACCGGCGACGGCGAGGTCGATATCGGATTGTTCCTTTTCCGCTTCGGTGGGGTTGATGATGAATTTGCCGTTGACGCGTCCGACATAGACGCCGGCGACGGGGCCATCGAAGGGGATGTCGGAGATGCAAAGAGCCAAGGAGGCACCCAGCATACCCGTCATCTCAGGGGTGTTGTCGCGGTCACAGGACATGACGGTGGCCACGATTTGGACTTCGTTGCGGAACCCATCGGCGAATAAGGGGCGGATGGGGCGGTCGATCAAGCGGGCAGCTAAGGTGGCGTGCTCGCTGGCGCGGCCTTCGCGGCGGAGGAAGGATCCCGGGATTTTCCCAACCGCATATTGTTTTTCTTCGTAGTTGACGGTGAGCGGGAAGAAGTCGCCCTCTTTGGGTTCGTCGGCGCAGCAGGCGGTCGCTAAGACCACGGTGTCGCCGAAACGAATCAAGGCCGAGCCGTCGGCCTGTTTCGCGATCTCGCCGGTCTCAACCGAGAGGGGGCGTCCCGCGAATGTCGTTTCGAATACTTGTTTCATTCTTTTCCTCTTTCTTCTAAACAATAACGGCGTTATCTTACCACCCTTAAAGGGTGCTTGGTAGCAAAATCGCTTTCGGGAAAGAAAAAGCCCCACTTTTTGTGGGGCCGATACCACCGCTATTGATCGCACGCCTCCAGCATTTTCAGGCATTCTTGCATGATGTCATATTTGGGCGGCTTCACCCCATCCACCCGGGTCAGGTCGCCATTATGCCGCAAATCGGCAATCTTTACCTTTCGGGCAATCTCGTTGTGGGCAAGGGCCTTGCAATAAAGGGGATAAGGCACCGCTTTATCGTGGGTGATTAAGCGCAAAGCCTCCTGCTCTTGCTGGGTTAAGGGCACGGTTTTCGCCAGATATTCCATACTGTATTCGGGGCAATCCTCCAAGACGTCATGGAGCAACGCCACGATGCAAGTGGATTCATCTTCCATTTGCTCCGCCACATGGGTGGGATGGATGGAATACATAGGGATAACCGCCGGTGTCAAATTGGCAGAGATGGGCACGCAACATGATGGTCATGGCCCGTTTGATACGTTCGTTATAAATCATGGTTTCTCTCCTTAATAATGGATGCGTTCGTATTGGATTCCCGCTTCCTCACACTTATCGAGGAAGGGGTGATTATCCGGATTGCCATCAAAGAAGGCGACGAGACCCTTGAAAAGGTCTTCCCCAAAGACAGCTTTTAGTTTTTCGGTTTCCGTCTTGGAGAAGGAATAGGCATATTCGTATTCCTCATCTCCAAACATTTGTTTCGCTAGTTCGGTGAAGTCGCGGCCTTCCAAATACAAGCTGCCGTCAGCGCGTAAATAGGCCGTCAAGCAAAACCAATCCCCGTTCTTTTTCTCGACATGATAGATTTCGCATTCCCGGGGTTCTTTCTTGGCCGCTTCTTTTTGGTGGTTGGTTAACCTCACAACGAAGCCCCGCCGATCCACCGTCTTTGGGGGTTGTAGGCCCGCGTCGATAAAAGCTCGGTCAATCAGTTCTTTCCAAGTCTCTCCCGTTGATTTTTCCTTCTTCATAACGGTTCTCCTTTCGCCTCCATCATAAAGAAAAGACCCGGAATTCGGGTCGAATCGGGTTCGACATTCTCACTTTGAGAATAACGGATCGAGTTGCTGGGAGACGAGTAACTCGTCGACTTTTAATGGATCATAGATTCCTTCCTCGATGCAATAACGAATGACGAGATCAAAAGGATCGCGGTTGAGGATATAACCAGCGGATTTGACGAGGTGCTTGCATTCTTTGTATTGGAGGCGCAAAGCGATGGCCAAAGCACAGACGTTTCGCTTGGTGGGCCGTTGCTTAGGATTCGACACCAATTTCGACCAGGTTTTCCGGTCAATCCCCGCCGCTTTATAGACTTCGGGATCAGTGAGCCCCCGGTTTTGAATCAGCTTGAAAAGATAGGTGTGGAACTCCTCATAATTGGTCTTCTCCGCGAGATATTGTTCCAAGGTCTTTTCGGGCATGCTCTTATTATATAAGAAAAGAATCCCCGCTAGGCGGTAGTCATTAGCTACCACGGGTGGATTCCTAGCTTATTGAAGCAAAAGATCTCCCTTTTTTCAAGATAGATATCCGCAATCATTCCATCACGCTCAAGTAATTTGAATGCCGCGTAACTTAACCACTCAGTTGTTTGATATCGAACGGTTATGTGGCAAGAAGAACTACTTTGAAAAGAAAAGCCACCCCAACGGGTGGCGTATCCAACATCGTAATTACTTACGGATGCCGAGGGCTTTGATGAGCTTGCTGTAACGATCGGCATCGGTACGGGCGAGGTAGTCGAGAAGGCTACGACGCTTGCCGACGAGGATGAGCAAGGAACGACGGGCACCGGCGTCTTGAGCGTTGTTCTTCAAGTGGGCGGTGAGGTCTTTGATACGTTCGGTGAGAAGGGCGATTTGGACTTCGGCGGAACCGGTGTCCTTGGCGTCTTTGCCGAACTTCTTGATCAAAGCGGCGGTCTTTTCTTTGGTTAAGGCCATTACTAGTTCTCCTTTCTTTGGACTTGGCCACGTCTAGGGTGAGATGGAAGGAGATCCGTCATCACTCCGGCGGGCTGCAGGCAATATGATAGGGAAATCGGGCTTGTTTTACAAGGGAAATCGTTTTGCGGGAACGGGGATGCGAAAACCAGGATGAAAGCAGCCATCGCAATGACGCGGATTCGCTTTTTCTTGCGCCCTCACACGCACAGGAATAAAATATCGCCCGTCAGTTTTGGAGGAATCCCCTATGAACATGAGAAACATCGCCATCATCGCCCACGTCGACCATGGGAAAACCACCTTGGTCAACGCCCTCCTCGCTTCTTCGGGATCCTTCCGCGAAAACGAAGAGATTAAAGACCGCGCCCTCGATAGCAACCCTCAAGAACGCGAACGCGGCATCACCATCTTGGCCAAAACCACTTCTTTATTATATAAAGATACCAAGATCAACATCGTCGACACCCCGGGGCACGCCGACTTCGGCGGGGAAGTCGAACGCATCATGCACATGGTCGATGGCTGCTTGCTTTTGGTCGATGCCTTCGAAGGGACCATGCCCCAAACCCGCTTCGTCTTGAAAAACGCCTTAGCCAACCACATTAAGCCCATTGTCGTCATCAACAAAGTCGACCGGCCCAATGCCGATCCCCAAAAAGCCGTCGATGAGGTCCTTGACCTCTTCATCGAACTCGGCGCCCCCGACGACATGCTGGAATTCCCCGTCGTCTACGCCTCTGCGCTAAACGGCACCTCTTCCTTATCCCCCGAGCTCTCTTCCCAAGTCCCGGGCATGGAAGCCATCTTCGATACCATCCTCAAGGAAATCCCCGAGCCCAAATGCGAGCCCGACAAGCCCTTCTCCTTCCAACCCGCACTACTTGACTATAACGAATTCGTCGGCCGCATCGGCATCGGCACCATCCGTTCCGGCAAGGTCCATGTCGGCGATATCGTTTCCAATGTCCATCTCGACGGTACCATGAAAGACTTCAAGATCATGAAACTCTACACCTTCCAAGGACTGCGCCGGGTCGAGGTCGAGGAAGTCGGCAGCGGCGACATCTGCGCCATCGCCGGAAATGGCGAATTCAACGTCGGGGAAACCTTCTGCGCCAAAGGCGAATCCATCATTTTGCCCCCGCTTCGCGTCGATGAACCCACCTTGCAGATGGAATTCGGTACCAATTCTTCTCCGTTACGCGGACAAGACGGCAAATTCGTGACCGCCCGCGTCATCGAAGAACGCCTTTATGCCGAAACCCAGCGCGACGTCTCCTTACGTTATGCCCGCATCCCCAATAGCGAGACCTGGATCGTCTCCGGCCGCGGCGAACTTCACCTCGGCGTCTTAATCGAGACCATGCGCCGCGAAGGCTATGAACTCGAAGTCGCCAAACCCCACGTCATCATCAAGGAAATCGGCGGCGTCAAATGCGAACCCTACGAAGACCTCCAAATCGACGTCCCCAGCGAATTCGTCGGCGACATCATGGAAACCTTAGGTGCCCGTGGCGCCCAGATGATCGACATGGTCGATACCAACGGCATCAGCCGCATCACTTATGTGATCCCTTCCCGTGGCTTGCTCGGTTTCGTGAATAACTTCCTCACCTTAACCAAAGGTTATGGCATTATCAACCACACTTTTAAGGAATACCGGCCCGTCTATGGCCATGCGGTTGGGGAACGTAACCTCGGGGTCCTCGTCTCCTCCGATAAGGGCGACGCCACCCCCTACTCCATCGAAAAGATCGAAGACCATGGCACCATGTTCATCGCCCCCGGCACCACGTGCTACGAAGGGATGATCGTCGGCGAACACCGCTACCCCAGCGACCTGGTCGTCAACGTCACCGCGGCCAAACCCCAAACCAACGTCCGCTCCTCCAATAAGGATCAGACCGTCGTCCTCAAATCGCCGCGGAAGATGTCCTTAGAAGCCTGCCTGGACTACATCAATTCCGACGAACTTGTCGAAATCACCCCCAGCGCCTATCGGATGCGCAAGAAAATCCTGCCCACCGCCGAACGCAAAAAATGGGAAGCCAAGCAGCGCAACCTCACCGAAGACTAAAACAGAACGCCCAGCCGGGCGTTTTCTTTAATTCAAATCCTCAATCGCTTCGACCGCGGCTTTGTCTTTTTGCAGTTGGGCCGCTAGGGCGCTAAGGCCATCGAATTTCATTTCGGGGCGTAGCATTTGGATAAAATCCAAATAGAGGGTAAACCCATAATCGTCATGGGCATCGTAATTGACGTAATGGAGCAAGTGGGCTTCCACCGTTTTGGGGAGTCCTTGTCCCACCGTGGGGTTATTGCCGACGTTGACCATGGCTTTGTAATAACGGCCTTTGAAATAGGCAAGGCAGAAATAGACGCCGCTTTTGGGATATAGATAGGGGAAATCGCAATGGAGATTGAGGGTGGGAAAGCCGATATTGCGGCCGAGTCGATTCCCTTGCACCGTCTTCCCAACGATGCCATAAGGACGACCTAGCAAACGCTTGGCCGCTTCCATCTCGCCGCGGGAGATATGCTGCTTGATATAAGAGGTGGAGATTTTGCGGTCCCCATCCATGACGAAGGGTACCACTTTGACCTCGAAGTATTTCTTTAACAATTCGATATCGCCTTTCCCGCCCTTTCCGTAATGGTAGTCCTCCCCGCAGACGACTTTGACCGTTCCTAAAGGTACGAGGATCTTCTCGATGAATTCGACGGGGCTAAGCTGATAGACGGAGGCATCCCCTTGGTAGACATAGGCATAATCCAAAGGTTCCCGACCCATCCATTTGAGCCGATCGGCCACGCTGGAAAGGAAATAATCCCCTTTTCCGGGGAAGGGTTGGGAGAAAAGGAGGACGCCGCAATAGTCGTCGCTGGCGAATAAGGCATCCACTAGTAACGCCCGGTGGCCACGATGAAAACCATCGAAATCCCCTAGGGCCAAGGTGAGCCCTTTTTTGGGCTTAGGCATCTTGCGTAAATCAAAGCCGATGATATCCATCAAAATAAGCCTCTTAGACTATGATAAACCCCTTCTCCGTCTTTTTCATAGACGGCAATCGCTTGGTTTCGATAGATCAGTAGCACTTCCTGCGCCGCCGATGGGAGGGATAATTTCACCCCGTTGAGGGCCTTTTGATAGGTGGTTTCATCGAGTTCAAACCGCTCCATATGGCTGAGGATTTGAAGGGGGTTTTGCAAGGAATTTTCGTCAATTTCGTCCAGTTTTTGCGCGTTTTCGACGCGGAAGGGACCAATCGCGGTGCGACGCAAGGCAACTAGATGCCCGATGGTGCCTAGGCGCCTAGCGAGTTCCTCCCCCAAGGTGCGGATATAGGCGCCTTTGGAGACTTTGACGCGAAAAGAAATCGTAGAGGCATCATAGCCGAGGAGTTGGCTTTCATAGACTTCGATTTCCCGACCATGGCGTTCAATTTCTTTGCCTTGGTGGGCGAGTTTATATAAAGCCACCCCATCCACTTTGATCGCGGAGGTCATAGGCGGGATTTGGATTTGTTTGCCTAGCAAAGATGAAAGGGCCGTTTCGATTTGGGATTGGCTAAGTGCGGGAACGGGCTGCTCTTCTTGAATGGCCCCCGTCAAATCCCCCGTATCGGTGGCAACCCCTAACTTCAAGGTGGCTTCGTATTCTTTCTCTTCGTCGCGAGCAAAACGAAGGGCTTTATTCCCCGCGTTGACCCCGATGATCAATAGCCCGGTGGCAAAAGGATCGAGGGTGCCCAAATGCCCCACTTTTTGGGTATGGAAGTAACGGCCGATCGTATTGTCGACCTTGCGGGAAGTCAGCCCCGCCTCCTTATCGAGAAAGAGGATTCCGGATTGCATGGGATTAGTTTAACAGGTTGGTCCGCTTTTGCTATGATTAGCCTCGTGAAATATATCCGTAAAGTCTTGGCCTGCTTACGCAAAGCCGACGAAACCTTCTCTTTGATCGACGAACGCGACCGCATCCTGGTCGGGGTTTCCGGTGGCAAGGATTCGATGGCCTTGCTCAAGGCTTTATCCATCTACCGCAAATTCTCGCAAAAGCATTTTTCCATCGTCCCCGTCTCCTTGGATCTAGGTTTCCCCGGCTTTGAAACCAAGCAGATGGAAGACTTCGCCGCCTCCTTGGGATTGACCCTGCGTGTCGACGATGCCAAAGAAGTCTACCCGATCCTTTTGGCCCACACCAAAGAAGACCACCACATCCCCTGTTCGATTTGCTCACGGATGAAAAAAGCCGCCATCAACGCCGCGGCGAAAAAATATCGGTGCAACAAAGTCGCCTTCGCCCATCACCAAGACGATGCTTTGGAAACCTTGCTCATGAACATGATCCATGGTGGAAAAGTGGCGACTTTTGAGCCAGAAATGCATCTTTCCCGGGCGGGCATCACCTTTATCCGTCCCTTTATCTTCGTCTCCGAAGAGGATATCAAAGGTATGGTGAGCGAAGAAAGCATCCCCGTGCTAGGGAAAACTTGCCCCGCCGATGGCTTCACCGAACGCGAATACTGCAAACAAAAACTGCAAACCCTGTATCAAGAACGAAGCGAGGCCAAAACCAATTTTGCCTCCATGCTTTATAACTACGAGCCCTTCTTGCTCTATTTCGACCGGATTTATTATGCGATCCCAGGTGCTCCAAAATTTGCGTTAAAACCCAACGTCCATCCTTCCCATGTCGTGGCTTATAACGCCTTGGTGAAGAAACATCCCGAACTTTCCTATATGGAAAAAGAAGCCACCACCTTCTTCTTTTGCAAAAACAAGAAGATCGTCGGTCGTATCGATTTCACTTTCGAAAACGCCCATACGTGCGTGATTTCCTGCATCGAATCCTATCTCAGCGAAGAAGAGACCTTAGTCTTTGCCAGGGCGATGATGAAGCGTCTCCTTGATCAGATCAATCCCCTCTATTACGTCTATACGGGAAAGCGAAAACGCTTGGCGAAAGCCTTGGGCTTTGCCTTAGGTCGCGCTCCTGGACACATGCAGCAGCTCGCCTACTACGGCAAGAAGTAACTATTTTCGATAAGCGGTTTGATAAAAGCCACGCCACGGGGCGAGGTTTTCGATGGTTTTTCCAATCGCAAGCACCAAGGCGTCTTGGTATTTCGGAGCCAGCACATGGAGGCCAACGGGCAACCCGTTTTCGCCGATTCCAGCGGGCACCGAAGCGGCTGGATAGCCCACGAAATTTGCCAAAAAGGTCGGGGCGAAGCCAAGATTCGAATCGATGGATATCCCATTGATTTCGCTTGGCCCTTGGGTCGTCCCTTTTTCCAAAGCGTTCTCCGGCGGGAAGCAACACGCCGTCGGCGATAAAATGGCGTCATAAGAAGTGAAGACATCCTCAAACGCATCGAGGATCTCCGTCCGTGTCAAATTGAATTGATAGAGATCTTCCGTGGTGAGATGGCCCGCTTTTTCGACATATTCGGCGAATAAGGGATGGACTTCATCGCCATGTTCTTTTAAGAAGTCGATGCCTCGTTCCTGCTTTAAGGTTTCGAATTCGATATAAGAATCGAAACTTAAGCTTAAGCACCACTGCTCCATGATTTCCTTGGCGCTTCGGGGAAAGGACATCTTCACCTCTTCCACGATCGCCCCCGCTTCTATTAGTTTCTTGAGGCAAGTTCTGACTTTCGCTTCAATTTCAGGATCCACCGGCAAAATCCCCAGTCCTGAGACATAGGCAAAACGTTTCCCGCGAAGCGATTGTTTCATTTCCAACGTGAAATCTTCGTGGGCAAAAGGAATCGAGGTGGGGTCGCGGCGGTCATAACGGACTAAGGCGTTGAGCAAAAACGCACTATCTTCCACCGTCTTGGTTAATACCCCCGTGCAGCAATAAGGATGGGTGGCGGAAAAACTATCAGGGCGGATCACCGAAGGGATCAAACCGGCAGAGGCCTTAAAACCAAAGAGGTTATTCCACGCGGCGGGGATGCGAATCGATCCACCGGCATCGCCGCCTTCGGCGATGAGCACCATCCCAGAAGCCACCGCGGCGGCGCTGCCTCCGCTGGAACCTCCCGAATTCTTCGATAAATCGAAGGGATTATGCGTCGGGCCGTACATTTTATTATCGGTGAGTCCGCTAAAGCCAAAAGAAGGCGCATTGGTTTTGCCCACGCAAATCGCATCCATGCTCTCCAAAGCTTTGCAAACCTCGGAATCCAATGGGTCGATGCTTTGATAATGGAGGACGCCTCCATGACTCGCGGGCCAGCCTTTTTTCGAAGGTAAGAAATCCTTCAAGGCGAAAGGCACCCCTGATAAAGGACCAACACGTTCCCCGGAAGCAATGCGCTCTTTCAAGGCTTTCGCTGCCGCGGTTGCTTCCGCGAATTTGGTATAGGTAAAAGCGTGAATCAGCGGATTCAAACGCTCGATACGATCGATGAAATAGGCCAACACCGTTTCAGGATCGGCTTGACCCGATTGAACCAAGTGCCCTAATTCTAAGGCCGATAAGGTTTCATACTCCATTAAGCGGCCTCCGTCTTCTCTTCGGGATAATAGGCGTCGACGTATTCTTGCCCCACCCCTTTTTCCTTCCACTTCCTCGCAATGCGGTAGCCGATGGGAGAGAAGAGCATTTCCAAAGCCAGTTCCACCACGGCGCAGGTAAGGGAGCAAATCGCGCACTGGGTAAGGGTCCAAGTCACAGGCAAGGCACCGGGAATCAAAGGGAAGACGATGAAAGCGAGGGAAATAAAGACGAAATTATCGATGTATTGGCCGATAAAGGTCGAAATATAGGTCCGCGTGAAATAGGCGGCTTTGGAATCGGGACGATTCTGAAAGGCACGGCCAATCAAATGGTTCATGAAATTATTGACCAGGGCCGAGGTCACAAAGGCAATCGAAGAAGCCAGCAACACCGACCATTGGCCATGGAGAATCATATCAAGCTCGGGGATGGTCCCGATTTGGGAGATGATGAAGAAGATGCCCACGGCGACCAAATTGGCGCTTAAGGCGATCCAGGAAAGGCGGTTGGCGGCTTTGGGGCCGAAACGCTTGTTGACGACATCCATGATCATAAACGCCGCCCACGAAACGAATACCCCGGCGGTCAAGGCCAAATAAGGGGTATTGACGATGGTGAAGCTCGAAAGCAGATTCATGGCAATGACCACGAAAGAAAAAAGTACGATGACAAGTTTGGGGACCGATCGTACCAAGGTGGAAAAAAGTTGGATTTCCCGCTTCGCCAAGGATGGCTGGGAAGAATGTTGCATGGGGTTTCTCCTTGGTTTTGTTTTTTATAGCGAAGGATTTAGAGGCCGAACTCCGCTGGGACATATTCTCTTCCTTTCCGTAAGAAGAGGCAAGAAAAAAGCAGGTATGTTTCAACCTGCTTGGTGTTATTTGGATTCCGTGTCTTGGGAAGGCAAGGCGGCCAGCTCTTCTTCTTCCTTGGCCAAGGCCTCGTCGATGCGGGCGGCCTTTTCCATGGTCTCATCATAGATGAAGAAGATCTTGGGCACCTTATAGATATCCATCTTCTTCGCAAGCGAAGAACGGACGAAGCCGCTGGATTTATTGAGCTCGGCGACTTTTTGACGGCCGTATTTGGTATCGAGGAAGGAGACGTAGACCTTCGCCCCGCTTAAATCGTCATAGACCTCGACGTCATTGACGACGACGAAGCCGATCTTCGGGTTCTTGATCTCGAAGGCGACGATATCGCGGATATTGCGCTCAATGAGGGCTTTGACGCGATTATGACGATCGGCCATTATTGCTTCTCCACCATTTCGTAGCCTTCGACGATATCGCCTTCTTTGATGTCGTTATAGCCATCGATCGTCAAGCCGCATTCATAGCCTTCCTTGACTTCTTTGGCATCGTCTTTGAAGCGCTTGAGGGAGCCAAGCTTCCCTTCGTAGATGACTACGCCGTTACGGAGCAAACGGATCAAGCAACCCGCCTTCATGACGCCGGAGGTCACATAGGAACCGCCGATCGTGCCGACTTTGGAAATCTTATAGATATGGCGGATTTCGGCTTGGCCGAGGACCTGTTCGACTTTCTCGGCGGTGATCATGCCCTTCATGGCGGCTTCCATTTCGTCTAAGAGCTCGTAGATGATCTTATGGAGACGGATTTCGACATGTTCTTCTTCCGCTTTCTGACGGACGCGGGCATCGGGACGGACGTTGAAGCCATAGATGAAGGCACCCGAGGCGGAAGCGAGCATGACGTCGTTATCCGAGATGGCCCCCGCGGAGGCGGAAAGGACATGGACTTTGACCTTGTCGTCGCTCATCTTCTCCAAGTTGGCCTTCAATGCTTGGGCGGTGCCGTCGCTATCGGCCTTGACGATGATGTTGATGTCTTTGATTTTGCCGGCGTTTACGAGATTATTCAAATCGTTAAGCGAAAGGGCGGAGGTGCCGGAACGGGTCTTGGCTTGCTTAGCAAGGGCGCGCTTTTCGGCGATTTCCTTGGCTTGGTGCTCCTCGGGGAAGGCCATGAAACGGTCACCCGCGCTAGGAACGGCGCTTAAGCCGATGACGGAGACCGGGGTCGAAGGCGCCGCGGTCTTCAGCACGGCCCGATATTCGTTGGTCATGCGGCGGATTTTGCCGTAGGTTTCGCCCACGACGACATAGTCCCCCACATTGAGGGTGCCGTTTTGGACGAGCAAGGTGGCTTTGGGGCCTTCGCCTTTATCGAGGTTGGCTTCCAAAACCGTGCCGATGGCATAACGATCGGGATTGGCTTTGAGTTCGAGCATTTCGGCTTTGAGCAAGATGAGTTCGAGCAAATCGTCGATCCCTTGGTTGTTTTTGGCGGAAATCTCGACGGACATGGTGTCGCCGCCATATTCTTCGACGACGACTTCGTGGGCGAGAAGTCCTTCAAGGACTTTACGGGGGTTGGCGCCCGGTTTGTCCATCTTGTTGACGGCCACGATGATGGGGACGCCGGCGGCTTTGGCGTGATCGATGGCTTCGATGGTTTGCGGCATGACGCCGTCATCGGCGGCCACGACTAAGACGACGATGTCGGTGACGGAAGCGCCGCGGGCACGCATCGCGGTGAAGGCGGCATGCCCCGGGGTGTCGATGAAGGTGATTTTCTTGCCTTGGACTTCCTTTTGGTAGGCACCGATGTTCTGGGAGATGCCCCCGGCTTCGGTGTCGACGATATGGGAGTTCCGGATCGCGTCGATGAGGGTGGTTTTGCCATGGTCGACGTGGCCCATGACGGTGACGACCGCGGGCCGTTCCTTCAAAAAGGAAGGATCGTCGTTGATTTCGAGTTCTTCGAAATTGGTTTCGTCCACCACTTTCTCTTTCTTGAAGTCGTAATCGTATTCCAAGCAGATGGTGCCGATGGTTTCGTCATCGAGGAGTTGGTTGATGGTGACGGCTTTCCCTTGGAGGAAGAGGAATTTGATGATGGCGGGGGTCGGGACGTTGATGGCGGCGGAAAGTTCGGCCACGGTCAACGGACGGGAATAGACGAAGACGCCGCCATTGACTTTGGCGAAGTCCTCCTTTCCCTTTTGGCGGGGTTGGAAATTGGAGACACGCTGCTGCGGCTTATTGTTGTTCTTCTTTTGCCCGTAGTTATTTTTCTTCATATTTCTTCTCCTTTCGCTTTGGCGAAGAAGGCTTTCGCCTCCTTTTTGCCCTTAATGGCCACAAACGAGAGTTCGTCGTAGCCAAGGGCTTGGCCAAGTTCGGCTTTGGTATAGGCCTTGCGCGTTATCGTATTGGCGGTTTTGGCTTTGGCTTCCATCCGTTCGGGATGGGCGGCATCGGTCGCGATCAACAGGAGATCGACTTTGCCGAGGCGATGCTCCAAGGAAGGACCAAAGAGAATCCTGCCCCCTCGGTTTAATAAACCAAGGAAGGTGAGTTCTGCTTTCATAAGGCCTCCTGAAGCAAGGCGATCTCATCTTCCTCAAGGGGACGATGGAGATAACGCTGGAAGGCTTTGTTTTTGATGGCGAGATCAAGATGCTTCGGATGGAGATAAAACCCGCGTCCTCCTTTGGGGGAGAGGACCAAGCGCCCATTTTCCACCCCGAGGCGGATGAGCTCCGCCTTGGGATAAGGGGTGCGCGTGGCGATATCGAAACGGGGGTTTTCTACCTGCATGCTTATTTCTCGTCGTCGTAGTAATCGTCGTATTCGGCGTATTCTTCTTCGATTTCTTCGTCGGTGGGGCCGTAATCGACGTCTTCTTCCTCAAGCGCCATTTGCGAAAGTTCTTCTTCGGTATAAACCGGCATTTGGGGAACGGCGGGCTTGACAGGCTCGTGGGCGACTTCCTCTTCGGAAATCTTCCGCGGGCGTTTGGCCTTGGTCGGGGTTTTGGCCTTGCGTTCTTTCGAGGATTCGAGTTCCTTTTCCAAATCGGAAAGGGTGGTTGTGGTCTTGACCTCGGAGAAAGAAGGTTCTTCCTGGGGCTCGGCCGTTTCGGCTTGGGCGGCAGCGGCGGCCTCTCGGGCTTTGCGCTGCTCCTCGGCGGCGGCGATGGCGGCTAAGGCGGCGGCGGCCGGGTTGATGGCTTCGCTGGGGAAGGCGCTGGGATCGACGCTGGCTTTGGGTTTGACCGAAGGCGTGCCAAGGATGGATTGGGCCTTCTCGATTTGGGCCTTGCGTTCTTCTTCGGCAAGGCGGGCAAGACGCGCTTCTTCTTCGGCTTGCTTGCGGGCTTCTTCCTCGGCAAGGCGACGGGCCTCTTCTTCGCGGCGGGCAAGTTCTTCCTGCTGGCGGCGGATGAGGACTTCGCGTTCGCGGGCGCGTCGGTCTTCTTCGGCGCGGGCTCTCCATTCTTCGATGGAAACGAAGCTCATGCCCTTGCTTTCGGCGACGGAACGTTCGATGAATTCGATGTTATAGCCGGTAAGACGCTGGGCCAAGACGAGGTTGGTTTTGAAACGACCGATGGCCAAGGAGGAGGTGCCGTCTTCGATGAGGACTTCGGCCCGCTTTTCCTCGGGGTAGAGGTTCAGCCCAAGGGCCACGGCAGGACGGACGGCTTCGATTAAGAAGACGCCGGGATTCTCGTTGTAGCGGATGATATCGATCTTTTCTTTGTTCTTGCCGTTGCCAAGTTGACCGACGATGCGCTGGATACGGGCGCCGCCTTGGCCGATGCAGGCACCGGTGGGATCGACGTCTTCGTTGGCGGAGGTGACGGCGACTTTGGAACGGAACCCGGCGTGGCGGGCGATGGCTTTGATGACGACGGTGCCGTCATAGATTTCGTGGATTTCCTCTTCGAAGAGCCGTTTGAGGAAGCCTTCGGAGGAACGGGTGGCCTCGATCTGGGGGCCACGGGCGGGTTTGCCATCGATCGGCTCGGCGGTCTTGACTTCTTGGATGTAGACCTTGATGGGATCGCCAACGCGGAAGTATTCGTCGCCGATGAGTTCTTTCTTGGTGAGCTCGATGGTGGCGCGGTCGATGCGGATGGTGACGGAACGCTCGTCGGCTTTTTCGACGATGCCGGAGAGCATTTCGCCGATGTGGTTCTTATAGGTTTCGTAGAGGGATTGGCGTTCGGCCTCGGCCAAGCGCTGACGGAAGTTATTCTTCACGGCCATCGCGGTGGCTTTGGTGAGTTCTTCGGCAGTCGCGGGGATGACAAAGTCATCGCCAACCTTATATTTGGCTTTCTTTAAACCTTTATTGGCCTCTTCGGGGGAAATCTGAAGGTAGTCGTCTTCGATATCGTCTTCCTCGACGACTTTCTTGATTTGGGCCAATTCGATTTTGCCCTTCTCCTCGTCGATGTGGCAGGTGACGATGGCGTCATCTCCCCCACCAAGGGAACGGGTGTAGGCGCGCTGGATGGCTTCTTCTAGCGCTCCGATGATGGCCTCCCGGGAGAGGCCTTTGACGTCGGCGATTTCGGTTACGGCGTCAACGAATGCTTTTACGTCCATATGGTTTTCCTTCCTTTTTTCTAGAATCTGATGGCGAGGCGCGCTTTATCCACGTCGCCCCGAGGCAATTCGATTTGTTTGGTTTTCGCTTTGTCGCGGATGGAGAGGGTGATACGTTCCTCGTTGATCTCGGCCAAGGTCCCTTCGAGGATGTTCTCCCCTTTATAGGGATGACTGAGATGGAGGTTCACATACGACCCTTTGTAGAGGTCGAGCTTTTCCAAGGCAATCGGCTTTTCCGCCCCAAGGGAGGAAATGTCGAGCAGATACCCTTCTTCGATGGGATCGAGCTGATCGAGGTAAGCCGAGACTTGGTCGCTTAAGGCGACGATGTCGTCTAAGGAAATGGGGGATGGGCGATCCACCACCACATTCAGGTTCCAACCGTCTTTGTTTTTCCCGATTTTGACTTCCACCAGGTCATACCCGGCTTCGCCGATGGGCTTGGACAGTTGGTCGAATAGTTCTTGTTCTCCGATCATTCCAGACCTCCTTTCATAAGAAAGAGTGGCCAAGCGACCACTCCTAAAGTCTGAATCGTTACGGAACCGCGACGGGATTTCCGCAGGCAAAGTATAGCAAGGACCTTTTCTATTGAAAAGAGGAAACATCGTCTTCCATGGGCCTTTCAATCCCAAGGTGGTCAGGTTGCGATTGGGAATGGAGATAAAAATAACCAAGTTGCCTATCTTTTATTGGATAAATCCCTTATATTATGGGATAGAAAGGAGGACAAATGCCAGCTATCGCAAGTTTCTACGGAATCTTGATCTTGATGCACCTGACCCGAAAAGAACACAATCCGCCACACATTCATGCCTATTACGGCGATTACGATGCCTCATTCAGCATCGAAACCGGCGATATCTTGTTTGGAAAATTCCCACAAAAAGGAACCGCCCTCGTCAAGGAATTCATCCTCAAGTACCGTGCCGACTTACTCGAGATGTGGAACACCGAAATTTACAAGAAACTCCCACCACTACAATGACCACCAAACAAGCCATCAAACTGAAAATCAATTCCGGTACGACCATCGATTTATATTATCTCGATGGCGTTGTCATTCGCTTTGACGTCCTTTCCCTCGTTCCCCGTTACCCCCAATTCCAAGCATTGCAAGATCGCACCCTTTTGGAAAAAGGACATCTGCTAGGATGGAGTAGCGTAATTTGGAACCAAGACCTGGATTTAGACGTCGAGCTCGTTTACGAGGAAGGAACGCCCGTATCCGAAGAATATGACGATATCGAAGCGACCGTGATTGGTTTTCTACTCAAACAACGACGGTTGGAACTTGGCTATTCCCAAGCGGAAACCGCCAAACTCATCGGCATTGCCCAATCCGATTTGTCCAAAATCGAGAAGGGCCTTGCCAACGTGACCATCAAGATGCTTCACCGCATCGCAACCGGCCTTCGTTGCAAAATCAACACGACATTATCCACGCTATGAAATCGGAAAAGAAATCGCCCTGCGGCAAGCAAGGCGATTTTTCGTTTCCCGTTTTTTATTCCACCGGATGGGGGCCATCATTGAAATAAAGAACACCCAAGCAATGGGGACCGCAATGGCAGGAGATGGTGCCGCCCGCGGTGGTCGTATAGACGGTTTTGAAGCCGGCTTTTTCGAGTTTGGCTTTAGCCAAGGCGACGACATCGTCGGGTGCGGTCGAATAGGTGACGAAGGCGATTTCGTTGTCGAAATCGTGATAATCTTTGAGGGTGTCATCGATATATTGTTCCACCACTTTGATCATCGGGCCACGATACTTGGCGCCCGGACCCATGGCCCCATCTTTGACGTAGATTTCGGGTTTGAGTTTCAAGATATTGGCGGCCAGCATCTTCAAAGCCGAGCAACGGCCACCCTTATAGAGGAAATTGACCGATTCAAGGGAGAAAGAAGCCTGGGTGAAGGGAACGCGTTTCTCCACCGCTTCGATGATTTCTTCATAGGATTTGCCGGCTTTGACTAAGCGCGAGGCATAAATGGCTTGCAAAGCGATGCCGGTAGATAAGGAAAGGGAGTCCACGATATGGACGTTTTCCATCTTTTTCGCCACGGATTTGGCGTTGGCGCAAGCCGAGGAGATCTTCGAGGAAAGGGAGAAATGGATGACGTAGTCATATTCCTTGCGTAAGGCTTGGAAATATTCCTCGTATTGGAATTCGTTGATGGCGGAGGTTCTGGCAAGTTGACCGGTCTTTTCGGTATAGGCAAATAAATCGGCGGGTTGGATTTCCCCATCCGGGCCTTGGGTTTCCCCCATCACTAGAGTGAAGGGGATGGTATGGATTTCATATTGGGCTAATAGGTTCTTCGGCAAATCGATGGTCGATTCGGCGGAAATGGCGATTTTCATGATGTGCTACTCCTTTTGGGACGGGCCTATTATATCCTTCCTTTCCCAAAAGGGAAAATCTTATGCTAGGATTATGGCTATGGAATACGATGTCTCCATCACGATGCCGATCTATAAAAACGCCGCTTCGTTACGGCGCTGCCTCGACTCGATTTTAGCCCAAGACTACCAAGGGACCTACGAAGTCATTTTGGCCGTCGACGATTCGGGGGATGGATCGTTACAAATCGCCGAAGAATACTGCGCCAAATACCCTGACAAATTCATCCTCCACCACCCCCCTTATCGGATGGGGGTCTCTGGAGCGCGCAAAGAAGCGCAGGCCTTAGCCAGAGGCAAATACATCTACGCCGCGGATGGGGATGACGAACTCAAGGAGAATTGCCTCTCCACTTTGGTGGGCACGCTAGAAAAATACGACGCCGACTTGGTCAATTGCTCGTTTTATCTGGCCAAAAAAAGCCGCAAAGGCGCTTTGCTTTACCCCTTCCGCCGCCCCCGGAAAATCTATAATACCGCCCAAGCCGTCTCCGCCTTTTTGATGGATGCGACCTTCCGGGGCTTCCTTTGGACCAAACTCTATAAGGCGGAACTATTAAAGAAATCCCCGCAGATCTCCATGCCCGGACAAGGCGTGATCTTCGAAGACGTCGCCTTCGTGGCGAGTTTGCTCTCCCATTGCAAGAAAGTCGTCAATATCCCCACCCCTTTGTATTATTACTACAAAGATAACCCCGATTCCGAAGTCACTAAGATTCGGAAAGACCGGGCCCTCCGCCACCTCGCCGTCTTCGCCGTCATCCGGCTCTTCTTCCAAATCCAGCAGCAACCCGATTCCATCAAGGCCTTCCGCAAAAAAGCCTACCGTATGAAATGGTCCCTCGACTTCGATCTAGGCAAGGACAAAAAAGGCGGTCTGACCAAAGCGGAGGCCAAAGCGATCTTAGCCGCATTTAAAAAGGTCGTCGGCAAGGACGACCTGGATGTCAAAGGCGAAATCTACGAACCCTATGTCGAAGGCGCGATCATCTAGATCCGCCTTTTTCTTTCAGCAATTGCTCGTAAGCCGCTTTTAAGCGTTGCCCCACTTTGGGCAGATCGCGGTCCAAGGCGACTTGGTACCCCGCTTCCAAGAGGGCGGGATCTTCGCCTTTTTCAAGCAGCGAAGAAAGAGTGGCGGCGAATTCGTCGTTATCTTTGCACATGTGGCAGTTTTTGCCGTCTTCGAGCCAAGGTTTATAAACCCCGATATCGCGGATGACGAGCGGACAATGGGTGGCCAAAGCCTCCAGAACGACGATGCCTTCGGTCTCTTCATAAGAAGGGAAAAAGAGGGCGCTGGCTTCGTGGTAGGCTCCTTTAATCAGGTCGCCACTGCAATAGCCGGCCATGATGACATTCTCAGGTTTGCGTTTGATGGCTTTGAGGATCTTGGTGGAGGTCAAAATCCGCTGCAACGCCCCAAACCAGATGAATTTGGTGTTCGGGAAGCGCCGCGCCACTTCGATGAAATCGATGAGGCCTTTTCGCTCAAAGGGGAAGCCCACGCCCATGAAGAATTTCTCGTCTTTGGCTAAGCCAAACTTCTTCCGGAACGCGGCAACGGCCTCTTCTTTACGCTCATAGGCGGGGATATCGATGCCATTGGAGATGGCGATGACGTTTTGGCAATAACCATACCCTTTGATTAAATCGCGGGCGTAAGGCGTAGGCGCGATGATCATATCGGCCCGGGAATACATGTATTTGAGTTGACGGTCGAAGGTCGGTTCCATCACTTTCCACAGGCGGAACGAATTTCGGAAATCCTCAAAGGTGGAATGGCCATGGACGATCACGGGGATCCCCCGCTTCTTACAACGTTGCAATACGCGATGGCTCTTGCCGAAATAGGTATTGATATGGGCGATATCGTAATCGGCCTTTTTGTCGATGATCGGCTCGATGCCGGCGTCTTTGCAGGCTTGGAGCTGATGGGACATGGCCCGCCCGATACCGCTATGTTTGATGGTATCCGCGTTTTGGAAGTAAATGAGGGTTTTCATGGCTGAAAAAATGATACCACAAACCCAGCCCACGAAAACAAAAACCCCGGTTTCCCGGGGGTCTATTCGAATTGGTGCCCTCACCCTTAGTCGAAAAGAGGTCTGATCCTTACCATGGATCCGTTCTACCGCTGAACTATGAGGGCAGCGGGCTTCCCAAATCCCTACAGTCGGGGTTTGGCAGCGAGTGGATTATAGGACAACAAAGTTGCGACTGCAATGTTTTCTTTCTTTCTAAGCCCCGCTTCTTCCTTTTCTATGGCTATGAAGCAGGAGAAAACCATGGGATAAAAAGAAACTTTTTAAAAAAGTTGACCCACCCCCCTTCCTTTTCAAAAATGGGTAAGTTATGCTGAACCCGGATCGGGAAACCGATCCACCAGCTATCGCCAAGGAGGACGCTTCATGGTCGATAGAATGGGTTTGCCGGGTCGGAAAGAGGAACTGCGTGATGACCGAGTTGATCTTGGTTCTCGTGCTTCTTATCCTGCTAGTGCGACAACTTGGACTTAGGGATAAATGAAGAAAACCCCTTCCCGGCAAAGGGAGGGGGCCTTCAAAACCTAAGTTCATTATAGCACTATAAATGGGCCCGGCAAGCCCTCTGGGATCTTCGGTTTTATTCGTTACGCATCGATGAAATAAAGACAATAACCCTGCCCGATGTCCGGATTTTCATACTTCAGCAATAGATAGAGGGTGTTCTCTCCTTGAAACAAACTCGGCTCGAGATGGAAGCGTTCCTCCTTGATTTGCGTGCCATGGCCTCCATTGACCTCAGGGAAATAGAAAGCGATGAAGGGTCGGGGGACCCACCATTTCTTCGGCTCGGGTAAGACGGATTTGGGCTGGAGCTGCTTGGCATTTTCAAGAGCCACCGATTCGGGCAAGGCGAAATAAGAGAAGGAAATGCTCTCATCGGCTTCGGGAAGGGAAATCGCAAAATCACCCGCTCCATAGGAAAGGTGGCGATAAGTCGCGGGATCGCGGAGCTCGCCATTAGGGTAAAGCGAAGCAGAGACGACGCTATGTATCACATAGGCATCGCAATAAGGCGCCGCTTCCCCGGTTTCGACATCCACGATTTCGTAGGTGATTGAGGGTAAGAATTCGATGAAACAATCCTTGCTGCCGTTCAGAGAAAAATCCAAAGGCTCGGCATAAACGGGCCGATGGTTGCAGGTGATTTGCTTATGGTTACATCCGCATAGCAAAGCCAAGGAGACCAGAACGAGTCCGTTAACGCGATAATTCGCCATAGAGGTCATACACCATCGCGAAGGTGATTTTGACCTTCACAACGTCTCCTTCCTTTAAGGGTTCCTCGCTTTTGAAGAGAATCCGCCCATCGATATCGTCGGGGGCATTCCAATAGGAACGAAGCAGGTATTCGTTAGGCTTTTTGCCTTTGCCGATGACGAGCCCTTCCATGATTTCCCCAACGTGGGTTTTGTTGTTTTCATAGGAAATGGAGCGTTGGACTTTCAATAGTTCCTCGGCCCGTTTCTTCTTGGTGGATTCGCGGCATTGATGGGGCAACTTATCGCCAAGCGTCCCTTCTTCGCGGGAATAAGGGAAGACGCCCATATGGTCGAAGCGGATCTTTTTTAAGAAAGCGATCGTCTTGGCTTGGTCGACCTCATTCTCCCCGGGGAAGCCGGCGATCAGCGTGGTGCGTAAAATCGCATCGGGGCATTTTTGCTTGATCTTGAGGAAGAGCTCCTCGGTTTCTTTTTGGTCGCTATGGCGGCGCATGGCCTTGAGTTGCTTATTCGAGGCGCATTGGACGGGAATATCAAAATAATGGGCGATCTGCGTGCTTTTCGCGATTAAATCGATCAGTTCATCGGGAATTTCGCTGGGATAAAGATAGAGCAAGCGGATCGAATAGAACCCAATCTCTTCCAAACCGCGAAGCAAATCGCAGATATCGGGTTTCTTCCCGGGGAAGTCCTTGCCATAGACCGTGGTGTCTTGGGAGATCAATGAGATTTCCTTGATGCCCTTTTCCTTCAGGATTCTGGCCTCGGCGAGGATTTCCTCATAAGGACGGCTGCGGAAGCGGCCCCGAATCAAAGGGATCGCGCAGAAGGCGCAAAAATTATCGCAACCTTCCGAGATGCGTAGATAAGCGCTGTAATCGCCGGTGGATACGACGCGGGCCAAAGGGTTCATGGGGGCGATTCCTTGTTCCCCCGTCAGTTCTTCTAACCGAGAGGCAAGTTCCTTATAGTCGCGGATCGGCACGATCAAATCGGCTTCGGGCATGGTGCCTTTGAGCTCTTCGTAATAACGCTCGGCCAAACACCCCACCACAATCAACTTGCCGGGGTATTTGCTCATCTCGAAGATGGTGTCGATGGATTCGCGCTTGGCATCGCCGATGAAGCCGCAGGTATTGACAATGATAAAATCGGCCTGTTCGGGCGAGGCGGTGATCACGAAGCGATCCCGGGGGAACATCGCCAACATCATCTCGGAATCAACGAGGTTTTTGGCGCATCCTAGCGAAACAAGGCCGATTTTTTTCATGATTAGAAACGTCCGGTGGCGACGATGAGGTCTTTTAAGAACGGCAGGCGTTTCTTGAAGGCTTCGAAGTCTTCGAGTTTCCACGTCCAGTTGCGATCATCGACGATACCCGGGACATTGGTGCGGGCGATGGTATCGAGTTCGAGGATATCCTGCATGGAGAGGATGGCCATGTTGGCGGGTTTGCGCATGCAATAGGTGATCATGCGGTCCACCGGAGAGCCGGTGACGATACCCATATTGGCCAAAGCGTGGAGCCAATCCCCCTGCTGCTGGGCGGGGAGAAGGTAGAAATATGAGAGCATGGTGTCATTATCGTGGGTATCCAGATAAGCCACGGAATTGACGCGGTTCCAATCGCCTTTATGGGCGAGTTCGCAATCGGTGAAGGTGAACTGGATGACGTTCATGCCGGGGAAATTGTAATGGTCGCGCAAAGTCAAGACTTCGTCACGGAGATCGCCTAAGTCCTCGGCAATAATGGAGAGGTCGGGATATTTGGCGAAAAGGGAATCAAACAGCGCATAGCCGGGGGCTTCGATCCAGGCCCCATCCACCGCGGTCGGGCATTCGGCGGGAATCTGCCAATAGGTGTCGAAGGCGCGGAAATGGTCGAGACGGATGATGTCGTAGAGGGCGGCATTGAGGTGGATACGGTTTTCGATGAAGAAGAAATCTTCTTTCTCGAGCTTCTTCCAGTTATAGATGGGGTTGCCCCAACGTTGGCCGGTCGCGGAGAAATAATCCGGGGGTACGCCGGCGACGCAAGAGGGAAGCTTGGTCTCCTCGTCGAGGAGGAAGGAATCTTGATTCGCCCAAACGTCGACGGAGTCATAGCCGACATAGAAAGGCACGTCGCCGATGATGCGGATGCCTTTGGAAAGGGCATAGGCATGGAGTTTTTCCCATTGGGCGTAGAGAACCATTTGGATAAAGACCTCGAAGTTGGCTTCCTTTTGGTCCTTTTTGTTCAAGGCGGGACGCTTGCCGATCCAGCCTTTGACTTCGGCGGGCCATTCGTTCCAAGAAGAGGGATAACGACGCTTATTCATCATAAACACCGACCAATCCTTCACCCAGTCATGGGCTTGGGCGAACGCAGCGAGGCGGGCTTGAGCATCTTCTTCCTCAAGGAAGGTTTCGTAGGCTTCGCGGAGATACTTCAATTTGAAGGCCTTGACTTGGTCATAACGGACCTTGGAGGCGATGAAGTCCTCGGGGACGATTTTGCCTAAGAGTCCTTCGGCGGCAAGGGCATCGAGATCGACGAATTGCTCATCGATGGCAAAAGACGAATACGGTTGATAAGGCGAATTGCCATAGCCGAGGGGGTTTAACGGCAAAATCTGCCACAGCGAAAAGCCGGCGGATTTGATTAAATCAATAAATTCATAGGCGCTCGGTCCGAAATCGCCGATGCCGTATTTCCCGGGGAGGGAGGTCACGGAGAGAAGCAGACCTGCTTGACGTTTGTTTTCCATAAGGGATACCTCTATTTGTTTTATTGTAACACATTAATCTAATGTGTCATTTCCAGATGATGCAAAGTGGCGCGCTTTTTTCTTCATCGCCCGCTTTTGCTTCCACGCCTCGAAGTCGAGCTTCATATGGCGATGCTCAAAGGGGTAGGCCATAATCGGGCCGGCGATGAGTGTGCCCAAAGCGATCCAAGGCAAAATCCAAATCACGGGGGTGTAATACATGGTGCCATCAACATAGAAGATCATCAAATAGGGAATGAAGATCTTTGAAGCGATGGGATCGAGCCATTCCATGACCCCGGGTTGGGGGCCAAAGGCCATCGACTGATTGGCGGGGCCATAATGCTGATTGGCGCGATAAAGCACCCCATCGGCGCCGAGCCAATCATGGGGAAAACTCTTTAACTTCAATAACGGGCCATAGAAGATCGCGTGGAGGGCGACCAATCCAAGCACCGCCCCAAAGGCCACCGGCAGCCATTTTAAGCGCCGATAATCCAGGGTATGGCGTTTGGAGGTGACCATCAAAACCGCGGTAATCACCAGCACGCTATGACAGAAATAGAAACGCAGCGCCTCAACTAGATACACCGGATTGGCCCAACCCCCTTCGAGATGGTTCAACCGCATCACGCCCGTGGGGAAGAAATGGACCGCGAACCCGGAGATGAAGCCGATGTAATACATGTAATCCTTCATCGTCGGGGTGCCCCAGTTATAGATAAAAGGAGCCAGCAAGACCAAAGCGGCGCAAAGATTGGGAATGGTCGAATCCACCCACCCTTCCGGCCAAAGATTTGGATATCCCGGCAGGAATTGCTTGAGGAAATGGAGGGCAAAATTCGTCCACAGCAAGATCTCGATCGTGGCATGGGCGAAACGGGGTCCTTTCTTCTTGCAAAGGAAGTAAAGCCCCACCGTCACCGCCCCTAAAAGCGCGATGAAAAAGAAGTAATAGAAATCGTACATGTGTTCATAACGCCAATCCATGGACGATTCCCCCTTCGATTAAGCCTCGATTTCCGAGGGTCCCTTCGGCCAGAAGGAGATTTCGTAGACGTTCTTCTCGCCATAATAAGAAGCCATCGCCTCTTTGAATTTGGCAAGATCGGCGGGATAGACATAAGCAAGGACGGACCCGGCAAAGCCGCCACCCATCATGCGCACCACGCCCTGCTTGGCGAAAGGCGTCGCCAAATCGATGGCTTGCTGGGGCGAACGGGTATATTGGCCCGGCACCATGGTGTTATGGAGGAACGTGGTCATGGAAAGCTGGGATTCGCGGAGGGCTTGTAGGAAAGTCAGCGAATCGTTTTCTTTTAAGGCCTTTACCACGGTGTGGCAGCGTTTGTTCTCATCGAAGAAATGCTGGGCGGTGAGTTTGGCGGATTCGCTTACGGCAAGGTTGCCGGTGGAAACGGCACGCATCCACTCCTCCTCGCTGGCCTGCCCAAGGTAGGTGACACCGAGGATGTTTTCGGCCACGAGGCGCATATCCTGGGGGATCCGCGCATAAAGGGCATCGAGGCCTTCATGGGAAGAACCGGTGTTGATGAGGACGTTCTTTAAGGGGAGGTGGTACTGTAGCGGGGTGACGTCGATGCCATCTTCGGCCCCGAAATCCAACAGGTTGACCCCGCCGCAGGCAATCGCGGTTTGATCTAGTAGACCACAGGGTTTGCCAAAATAGACATTTTCGGCATATTGGCCGATCTCGGCGATGATCTTGGGATCGATATCCCCATCGTTATAAAGCACGTCGATGATTTTGGCGATGAGGCATTCAAAGCAAGCCGAGGAAGAAAGGCCGCTGCCGGATTGGATGTCGCTCATCAAAGCCGCTTGGAAACCGCCGATGCGATAGCCGCGTTCCTTTAAACCGAAGAGGACGCCTTTGGTTAAGGCCAAGGTCGTGCCTTTTTCGGAGGCTTTGTATTTGAGTTCGTCGACGTAGAAGGTAAACGGCTTATAGCCCACCGAGGCGATTTGGATGCAACCGTCGTCGTTTTTCTTCACCGAGGCGGTGATGCCGCGGTCAATGCAGGCGCCGACGGCCAGCCCATGGTTATGGTCGGTGTGGTTGCCCACCACTTCGATTCTTCCGGGGGAGAAGAAGTCCCGGGTTTTGCCTTTGCCGAAGGCGGCTTGGAAGGCTTTTTTGGTTTGTTTTGGCTCGATCATGAAGTCACTCCTTGTTGATGATTGAAGTTAGCGGGTTTCGAATAAATAAGAGGTAAGGCTCGTATAGGGCGAATCGGGAAGATAGACCGGATGGGAGACCAGGCGCGGATCGTCGCAGGTCTCGAAGGTCACCCCACCATAGCGGTGTTCGTGTTCGCCATTCATCCCTAATAGCCGCAAGGGCCCCGGATAATTATCGGTATAGATTTGGGCCCCTTCGCGGTCGGTTTGCACCGTCAGGCGAATCGTGGGACCTTCCAAGGTGACCTTTCCTTCCTTGAGGAAGAAATAATGGTCATATCCATGGTGGATGGAATCTTGGAGCTTTTGATCGTCGATATCGCGGCCGATGGATTTGCCCGCGTTGAAGTCGAATAACGGCGTGATGGGAATCGCCTTCTTTTTGGGGATCATGTCCTTATCGTAGGCTAGGCGCGTGTCACAGGGCATCTGCAAGCGGAGATCTAAGACACTAGGCTCGCCGAGGTTCCAATAAATGTGGTTGGTGGGATTGAACAAGGCAGGGCGGACCGGCACCATCTCATAAGCGATCTCGAAGCGGTTTTCCTTCTCGTAGACGCGGTAGACGACCTTGACGTCGGCGGAGGTCCCTTCGGAAGGTTTGACCTCCACGAAGCGGGTGAAGATGATTTCGGTGAATTCGCGTCCGATTTCCACCTTCGTGTCAAACATCAATTTCCCATAATTCAACGTCGAGGAATGCAAGGTATTGCCCCGTTCGTTGGGGACCATTCGGAACACTTCTTTGCCGATTTTATAACGGCCCTTCTTGTAGCGAAGGGCGAGCGGCCCTACCGTCTGTCCCCAATACTTGGTGGTGTCGTTGAGGAAGGCTTCTTTGGAGAAGGGGGTGGCGACCATGATGCGTTCTTGGAAATAAACGGCATAAACCGAAGCCCCTTGGTCACAAAGGACCAAACGAAGCCCCCTGCCGTTATCGGCGGTGATGAAATTCACCCCTTTATAAGAATTTGGACGGATAATCATCGGACCCCCCAGGTCACATCGGACCGTTTTAACAACGTTTTGAGTTCTTGTCGGCTCATGATCCGCGGCACGGGATAGAGGGGATTTCCCTCTTTTTCGGCCCGGGTGGAAAGCAAATCCAAATCCCCTTCTTGGATGAGGTGATCGAATTGGCGAGGCAAGCCCATCGCGGCATTCATTTTTTCGATATGGGCGATAAAGGAGGCGGCTTTTTCTTGGTCGTTATAATCGCTTGGCGTTAAGGCGATGGCATCGGCGAGGTGGGCCAATTTACGCCAGGCTTTCTTGCCATAGGCCTTTAAGACGATGGGCAAAAGCACCGCATTGGCATAGCCATGGGGGACGTTATAGAGTCCGCCTAAGCCATGGGCGAGGGCGTGGACATAGCCCACGTAGGCACGGGTGAAGGCGCGCCCCGCATAGTAAGAGGCGAATAGCATTTCCCTTGCCTTATTCTCATCGCTAGGACGAGCATAGAAATCTAGAAGCGAGGCGTGGATCATCGTCACGGCCTTCAGGGCATCGCGACGCGTGGAAAAGACGTTGCTATGGCCGATATAGGCTTCCACGGCATGGGTGAGGGCATCCATGCCGGTGGCCGCCACCACCTTGGGCGGCAATTGGCTCAGCAGATGCGGATACATCAGCACCATATCGGGTATGAGTTTGGGATCGTCGATTTGGAATTTGTCTTTGGTTTTCGCGTCGACCACCACCGCGGCAAGCGTCGCTTCCGAGCCCGTGCCTGCGGTAGAGGGAATCGCCACGAAATAGGGGATGCGGCGATGGACTTTGAGCACCCCTTTGAATTTGGCTAGGGGTTTCTTGGGATAGACGATGGCGATGCCGGCGGCCTTGGCCAAATCGATGGTTGAGCCCCCGCCGATGGCGATAAGGCAGTCGCAGCATTTCTTTTCGTATTCATAGGCGAGCTCTAAAGCACCGTCTAAGGTCGGATTGGGCGTGACCTGATTATAGGAAGCCACCTTCATCTTGGCTTTGACCAAGGCTTCGAGGATGGGGGCGGAGAGTCCGGTTTGTTCCACCACGGGATCGATGACGACCATCGGGCGGCGGAAATGGCGCAAGGAAAGGCGTTCCACCATTTTGGCGATGCCTTTGTCCCCCTCGTAGACCGGTTTGGCTTGGAACGGCAAAAAGAACGAGGCCAGATAGAAGACCTTTTGGTAGATGCGGCAATAGGCTTTCTTGAAGGGGTTCATCGCTGCTCCTTATAGGAAAGGTCCTAAAATGCGCAAGAATTGCCAGTAATAGTAATTCTTGTTGCGCCACCGATTCCATTCATCGAGTTGCACTTGGTGGGACAAAGAAATGGTGTCGAGGTAATCCGTCTTCATGTCGGCGATCGCGGAGTTGCCCGCCATGAATGTCCCGCATTCCAAATGGAGGAAAAGGGAACGGTAGTCGAGGTTGATCGTGCCGCAGGTGGCCATGATATCGTCGCAGATGAACATCTTCTCATGGACGAAGCCCGGCGTGTATTCGTAGACCTTCACCCCGGCTTTCAGCAATTTTCCATAGAAGGAACGGCTTAAATGGAAGATGGCGTTCTTATCGGGGATATGGGGCATGATGAGGCGGACATCGACGCCGCGGAGGGCGGCTTTGCACATCGCGTTTTCCATCTCTTTATCGATGATGAGATAGGGGGTGGTCATATAGACGTAATGATTGGCCCGTTGCAACAAGGAAAGGTAGACGGTCTCCCCCACGGCTTCCTTATCGAAGGGAAGGTCCCCATAGGGCTGGATAAAGCCATCGCTTTCGGGATAGCCCCCGATTTCATCGATGAAGGTGGAGGAATCGTAATAGGATTTATCGATTTGGGCATCGCGGTCGTAGTAGATCGTCCAGTTGGCGAGGAACATCATCGTGAAATTGGTGACGGCTTTGCCCTTAAGCATGATGGCATTGTCCTTCCAATGGCCAAAACGCACTTCTTCGTTGATGTATTCATCGGCCAAGTTGAACCCGCCGGAAAAGCAGGTATGGCCGTCGATGACGAGGATTTTGCGGTGATCACGGTTATTGAGTCGGATATCCAAGAAGGGACGAAGCGGATTGAAGCACAGGGTTTTGATGCCTTTGGACTTCAAGGTCTCATCGTAATGATGCTCCGCGGTGGCCAAAGAACCCACATCATCATAGATGAAGCGGACATCCACCCCTTCGGCGGCTTTTTGCTCGAGGATTTCCAGCATGGAATCCCACATCTTGCCGGGGGAAACGATGAAGAATTCGAGGAAGATATAATGCTTGGCCTTCTTCATTTCCTCCAAAATGGTGGGGAAGGCATCGTCGACGAGCGGATAGAATTTCAAAGACGTTTGGCTATGGGCGCCCCCACCGCTGGCTTTTTGGATATAGGCGGAAATCCCGATCGCCGATTCGCTATATTGGGCCAGTTTCGCCTGGTCGACGTCGGAAGCGGGTACTCTAAGTAAGGGACGGGAATAACGTTGGAGCATCCGCCGATTCTTCCGGCTGGTTTGCTTATTGGCGAGGAAGATATACAGCAAAAGACCGGCCGCGGGCAAAACAAAGACGACGAAGATCCAGGTGATCTTGTAGACATCCGGGGTGTCGTTATTGATGATGGTCACGGCGACGATGATATCTAAGAAAAAGATCACCCCGACCATGGCAAAGGCGACATAGGGCCCGCTGGTGGCAAAGAAATCGGTCAAGACGATGATGCCGACGATGATGGCAATCAGCTGAATCCCAAGGATTAAGCCGATGATGAGTTTGGGCAAATAGCCTTTGCGGAAGAACTTCATAACCGGCCTCCTAAATGGAGATGGTAACGCTCCCCGAGGTAACGGAATGCCTTCCGGATACGGGTGGGCGAAGAAGGCGCTTCGATCAAGGCTTTAAAAGCGGCCAATTCTTCTTTGGGCAGTGCTTTCTTTTGCTGAGTTAGCAAATCCAGCATCTTCTCGGCCTTGTCTTGCTCTTCCTCTTCCAGGGGGATTTCCCGCGGCCGTTTCATCGCGATGGGCAGGAAATAGAAATAATGGCCAAGGAGGACCCGGCTGGCAGGATCGAGATTGGCCTTCTCAAAATCATCGTAGGAAAGCAAGACGCGATTCTCGGTCTCGTTGAAATTTAACGGCAAAGAGGCGACGAAAGGATGATGACGGTAGAAGCGTTCCTCTTCTTCGTAAACGAAAACGGGATCCTTTTCTTCGATCAAAGGCATGATTTCGGTTAAGGGAAGGAAAGCTTCGAGTAGTTTCTCCGGTTTGGCCCCGGTGACTTGGGGTAAGGAAAATAGACCGCTGGAATCGCGGATCACCAAAACGGATTCCTCTCGCCAGAAGATGGCCGTGACTTTGTCGATCGTTTCTTTGCGTGCCATAAAATCTTCCTTATTTTAAGGAAGTCGAAGACACTTGTATAGTCTCTCCTGAAAACAGGAGAAGAAATTCACATGATTTTGGGGAAGCAGACGTCCTGATAGCGCTTTTTGCCATCATAGGGGGTGCCGTCGTGATCGAGGCTCCGCCCCCACTTTTTTAAGGCGCTCGTGACGTCTTTTCCTAGTTTGGCTTCTTCTAAAATGGTATGAAGTTCCCCCATGTCCTTTTTGGCCAGTTCGAATAGATCGTCGATGGATTCATGATGTTCTTCCCCCGTGGCGGGATCTTTCCAGGGGGCATGGGTGAGGTTTTGGATATCCATCGCCGCATATTTCTTTAAGGAACGGGGCATGGATTGGGCATAGGCGGCGCTGGTTTTGCCTAGCACAAGCCCAATGAATTTCTTCTTGATGCCGGTGGGCGAATAGATGAGTTTCATCGCCGCGATATAGTCTTTCCAAGCCTCATAGAAGCTATCTTCTTGCAAGCCAAAAGAAGTGCACGCGGCCCACATTTTGGAGATTTCGCGGATGCGTTGCTCTTGGGCCAATAAGCATTTATAAGGCCGTTGATAAGTGCCTTTTCGTTGGCTTAATTCCTTATCCAAAATCGCCTCAAAAGCGCCATGGGACCATTTGTAGAAGCCATGGAGTTCCCCGTTTTCGTCGAAACCGGAGCGATAAAAGATATAGGGATGGGCCAAGCGGTCTAAGGCATAATGCATCAAGGCCGACTCGATATAGGCGTAAAGCATTTCCTTTTCGGGATGGGCATTGGCGTAGGCGATCATCTTCCCATAGCTTTCTTCCACCGGTACATGGTGGAGGGCGGCGCCCACGGGATTGATGGTGGCTTTGTCTTTCTTTTTCCGCCACGGCACGGTGCCATAGGCCATAAAGACATCTGGACCTTGGGTGCCAACGCGCACCACATCGGCAAAAGCCCCGGTCCCGAGCGGGGTTTCCAGGGCGAGGTTATAGTGGGTGAGGATGGCAGGCATGGATCAATCGTCCTGATCGAAGGCGGCTAAGCCTTTTTTCGTGCCAAGACGGCCGACTTTGACGTTCTTAAGAAGCAAGGCGACGACTAAGGAGATCCCCACGCAGACGAGGGCGTAAACGGGGAGGAACTGCCAACCGAAGGAAGGAAGCAGCATCAACGAGCCAAGGGCGATCGGGGTGATGGTTTGGGCAGCCATCGAAGCGGCATAGTAGTAGCCGGTGAAGGCCCCGATTTTGGAGTTGGGGCAAAGTTCGACGACCATGGGGAAGGAGTTGACGTGGACAAGCGACATCCCAAAGCCTTTGACGAACCAGATGATGTAAATCCAGAAGGGGAAGGCACCACTGCCTGCGATGGAGGTGGAGAAAGTTAATACCGCCCACAAGACATAAGAGACGAGGGTTAAGACCAAGCCGGAGACGACGGTCCATTTACGGCCGATCTTCGAGGCGATGATGCCGCCGACGGCAAAGCCGATGACCGAGCCGACCCCACCGACGATGGTGTTGATCATCGAGGAGGCGGAGGAGGTCTTCAAATAATAGATGGCATAGTTGGTCATGAAGGTGGCGATGCCATTATCCGCCATGAACCAGAAAAATTCGGCGATGAGGATGAACCAAAGCATGCGAAGGTTGCCTTTGGACATCGGGCCTTCTTCTTTGACTTCTTCGGCGGTTTCGGCTTCTTTTTCGCCCCGCTTCATATCTTCGGCGACTTCTTCGGCGACTTTGTTTTCCTTGATCTTGATGAAGAGGAAGATCGCGGAAATCACCATGAGGACGCTGCCGACGAGGAAGGGGATTTCGATGGTCCAGATGTTGTTGAACCAAACCGGATCATGGATGGGGTTGCCTTGGGCATCGACGGCCGAGCCCAAGTATTTGGAAAGGGCAAAGGGGATGCCGACGACGGTCGCCGCGGCGCCACCGAGGTAGCCCATGATGTTGATGATACCGTTGGCTTTGCTGCGCAAGGGCTTCGGCGTAACATCCGGCATCAAAGCGACGGCGGGGTTACGATACATCATCGCGAAGATGACGACGATGGCCATCAAGGCGATGGTGCCGGCCAAATTCCCAAAGTGGAATAAAACGGGGATAAAGGGGAAGGCGACGGCGCAGACGAACGTGCCAACTAAGATATACGGCATGCGCTTGCCCATTTTGGTGTGGGTTTTGTCGGAGAGCTTCCCGAAAATCGGCAGTAAGATCAACGCGGCGAGGTTATCTAACGCCATCATGATACCGACCAAATATTGAACGTGGCGGGTCGCTCCGTCTTGGGCAGTGGGGGCCATGGACGCATAGTCGGGATAGAAGGCGCCGCGGAAGAGTTCCGTAAGGAAGGTTGGGCACCAAGAGTCGTAAACTTGCCAAAGAAGCAAAATGCCAAAAAAAGCGAAACCAATGACCATGGTCCGTTTGACATTCAGCTTCAAGGGCTGAGAAGCTTGTTCGTTCATATGTTCACCTCTGAAACTAATAACTAGTTTACGCGCTTAAAAGTGCGGAAGAAAGCCCAAAATGAAAGCCCTTTCAAAAAGCACGAAAAATACCCCTCCTCCTGGTTGTCCAGGATTTGGGGTACCGTTCGGAATAGGGGCTCTTTGAATCGACCTAGTTTTTGGCGACGGAGGACAAGCTGCCGAGGGCGGAATAGGCATAGGTGGTTCCGGAGTGGCTATATTTCATCGTTCCGGTCGTCACGGTTCCGTTAGAGAAGGTGAGCTTATAGGCACTGCCTGCGCTATAGGAAGCGGAGAGACGGGAGGCGGTCACGCCCGAGGTACTCGGCGCGGATTCGTAGGCGCCGATGAGGATGAGCGATCCCCCGGTCACCGAGGCCCGACCTTCATAATCGAGGGCCGCCGCCATCTGGGAATTGGGGCCGCAGGCGATCATGGTGCCGCCTTTGATATAGATGTTGCCATTGCTATCGAGGCCATCGGTATCGCCATTGCTGCTGACTTCGGTGAAGAGATACCCGCCGCTGATCTCGAACTTGGTTTCCGAGAGGCTTCCCGAGGTGGCATTGATGCCATCGTCGGTCCCATAGACATAGGAGGTTCCACCGCTGACAACGATTTGGTTGCCTTCTAAGCCTTCGTAAGCGCTGATGTTGAGATTCCCGTCGCTGATTTTGAGGCTGCGATCGGCATGAATCCCATCATCGGTCGCCGTGATGGCCAAGGTGCCACCCTGGATGAGGATATCGCCCACGCCGGTGCCACCGCTTTCCAGCGTATTCCCGTAATCGGCATGGAGGCCATCGTCATAGGAAGCGATACTGAGACTCCCCGCGGAAATTTGGATTTGGTTGCCGGCTTTGATGCCTTTGGCGGAATCGGCAGCTTTGTTGGAATTGGTGGATCCGCCGATGGTGGTCCCACCCCAAGGTCCACCACCGCCATTACCGCCGGTACCCGGAGCCGTTCCGCCCCGTCCGATATAGGAAATGGTTTCGGTCGCGGTAACGGTTTCGCTTAAGGAGAAGACCGCCCCGCTATAGTCGTCCCACATCTTATTGGTATAGATATTGACCGTCGGGCTGGTTTCGGCCCCATTGCTATCGGTGCCCTTGGCGATGATTGCATCATAGGCGGCATCGATGCCATCTCCCGCGGAATAGAGGTTGACCGTCCCGCCGGTGATGGTAATGGAACCTTGCTGCTTGTTCTTGCTGGTCAAACCGGTGTTCTCGGTATGGAGTCCATCCCCGCCTTGGCCGTAGAAATAGAAGGTACCGCCTTCTTCGATGGTGATGGAGTCGTTTCCCCGCACCGCATGGTTGGGCGCAGACACCGTCAAGGTCTGGTTTTTGATCTCCACATCGTCCTTTCCGTGGATCCCATTGTTATAGGAGCCAAGGACCACCAAGGAGCCGGTCCCGGTGAGCTTCAAATCGCAGACCGAATAGATGGCGCCTTCCCCTTGTGAGGCCGCTTCGGTGGTTTTGACGGACCTTTGGTCCGAAATATAGTTTTCCGTGTTTTTGACGGCTTTGATTTTGACTTCGGAAGCGTTATTGATGAAGATGGGCGAGTTATTGGCATTTACAACTGTAAGGCCCGATAATTCCAGCGTCACTTCGTCCTCATCGCCGGCATCGACGTAAATCATGCCGTTGAGTTCGCCCGATAAGGTATAGGTTCCGGCGCTGGAGATGGTCACCGTCGATCCGGAAATGGCGTAATCCCCATCTTCGGTGACGATGCTGAGGCCATCCGCATTCCCGGTATCCTCCACGGAGATGGTAGGCACGGAAATCGAGGTCTGAGTGGCCGAGGAAACGGTCGTATTGGAAGCGCTGGTGGTCACGTTCGTGGAAGTCGAGACGCCATTGCTTGTGGTTACGGTATCGGCTTGGCTAGCAGCCCCACTGCTCGCGCTACTGGATGAGTTGTTAGCAAAAGCGCAAGAGGCGAGTAAAGCGGTCGCCGAGAGTAGTAAGAGAGAAGCTAAGGTTTTCTTCATGGTTGGATTCCTCCTGCCACTACTATCCGATGCGAAGTTAAAACGAACTTAAAAGGCAAACGAAAACCCCGTTTGGAGGGAAACGGGGCAATTCGTAATAGGTTTATTCGACCGCGTTGTCGCGAATGACGCGTTCTTTGAGATATTCGGGCACTTCTTCGTATTTGTAGAATTCGCGGTTGAAGAAGCCGGAAGATTGGGTGATAGATTTGAGCTGGGTCGTATAGTCGATGACTTCGGCTTCGGGGATGAGGACTTCGATTTCTTGGTTCCCGAAGTCTTTTTCCTCGATGTTTTGGATCCGTGCCCGACGGGTATTCAAATCGGAGAGGACGGAACCGGTATATTTGGATTCGACGTTGACCTTTAATCGAAGGATCGGCTCAAGGATGATCGGCTTGCACTTGGGATAGGCATCCTTAAAGGCAAGGATTGCGGCCATCTTGAAAGCGAGTTCGTTGGAGTCGACGGGGTGATACTTCCCATCGGTGAGGACGCCTTTGACGCCGATGACCGGGAAGCCGGCCAATAAGCCTTTTTCCAGCGCTTCATAGAAGCCTTTTTCGACGGCGGGGAAGTAATTCTTCGGGACGGCGCCGCCAAAGACATCGGTTTCGAAGGTATTTTCTTCGGCCGGCTCGAAGCGCATCTTGACCACGCCATAGAACCCGGAACCGCCGGATTGCTTCTTATAGGAACCATCGCCTTCCGCGGTGCCTTTGATGGATTCGCGGTAAACGATCTTCATCCGTTCGGTGAAGACTTCGATTTTGTAGATGCTGCGGATCTTATCCAAGACGAAGTCCAAATGGGATTCGGAGACGCCACCGAGCAGCAATTGCTTGGTTTCGTTGTTGCGTTGGACTTGGACGCAGGGGTCTTCCATCTGGATTTTGGCAAGGGCCTGCACCAATTTCCCTTCGGAATTCTTATCGGTGATCAACGCTTTGAAGATGACCGCGGTCGGATATTTCACGGGTTTGAAGATTGCGGGGTTCTTCGGGGCGGAGAGGGTATCGCCGCAGCGGACATCATCAAGCTTGGTGAAGGCGCAGATATCGCCAGCCCGGACTTCGTCGATGGGATCGAGCTTTTTGCCCGTCATGACGAACATCGAAGAGACGCGCTGCGTATTGCCACGGACATAAACGTCGTCGCCAGGGTGGAGGATACCAGAGCAAACCTTGGCGATATGGATGGTCCCGGCATAGGGATCGACCAAGGTTTTAAAGACATAGGCGGAGAAGGGCTCTTCGTCGCTGGTTTTGCGGATGATCTCTTTCCCGTTTTCGTCAGTGGCTTCTAAAGGCTTTAAGTCGGCGGGGTTGGGCAAATAGTCGATCATCATCTGCAATAAGGTTTGCACACCGATGTTCTTTTCGGCCGAGCCAACGATGACCGGGGTTAGTTCGCCCGAGATGACGCTGCGCTTCAAGGAGGAGCGGATCTCTTCCTGAGTGAATTCCTCGCCGGCGAAGAACTTCTCAAGAAGCTCGTCATCGACTTTGGCCACCTCTTCGACGATGGTGTTATGGAGTTCGAGGACACGGGCCCGTTTGTCGGGATAGATTTCGGCCTCAACGCATTCTTTGCCGTTATAGACGTGGGCTTTTAAGTCGACCGCGTTGGCAAAGCCATCGAAGGAATCCTCATGCCCCAAGGGATAGCAGAAGGAGATGACGTTGGTGCCGAAGCGTTCGCGGATATCGTCCATGAGGGCATCGAAATCGACGCCTTCCTTATCCATCTTATTGACGAAGATAAAGGTAGGGACACCTTTGCGGCGGAGCTGTTTCCAATGCTTCATGGTCACGACTTGGATACCGACGGAGGCATCGATGACCAAGATGGCGCCTTTGATGACCCCGGTGATGCCGAGGACTTCGGAAATGAAGTCGTCATTCCCCGGGAGGTCGATGACGTTGATCTTGTGACCGTCTTTATAAACGGGGACGACCGCTGCTTGGACCGAGCCGCCCCGCTTTTGTTCGGAGAGGGTGTAGTCGGAGAGGGTGTTCTTCTTATCGACGGATCCTTTTTCGGGGATGAGTTTGCTGACAAAGGCCATCGATTCGACCAAAGTGGTCTTCCCTGAGCCCTGGTGGCCTAGAATCGCCACATTGCGGATGTGGCTTGCATCATAATGTTCCATGTTCGCTTACCTCACTTAGACGCGGAAATATTTGCTGTAACGCCCTTTGGTGATGATTTGGATCCGCCCTTCGCGGAGCAATTTGGCAAGGGCCTTCTCAATGGTGGATTTGCTAATCGCATAGAGAATGCGGAGGACCATCGTCTTGCCGATGGGGGTCGCCGAATCGTTGATGACGCGGAGGACTTTCTCTTCGCAGCTATCCTCAAGCGCGTTGATTTCGAGGATATAGTCGAGTTTGCGGTAGGCTTCGAGGATCCGTTTCAAGACGAAGGAGACGAAGGCCTCGTAGTTGTTCTCGGATTCATTCCAGCCGTCGCTTGAAGCTTCGAAGGCGTCGATATATTCGCCAAGATGCTGCTTCATCAAATAAGGAATGGCAAAATAATCGTCCACGTCATAGCCAAACTTCTTCAGCAAGAAATGCAGCAACAAACGGGAGACGCGGCCATTGCCGTGGTTATAAGGATGGATGCACATGAAGTCGAGCATCGTCGCGGCGATGAGGACGAGTTTATTGCATTCCTCGTCTTTGGCGCATTCGTTGAATTGATATAAAAGGTTATCCAATAAGGGGACGACTTCTTCCGGGGGTGCGGAAACGAAGATCGTGCGGAAGCTGCCATCGGGCATGGCTTCCTGGATGTAGTTCTGACTATCCTTGAACTTCCCGCCGAATTCGGGGTTATAGTCCTTATAGATGTAATAATGGAGGGTGGTGATGAACGAACGATCGAGGGTTTGGAATTTGTAGACTTCGCCGATGAGGTCGAGGGCGTTGAGATAGCCTAAGACCATATGTTCCTGCAAGGTCTGGGGCGCGGAGGCGCGGCTAAGCAAGGCCTTTTCGCGTTCCTCTTGGATGTAGACATTGCCGATTTCATTGGAGGACATCACTTCGGAGAAGCGGGCGATTTCGGCGAGACGGTCCGCTTTTTTGGCTTTCGCCACACCGGCGGTTTTTCCCTTATAGAATTCAATCGAATTCAAAAGAGAGACGATGTTGGGGGTATTCAAAGAAAGAAGCGCCCCTTTTAGGTCGAACATTTTCATATTTTTTACCTCTGGCCATAATGATAACCCTTTTCTGAAAAATGGGTAGAGGCAATTCCGCATAAAGTTTGGGTTTTTACCGAATTGATTTTTATCGTTGACGAAAAGATTCGGTCAATTCACCATAATCTTTCGAAAATGCAAATGAAGCCGTTGCGATGTTTTTAAGTATTTTTCAAGTTAGAAAGGTTACAATTGGACTACCATGAAGATTCTCTTAGCCGAAGATAACCGCGAATTGGTCTCCGCCATCGTCTCGGTGCTGACCATCGCCAAATACGATTGCGTTCCCGCTTTCGACGGGGTGATGGCGTTGACGCGCCTCCAAGAAGACGATTACGATCTTTTGATTTGCGACATTATGATGCCCCGCAAAGACGGTTTCCAGGTCGTCAAGGAATTACGGGCCTCCGGCAGCAATATCCCCATCCTCATGCTCACCGCGCGGGCCGAAATCGACGATAAGGTCTTGGCTTTGGATACCGGAGCCGACGATTACCTCACCAAACCCTTTGAAGTCAAAGAGCTCCTCGCCCGCATCCGCGCCTTATTAAGAAGAAAAGAGAAAGTGGCCGACGCCTACCATTTCGCCAATCTCACCCTCGATCACGAAACCTTTGAACTAGTGGGCGAAGGCAAAGTCCACCTCACCAATAAAGAATACCTACTCATGGAGACTTTGATGCATCACCACGACACCTTGCTTTCCACCGAACGTCTCATGGAAAGCGTGTGGGATTATGATTCGGAAGCCGAAATCAACGTCGTTTGGGCCTATATCACTTCCTTAAGACGGAAGATGGAACAAGTTCGCGCCAAGGCCATTATCAAAGCCGTCCGCGGCCAAGGATATCGCTTGGAGGAAAGCCAATGATCGCCAAATTACGCCGCAAATTCGTCCTCTTTGCCCTGCTTTCCGTATCCGGATTACTCGCCATCATCCTCGTGGGCATCAACATCGCCAATTTTTCGCTCGTGGCTTCTTCCTCGGATTCCATCACCGCCGAACTGGCCCAGCGGGGTGGCGAATTCATCCCCAATAACCCCGGAGAAGGAGGAAATCCCATCCGTCCCGATCGCCCCGATTCCCCCGATATGCAAAAGTCGATGCGCTATTTCACCGTGCGTGTCGATGGCACCCCCACTTTGGTGACCCGTTCTT
The DNA here is from genome assembly GCA_017454295.1 of Bacilli bacterium. GTDB lineage: Bacteria > Bacillota_I > Bacilli_A > RFN20 > CAG-826 > Alloenteromonas. The sequence continues at coordinate 73,457 of JAFTDF010000016.1, forward strand.
TGGATTTGGTCTCCGATACCGAGGCTTTGACCTGGGCCAAAGAAGCCGCAACCAAAGGTGAGGTGGGTTGGTACCGCACCTATTACCGGTTCCGGAATTATCAAAAAGACGGGGCGACTTACGTCACCTTTATCGATGCCTCCCGTGAATTAAGTCCTTCGTTTAACGTCCTAAACGCTTCCTTAATTGGAGGAGGCGTCGGCATTTTGGCCACCTTCTTATTGCTACTGCCCATCTCGAAAATCTTAGTCCGCCCCACCGAAGAGGCGTTCCGCCGTCAGAAACGGTTCGTTTCCGATGCCTCCCATGAATTGAAAACCCCCTTATCCATCATCTCCGCCAATAACGAGATCCAAGAGATGGTCACGGGCGAAACCGAACAAACCAAAGCCATCGGCAAACAAGTCAAAGCCATGAATTCGCTCGTGCGCAATCTCAACGCCCTAGCCAAAATCGACGAAGTCGAGACCCACGAATTCGCCAAATTCGATCTTTCCTTTGCCTGCTCCGAAATCGCGGAAGGTTTCCGTAAGAAAGCCGAAGCCAAAGGTCTTTCCTATGAAGCCCACATTGCTTCCGACCTGGTCTATAAAGGGGAAGAGGCCTCCATTCGGATGTTATTCTCCACCGTCATCGAAAACGCCGTGAAATATGGCCAAAGCAAAGCTGAAATCTCCCTACAAAAAGAAGGCGACCATGTGGTCTTCCTCGCCACCAATGACGCCGAAGGCCTACAAGAAGGGCCTTTGGAAATGGTATTTGAACGGTTTTATCGTTCCCCCGAAGCCCGTGCTTCCGGCGTGGAAGGCTCGGGCATTGGCTTATCCATGGCCAAAGAGATCGTTTCTGCCCATAAGGGCAGGATCTTCGCCTGGGGAGAAAAGGGAATCTTTCATCTCAAAGTCGAACTCTAATTTAAGTTCCTTTTAACTTCATCGTCCATACTGGTTCTCGAAAGGAGGAAATGCCCATGGCGATTCTGACGATGAACCGGACGGAAATCAAATACATCCTCTCTCCGGAACAGCTGGCGTTTTTCTTGCCGCGACTAGAGGAACATATGCACATTGATGAATATGGCTTAACCTCCATCCTCTCCTTATATTACGACACCCCCGATTATCGATTGGTTCGCGCTTCCATCGAAAAGCCCGCCTTCAAAGAGAAGATCCGGCTTCGCTCCTATGGGGTGGCCCATCCCGATTCCCCAGTCTACCTCGAGCTCAAGCGCAAAGCCAAAGGCATCGTCTATAAGCGGCGCTCCTCCACCAATATCGAAGACGTGAATCGTTTCTTCGCTTATGAAGGAGATGTGCCCGCCAACGGCCAAATCGCCAAAGAAATCGGTTACTTCCGCAATTTCTACGGCACCTTGGTCCCTTCGATGATGATCATCTATGACCGCACCGCTTATAAGCAAAACGAAGGTGATCTCCGCCTCACCATCGATTACAACCCCCGTTACCGCCAAGATCACCTCGATCTCACCTATGGGACGGAGGGGAAACCGCTCTTACCAGAAGGATATGCGATCCTCGAAATCAAAATCCAGGACAGCTGCCCCCTCTGGCTCGCCCATCTCCTCGATGAGGGGCATATCTACAAAGCTTCCTTCTCCAAATACGGGGAAGCCTATAAGAAAACCGCGGAGCTATCGTCTCCGGAAAGGAAACATCAACCATGGAAAACTTCTTCGAAAGCGTCTTCCCTTCAACCGGCGTAACCCCCGCCACCTACTTCATGATGGCTGGGATCGCCCTTCTCGGTGGGATCCTCTTCTCCTTCATCATGTCCTTTAAGGTAAGGGCCCATAAGCGTTTCTTCTTGGTCAACGCCATCTTACCGGTGACCATCGGCACCGTCATCTGCTTCGTTAACGGCAACATCGGCGCTGGCATCGCCGTGGGCGGGGCCTTCGCCTTGGTCCGCTTCCGTTCCGCCCAAGGCACCGCCGATGAAATCGCCGCCATTCTCATCACCATGGCCAGCGGCATCGCCTTCGGTATGGGCTATCTCGCCTATGGGGCCATCGGACTCATCGCCCTGGCCCTGATCTATGTCGGACTTACCTATCTTCCCATCTTCAACCATGCCGCCTTAGAAAGCGAAAAGCTTCTGAAGGTGACCGTCCCCGAATCCCTCGATTACAGCGGGATCTTCGACGACACCTTCGCCCACTTCACCAAAAACGCCGAACTGGTGGAGACCAAAACCGTCAATATGGGCTCGATGTTCCGCCTCTCTTACAAGGTGAAGCTGAAAAACCCGAAGGAAGAGAAGGAATTCATCGACGAAATCCGCATCAAAAACGCCAACCTCGAAATCTCCCTTCTTCCCTATACCGAGGATGCAAAAAACCTTTAAATCCCCATTCAATACAAGAAAACCCATCCGCGTTGGATGGGTTTTTGCTACCTTTTAGGCAGGCATTTTTCCGGGGCCTTTGCCCTTGGGTTCTTCGTTCGGAAGCCGGGGTTCGATTCTGCGATGGCCAGGGTCTCCGCCGCCAGAGATGGTGGCGAGTTCTTCTTCGTTTAATTCTTCGGATTTGAGGTTGGGGTTTTCTTTTTTGTTTTTCATGGCGGTTTTCCTTTCCTTGTGGCCATATCTTAGCACACCCCTTGTCACAAACTTGCCACACCTGCTGAAATTTTTTTGATTTCGAATTCTTTCTCTTTATGTACGCGCAAAAGAGGAAGGCAAATCAAGGTAAGATGATATGCAATCTTCAATGCCCCACTTAAAGAGCGTTTCGGGCACCACTTCATTTGACCAGACCATTCACCTTGAAGAAAAGAAAATGCCACGGATTTGTGGCATTTCTCTACACTTTGTCAGGGAAGCGTTCGGCGTAGCGGCGTTTGGCTTCCTCGATAATGGCGATGGCTTCTTCATGGCCGAAGATACCACGGGTCTCCGTCTCCTTGCCATGCTCAAGCTGCTTATACACGGTGAAGAAATGGGAAATCTCCTCGAAGATATGCTCGGGCAGTTCACGGATGTCTTGGTAATCCGCATAGAAGGGATCGCTTAAACAGATGGCGATGATTTTGGCGTCGGACGCACCCGAGTCCACCATATCGAGCACGCCGATGGGTTTACACCGCACCAAGGAGGCGGGAAGGGCGGGCTCGCTGGCGATGACCATGACGTCTAACGGGTCATCGTCTAGCCCCCAGGTCCGGGGGATAAAGCCATAATTATGGGGATAATGGGTGGCCGTGAATAAGGTGCGGTCGAGAACGAGGGTATGGCATTCCTCGTCATATTCGTATTTGTTTTTGCTATGGGCCTGGATCTCGATGTATGCTAGGAAATCCGTAGCCGAAATCCGCGCAAGGGGCACCCGATGTAAGATATCCGCCATGGTTATTTGAGTTTGGCGACGCCGGTTTTGCGGGCCGCCTCCGCCACCGCTTTGGCCACGGTTTGGTGGGCGTGCTCGTCATAGGCGAAGGGGAGGATATGATCGACGGAGAGCTCCTCGGGGGAGACGCAATCGGCAATCCCAAGGGAGGCTGCCATCATCATCTCGACGTTGATGTCGCTGGCCCGAACATCGAGGGCGCCGCGGAAAAGACCGGGGAATACCAGCACGTTATTGATTTGGTTGGGGTATTGGCTCGACCCGGTGCCCACGATATAGGCCCCGCCTGCTTTGGCTTCTTCCGGCGTGATTTCCGGGATCGGGTTGGCGCAGGGGAAGAGGATCGGACGTTCCGCCATGGAGGCGACCATTTCCTTGGAAACGACCCCACCGACGGAGACGCCGATGAAGACATCAGCCCCTTTCAAGGCATCGGCCAAGGTGCCCTTAAGATGCTCACGGTTGGTGATTTTGGCAAGTTCGGCTTGGGCGGCGGTCATATTCTCGCCTCCTTCCACCAAGATGCCATAACGATCGCAAGAGATGAGGTGTACCACGCCAAAGCGAAGCAAATAGCGGGCAATGGCGATGCCGGCGGCACCCGCGCCATTGATGACGACGCGGATGTCCTCAATCTTCTTATGGACCAGTTTGAGGGCGTTATGGAGGGCGGCGGCCACGACGATCGCCGTGCCATGTTGGTCATCGTGGAAGACGGGGATATCGAGTTCTTGCTTCAAACGGGTTTCGATTTCGAAGCAGCGCGGCGCGGAGATATCCTCGAGGTTAATCCCCCCAAAGCTCCCGGCGATGAGTTTGATGGTTTGGATGATTTCCTCGGTATCTTTGGAACGGATGCAGATGGGGAAGGCATCGACGTCGCCATAGGCTTTGAATAGGGCGCATTTCCCTTCCATGACGGGCATGCCCGCTTCCGGACCGATATCGCCTAGACCAAGGACCGCCGTGCCATCGGTGATGACGGGGACGGTGTTCCAGCGCCGGGTGAGTTCGTAGCTTTTGTCCACGTCTTCCTTAATGGCAAGGCAAGCCGCGGCTACCCCAGGGGTATAGGCAAGCATGAGATCTTCTCTAGAAGAGACGGGTACGCGGACCTTGGTCTCGTATTTGCCTTTCCATTGGGCGTGTTTTTGTAAAGATTCTTTTCCAATATCCATGATGGGGACTCCTTATAAGGGCATGAAATTAATGGAGGCGGCAAGGGACATGAAGACGAAGATCATGCAGGTCACCAAGGCCCCGAGGTAGACACGATTAGTCCACTTATAGAACAACCGGTTGAGGATGGGGAGGAGGGCCATCATGGGAACCAAGGCGAAGACCATGTTCACATATAGCCACATCTCGGCTTTCTCGGCACCCATGTAGTCATAGAAGACGGTGCCGGTTTTGAAGAAGGCGACATAGTTGATGATGAGGATGAAGACGAGGGCCAAGGAGTTCGACAAGGCACCCACGAGGTGGACCTTCCATTCTTTCCATCCTTCCATGCCGATGGAGCAATTCACCTTGATGGAGTTGGAGATATAGAAGATGAAGATGATCGGGAAGTATTCCAGCCATTCCACCAGGTAACGGGCACTTAGCGGGGCCGCGGAGATCAAGGTGAAGCGGAAATCTTGATGGAAGATAGCGTAATCGAGTTGGACGAGTCCGAAATAGAGGAAGAAGAGTCCAAGGGCCAAGGCGATGGTAAGCAGCAAGTCAACGAAGCCAATCCGTAACGGACGGAACTTCGACCAATCGTAAACGGGCGCTCTGCCTTGCTTCTTAGCGACGAACTTTTCGATGAGGTTTTCTAATAGCTGCACCCCGAAGAAGAGGATTAAGCCGACCAAGCCGTTGACGGCGGCCCAGAGCAAGACGGCGTTGAACATACGGGCCGGGAAGAAACCGGTGAAGACGTTATTGGCCGCATCGGGGAACCATTGCATGGACAAGTAAGCCAAGGGGATATAGTCCAAGCAAGCCAGAACAAAGGAGAAGACAGTCGTTCCCCAGAAGAGGGCTTTGCCCCTAAAGGAGAAGCGGGACGGGATGGAAGAGGGCTGTTTTGCGGACTTATTGGCTACTTCGTCCTCATAGACGTATTCACCATCATGGGCAGGGACGATCTTCTTGCCTTTGATGCGACGCAAGACGGGGAGTTCCACGGCCAGGGCGGCCACGCAGCAGATGAAGGTGAAACCGGCAATCATAGCGATGCCGTTACTGCCTTCTTTAAGCAGCCAGGTGTGACTACCATCACCCACGACCGCCGCTAACCCTAAGGTCTCACGGAAGAAGGAGATGGTATTGGTGATGGAGGTGCCATCATACATTTCGAAGCAATGGTTGGTGGTTTCGCGGTGGAGGATGCGGTAGGAACCATCATAGATGCTCCCCATCCCCTGATCGTAGACCACTTTCCGCTTTTCCCCGGAATAGGGTTCGCCTTTGGCGTTGCTGACTTCGTTGATAAAGCGGGAATTGATGACTTCCAAGGAAGTCGTGTCGGTCTGGTAACGATAGGCGCCTTCGTCATAATAGGCATAGGCGTTGGCGGCGTTGCACCGTAGGGATTCGTATTTATTTGCGGCGCTGGTTTTGATATAGCCGGAAACATAGAGGGAGGCAATCCGGAATCCACCTGAACCCGAAGAGACCCCGTTGAATTCGGCGGCCACGCCCACCGCATTGCCACCACCGGCGCTATGGCCGATGACGCCAAAGCGATTGCGGTCGAGATAAGGGAAGGCGCTTTCGTTGCGGAAGACGTATTCGACGAGGTAGTTGGCCCCGTTATTCTCGGCGGCGTAGGAGAGCTGGGTCCCGGATTCATCATAACCGGAGTTGGTCGATCCACCCTGGGAGCCGGGGTCGATGACGAAGACGGCGGCCCCGCGTTTGGAGAGCTCGATGGCATATTGGCTCATCGTGGCTTTGGTACGGGTGAAGCCGGGGATGACGAACACGGTGGCGACTTTTTCCTGTTCCGAAGCGAATTTGGGAAGGTAATAAGTCACGGCATAAGAGACGTTCTGATCGACGATTTTATGCGTCACGTTGGTGGTTTGGGTCATCGCATAATCGATGCGGAAATCGGTGACGGAAACGGCATAGCCCGAGGATTCGAAGATCGAGCCGGTAAGCCCCATCAGTAGGACCATGCCCAAACTGACGCAGCCGGTGATGAAGGCGGGACGCTTATACCACTTCTTTTTGGGGGCGGGTTTGGGTTCTTCCTCGATTTCACCATCGATGCGTTGTTGCTCGGTTTGGGCGACGGTCTCTTCTTCGTGGTTGAGATAGGAAGCCGCGGCAAAGATAATCGGGAGAATCGAGACGGCGCTGCAGCCCGCGGCAATCCAATAACGGATCTTGGCGTTTTTATCCTGCAACGGAAGATGGATAAAGAAACTCGATAGGGCCAACCCGGCGAATAAGGCAAACAAGGCCAAGACGGCGAAGAGCCAATATAAGGGATCGCGTAAGGAGAAGGCGTAGGCGGCGAAAAGGAGATAAACGAAGGAGCCGATAAGAGAGAAGATTTCGGCCAAACGAAGGAAGAGTTTGCTCTTTTTCATAATCTACCTTGTATTCTCAATTCGTACCATTCAGACCCGAGAATACAATCTCCTTTCTTGGGAAGTCTGATGGGCGGGTTTGCCTCGATCGAGGGTTTCCGCTATAATGTGGGCCGCTGTGGGATGCGTGCCCATATACTTACGGC
>JAFTDF010000001.1 GCA_017454295.1 Bacilli bacterium
CCGCTGGTGCCGACGTTGTCGTGGACGCGATCACGATTGAACTTTTCTTTTGCCATTGTGATTTTCCTCCAATAGGTGTTGCAAATTGGCTTTTAAATGTTAGAGCATTCTGGCCGCTTACGCAATACAAAGTATTGTGATTTAGTGGTTGCTCATAGACGATTTCTTGATGATCTCGTCCTGGATGAAGCGCGGGGTTTCGCCGTAGTGGTCGAACTGCATCGTGAAGTTGCCACGACCCTGGGTGAGCGAACGGAGGTCGGTGACGTAACCGAACATCTCAGAGAGGGGGATTTCGCAGTCGATCTGCTTGGCGTTACCGCGTTGGGTTTCCCCGGTCATGATGCCACGACGACGGGCCACGTCGCCGATAACGTCGCCGTAATACTGTTCAGGAACAGTAATTTCGACTTTCATGATCGGTTCGAGGATGACGGGGTCGCACTTCTTGGCGGCTTCTTTCAGGGCCAAGGAGGCAGCCACTTTATAGGCGGCTTCCGAAGAGTCGACATCGTGGTAGCTACCATCGAAGAGGGTGGCTTTGATGTCGATTGCTGGATAGCCGGCAACCAAACCGCGGGTAAGGGCATCTTCGAGACCTTGCTGGGTCGGTTTGATGAATTCCTTAGGAACGGTACCACCGACGATGGCATCGACGAATTCGAAGCCTTTGCCGGGGTTAGGTTCAAAGCGAATCCAAACGTCACCATATTGGCCGTGGCCACCGGACTGCTTGACATAGCGGCCCTGGGCTTCGGCGGTCTTACGGATGGTTTCGCGGTAGTTGACTTGGGGAGCGCCGACGTTAACGTCGACTTTGAACTCACGGCGCATACGATCGACGAGGATGTCGAGCTGGAGTTCGCCAACGCCGGCGATGATGGTCTGGCCGGAGTCGGCATCGGTGCGGACCCGGAAGGTCGGGTCTTCTTCGGCCAGCTTGATGAGCGCAGCGGTCATCTTTTCCTGGTCGGCTTTGGTCTTGGGTTCCACCGCTTCTTCCAAAACGGGTTCGGGGAAGGTGAGGGATTCCAAGATGACGGGGGTGTTTTCATCGGCAAGGGTTTCGCCGGTGGTCGAGGACTTCAAGCCCACGACGGCCCCGATTTCACCAGCATGGAGCGCTTCGACTTCCTGACGGTGGTTGGCGTGCATCAAGACCAAACGGGCGATACGTTCCTTGACTCCCTTGGAGGAGTTGTAGACGTAAGAACCGGATTTGAGGACGCCTTGATAGACGCGGACATAGGCCAAACGACCGATGAAGGGGTCGGTGGCAATCTTGAAGGCAAGACCGACGAAGGGTTTGTTGTCGGTGGCTTCGCAGACGTATTCTTCGCCGTTGAGGGTACCCTTTTCACCCGGGATATCGAGCGGAGAGGGGAGGTAATCGACGACGGCGTCGAGCAAGGGCTGAATGCACTTGTTCTTATAAGCGGAACCGCAGAGGACCGGGAAGAAGGTGCCGGTCAAAACGGCTTTGCGGATGGTGGCTTTGATCATCTCGACGGAGGGTTCTTCCCCTTCGAGGACCATCATCATGAGATCGTCATCGAAGGCGGCGAGCTTTTCCAAGAGGATCGAGCGGAGTTCTTCGCACTTGTCCTTGAGCTCTTCGGGGATGTCGGTGACGGTCGGGGCATCGGATTTGTCGTTGCTGTAGATGTAGGCTTTGCGTTCGATGATGTCGCAGCAACCCTTCAGGTAGGATTCCTTCCCGATCGGGTATTGGATGGCGGCGGCATTGGCGGCGACGCGTTCGCCTAAGGAAGCGACGCACATATCGAAGTCGGCACCGGTGGCGTCCATCTTGTTGCAGAAGACGATACGCGGGACGTTATACTTCGTGGCTTGGCGCCAGACGGTTTCGGTCTGGGGCTCGACGCCATTTTTGGAGTCGAGGACGGTCACGGCACCATCGAGGACGCGGAGGGAGCGTTCGACTTCGACGGTGAAGTCGACGTGCCCCGGAGTGTCGATGATGTTGAAGCGGTTGCCTTTCCAGAAGCAGGTGGTGGCGGAAGAAGTGATGGTGATACCACGTTCTTGTTCCTGCGCCATCCAGTCCATGGTGGCGGTACCCTCGTGGACTTCGCCGATTTTGTGGGAACGTCCGGTGTAATAGAGGATACGCTCGGTCGTGGTGGTCTTACCGGCGTCGATGTGGGCCATGATCCCGATGTTACGGGTATGGGGAAGGTCGAAGGACTCAGCCTGTTTGATATCGATTTCGTTATCGGCCATGGTGAGTTCTCCTTATTACCAACGATAATGGGCGTAGGCTTTGTTGGCTTCGGCCATCTTGTGGGTATCTTGCTTCTTCTTGATGGAAGCACCAGTCCCGTTGGCGGCATCGATGATTTCGCCGGCGAGCTTATCTTCCATGGTCTTCTCGCCACGGAGGCGGGAATAGGTGACGAGCCAACGGAGGCCTAAGGTCTGACGGCGTTCTTGCGAAACTTCGACGGGGACCTGGTAGTTGGCGGCACCGATACGACGAACTTTGAGTTCGACTTCCGGCATGATGTTTTTGATCGCGGTGGCGAAGACGTCCATCGCGGGTTTGCCGGTCTTTTCTTCGATTTTGGCGAAGGCTTTGTAGATGATGGTCTGCGCAGTCCCGCGTTTGCCATCATACATAACCCGGTTGATCAAGCGGGTGATGAGCTTGGAGTTATAAACCGGATCGGGTAATACGTCGCGCTTGGCGACAGCACCTTTTCTTGGCATGTTTCAGTTCCTCCTTTATTTGCTCTCTTTCGGCTTCTTGGTGCCGTAGAGGGAGCGACCTTGGCGCCGCTTTTCGATGCCGGCGCAGTCAAGGCAACCGCGGATGATGTGGTAACGGACACCCGGCAGGTCTTTGACACGGCCGCCACGGATCATGACGGTGGAGTGTTCCTGGAGGTTGTGTCCTTCACCACCGATGTAGGCGGTGACTTCGTAACCGTTGCTCAAACGGACACGAGCGTATTTCCGAAGGGCCGAGTTCGGTTTCTTCGGGGTCATGGTGCCGACACGGGTGCAGACGCCGCGCTTTTGGGCGGAAGCCTGGGAGGTCGACTTTTTGTTCAGCGAGTTCCACCGCTTGCCGAGGGCAGGCGATTTGGACTTCTTCACCGCGGACTGGCGGCCTTGCCGAACGAGTTGGTTAATGGTTGGCATAAGTGTTCTCCTTTTTTTACACACTTCCCGGTGTATCGAGCACCGGGGTAAACAAAGTGGGTTTTCGCCCACCAAGTTACGTCCGAGCGATACTATACGCGTGTGAGAATGGGGGTGTCAACACCTTTTTTCACAAGTTTTCGAAATCCGGAAAATATCGATGTCTTCTAGATAAATCGGTGCATTTTCTACCACAGGACCGTGCGTGTCATAATTTTCTTATACGCCCCCTTCTTTTTATTCATTTTTATGGCTTGGTCAAATCAAGATGTAAACTATACTTGCAAACAAAAACTGCTTCTTCATAAGTATTCTTGGTTTCAGTTCCAAAACTACCAAATTCTATCAGCAAACTTATCTTGGTTTTTGATATATAATAAGGAAAAAGGGGGTCGACTTATGAAAAAAGTTTTGATGGTTGTTGGCGCGATTTGTTGTGCCGTTTCTTTTTCCGCATGGCAAGAAATGCCTATCAACGGTCTCGGCGCAAATTTCAGAATCAAAAAGCTGAATAATCGGGAACCTATCGGGTATCACCGCGTTAGGTTTTATCTAGGCGGAGGCACGATGGCTAGTCCTACAATGCAATATGTCTATGATGGGGACACGGTAACAAAGCCATCTGATCCAAGCAAAAACTATTGTCAGTTTGTCCGATGGACCGATTCGTCGGGCAACGAGTGGGATTTCAATAATAACCATATTTATTCCAACACCAATATTTATGCTGAATATGCTTGGTCTGATTACACTGCCTCTGTTGTTAATGCTGTTGGCAGCTCGTCCATTAGTTCATTTTTAGAGTATAAGTATCCTTATTCCTATAGTTGGTCAGAAATCGATTCTGGCAGCATTACATCTGTAACAGGTTATGGTTTTGATAACATACCTTCCTCAAACTTCCCACAAACAGATTTGGAAACGGGCTTGACTTTATCAAATAGTGTTAGTTCTTATGGTGGTGGATGCGGACCGATTGCTATGATCGGCGTCATGTTTGAACTTGCTTCTCACCATGGCTACACAAATCTTATGTCGATGCCAATAAACTCAAATTCCCGCATCGACCTCGCTACTGACATTTTTAACCTTGTTCCTACTGAAGAGTTATTTGGCGGAACGTATACCTGGCCCGGCCAATATACGAGCAGTTTCAATACTTATCTCAGTAGTCACGGCTACCTCTCCACAATTATGGCCCATAACTATGGGGGGTTTGGCTATTCGAGTTCATTTATGTCGACCGCTCTTTCGATCGCCAAAGCGAGGATAAACAGCGGATATCCAGTAACTTTCTATAATGCGATGGAAATAAATGGAAGCGGCCATTTAAAAAACCACTACTTCAACGTTTTTGGCTACCATACCTATCAAGGATATAATCGTCTAGGTAGTCTTGTTCAAGAAACGCTGTTTAATATCAGGCTAAATTGGCCGGAGACAGAAACGCAAATCAATTATGCACCTCTCGACTTTTTCCGCTTGAATTATTCTGGGCTGGTGTATTTGCAATAATGATGCCGAGGAAAAGAAACACTCTTATGGCTATTGCCATCCTCTTGATGGCCGTTGTCGTTGGCGCCTTGTTCATTCCTCCGATTGCATTTGGATATGCCGCCTGCGCCGCTAGCAAAAACTACTGTTTTGATATCGATATCCCTATTGGAAACTACGTTGGTACCAATGAGCAGGGCTATATGCTGACGTTCCAAGTCTTGGCTTGGGACAAAGCCGCCTATGATGCGGACCCAAACCACGGCATCAAGCACCTTCATGCCGACGAGCCATCTTACCAAGGCCAAAAGTACTATGGTTTTGGGTTGGAAATCAAAAAAGACGGAGAGACGATTCCCCATCAAATCGGCAATTATCGTTACGCCTCGGTGAGTCGGCGCGTGGAATACATCAATACTTTGTGGTGCGATTTTTCCTCCCCCGCTTTCAAGATCAGGGGCAACGAAGCCGATATCCATTTTACCAAGGAAGGACCACAAGTTTATTTTGCTTGCAGTTGTCCTGCATTCGGCAGTGCGAAACTAGACTATCTCGGCGCTTCGTATATTTTTGCTTAATAAGGTCGCGCGTGATAAGATGAGGTCATGCCTACGAATGAAGCTACCCAAACCGCACAAGGCGTTGTCAATCAATGGCAGCAAATTTGGGATACGATCGTCAAATTCTTTACCGATAACATTTGGAATATCGTTAAATTCTTTTCTATCCTCATCATCGGTTTCATTGTCATCTGGATCATCATGGTCATCGTGAAGCGCGTCTTCCGTAACCATCAAGTCGACCCGATGGCGACCCGTTTCATCGCTGGGGTGATCCGCTTCGCGCTGTGGCTATTGCTGATTTTGTTCCTCTTGGCTTTCATGGGCGTGGAAATCACCGGCTTCGCCACCACCGTCTCCGCCGCCTTGCTCGCGGTCGGTGTGGCCTTACGCGATAACCTCGCAAACCTTGCCAACGGCTTAATTCTCGTCAGCAGCAAGAAATACCATACCGGCGACTATATCCTCGTCGGCTCGGTGGAAGGCTCCATTGAGGAAATCAACTTCCTCTTCACCTGTTTGAAAACCGTTGATGGGAAGCAGGTTTTGATGCCCAACTCCACTATGGTCAATTCCCAAGTCACCAACTTCGGCGCCTATCCGAAGCGGCGCGTCAACTTCACCGTCTCGGTGGCCTATGAATCCGATGTCGAACTCGTGAAAAAAGTCGTCGTCGCGGCCATCAAAAGCAACGGCAAGGTCTATTTGGACCCCGAACCCTTCTGCCGCTTGAAGACGATGAATGCCTCTAGTTTGGACTTCTTCGCCTGGGGCTGGTGTGACAAAGAAGACTATTGGGACGTCTATTACGATTGCACCGAAACCATCTTCAACGAATTGAAGCGCCACGACATCAAAGTGCCCTTCCAGCAAGTCGAGGTCCGCGAACGCACCGACACCCCGCCGGTGTTTGTCGTGGGCGATAAGCTCGAGGAGCGCGTGGAGAAGAAGCGCGTGAAAACAAAGAAGAAACTCACTTTGGAAGATCTCGAGGACGAAGAAGGGATGAGGGAATATCGGCGCCAGCTCGCCGAATCGGCCGAGGAGAAAAAAGCCAAGATCGAAGACAAAATGAAACACGAAAGCAAATCCAAAGCGAAGAAATAATGAATCGGCACATCGGATTCCCCGGTGTGCTTTTCATTTTGGATTCTAAAGAAAAGTTCCATAACTATCACTAGGGTGATATAGTAAAGGGGAGGAAACACCATGGAAGGTATCATCACACTCTATCACGGATCCGACCGGATCATCCCCAAACCCGAATTCGGAAAGGGACGGAAACACAATGATTTCGGTCTAGGGTTTTATTGCACCCAAAGCCAGGCCCTTGCCAAAGAATGGGCGGTCTCTTCTTTAAGAGACGGTTATTGCAACCAATATGAACTAGACACCGCTTCTTTGAACGTTTTAAACCTCAACGACCCTTCCTATACGATTCTCCATTGGATCGCCGTGCTGGTGGAGCATCGGCTCTTTGATTTGGATACGCCGGGGGCGAGACGGGCAAAAGGCTACTTAATCGAGCATTTTGGCCTGAACGTCAATGCCTATGACCTCATCGTCGGATATCGGGCCGATGATTCCTATTACGATTATGCCGCCGCGTTTTTGAACAATTCCATCACCGTCGAGCAACTTGCCCAGGCGATGAAACTTGGCAAGCTGGGAGAACAAATCGTTTTGAAATCGGAATATGCGTTTTCCTTGCTTCGCTTTGTGGACGCAACCGATGCCGCCAAAGACGAATTCTATATTCGCAGAAAACAAAGAGACGACGAAGCCAACCGTCTTTATCAAGAAATCTTAAATAAAGAAGAGGATGGTTTATACATCCAAGACATCATTCGAGGAGCCATCGGCCATGACGATCCCCGCATTCCCAGAAACCTATCGAAGTAAAGCCCAATCCACTTTGGGGGCGGCGTTTGATTATGCCGTCGAGGTTTTAAACGTCCCAGGCGAAGAATTTACGAAGCGATTCGTCGCTTCTTCGGTTGCCAAGCGCTGGGAAAAGGGCGATCCCGCCATCGTCGCCGGTAAAAGCGGCATTGAAATCGCCATTGAAGTCCTCAAAGAGTCGGGTTTCATCCTTAAGGATTTTCCCCAAAAAGAAAGCTTTGGCCGTTCCGTGGCCCATTGGATCGGCTGGGTGGTCGCCTACTATCAGTGGCGTTCCGACCGCAGCTTCCAAGAAATCTTTGCCGCGCTTTCCTACGAAGATTTGGAACGCCTTTACCACCCGCTTCATGAGGCCGATATCTCAAAGGCCTATGACATGATTGAAGAACTTATCGAGGAAAAGAACCCTGATACCAATCTAAAACGCCTGCGCACGCGTAGAGGCGTCAGCCAAGCCGAGCTCGCCAAAGAAGCCGGCATTGGCCTACGTAGTATCCAAATGTATGAGCAGCGGCAAAAGCAAATCAACAAAGCCAGTGCTGAAACCTTGTATCGTCTCTCCAAGGTGCTGGGTTGCTCCGTCGAAGACCTGCTGGAAAAAGCCTAACCTCCACCACTACGGCAAAGAAAAAACCGGAACCCAGGCGGATTCCGGTTTTTAAGTTTGAGGATTAGTCCTTCAAATCGGCACGGTCGTGCTTTTCGATGTATTGGGCTTTCACCAAACGCATCGAGGAGAGGACATCGAAGTTCTCCAAGCGGGCGGCTTCTTCCTCTTCGGAGAGGAGGCCGGTGCCAGCGGGGATGAGCTTGCCGGTGATGACGTTTTCCTTCAAGCCATGGAGATTATCGCGCTTGGCCTTGATGGCGGCGTCGGTAAGGACACGGGTCGTCTCCTGGAAGGAGGCGGCGGAGAGGAAGGAATCGGTCTCCAAGGCGGCCTTGGTGATACCAAGGACTAAGGGCTGGGCCACCGCGGGACGCTTGCCAGAAAGCAAGACGGCCTTGTTCTCGTTGGTGAAGCGATCGAGGGAGACACGGGTTCCCGGGAGCATCGAGGTATCGCCCCCGTCGATGATGACGACTTTGCGGAGCATCTGACGGATGATGATTTCAAGGTGCTTATCGGAGATGCCGATACCTTGGGCGGCGTAGACCTTCTGGATTTCCTTGATGAGGTAGACTTCGAGATGTTCGACGTCGGAGACTTCAAGGAGCTTCTTCGGGTTGATGGCGCCTTCGGTGATCTTGCCACCGTTTTCGATGTGATCGCCGACCTTGACGCGAAGGTGGGAGCCAAAGGGCGTGGTATAGACCTTTTCTTCGAGCTCGTTCTTGATGACGACTTCGTCTTTTTCACCCAGCGGGTTGATGGCGACGACATCGCCTTCGATTTCGGAGACGAGGGCCTCACCCTTCGGGTTACGGGCTTCGACGAGCTCTTGGACACGGGGAAGACCGGAAGTGATATCGCTACCGGCCATACCACCGGTGTGGAAGACTCGCATGGTGAGCTGGGTACCAGGTTCGCCGATGGATTGGGCGGCCATGATACCGACGGCTTCGCCGAGTTCGACGAGCTTGCCGGTGGCCATGTTGCGGCCATAGCAGTGCTGGCAGACGCCGTTGCGGGTCTGGCAGGTGAAGATGGAACGGATTTCGACTTCCTTGATGCCGGCGGCTTTGATGGCCTTGGCGTCTTCGGCTTCGATCATGGTGTTCCCCGCGACGAGGACTTCGCCGGTTTCGGGGTCGATGATATCGTGCATCGCAAAACGGCCGATGAGACGATCCTCGAGGGAGCGGATGACGGCGTCGCGGCTGGTATCGCGGATTTCGCGGACCTTGAAGCCGTGGTCGCAATGGCAATCTTCCTCACGGACGATGACGTCTTGGGAGACATCGACCAAACGACGGGTCAAATAGCCCGAGTCGGCGGTCTTTAAGGCCGTATCGGCGGAACCCTTACGGGCACCGTGGGTGTTGATGAAGAACTCGCTGACCTTCATACCTTCGTGGTAGGAGGAGACGATCGGAAGTTCGATGGTTTCGTTTTTCGGGTTGGCGACGAGGCCTTTCATACCGATGAGCTGTTTGAAGTTATCGACGGAGCCACGAGCACCCGAGTTGGCCATGATAACCAAGGGGTTACGCTTGTTGTCCTTCATCTGCTTCTTAACGAGCTCGGCGACTTCGTTGGTGATGCCGGTCCAAATGGCCTCAATCTTCTTATGGCGTTCCTCTTTGGTGAGGTAACCACGCTTGAAGAATTTCTCGACCTTTTCGACGGCTTCGTTGCCTTTGGCAACCAAGTCATACTTGCCTTCGACGTCGTTGATGTCGGAGATGGCGACGGTCACCGCGGAGATCATGGAGAAGCGGAAGCCTTGGTCTTTGATCTTATCGAGGACCGCGGAGGTCTTCGAGGTGCCGTATTTGGCGAAGATCATGTCGATGAGAGGTCCAAGTTGCTTCTTGCCGATGGCGTTCTTGGTGGGAAGGGTGTCGATGTATTGGGCGATCGGCGAGGCATATGCTTTCTCGTTGAAAGCGATCTTCTCCGCCACTTCCGCGGGGGAGACGAACCATTCGCGCATGAAGTCGAGATCCGAGGTGGATTTCGGGGTGCCGTCATTGACATAGGGGAAGTCATCGGGGAAGACTTCGTTGAAGATGACCTTCCCGACGGTGGTGATGAGATATTTGTTTTCCACGCCTTCGGGCATACCGGTGCCGACATCCTTATGGATGGCTTTGGCGGGGATGGCGATACGGCTGTGGAGGGAGAGGGCGCGGCTCACATAAGCCTGACGGACTTCGGAGGTCGAGGCGAAGACCTTCCCTTCCCAAGCGGCATACTGCTCGTTGGCAGCGGCCATTTTGAGAAGTTCGGCCCGTTCCTCGGCGGCGACGCCGGTTTGCTCTTCCACTTCTTCGAGGTGGCGGAGCGCTTTGGCGCGTTCGAGGAAATCCTGACGGCTTTCTTCGGTGGTGAGGTGGTAGTTGCCAAGGATCATGTCCTGCGACGGAATGACGATGGCTTTGCCATCCTTCGGACCGAGGATGTTATTGGAAGCAAGCATCAAGTTGATGGCTTCTTGCTGCGCGGCTTTGGAAAGGGGGACGTGAACGGCCATCTGGTCACCATCGAAGTCGGCGTTGAAGCCAGTGCAAACCAGCGGGTGCAAACGGATGGCACGGCCATCGACGAGCTTGGGCTGGAAGGCTTGGATGGAAAGACGGTGGAGGGTCGGAGCACGGTTGAGGAGCACGGGGTGCTGACCGATGATTTCCTCGACGATGTCATAGACGACGGGGTCATAACGGTCGATGAACTTATCGGCGGCCTTGTGGGCGGAAACGTATTTCCGTTGGATCAGCAACGCGGCGATGAAGGGACGGAGGAGTTGGACCGCCATTTCCCGGGGAATCCCGCATTGGTACATCTTCAGATCCGGACCGACGGCGATGACGGAACGACCGGAATAGTCGACACGTTTGCCAAGGAGGTTCTGACGGAAACGGCCCTGTTTGCCCTTCAACCCGGAGGAGAGGGACTTCAAGGCGCGTCCGGAAGGACCGGAGACGGCTTTGGTGCGACGGCCGTTATCGATGAGGGCGTCCACCGCTTCCTGCAACATACGCTTTTCGTTCATCAAGATGACGTAAGGGGCGTTCATGTCGATGAGCCGTTTCAAACGGGAGTTACGGGAGATGACGCGGCGATAGAGATCGTTGAGGTCGCTGGCGGCGAAACGGCCACCATCGAGTTGGAGCATCGGACGGAGATCGGGCGGGATGACGGGAACGACATCGAGGATCATCCATTCGGGCTTCTGGTTGGAATCGCGGAAAGCGTTGATGGCTTCGAGGCGCTTGGCTAATTTCAAACGCTTCTGACCGGTGGCTTCCTTGATTTCGGCGGAGATGGCTTCGAATTCGGCATCGAGGTCGACTTCGTGGAGCAAGCGCTTGATGGCGGCGGCACCTTCGCCGAATTCGGCGTTGGTGTATTTGCTGATGAAGGCGGCGGTCGAGAAGAAGTCGAAGGTCTCCTGCGGGTTCTCCATACGGGCGATGAGGTCCTGAGCGCGGCTGGCATCGACGGATTCGGGATCGATTCGATCTTGGAAATCCTGGATGGCGGCGATGAATTTCTCACGGGCCTGGGTCTCGTTGAGGTAGTCCTTGTATTTGAGGACGGTGGAGGTACCCGGTTCAAGGCAGATATGGGCGGCGAAGTAGATGATGTCCTCGAGCTCCTTCGGGGAGATGTCGAGGATGAGGCCCATCCGGGAGGGGATGGACTTCAAATACCAGATGTGGGAGCAAGGCGAAACGAGTTCGATGTGACCCATGCGTTCGCGACGCCATTCTTTGGAAATGACCTCGACCCCGCACTTTTCGCAGGTGATCCCTTGGTAACGGATCTTTTTATACTTGCCGCAATGGCATTCGTAGTCCTTGGCCGGCCCGAAGATCTTTTCGCAGAAGAGACCTCCCATTTCCGGCTTTTGGCTACGGTAGTTGATGGTTTCGGCACGGGTGACTTCGCCCTTGGACCAAGAACGGATGGTCTCGGGGGAAGCTAAGCCGACTTGGATGGAGGCAAGGTTGTTGATGTCAAAGTGACGGTCTTCCTTCTTGCGGGAGGGAAGTTCATCACGGGAATCGAGTTCCGGTTTGTTAGCCATGTTCGTTTACCTCCTTTTTAGTCGTCGAACCCTAAGGGTTTCGACATGACGGATAAGCCTTCTTCGGCCGCCATTTCCGAAGCGACTTCGACCGTGGCGGTCGGATCGGCTTCCTCTTCCTTAGGCGCCATGGCGGAACGGATGTTGGAATTGGTCTTGCGTTCCTCGATGAGGGATTGCTTGGCCAACTCATCCATGTCAATGACGTTATCGTCTTTGTCATAGAGTTTGACATCCATGCCAAGGCCACGGAGTTCCTTGGTAAAGACTTTGAAGGCTTCGGGCATCCCGGGTTTGGGGATGGGGTTGCCCTTGATGATCGCTTCGTAAGCCTTGCGGCGGCCGACGCGGTCATCGGATTTGATGGTGATCATTTCCTGGAGGATATGGGCGGCGCCATAGGCTTCGAGGGCCCAGACTTCCATTTCCCCGAAACGTTGACCACCGTTTTGGGCCTTCCCACCAAGCGGCTGCTGGGTGACAAGGGAGTAAGGTCCGGTGGCGCGGGCATGGAGCTTATCGTCGACCATGTGGACCAATTTGATCATGTATTGGACGCCGACGGCGATACGTTCGGCATAGGGTTCGCCGGTGCGGCCATCATAGAGGACGGTCTTCCCATCGGCGGAGATGCCGGCTTTTTGCATCAAGTCGTAGACTTCCTGGTTGGAGACCCCATCGAAGGCCGGGGTGGCCACGCGCATCTTGAGTTTGCGGCAGGCGAGCCCTAAGTGGACTTCGAAGATCTGCCCGATGTTCATACGGGAAGGAACGCCCATCGGGGAGAGGAGGATGTCGATGGGGGTACCATCGGCGAGGAAGGGCATATCCTCGACCGGCAAGATCTTGGAGATGACGCCTTTGTTACCATGACGGCCCGACATCTTGTCGCCTTCGGAGATCTTTCGCTTTTGAACGATATAGACGCGGATGACTTCGTTGACGCCAGGGGGAAGGGGATCCTTCTTCTTACGGGAGAAGAATTTGACGGCGTGGACGATACCGGCACCACCGTGGGGAACACGGAGAGAGGTATCCTTGCCTTCTTTGGTCTTTTCGGCGAAGATCGCCATCAAGAGCTTTTCTTCCGGAGTCGGCTCGGTTTGACCCTTCGGGGTCACCTTGCCAACGAGGATGTCGCCTTCTTTGACTTCGGCACCGGGAACGATGACGCCCCGTTCGTCGAGGAAGGACTTGGCTTCTTCGGAAACGTTGGGGATATCACGGGTGATTTCTTCGGCCCCGAGCTTGGTTTCGCGGCATTCGCATTCGTATTTCTCGATGTGGATCGAGGTGAAGACATCGTCTTTGACCATGCGTTCGGACATGATGACGGCGTCTTCGTAGTTATAACCGTTCCAGGTCATGTAAGCGACGAGGATGTTCTGACCGAGGGCGAGTTCGCCATTGCGCATGGCGGGACCATCGGCGATGATCTGGCCGGCTTTGATGGCATCGCCCGGACGGACGATGGGCACTTGGTTGATGCAGGTGCCTTGGTTGGAACGATCGAACTTTTGGAGATGATAGGTGTGGTTTTCCTTGCCTTCTTTCACCACGATGGTGGAAGAGTCGATGGATTTGACGGTGCCATCCTTATCGGCGATGACGGCAAGGCCGGAGTCCTTGGCAATGAGCTTTTCCATACCGGTCCCGACATAGGGGATGGAAGGACGAAGCAGCGGCAAGGCCTGACGTTGCATGTTCGCACCCATCAACGCACGGGTGGCGTCGTCGTGGGCGAGGAAGGGAATACAAGCGGCCGCGATGGAGACGACCTGCTTCGGGGAGACGTCGACATAGTCGATTTGGTTTTTGGCAACCAAGACGTTGTCATCGTCGTGACGGCAGGCGACTTCGGCATCGAGGAGTTCGCGGACCATCTCATCGCCTTGGTAAGACGGATCGACGTCCTTGAAGGGGATGGGGTCGGTGAGCTTGATGTTGGCTTCGGCGATATAGTGGCCGCGTTCGTCGTCGGCGGAGAGGTATTCGGTCTCGGATTCGGAGACGTAGACCTTGCCATTGACGTTATAGACGCGGCGATACGGCGTCATGATGAAGCCGTAATCGTTGACTTTGGCGTAAGTGGAGAGGTTGTTGATCAACCCGATGTTCTGACCTTCCGGCGATTCGATCGGGCAGATACGGCCGTAGTGGGTATAGTGGACGTCGCGGACTTCCATGGAAGCGCGGTCGCGGGTCAAACCGCCAGGGCCAAGGGCCGAAATACGGCGCTTATTGGTCAGTTCGGCGAGGGGGTTGACCTGGTCCATGAATTGCGAAAGCTGGCTGGAAGCGAAGAACTCGCGGATGGAAGAGGTCAACGGACGGATGTTGATGAGGGACTGCGGGGTGACCGACTCCATATCGGAGATGGACATCTTTTGTTGGACGGTCTTGCTCATCTTGGTGAGGCCGATGCGGAACTGGGTTTGCAGCAATTCGCCGACGCAACGGACGCGGCGGTTGCCCAAATGGTCGATATCATCGGTGTTGCCAAGGCCTTCCATGATGCCAAGGAAGTAAGAGAAGCAAGCGACCATATCGGAGATGGTGACACGCGAGAGGGTGCAATTGAGATCGTTGCCGATCATGTTGACCACGCGTTCGCCGATTTTGTCGTTAGCGTAGACTTTGACGATATTGACGTTGCAAGGATAGGGCGCGGTTTTGCCGTCGACTTCGATTTGATCGAGTTTGGCATTGACCTTGAGGGTCTTCTGGTGGCCGCCTTTTTCGAAGAATTCCTCGTCGCGGAGGGCTTGGACGTCTTCCTTGGTCAAGGTGTGATCCTTGAAGAAGCGGACTTCGCCGTCGCTGGAAACGAGGTTCTCGGCCAAGACACGGCCGGGAAGGCGTTCGTATAAGCCGAGCTTCTGAGCATATTTGAAACGACCGGCACGACCGAGGTCATAACGCTTGTCGTCGAAGAATTTCTGGACGAGGAAGGTCACGATGCCTTCGGGGGTGATGGGTTCACCGGGTTTCAATTTGGTGAAGATGTCGGTCAAAGCGAGTTGGCTCGAAGTGATGTTGGCATCCTTTTTGAGGGTGGCTTCCATCCATTCGGTGTCACCGAAGAGGGAACGGAGTTCCTTCTCGGAATCTAAGCCGAGGGCTTTGAACAAAACGGTGGCCGGCATCTTGCGTTGACGGTCGATACGGACGAAGAGGACACCTTTGGTGTCGGATTCGAATTGTAACCAGGTGCCACGGGTCGGGATGATTTCGCCGTTGTAGATGTGGACGCCGGATTTATCGAGGGTGTCTTGGAAGTAGGCGCCCGGGGAACGGACGATCTGGGAAACGATGACGCGTTCGGCGCCGTTGAAAATGAACGTACCCGATTCGGTCATGAGCGGGAGTTCGCCCATGAAGACTTCGGCTTCTTTGATTTCGCCGGAGTTCTTGAAACGGAGACGGAGGGTGACTTTGAGCTTGCTTGAATAGTTCAAGTCACCGGCCTTGCACTCCAAGGGAGTGTACTTCGGAGGTTCCAAACGGCAAGACACATAGTCGATGAAGAGGGTATTGGCGTAGTTGGCAATGGGGAAAACTTCCCGAAGCACTTCGTCGATGCCCTTTTCCAAGAACCATTGATAGGACTTGGTTTGGATTTCCACGAGATAAGGCAAGTCGAGGCGGCCGGAGATTTTCGAGAAATCGATACGGCCGTTGACCCCTACCGGATAAGGACGGCCTTCGGGGTCGAGGTATTCGGTGAAGGGGATGAAGTTGTCTTCTGCTGGCATGTTGTTGCTCCTTATTTTGTCGCGATGAGGATGCGATATCCTTTGTGTTGCGCCACCACTTCCACCTTGGAGAACAAGGTTTCGAGGTACCGCTTGCAGGAGGAGGCCCCCTGCTGCTTTCGGATGACTAGGACCAACCGCCCACCTTCATTAAGATGGTCGATCGCTCCCGCGTACATCGCGTATGTAACCTTTTTTCCCGCGCGAATAGGCGGGTTGGTTACGATGGTTGTGAAGGAAGCTTCGATATTTGAGTAAATATCGCTTTCGATGATGGAGACTTGGGTTTCGACACCGAGGGCAACGGCGTTTTGCCGCGCTTTCTCAAGTGACCTTCTTGAGACGTCGGCCATGGTGACATGGCGCTTTTCGTCGAATGAGGCTAAGACCAGGCCAATCGGTCCGATCCCACACCCCAAGTCGAGGATCTCGGTGCCAAGATCGGTCTTGACGATGGTTTCAAGCAGCAATCTGCTCCCATCATCAAGGCCATCTTTCGAGAAGACCCCAGCATCGCTTTCGAGGGTGAATCCCTTCCCGAGAAGGGTGAAGGAATAGGTGCGGTTTTCGTGAATCACAGTTTCGTCGTTATCGAAGTATTGCGGCACGGAATCGACCCTCCTTTAATACGGGAAACCCCGCCCTAGGTTGCCCCAGGGCGGGTTGAAAGTTCGTGGATGAAGAAGAATTACTTGATTTCGACTTCGGCGCCAGCGGCGACGAGGGCTTTCTTGTGTTCTTCGGCTTCGACGGGGGAGATGTGTTCCTTGACGGGAGCAGGGACGGCGTCGACGAGCTTCTTGGCATCCATCAAGCCAAGACCGGTGATGGCCTGGACGGCTTTGATGATGGCAACCTTGGAGCCGGTGCCAAGACCCTTGAGGATAAGGGAGACTTCGCTGGGTCCCTTTTCGACGGGTCCTTCTTCTTCGGCCGGGGCGGCAGCGGCGGTCGCGACGGCAGCGGTGACGCCGAATTCGGCTTCGACGGCTTTGACGAGTTCGTTGAGTTCGAGAATGCTCATCTCCTTGAGGGAGGCGATGATTTCTTCATTGGTGAGTTTAGCCATGGTTGGATCCTCCTATTAGTTGGCTGCAGGTGCGGATTTATCCGCGATCGCCTTAACTGTGGCGGCGAACTTGGTGATCGGTGCGTTGAGGCACGATAGGAACATTGCGATGAGTCCGTTCTTGTCGGGGAGTTTGGAAACTTCCTTCATACCGGCGGCATCGAGGACACGGCCTTCGACTAAGCCACCCTTGACCACGAGGGCTTCGTGATAACGGGCGAACTTGGAGATGGCCTTGGGTCCCTTGGCGACGTCTTTGGAGAAGACGAATCCGTTGGGGCCGTTGAGCAAATCGCCAAGCGAGGCGAAGTTGCCTTCTTCGAGGGCGCGGCGCACCAACGTGTTTTTGTAAACGGTCAGGGACGCATTCTCTTTCTCGAGGGTACGGCGGAGTTCCTGCATCTCGGCGACGGTAAGTCCTTGATAGGAGACCACCGTGACGGATCCGGCGTTGGAGAGGGAATCGATGATTTCCTTGACCTGATCCTTCTTGGATTGAAGAACTTGCTGATTCATGGAATGTACCTCCTTTCTGTGTATGTGGAGCTTACATATAACTAGTGAGTGTGATTGCTACCTCAGCAGGGTGTTTCGATTAAGGCACTTGCCCCCGGCTATCTTAGGTATATGAAGCGATTCACCGAAGTGGAATTAGTTGCGACCGGCGAAGGTGAATTCGACGCCGGGGCCCATCGTCGAGGAGAGGGTGACCTTTTCAATGAAGGCGCCCTTGACGGTGGAGGGACGGGATTTGGCGATCTGATCGACGACGGCAGTGAGGTTGTCGAGGAGGTCGGCCTCGGAGAAGGAGACACGGCCAATGCCCATGTTGAGGTTACCATCGCGGTCGACGCGGTAGGCGATTTTCCCCTTCTTGATTTCGTTGACGGCGGTCTTGACGTCCATGGTGACGGTACCGGTCTTGGGGTTCGGCATTAAGCCTTTGGGGCCGAGGAGACGGCCCATTTTGCCGAGTTCGCCCATCATGTCGGGGGTAGCGACGATGATGTCAAAGTCGAACCAGTTCTCATGGGCGATCTTGTCGAGCATTTCCTTGCCACCGAAGTATTCGGCGCCGGATTCCTTGGCATCGTCGAGCTTGGTGTTGGTGACGACGAGGACCTTTTTGGTCTTGCCGTTGCCATGGGGAAGCGAGATGGTGCCACGGATGAGTTGGTCGGCCAAGGTCGGGTTGACGTTGAGACCGAAGGAGACGTCGACGGAGCTATCGAACTTGGTGGAGGAGATTTCCTTCACGAGTTTGACGGCTTCTTCGATGCTGTAGACTTTGCCTTTTTCGATTTTGGCTAAGGCGGCTTGGTACTTTTTGCTGAGCTTTTTCATGGTCCATTCCCTCCTTAGTTGTCGATGACGATACCCATTTGCTTGCAGGTACCGGCAACGATCTTCTTGGCGGCTTCGATGTCCTCGGTGTTGAGGTCAGGAAGCTTGTACTTGGCGATCTCTTCGAGCTGCGCTTGGGAGATGTGGCCAGCGGGGGTCTTTTGGTTACCAGCCCCCTTGGTGATACCGGCGGCCTTCAAGATGAGCGGGGCGACCGGGGTGGTCTTGATGACGAAGTCGTAGGACTTGTCTTCGTAAGCGGTAATGATGACGGGAACGATTTGGTCGCGTCTGTCGCCGGTCTTCGCATTGAAGTCGGTGCAGAATTTCGCCATGTTCACGCCAGCGGAAGCCAGCTTAGGTCCGGGGTGGGCGTTGCCACCGGGGAGTTCCATTTTGACGACTTTGGTGATCTTCTTTTTCATGAAAGTTCCTCCTATGGAATGATCTCATGCAGTAGTTGTAACGGGCTTTCGTCATAAGCCCTCCTACGCACTACACGCCGAGTTGACGTGCTTGCGTATGATACGCGTGACCTAGCGGGCAAGTCAAGCACAAATTTCAACAAATCAAAAACGGGCACCCGCAAGAGAATGCACGTGCCCGCTAAATGGTTCCGATTGGTTGGGAAATTACTTCTTGGCCAAGAATTCGTAGAGGTTGCCGATGCAGCCGATGACGGTACCCACCAAGACGAAGACGCCGGAGAGGATGGCGCCGATGCCAAGGCTGCCGACTTTGGAAACGATCTGCCCGTTGTATCCGGCCATGGGGATGGTGAAGAAGATCAAAAGGGCGATGGTGATGGCGACGGCCAAGGTGCAGCCTTCGGAAATCAAAGCCTGCTTCAAGTTGATTTTGGCTTTGCTGGATTTGAATTTGCCGAAATAGACGAGCATTTCGATCACGGCGCCAAGGAGAACGCCTAAGGCAAGAAGAAGCAACAAGAGCCAGGCGATGAAGGTGCCGGCGTTGCTGCCCTGGGGGGTAAAATCATGGTCGAAATCAAAAGCGAGGTCGAAGCCGGTGATATCCCCTTGGCCCAAAATCAAGTCGATGTGGATAAACGACAATGCGAACATGATGAAGGCGGTAATGAGACTCGCCGCGGCGACGCAGCTGCAAATCAGACGGAACAAGGTTGGTTTTTTCATAAAATCCTCCTAAAAATGAACCAGGGAAAATGATAATCCTTCCTTAGGAAATGGCAAAAGAAAAATCGGCTTTTTGCCGATTATTCCTCAGGGGTTTGGTTTTGGTTCTTTTCCCGACCTTCCACCACCATCGCGAGGATGGCCCCGACGACGAGCGGTGCGGCGGTTCCATAACCAAGCATCCCGATGATCCCCATGACGAGCGCGGTCTTGTTGGTGATCTTTCCTTGTCGGACCAAGGCGGCCCCAATGACGGTGACGATATTGGCGGCCAAGCAATGGAGGGAGAAGATCATCCATGTCGGGTCGGGCGGATTCATCGTCAAACGTGAAGCTCCCACGATGATTTGAACGATGATGGGAGCGAACATCACGCAGTTGAGAATCAGCGCAACGAGGTAAAGGATTTCCGATGCTTTTTTCATACGTTCCTCCTTTCGAGCCGGAGATTATAGTCCTTCCAAAATCGATTGTTAACGGACTTTACGGAAATATAAACGCAAGGAATTCAGCACCATCAAAACGGCCAATCCGCTATCGGCCAAAACCGCAGCCCATAACGGCATCGTGAAGGCGCCGGTAAGGGCCGCAATTAAAGAGAGTCCAAGCACCCCCGCTTTTACCACCAAAGAAACGACGATATCAAACAAGGCCGTGTTCTTGGTCATGTGGGCGATGCGGAGGAAACGGACCAAAGAATAAGGGTCGTCATCGAGCAGCACGACATCCGCATTCTCTAACGCCACGTCGGCGCCGCCTTTCCCCATGGCAACACCCAAATCGGCATAGGCCAAAGAAGGAGCGTCGTTGATACCATCCCCGCAGAAGGCAACGGCACTCTGGGTCTGGGCTTTGATGTTCCGCATAGCAGCCTGCTTTTCCTCCGGCAGCAATTCGGCTTGGTAAGCAACTTCGCCAAGGGAAGCGCAGAAGGCTTTTGTGACGCTTTCCTTATCCCCAGAAAGAACCGTGCAATTCACGCCAAAACGCCGCAATTCCGCCACGGTTGATGCGGATTTTTCTTTGGTGGAATCGCGCAATTCAAAAAACCCTGCATAGTTTTGATCCACGGCGATATAGACGCCAAATCGGTCGTTTTCTCGGATGTTTTCCACCCCTTGATCGCGAAGGAGTTTGGCCGATCCAAGCACGACTTTCTTTCCTTCAA
Source organism: Bacilli bacterium (assembly GCA_017454295.1). Classification (GTDB taxonomy): domain Bacteria; phylum Bacillota_I; class Bacilli_A; order RFN20; family CAG-826; genus Alloenteromonas. Next base: position 20,306 of record JAFTDF010000001.1, read on the forward strand.
TATTGGCCAAAATGCCACCGCCCGAGACTTCTTCGATTTCCGTTTTACCCGCGCTTTTCGCATCTGGGAATTTGGCGCGAATCGCCCGACCTAAGGGGTGGGTTGAAAGGGACTCGGCGATGCTGGCAAGACGGAGGATTTCGGTTTGCGAAAGGCCCTCAGTGATCACATCCACCACTTCGATTTTTCCCGTGGTTAACGTGCCCGTTTTATCAAAGACGACGTGGCTTAAATCTAAAGCCTGGTCCAAGTAGGAAGCGCCCTTCACCAAGATGGCGTTTTTCGAAGCCAAGCCGAGCCCAGAGAAGTAAGCCAAAGGCACCGAAATGACAATGGCACAGGGGCAGGAAATGACTAAGGCGGATAGGGCCACATAAATCCATTTCGCCCAAACCCCACCATTTGCAGCGCCTTCAAATAGAGGCGGAATCACGGCCAAGGCAATCGCCAAGACCATCACGATAGGCGTGTAGACTTTGGCGAAACGGGTGATGAAGCGCGTGGCCTTTGATTTCTCTTCCGCCCCTTCTTCAATCAAATGAATCAACTTCGAGACAGTGGAATTCTCATAATCCGCCGTAGCTTGGACTTTCAAAGATCCAGAAAGGAGGAACGTGCCCGAGCGCACCGTGTCCCCTTCTTTTTTCGACACGGGAAAACTTTCTCCGGTTAAGGAACTCTCGTCAACTTCACCACTTCCGGAAACGATGATGCCATCGCATTGGATTTTTCGCCCAGAGGTGAGCAAGCAAAGATCGCCAGTGACAATATCTTCCGCTTTCTTTTTTTGGGTCATCCCCTCGACTTCAACCATGGTGGCTTCTTCCCGCAAATCGATCGCGGCCAAGATGGCCTTATGGGAATGATCGGAAGCGAGGTCTTCAAAGAATTCGCCCACTTGATAAAGCAAAATCACCAGCACGGCTTCCAAGAATTCGTTATGTTCCGGACCAAACGCTCGCAACGCAAACGCGCCCCCAGAAGCCAAAATCATGAGCACGCATTCATCGAAAAACTCATGATGCAGGAAAAGGTTCTTTGCGGCCTTTAGAAAAATGTCATAAGCGACAATCGCATAAGCTAGAACCATCACGAAAAGATTCCAGCCAAGCCCCACCGCCGCTTCATTCCATAAAAAGCGACCTAGTAAAGCTAAGGTTAATGAGACGGCAACCCGAACGAGCAAAACGACTCGTTCGGCTTTGCTTTCTTCTTGTTCCTCACAATGATCGCAAGTCATGACTATTCCTCCGTGACGTGCTCGTAGACGACATTTAATAGGGCAATGACGTGATCGTCGGCCAAAGAATAATAGACACGCGTGCCATCTTTTCGGGTTGAAACCAAGTTTGCTTTCCGCAGCACTTTCAATTGGTGGGAGACCAAAGATTGGGAAGCGCCCACTTCCGCCACGATATCCCCAACGGAACGTTCGCCTTCGGAAATGGCATACATGATTTTTAATCGGGTAAAGTCACTGGCGATATTTAACAAGGACTCCATTTCATCGATGATTTGATCGTTTGGGATACCAGGCATGGGGGAACCTCCTAAAAATGAACGCTCGTTCATATTTCGGCTTTATTATATGAACACACATTCATATTTCAAGAAAAAAAGAAAAACTAAATATCGAGTCGCTGGATTTCCCGACCTTCGGAGGCGGAGCAAAGACGGATGCAAGTCTCATCCATGGTCGCATAAGAGGCCACGCCATCACGGGGCAAAGCAATCGAGCCGGGATTGAGATAGACCACCCCACTATCGCGATAAAGGGCTTTGTAATGAGTATGGCCGTTCATGACGAAATCCCCGGCTGGAAAAGCAATGTTTAAAGGACGATGGCAAAGGTGGATTTCGTGGTTCCCCCGTTCGATGCTTCTGGCGAGGGGAAGCGGAAACCCGAGTTCGTTTTCATCTTCCGCATAATCGCAATTTCCCCGGACCGCGAGAATCGGAACGCCGAGATCTTTGAGGGCTTTCGCCGCGGCGCAGGCATCTTGGTCACCAGCCCCATAAAGGATATCCCCAAGGCAGTAAATCAAATCCGGGCGTTCGAAAGCCACCGCTTGGCGGAGGGCTTTGATTCCCCGCATGGAACCGTGCAAATCAGAAAAGATGAGGATTTTCACTCTATAAGAATAAACCAAAATAACCTCGAATTGCGGATTTTCGTTTCGGTTTTGCGTTCTTTTTCGCTTTTTCCAACTTTTTTCCCTCTCCTCACCCGTTCTATGCTATGATTTGCCCGTGAAAAAAGCCGTTTCCTTCTACGAAGAATTAAAAGATCGCTTGGATTACACCCTGTCTTCTTGGCTCAGGTTGGATCCACGGGAATTCGAAGTGCCGACCCGCATTACCCTGGGGGCCAGCGCCTTTCTTTTCGATAATCTTTTCGCCAAGGAAAACGCCGGTGCCGATATCACCGCGGCCGTCTTTGGCGACCTCGGTTCTCTACTTCAAACCAAAGCCCTAAGCGAAGAGGCCACCGCCCTCCGCGTCAATATGTCCTCGGACCTATTCGCCGATGGCAAAAGCCCCGTCCGCGACTACCTACGTTTCGTCAAAGAAAGCGAGCCCGATGTGGAGGCTTGGGAGAAAGATCATTACGGGAAACTGGTCATCGTCACTTGCGAGAATTTGGCCAACGCCATCAGCGAACGGAAAAAAGACCAAGAGTCCCTTCGACTCGCTGAATTGCTCTTCCTCAATCTCACCGAGGCGTTTGCCCTTTGCTATAAGGAATTGCTCGGCCCTCGTTTCCGTTCCATTAAAAGCGCGCCTTATTTCGAAAGCGTCACCGATGCCATGGAAGGCATCCGCGGGGAGATCCGGGATTAATTATGAAAAAGCTGATTTTGGTCTGCGGACCTGCGGGCATTGGCAAATCCACTTTCTGCCGGAGATATCGGGAATCCCATCCGGATGAAATCGTGGTCGTGGTGTCCGCCGACGATACCCGCTGCGAGATGCTTGGCGGCTATGACAAATTCCCCAAAGGTGGCAACATGATGCCCGTCTATGACAAGATGTGCGCCAAAGCCAAAACCTTGGTTGCCGAGCATGAATCCGTCACCGTGATTTTCGATACCACCAATCTCACCGATAAGCGGCGCTTGTTCTACCTAGATCGACTGGGGGACACCTTTGATTGGTTCGAGCTGATCATGCTGCGCCTCCACGACTATTCCATATGCTTAGAACGCAACGCGAGGCGTATTGGCGCAAGAAAGGTCCCCGAGCAAGTCATTCGCGACATGTGCGAACATTACGAGAACCCCACCCCCGAAACGATTGCCCGCTTCAACGTTTATAAAGAAATCTACGTAGACGATTAAGAAACGAAAAAGATCGCCGGTTCTGCCAGCGATCTTTCTTTTCTATGGGGGATTACTTACCGTGCTTTTGGGAGCCGGTGATTTTGCCTTTGCTCGCGCCTTTGGAAGCGTGGATTAAGACGGTACCTTCTTGGTTGGAACCAAGTTTCTTCGCGTATTCTTCAGCTTCGACCTTGGTATTGAAGAGTTTGATGGCCTTCTCACCACCGGTGAGCTTGATTTGCCACTTCCCGTCTTCACGCTTGGCGACATGGTACACTTTCTTTGCATCTGCCATGGTTGTTTCCTCCTCTTTCGGTTTCCTTATTTTAACATCGAGGAAACGATTTCCCATTTCTTTTTTAATCAAAGAAATTAAGGAACCGATATAATTGGCCTCATGAATCAATGCGGCGCTTTTCTCCTCAATGGATTTACCCTCTACCCCGGCCATGCCCACTTTGCCCAAAGAATGGGCGAGGAGCTCGCTTCCCGTGGCATTGAAATGGATCGCATCCGGACCAGCGAAATCTTTTATACCATCGAACGCACGGGAGAACTCAATGAACCCCTGCTTCCCTATGATTTCATCGTGGTTTTAGATAAGGATCCTTATGTCCTTTCCGCGATTGAGGCTCAGGAAGTTCGGCTATTCAATTCCGCGGAATCCATTCGTAAATGCGACGATAAGATGCTCACGTATTTCTCCCTTTTGGACGAAGGAATCCCCATGCCCCGTACCATCGGGGTCCCCCTCAATTATGGGGATGGAGACCTCACGCCCTTCTATGATAAGGTGGAAGAAGAATTTGGCTTCCCGCTGGTTGTGAAAACGAATTTCGGTTCCATGGGTAGCGGCGTTTTCTTAGCCCATGACCACCAACAGTTAATGGAAATCGAAGCCAAGGTTTCCCGCCAAAGCCATTTGGTGCAGGAATATCTTTCCGCTAAACCCGGCCTCGATACCCGTGTCCTTTTGATTGGCGGCAAGGTGTTTACCGCCTATCGCCGCCATAACGAAAACGATTTCCGTTCCAATATCGCTTTGGGGGGTCATGGAGAACCAACCACGTTAAGTCAAGAGCAAATCGAACTCTGCGAAAAAGTGGCCCGCTTGTTGGAACTAGATTATTGCGGCATCGATTTACTAGAAGACGAAAATGGCCACCCACTGGTTTGCGAAGTCAATTCCAACGCCTTCTTCCAAGAAGCCGAAAAGATCACCGGGAAAAATATCGCGGGCGCTTATGTCGACTACATCATCGCCCAAATCAATCAATGAAATAGAAACGGCAAGCCTGACGTACGACTTCGCGGTCGGAATCATGGCTTAGCACCATACAAGCGTCGTTAGGGGAGAGCCAATACGCATCTTGGACCTCCTCTTTTTGAACTTTCAAATCACGGAAACTGGTCTCGGCAATAAACCAACGGACCCGTTTAAAGGCCCCTTCTTTGGGGGAGAAGTTGGTGGCAAACTCAAAGCCCGAAACCAAGGAGACCAGCAGCCCGGTTTCTTCCTTGATTTCCCGTTTGGCGGTCTCTTCGTCGGTCTCCCCTTCTTCTTGGTGGCCTTTGGGTAAGGAGTAATGCCCCTTAGCCATGTGCTCCACCAATAATTTGCCATCGTGGAAGACCACGGCACCACAGGAATATTCTTGTTTTCCTAAGATATTTGATAGGCCGTTGAAATCATCGTCACTGATACCGATGGTCTCAAAATAATCCGCAAAAGTGCCATATCGCTGCAAGAAACGGTCGAAAAACTCGGGAATATAGTTCGGATTGCGTTCAATCAGAATCGAAGGAAGATTGTTCTTTTTCGCCTCGATGGTCATACGGGGCAGCAAGTCAAAGGAAAGCATGTAATCGGCGTTCACCGCATCCATGGAAACGCCATTGAGCAAGAGCAAAACCGCAGAGAACACGCCGGTGCGATCTTTGCCTGCGTTGCAATGGATCAAGACGGGTTTGGGGGCGTTAAGAATGGCAAGGAAAATCTTGCGGGCGGATTCGGGATCTTCGAGCATTTCGAAATAGGAATCGATTTGATCTTCATGGTCGACCGGAATCCGTCCATTCCCGTTGACATTAAGAGAAGTCACGGGCAAACCATAAGCGGTGAAGGGATTGGGGTATTCGGCTTTGGTTTTGTCTTCCCGCAAATCGATGACCGAGGCAATGCCTAAGGCGGCGATTTGATCTAGTTCTTCCTTGCTCCCGAACACCGGGGTGGCGGAACGATAAATGATATGGTGGCCCGTGGTCCCATAACGGCAGGGATAGCCGCCGAGGTCGCGGAAGTTTTCGATGGTTTTGAATTCGTGGATATTTGGCATGGGGGAATTGTAGCAGTCCTAACCGCTTTCTAAAAGAAAAAGCCCCGAATCGGATCGGGGCTTGTAAGAAACAAGGTTATTTGCCTTCGTTGGCTTTTTTGAGCTCGGCAAGGATGCCGGTGAGAAGCTCTTCCTGGGTAGGCTTGGGTGCTTCGGGTTCGGGTTCGACCGGGCGTTCTTCCGGATGCTTCTGATAGTAAGCTTCGCGAGCCTTAGCATCGATCTCGGCTTTCTTGGCGGCGGCAACGGACACAAGTTTGACGATGATGAAGAGGACGACGGCGATGATGATGAACGAGATGAAGGCGTTGATCAAGGCACCCCAATCGATGATGGCGGACATGTTATAGGTGTAGGTCGTGCCATGGAGGGTGTAGACACCGGCAATCGTGGTTTTCGCGGATTCGATGAGGTTGGGATTGGCTTCCACCATCTCAGCACCATAGTTGGCTTCGGCCAACTTTTGGGCAAGGACTTGTAAGTCGCCTTTGGCGAAGGACTGACCTAAGCCGATGGCGGGATTGAAGCCAGCCTGGACATCGTTAGCAGCGGGGAGAACGGTCACCAGACCCTTCAAGCCACCCGGGACGCCCCAGGTCGCAACCGACATCAAGATGCTGACGAAGGCGTTGACGATCGCGGAGAAGGCACCACCGATGACGACGCCGACGGCGAGCATGAAGGCGTTGCCTTTGTTGATAAAGGCTTTGAATTCCGACCAAAGACCCTTACCGGCCGCTTTTCTCGCTCTCTTTTGGGCGGCCTTTTCTTCTTTTGTGAGTTTTGCCATTTTTCAATGACCTCCTAAATTTCGAATTAATAATATAAAGATAAACAAGCAAATGAAAAAGAAACTTTCAAGCAAAGCGGTTTCAGGCTTCTTTTCGACGCCCTTTTTCTAACTTTTTGGGCATTTTAACGTCCACTTATTCACATACCACTGTGGAGAAAATGTGGTGAATTCCCGAATTCCATTGATGTTTTCGGCTTTTCCTATACACTGACAAAAAAACTTTTTTCCACAGATTTGCCCCATTTTCAAACAAGGGAAAAATTAGTAGTTTTCCACCATAAAAATCTTACGATGCCGTCTTTTCTTTTTGGCTTTTTATTTTTTGCAAGGGGCGATTTTTCGTTTTCTCCACCTATGCGTAAGCATGAGCGTTGCTTTTTTACTGCCTTCGCATAACATTAACCACGCAAACCCCAAGGGAGGGCTTTGTATCTAGGGTGAAAAACCGATAAACAGGAGATGCTTCCTGTTTTAAAAACCCGGTTTTCACACCCACGCATTTAATCAAAAGGAAAGGACCACAACCATGCTTCAAGTTGCCAAACGAGACGGAACACTCGTCCCATTCGACCTTAAGAAAATCGAAAGCGCCATCGAACGTGCTTTCACCGCGGAACATAAGGAAGTGACCCCGGATGTCATTGAGCTTTTGTCCCTCCGCGTTACCTCTGCTTTCAATAGCAAAATCAAAGCCGAAACCATCGGTGTCGAGGATATCCAAGACGCCGTTGAAATCGTCTTGATCCAAGCCGGCTTCGTCGAAGTTGCCAAATCCTATATGGATTACCGCAGCAAACACGCCGCCCTTCGTCAGGTCAAGAACACCAACCTCGACTTCAAAAACGTCGTTGATAGCTACCTTCGCGTCGCCGACTGGCGCGTCAAGGAGAACTCCACCGTCACCTATTCCGTCGGTGGTTTGATCCTCTCCAACTCCGGCGCCGTCACCGCCAACTATTGGCTCTCCGAGGTGTATGATCGCGAAATCGCCGATGCCCACCGCAACGCCGATATCCACATCCACGACCTCTCGATGCTCACCGGTTATTGCGCCGGCTGGTCTTTAAAGCAGCTCATCGTCGAAGGACTCGGTGGTGTTGTGGGCAAGATTACCTCTTCCCCCGCCCGTCACCTCATGACCCTTTGCAACCAAATGGTCAACTTCCTCGGCATCATGCAAAACGAATGGGCTGGCGCGCAGGCCTTCTCTTCCTTTGATACCTACCTCGCCCCCTTCGTCCGCGTCGACCATCTTTCCTATAAGGAAGTCAAACAGTGCATCCAATCCTTCATCTATGGGGTCAACACCCCGTCCCGTTGGGGCACCCAATCTCCCTTCACCAACATCACGTTGGACTGGACCGTCCCCGATGACATGGCTAACCTCCCGGCCTTAGTCGGTGGTAAGGAAATGGATTTCACCTATGGTGATTGCAAAGAAGAAAGGGCCATGATCAACACGGCCTTCATCGAAACCATGATCGAAGGCGACGCCAACGGCCGTGGCTTCCAATACCCGATCCCGACCTATTCCATCACCCGTGATTTCGATTGGTCCCCGACCGAGAACAACCAACTTCTCTTCACCATGACCGCCAAATACGGCACCCCCTACTTCTCCAACTACATCAACTCCGATATGAAGCCCTCTGACGTCCGCTCCATGTGCTGCCGTCTGCGCCTCGACCTCCGCGAACTCCGCAAGAAATCCGGCGGCTTCTTCGGATCGGGCGAATCCACCGGTTCCATCGGTGTCGTCACCCTCAATATGCCCCGCATCGCCTACCTTGCCACCGATAAGGCCGACTTCTATGCCCGTTTGGATCACCTTATGGACATCTCCGCCCGTTCCCTCAAGGTGAAACGTCAAACCGTCTCCAAACTCCTCGATGCCGGTCTCTACCCCTACACCAAGCATTACCTTGGCTCCTTCAACAACCACTTCTCGACCATCGGTTTGGTCGGTATGAACGAAGCCTGCCTCAATGCCCGCTGGATCAGGAAAGACCTCACCAACAAAGAAGCCCAAGACTTCACCGTCGAAGTCCTCAACCATATGCGGGAACGCCTCTCCGACTATCAGGAACAATACGGTGACCTCTATAACCTCGAAGCCACTCCGGCCGAATCCACGGCCTTCCGCCTTGCCAAACACGACAAGCAGCGTTACCCCGATATCATCACCGCTTCCAAGGCTGGCGAAACCCCCTACTACACCAACTCCAGCCACCTCCCCGTTGGCTATACCGATGACATCTTCGCCGCCCTCGACGTCGAAGACCAGTTCCAGACCCTTTATACCTCCGGCACCGTCTTCCACGCCTTCCTCGGTCAGCGTCTTCCCAACTGGGAATCCTGCATGAAGCTCGTCCGCAAAATCGCCACTAACTACAAACTTCCCTACTACACCATGTCCCCGACCTACTCGGTCTGCCCCGATCATGGTTACATCACCGGGGAACAATACAAGTGCCCCCACTGCGGTAAGGAAACGGAAGTCTATTCCCGTATCACCGGTTACTATCGTCCCGTGAAGAACTGGAACGCGGGGAAGGTCCAGGAATTCAAGATGCGCAAGACCTACGAAATCAAAGAGGACCAAAACCCCGAAGTCAAGGAAGGCGATGCCTGCACCGTCTCCGAAGCCCCCAAGGCCATGGCCCCGCAAATCGATGAGATCTTGCTGTTCACCTCCCCCACTTGCCCCAACTGCAAGATGGCCAAGATGCTCCTCGACAAGGCTGGCATCCACTACCACAACGTCGATGCCCTCGCCAATCGCGAACTCACCGAATCCTTCGGCATCAAGCAATCCCCGACCCTCATCGTCCCGGAAAACGGCTCCTATAAGTCCTACGAGAACGCCTCCCTCATCAAAGGCTTCATCGAAGCGAACAAGAAAGCCGCTTAATCCATCGTCACGATGACCCTAGGCCTCTTCCCCCGAAGGGGCCTATTCTTTCCCAGGAGAAACGATTATGTATGATTCCATCATCGTCGGCGGCGGCCCCTCGGGCATGACCGCGGCGCTCTATCTGCTTCGCTCGGGCAAATCCGTGCTGATCTTAGAACGGGATTCCTTCGGCGGGCAGGCGGCCAAATCCCCACGCTTAGAGAATTTCCCGTCCATCAAATCGATCGCCGGCATCGACTTCGCCGATCAACTCTTCAGCCAAATCATGGATTTAGGAGCGGAATTCGAAGCCGAGGATTGCCAAAAAATCGAAAAACGAGGCGACACGTTTGTCTTAACCACCGATTACAACACCTATGAAGCGCGGTCCGTGATTTTGGCCACCGGCTGCAAACACCGCCAACTCGGCTTGGAACGCGAAGAAGAACTCGTCGGCCACGGCATCTCCTATTGCGCCGTCTGCGATGGGGCTTATTTCGAAGGGAAGGACGTCTTGCTCATCGGCGACGCCAACACCGCCCTTCAATATGCGATTCTATTGGCCCAAACCTCGACCAAAGTAACCATCGCCACCCTCTTCGATAAATTCTTCGCCGATCCGATTCTGGTAAAGAAGATGGGAGAGTTCCCCAACATCGAATACTTCCATAACCTCGAAGCCCACCGTTTCTTGGGTAGCCCCGATTTGACCGCGGTCGAATTCATCAACACCAAAACCAAAGAAAGCAAAACCATCCCCTGCGCCGGCTGCTTCATTGCCATCGGACAAGTCCCCGATAACGATCGCTTTGCCGAGTTGGTCGATCTGGAAAAGGGCTTTATCGTCACCGATGAATCCATGGCCACCAAGACCCCGGGCTTATTCGCCTGCGGGGATTGCCGGGTCAAAAAAATCCGCCAAGTCGTCACCGCCACCAACGATGGCGCGATTGCCGGATTAAGTGCCTTCCAATATCTTGGCTAAACCTTATTCGTAGCCCCTTAATGCGACGAAATCCACCACTTTTGCGAGGATTTCCTTCCATTGGAGGGCTTTTTCTTTGGGCACGGGATGGAAGCCACCGATGATGCAATGATCGGAATCGATATACATCTGCAGGAAATAACGTTTGGCCCCACGCACCAATTCGATGATGCCATCGAGGTCACTGTCTTTGTGGAGTTCGTTGACCAAGGTGGTACGGAATTCGTAGTCCACTTGGTTTTCTTTTAGCAGCGCGATGGAAGCCTTGATTTGGTCCATATCGACCTTGGTGCCGCAGGTGGCATGGTATTTGGCCTCGGAATTCTTGATATCCATGGCCACGTAATCCACCAACTTGTTTTCGATGAGGCGTCGCAAAATATCGGGCCGCCAACCATTGGAATCGAGTTTGACCAAATAGCCAAGGGATTTGATGGTTTTGATTTTCTCTTCCAGGTCGTCCATTAGCGTGGGCTCGCCCCCGGAAATGCAAACCGCGTCGAGCACGCCTTTCCGTTTCTGCAAATAAGCCAAGATTTCTTCCCAAGGGATCTTGGGGGCTTTGTCCGGGCGAAGCACTAAATCGGAATTGTGGCAAAAAGGGCAACGGAACGGACATCCGGCCATAAATAACGTGGTCGTGATGTTGTCATCGTAATCTAGAAGCGAAAGTTTTTCCCAACCCGAAAAGTCCATTAGGCAGCCTCATCATAAAGAGTAAACGGTTCATATCCTTCCAGCGAAGGCATCAGCACGGATTCGATCATCTGCTGATCGGCAGCGATGGAAAGATGGATATGAATCGGTTTCAAATCCGCGAGTTGTTTCACCTCGGGGAAGAGGGTGGCGAGTTTCAAATCGAAGCCCAAATCCAATCCGATGCCCGAGAAGGTGGATTTGCGGAGATTGTAATATAAGTCGAGCGTGCTCCCTTCCAGACCGGGGAGATAGGTGTCGATCACGGAGACGTCGATTTGGTCGCCCATGCCGAATTGTTCCACCAACGCTTTGATGGAAGGGGTCGAGATTTGATATTGGATGAGGAAGGTTTCCTTGTCGTGGCGTTTGACGTCTAAATAGGGATCCAGTTTTTCCACGTCGACCGCGCCCATCAACATGGATGGCAAATCTTCCAAGGGCAAATCAAATTCCGGGGCATTCTTATTCACATCGGCGAAAGGCTTCTCGACGATGATCTTCTTATGGGATGGGTCATGGATCCCAACCGCGCTTAAATCCGGGAGGGTGATGCTAGTGAAATCCAAATACAGGTCCCCTTTGGATAAGGCATAGGGAAGGGTGGTCGTCGGGATCGTGATAACGGCATCGATGCCATTGATCTTGGTTTCGGCCACTAAGGTGGAGAAATAAAGATCGCCACAAGCCGAAAGCCCTTCATACCAAGCCGGGGTAAATAAATCGAGTAACGTGCTGGGGAATTCCGAAATGGAAAGGTTCACCCGGAAATCCTTGAAACTACCTTTGACCTCTTGTTCCATTTCACCCACGACGGTGGAAAACGTGCCATTGCCCGTCATGGCGACCTTGCGAGATGAATAGACCGGTTCTTCCGAAGAAGCCGAACTGGAAGAGGAAGAAGACTCCCCGCTAGCGCAAGAAAGACAAAGCATGGCCGTGAAACTTAACAGGGCAAGGCGGGTTCTTTTCATGCCCATACTTTACACCGAAAAGCGGAAAAGAAAAACCCGCCATAGGCGGGCTTCCCGGGCTTAATCGATCAGCTTTTCGTAATGATAGAGGACGGATTCCCCGAAGGTATCGCTGATGTACTCCTTCACGGATGGGTTTCCAAAGGCCTCCACCAAAGCTTTGGTCTTGGGCGAGTTGACGTTTTCGGGGCGGACGGCCACGCCATTGGCCCTTAGGCTCAACGTTTCTTCGCTCACGCGTTCTCCCGCCACAATCCGGCGGGCATAATCGTCGCCAAGTCCGGTTAACGCGGCATTGCCGGGCAAGATGCCGAAATCGTAATCCCCTAGCGAAATGGCCAGATTGCTTTCTTGGATGCAGGTCAATTTGCAATGCTCGTATTCAGGGGCCCAAAGCACTTGTTCGGTGGGTTTGGTGACGTCGAAGTTGACGAAGTTCCCCGCGGCGTCATAGCAAGAATCCTTAATGCTGGTGATGATGTGGTTATCCTCCAATAGGAGCAAGGCCCGCTCGATGTTGGAAAGGTCATTCACCAATTCGATGGTGGAACCGTCGGTCACCTCGGTCTTCTTCAAATCGGAGGTATAGAGGCAAAGCCGTTCGAAATGGGCTTTGACCACAAGGCGGAGTTCCCCCTCTTTCCCGGCATCTTTGTTATAGGTCTCCAAATAAGGCAAATGCTGGAAATAGTTGGCGTCGTATTCGCCCCGAGCCACGGCCGGATTTTGCTGGGTCCATTCAAGGACCGTGACTTTCAAGTCATAGCCCTTTTCTTTCAAAATGGGGGCAATGGCTTCTTTCAAAATCTTGGCATGGGGCAATTCCGAGGCGGCCACGGTGATGGTCGTTTCGTTAGCGCCGCCGCAAGAAGCAAGCGTCGCGGCAAACAATAACGGGAATAAGAGCTTGAAGGTTTTCATTTGGCAATTCTCCTTTTGTCGGTTTTCTTGGCGAGGAAGAGGCCGACTTCTTGAATGATTTGAACCACGGCCACGATCAGGAAGAGGATCACCCAGATTTCCGGACGGCTTAGGTAGTTCATGGGGTAGTTGTGATAAATCGAGTAAGCCCGGGCGATGAGACCGCCACCCCCAAAGTCGAAGGCGAAAGCAGTATACCCAAGAATCGAGATGGTGGTCAGGGAGAGTCCCATGAGCAAGGAGGGACGGGCCTCCCGAATCAAGACTTTCCAGATGATTTGGGGCGAGGTCGCACCCATGGATTTCGCCGCTTCGACGACGCCTTGGTCGACTTCGTTGAGCGAAGATTCCACGACACGAGCCACATAGGCAAACGAGGCGAAGAAGAGAGGGATGATCATCGTATACCACGCCCCGGTGGCTCTGCCGAATACCCCACGGGTCAAGGGAATCAAGACGATGATGAGGATGAGGCAAGGGATGGAGCGGAGGATGTTCACAAAGATCCCCAGTACCAAATTTAAGGGGCGATTGGGCCGCAATCCCTTTTTCCCGGTTTGGTAGAGCAAGATCCCCAAGGGCAGTCCCACCAAGTAGGCGAGGAAGGTCGCAATGAGGGTCATGCCGACGGTCTCGGCGCAAGCGAGGAAGAATTCATTCCATTCCAAGGGACTTCACCTCCTCGTAATCGACCTGATGAAGCGTCAGATACTTCTTGAGCTTCTCCTGGTCTTTCTTTTCTTTGGGCCGTTTGATGACGGTCTGGCCATAGACCTTTCCGTCGATGACCTTGGTCGAGGCATAGACGACAGAGACCAAGATCGAACATTCCTGAACGATATTGGCGATTAAGGGTTCATCGGCGTTCCCATTGAAGAGGAAACGGATGAAATGATGTTCGTTGAGTTCAGTGTGGACGTGGTTGGCGTAGATCAAGGAACGGGCGATTTCGGTCTTGGGGGAGAGGAAGACGTCGGAAAGTTCCCCCGTCTCCACCAATTTGGCGGAATCCAAAATCGCCACCTTGTTGCAGATGGATTCGATGACCCCCAGTTGATGGGAGATCATGATGATGGTGATGCCAAGTTCCTTGTTGAGCTTCTTGAGTAAATTCAAAATGGATTCGGTGGTTTCCGGGTCGAGGGCGCTGGTGGCTTCGTCGGAAAGAATCACTTCCGGATCCAAAGCCAAGGCACGGGCGATGGCCACGCGCTGCTTTTGCCCACCGCTTAAACTGGCGGGATAGGCATCGGCTTTCTCCTCAAGTCCCACGGTCTTCAAACAATGGAGGGCAATCTCGCGCCGCTTGGCTTTGTCTTTCACCTTGGCGATTTCCAAGGCCAATTCGACGTTGCCCAAGACGGAACGCTGATCCATGAGGTTAAATTGCTGGAAAATCATGGCGATTTTGCGGCGTTTGTCCAAAGGAACCCGCTTTTTCGCCGAGGCGATGAGCTCACCTCGATAATAGATTTCCCCGCCATCGGGAACCTCTAATCCATTGATGCATCGCACCAACGTGGATTTTCCCGCACCGCTTAAGCCAAGCACGCCAAAGACATCGCCTTTCTCCACCGATAAGGAAATATCGTCGAGTACCGGGCGACCATCGAAGGCTTTGCTTAAATGGGAGATTTCGATTTCGGGCATAATCCTCCTTTCCGCAGGAGGGAAAATAAAACGTCCCTCCTTGCTTTGGACCAAGGACGAGACGCAGTTCCCGTGTTACCACCTTGTTTCACCCCATTGTCACCAAAGGGGCCTTTGCAGGTACGCCTTGCGGAAATACCCTTGCGCTTTGACGGGCGCTCCCGGCTTAGACTACCTATCGCCTAAGCGGCTCCAGGGCCATGTTCGATCTCGCTTTGCCTATCCCCTTCCAGCCGATGGGGGACTCTCTGTTAGGCCAGGGTGGGATCTACTCTTCCCTTTCGTTGCCGATGCGCAAATCATAGGCTTCTAAGAAAATATGTCAATGAAACTTGTTTTATTGAGTTTACCGATTTTTTGACATGACCACTTTTACTATTAGTAAAAGTTTCGATGTTGAGCCGCTTCCTTGATTTAAAACGCCCCCTTTGGAAGAATTCGCTGGAATCAAGCCAAAGATTCGGGGAATCCCACCCAAAG